>JAZLBS010000037.1:0-162205 GCA_045613805.1 Acutalibacteraceae bacterium
TGCATAGTGTCCGAGACACATTACAAAGCCTATTACTGCACAGATAGCTGCTCCGACGGCGTAACCGGTAGAATTGGTCTGACCGTATTTGTCGATAAGCATAGGCATAAGTACAACAGGTATTGCGTTACCGACAGCCGAACCGAAGCCTCTCGCTGACGAGAGAGTAGCTCTGTCTTTATCGTTGTCAGCCATAGCAGAAAGAAGCGAACCCATCGGAATATTGAACATAGTGTATGTACCTTCATAAAGTATCTTAAGGCCGAAAAGAACACAAACAAGAGAAAGACCTTCAAAAAGAGACGGCACTGACCAGAGTGCTATGAAGCTGACACAGATAAGAGGTGCACTTCTGAGAAGCCAGGGACGGAATTTTCCCTTCGGATTGTGTTTCTTTGCAAAAGTCTTATCCATAAAAGCACCCATAAGCGGATCATTGATAAAATCCCACACATTCCATATAACAAGCAGAATTGCAAGTAAATCTGTGTTTACCTTAAGTGCATCAGTACAGTACATAGCAAAAGTACTTCCCATGATAGCAAAGGTCATACAGCCACCTGCATCACCAAGACCGTAGCCGATTTTATGTTTCAGTGTAAGACCTGAGCTCTTTTTTTCCGTTTTTGTTTTCATAATAATTCTCCTTTTTTTACATTCTGTAGTGCCGTAGTACATATCAGAATGTATTTGTAAAATGATTATAGCATAGAGTTAAATATATTTCAACAAATAAATAAAATGCAGCACGCTTTAACAAAAACAGAATCCGGAATTATAAAAGCTCTGCCGTAATCACAACTGTTACGGCAGAGCTGTTTTTATTTAACTTTAATTCTGAAATGGAACCTTGCGTTATCCTCGTACCATAATGGAAAATTTGTTCCCCAGACATTATTGCAAAGGACAAAGCTGACTCCGTCTTTCCTTACACTCTCAAGCTTGTTATCGAATTCAAGAATTTTTCCTCCACCGAAAGACACAAGCGGAGAATGTATGTTTTCAATTTCAAATCCGCTAAAAGCTATGCTCTGTACAGCATGAAGATTACGTCCACCGTTAAGAGCAACTTCATCAGGCTTTACAGTGCATCCGAGTTTATTAAGAACCACTGTATCACTGTTCGGAAAGAGATTAAGGAAAACGGCCTCAGTCAGACGGTTAGCATCCTTACCGAACCAACTTACATCTATGTCTGCTCCGTCATCCGCCAGAGTATATCTGACCTGGATAAGTCTCGGTGCACCGAGCTCTGTGCAAAGCTTTGTGTCACAAACAAGATTAACGGTTATACATCTGTCGTCGGCGCAGATTTTTTCAATTCTGTAATCAAATCTGCCTTCAGGATATTTTCCTTCAAGATTTTTAAGATTAGGTCTTGCGAAATCACCCAACGCCCAGACGGCAGTTTCTTTAAGGTCACGGGAATAATGTGTAAGCCAGTAATCATAATCCCTGTTGCAAAAAGAACGGTAGGTTATAAGAGACTTACTGTTTTCTCTTATAATTTCTTTTCCTTTATAACTCAGAAAACCGATACCACCATTTTCATTGATTTTAAGCGCCCATCCGTCTGCTTCAATACTGCTTTTACCGTTCGCTTCAAAGATAACGGGATTTTCAGGAAGAAGAGTAGCAATTTCTTTTTCTGCTTCAGCTTTGTGTTCCGAACTAAGAGCAGATAAAGCTTTACTTACATAAGCTCTCTGTTCCTTCCAGCTTTTTTCTATTACGCTGTAATAACCTCTTTTTCTTCTGCCGTCATAAAGGCTGATAAGCGGAAGTATACTTTGCGGTAAATCAGAAAAAAGATGTCGGAATATGACCTTGTCTTTCTTTCTTGCATTGATAAAATCCCTCTTGAGATAATGCCCGTAATCCGAAAAATAAGTTTTCGAATCCATTCCGCAGGTATGTTCTGCAATGCAGAGCAGAGCATCGGTAAAATTACGGTATTCTTCGCTTTCTCTGCTGATACTGCCATCCATGAGCCATTTATTTTTCAGATTGATAAGAGTGCGAAGAGAGGCGGATTTATAAGGGTCGGTTGCAGCGCCGTGAATCCACGTATCACCCATTTCACCTTCAAATACAGGAAGTCTGTCACGCACTTCCCAAATAACATCTGCAAAATCATCCATCGTGCCTGCTGTAACCTCGTATCCCGGATATTCCTTACGAATCTCTTCAAAATGAGCGAGAACCTTTTCGGGAGACGGCGCACCGTGATTATCAAGAGTGTGATCAAAATAAAGTATTTCTTCTGCAAAATCACTTTTAAACGCTCCCCCGTAGGCACCTGAATAAATAACCACAACCTCACTGTCTCCGTTTTTCCACAGAAAGCAATCAGGAACATCGACAAGAGCGGATGCTCCGTTAACACCGATATGTAAAAGCTTAATTCCGTGCTTTGCAAGAAGAGGAACTATACCCTTTGTGTGACCTGGTACATCCGTCATTTTTGCCGCTACAGTCTTTCTTCCTCTTATCTTATCAAGAGCATCAACTATGGAAAGGCCAAAATCAAGGGAGTCAACATCAAGAAGCTCAGTATGTGTTGTAAACGGCATTGCGTGAGGAACAATATTCCCCTCTTTAAGTGCTTTTGTCAGCTTCGCCTTTTGATTTTCATCCTTAAGTGCTTCCTTAATAATCCAGGAGCCCGTTGTCCACACAAAATACTTTTTTCCGTCAGTATTCACCTTTTCGGCAAGGTCAATGGCTTCGGGGATAAATGTGTCAATGTATTTACGCCTTATGTTTTCAGCATAATCTGTAAAACCTAAGTCGAGATGTGTTTTTGAAACAACAAATACTTTTTTCATATTAATTCCTCTTTTTTATCAGGTGAGATTTGTATAATTTTTGAGAAACTTCTTTTCCCACGTTTTTTCAATTCCATCACGCCAGGAAAGAGCAGCATCTTTCAGTTCTTCACATAAACCGGGCAGCTCAGCGGCGAGATTAATTCTTTCACCCGGATCCGTCTCAAGATCGGAAAGAAAATATTCATCCTGCACCTCGGAAAATTCTTCAAGTCGGCCGTTGATTACAAGCTTGTATCTGCCCTTGCGCACTGCCGTCTGTCCTTCCATTTCCCAGAACAGGTATTCATGCTCTGCTTCATCTGAACCGTTAATAAGAGGCATCAGACTGATTCCGTCAAGCTCATATTCGCTCACATCTCCTCCACAGGCTTCAACAATTGTGGGAAAGACATCAGCAGCAATATGAGGTGTATCGACAACTTTACCTTTGAGCTTTTCAGGCCAGTAAAGGACTGCCGGTATTCTTATACCGCCTTCAAAAAGGCTGAATTTATGTCCCTTGAAAATGCCTGATGTTCCGCCGTAATATAAATCTGATCTGCCGTCAAGCCAGTTTCGTGACTCTCTCGACGGACCGTTATCACTCTGGAAATATATTATGGTGTTATCTGCAATTCCAAGCCTTATAAGTTCGTTTCTTATTTCGCCAACACCGTCGTCAACAGCACTTATCATTGCCGCCATAACCTGTCTGTCCCAAGGAAGATGTGAAAAGCGTTTCATATATTTTTCCGGAGCGTGCATAGGATAATGCGGTGCATTGTATCCCACATAAAGCATAAAGGGCTCATCCTTGTGCCGACGGATAAAATCAATGCTTTTATCGGTAATACGCTCAGTCATGTAGTTGCCGTTATCGTATACTTCCTCTTCGTTTTCCCAAAGGTCGTGAGTGGGATTTGTATTTCCGTCAGCCATACCCCAATAGAAAATATGAGAGTAATAATCCACACATCCCGCAAGAAAGCCCGAAAACTCATCAAAACCGTTAGCGTTAGGTCTGCATTCCTCTTTAAGTCCGAGATGCCATTTACCCGAAATACCTGTCTTGTACCCAAGCTTTTTAAGAGCAGTTGCAATAGTCGGAACCTCTGCGGTAAGCCCCGAAGCTCTTCGGTGACCTGCGAGAATCGCCCTGACGCCTGCATTTCCGGGATATCTGCCCGTAAGGAGACAAGCTCTTGAGGGTGAGCAAACGGGTGAACCCGAATACATAGAAGAAAAACGTATTCCGTTTTCTGCAAGAGAATCAATATTAGGTGTTCTGAAATCCTCAGCACCCATACAGCTAAGATCACCGTAACCCTGATCATCAGTCATTATTATAATTACGTTTGGTTTGTTCACAATAATCACCCACAGTCAATTAATTATTAATCGGAATTTTGACAATTATATCATTTCAAAAAAATTATTGCAATACAAGTCCGCTTCTTTAACTAAAAAGTGATATTATATTTAGCTATAATGCCATATTGTAAACATATCATAATAATGATAAAATTAGAACATAGAAGCAAGGTGGTGATTTTACGGTTATCAGACATTTTATTTCCAAAGAAAAGGAAGGACAGTATTACACTGTACCTTTCGATGTACCCGAAAACGTGGTTAAAATTTCCGTAACCTATGATTATTATAAGCCTACAAAAGGCGCTATGGGTGACATCAAGCCGTCCAACACAATAGATATCGGTCTCATGGATGACCAGGGAAACTTCCTCGGTTGGTCGGGAAGTGCACATAAGACTATTTATGTAGGCGAATATGACTCCTCAGCAGGTTATCTCTGTCAAAAAATCCGGAGTGGTGAATGGCAGATTATAGTAGGTGCTTACCATGTGATGACCGAAGGTGTTGAGGTTACATATGACATTGAGTTTGAGTACGAGGAGGTAGATCTTCTTTTCGGTGACTTACATATGCACTCAACAGCATCCGACGGTATTTTCAGCGCCTATGAATTAGGTAAGCTTGCAAAAGAAAAAAATCTTGACTTCATAGGCATAGCAAATCACAATAACTTTTCCGAAAACCTCGCTCTGCCTCATATCGACGGACTGACCTTTATTCCCGCTGTTGAATGGACCCATTATGAAGGACATATGAACTTTTTTGGTGTGCCTGCACCTTTCGAAAACAGCTTTATTGCAAACACCAAAGAAGAAATGCAGTCTATCATAAGCCACGCAAAGAGTCTCGGCGCAATGATTTCTGTCAACCATCCCCTTTGCCCCATCTGTCCTTACAAATGGGAGGACGAAGAAGCCTTTGACATAATGGAAGTATGGAACGGACCTATGAGAGCTTCTAATGTAAAGGCAGTCAATTGGTGGACAGAGCTTTTAAAGAAAGGCAGACAGATCCCTATTGTAGGCGGAAGCGACTTCCATAAGCCCGGGCAATTTGCAAAACTCGGCTCTCCTGTCACAGCCGTCAGTACTCAATCAAGAAGCTCTGCAGATATACTTAATGCAATAAAAAACGGTAATTGCTATGTGGCTGAAAGCAAGGATGCACCTATAATAAAACTAAAGTACGGAAGTTGTGTTATGGGGCAGACGGCAGAATACCGGGAAGATGTTCCCCTTGTAATTTTCACAACTGCTGACAAGGTCACTCTCGTTACGGACAAGTATGAAAAAGAACTGACATTCAACGGCGGAATAGCAAGAATTAAAACAGGTAAAATTAAATTTGCTTACATCAAAATCCATAAGGAATTTGGCAGATTTAAAAAGATTTGTGCAATCTCAAATCCGATATATTTTAAATAAAGGAGAATCAAAATGGCACCAAAAAATGCACTTACGAAGAAAACATCACCCGGCCGATATGGCTTTGCCATGTTCGGCACATCTATCCCCATCAATATGTTCAAGTCCTTTGCAGCTATCTTTTATGTGGATATGCTCGGTCTTGATATGAAAAAGTATTCGCTTGTCCTGTTTATCTACACCTTCGTAGATGCCATAGACAACCCCGTTTACGGCTTCCTTTCGGATCGCACCCGCACTAAATGGGGCAGAAGAAGACCCTGGCTTTTGATCGGTACTCCCCTGCTCGTACTGTTCTTCATCCTGTTTTATAATGTGCCCGCCTTCATCGAAAGCGAAAAAGGGATGCTCTTTATCTATATGCTTCTGATGTACATACTTACGGGTACTCTGGACTCTCTCGTAAACTCCAACTACGGCTCACTCTTTATTGAGCTTTTCAAAAAGGATACAGACCGTGCAAAAACAAACGGTATCCGTCAGATATGTCAGCTTTTCGCTATGGCTATCAGCATCGCACTCACTCCGATGATTACCGAAGCCATCGGCTACAGACTCACATCAGTTATCTACGGTGTAGCTGCTCTGGCGGTAATGATGTTCTGTTTCTGGGGCTGCCGTGAGGATACAAACTACGAAGAGCTTGAAAAGCCTCAGCTTTTCAGTAGCATCAAGGCACTCTTTACCAATCCACGTTTCTGGATTTACGGTCTTGCAGGTGCATTCTATTCAGCCGCCTTCTCACTCATTTCTCAAGCTATACCTTTCTTTGTAAAATACACTTTGGGGCTCGGAGGAAGTATGACAACTGTTATGCTCGGTATAGTTTTAGGAGTTGCAGTTATAGGTATTCTTGTGTGGTCAAGGATTATACAGAAAGTTGATATAATGAAAATATGGAGAACAGGCTTCATAATTATGGCAGTTGCATTTATTCCCCTTTTCTTTGTCAACAGTCTTGTTCCTACAATTGCTATCGCAGCTGTGGTCGGAATCGGTGTTGCAGCCTGTCTTACAACAATGGACTGCATCGGTGCTAAGATAGTTGACGATGATTACCGTAAGTACGGCATTAAAAGGGAAGGTATCATCAACAGCCTTATGGGTGTTATGAACAGACTCAACGGTCTTTACACCTCCCTGGCTTTCTTTGTAGCATCCGAATATTTCGGCTTTATCAGCGGTGACGAACCCGGTGAAAATCCTGCCATGGCGGCAAGAGTGCTTCTCTGTCTTTTCCCCGCAGCAGCTATGATTGTGGCTTCAGTTATCACATTCTTCCTTAAATTCCCCAAGGATGAAAAAGAAAATGGCTAAATATCTGATTATAAATGCCGATGATTTCGGATTGAACAAAGAGCAGAACGATGCTATAAAGGAACTGCTTGAAAAAAGGCTCATAACCTCAACCTCGCTGATGTCCGCAGCACCTGAAGCAGAGGACGCAACCGACTTTGCAAAGGATGTTTCTTTCCCCGTCGGTGTGCATATCACTCTTAACTCCGATGACGAAAAGAAGCTTTACCCATCTCTTACAGGTGCACCCTCTCTCGGCAAAAACGGACTGTGGCACGAGAGTAAAAATCTCACCCTCAAGGCAAAGCGTGAAGATGTAAGAAAAGAGCTTGAGGCACAGTACCGATACATTGTAGACAAAGGTGCAAAGGTTGACCACGCAGACAGCCATTGCGGAACAGTTTACGGAATTAACGGCAGAAGATTTTACCTTGATGCTTTCGATTTCTGTAAAGAGCACAAGCTTCCCTTCCGTTTCCCAAAAACTGTTGGTTTTATCGAAAGACAGCTTGGTATAAAAGTCCCCTCACCTGTTACAAAGATTCAGCAGATGATGGTTTCGTCCGCCGAAAAAAGAGGAGTAAAGCTTCTTGACGATCTTGTATCAAATCCATGGTCCATGGACAGAATAAAGGATTATGAGACTTTGAGAAGATACTATCTTGATGCTGTTGATAATTGCATTGACGGTGTGACGGAAATCTTTCTGCACCCTGCTCTCCCTAATGAAAAACTCGGCAAAGAATGGCAGAAGAGAGTGTTTGAATACAAGCTTCTTAAAAGCGGTGACTTACTTGAAAGAGCGAAGGATAACGGCATAGATATTGTCGGATGGAATGTTTTCATATAAAAAACATTGCTTAAGGTGACGGTAATCGAACCGAATAAGCCTTAAATGCCAGATTTACAGCACCTTTAATAATTTTTCTCCTCGCAAGACGCGGGTATTGTTTCGTCGAAGAAATTCTTAAATGCACTATAACTCGGGCATTTAAGGTTCTTCGAAGTTTAATGGTAAGAGATTTTGGTTGCAACAAGGAAAAAAACGCAGAAAGGCCGGCGCCTTTCAAGGCTTTTTAACGAAGTTGCGGTGAAAATATGTACCATTAAACCTTATTGGGTTCGACTACCGTCACCTTAACTATACTACAAAAAACCGAACACATGAAAAGGACTGTAAAAATTGCTTTTTACAGTCCCTTTTACATTATTTTATATAGATTCAAGTAATACCTTTTCTCCGCCCTTTTTACGGGAAATTTCTGCCGCTACTGCAATATCGTGACTGATTACAGTCGCGTCAATGGTAGTGACATTCTTAAGGTCATTTCTTTCACCGCAGAGAATTTTTATAAAGCCCGAAATAAGCCTTATATCCCCTTCCACATGACCGCTGACAGCGGGACTGCCCGTCCATACTGTTCCCGATCTTCCGCCAAAGATATTCATTTTCAGCTTCGTACCGTAGCCGATAAGCTCGCCCTTAGTGCCGACAATGTGACATTCACGGAACATTTTCTGTGAAAAGCCGTTAAGATTAAGAACTGCCTTGGCGCCGTTTTCAAACTGCATCGTAACAAGCTGATGATCACAGACATTGTTATCATTGAGGAAAACGCACTTTCCGTAATCGCCGTATTTAAGAGCATCAACAACATCCTGTTTTGTGTTCTGTGCTTTACCTGTAAGAGTACGCTTCATATATTTTATAAACTTTGCCTTATAGAATGGGTCGGTGATGTAAAAAGCTTCAGCATCGTATGGACAATGCTTTTTTGCCTTACAACCTCCAAGACATCTTTCCGTAGCACCCTCAGGTGCATTTTCCTTGCGGAAATACTTTACATCACCTACGGAGCTGACTGATACACAGGGTGAATCAATAAACCAGGCAATAAGGTCGATGTCGTGACAGCATTTTGCAAGAATAGAGGGTGTGGAAGTAAATTCATCTCTCCAGTTACCTCTAACAAAGCTGTGAGCAAAATGGAAATATCCTACATTTTCCGTATGGTTAATGGAGACAATATCGCCGATTTTACCGCTTTCAATAATCTCTTTTATCTTGCTGTAATAGTTGGAGTAGCGAAGCACATGACAGATAATAAGAATAACTCCGTTTGCCTCAGCCATATCACGCAGAAGATGATATTCCTCTTTCACGCCGCTTACAGGCTTTTCCAAAAGAATATATTTATAGCCTGTCTCTATGGCAGCCTTGGTTATTTCGAAATGACTTGCATCCTGAGTTGAAATGATAAGTGCATCGGAAATTACACCCTCAGCGAAGAATGCTTCCGCAGAATTAAACTGCATTTCCTTTGGGATTTTATACTGAGGAGATATATCGTCAAGAGCCTGCTGACTTATATCACACAAAGCAACTATCTTCGCCTTCTTTGAATGAAAGGCCTTTATAAATCCCATATATTCCGTACCTCTGTTACCGAGACCTATAACTGAAATCGTTTTCATTTTATCTCATCCTTTCACGGAATAAAAGAATTATTTAAACTCGGGAACCCAACCCTTGTGTGCTTCGAGAAGCTCATCTACCATCTTTTTGATGGTATCAATATCCAGCTCACTTCCGGTATGAGGATCAAGCATAGCCGCCTGATAAATATGTTCTTTTTTGCCCGTAACAGCCGCTTCAATAGTAAGAAGCTGAACGTTAATATTTGTCATGTTCATAGCAGCACACTGAACAGGGAGAGCACCTACATGACAAGGCTGAACGCCGTAGCCGTTCACAAGGCAAGGAACTTCTACACAGGCATTTTCAGGAAGATTGGTAATAAGATGACCTGTGTTAAGAACATTACCGCCGATTTCATAAGGAACACCCGTTACCATTGCTTCCATAATTCTTGAAGCATATTCCTCTGAGCGTTCGTGCTCTCTGACACCCTTTTCGAGCATTTCAGCATAATCCTTTTTCCATTTTTCAATCTGATTTACACAACGTCTGGGATATTCATCAAGAGGAATATTGTATCTTTCAATAAGCTCAGGATACTTTGACTTTATGTAGAACATATTGTATTCGGCATTATGCTCACTCGATTCTGTGCAGTAATAGCCAAAGTTTTTGATATAGTCCATTCTGACCTTATCATCTGCATCGGGCTGTGCCATATAGGCATCAACTCTTGATTTGATTTCAGGATAAAGGTCAACACCGTTTTTATCCTTCAGTTCAAGAAGCCAGGCCATATGGTTGATACCTGCAATAAGCTCTTTTCTGCCCTCTAATTTATCTTCCATACCAAGCTTCTGAAGAAGACCTCTGGAGCATCCCTGTACGCTGTGACAGAGACCAACAGTCTTGATAGGAGTATAGCGGAGCATATAGCCTGTCAGCATGGCCATAGGATTTACATAATTAAGGAAAAGTGCGTCAGGGCATACCTCTGCCATATCATCAGCAAAATCCTTGAGCACAGGAATCGTACGAAGAGTACGCATAATTCCGCCGATACCGAGAGTATCTGCAATAGTCTGACGAAGTCCGTACTTTTTAGGAACCTCGAAGTCAATGATGGTACAGGGGTCATAGAGACCTACCTGAATAGCGTTGACAACGAAATTTGCTCCGCGAAGAGCATCCTTTCTGTTTTCTACTCCGACATAGCATTCGATTTTTCCGTAACCACCCTTAGCTTTTCTCATTGCCTCAAGAATAACACGACTTTCCTCGAGTCTCTCACCGTCAATGTCGTAAAGAGCAAAAACGCTGTCACGAAGTGCTTCACTGCACATACAGTCTCCGATAACATTTCGTGCGAAAATGGTGCTGCCAGCACCCATAAATGTAATTTTCATAATGTTTTCTTCCTTTCAGTTTCTTTTTTTATTATATCATAAAAGAATTTCTTTTCAATAGATAATGAAGTAAATTTTATTCGAGAAAATCATAAGATAGTCCTATCATGTCTCTGATTTCATCGAGTATTTCCATAACCTCCAATGTAGCCTTAAGAGGTACCATACTGCTTTCGGCTTTACCGGAACGGATGTCCTTTGCCACCGCATCAAATTCGTCAAGATAAGAATTTATCTTGGGTCCGTTGCCCCTGAAGCTTTCCTTACTAAAAATACCTTTTTTACAGGTAATTCCATTCATAGCGTGATAGAACGGTGCCGTAATTTTTCCTTTTTCGCCCTGAACAACCATTTTTTCCAGACCAAAAAAATCACTGATAGAGGCATTTATATTTACCACAAAACCGTCAGGATAATAAAAATAAATATTCTCACCCAGATCAATTCCGTTTTTAAGTTTTGCTTTAACTGCAATTTTTTCGGGCTTACCCCATAATCTGTAAGCATATGTTATGGGATAGATTGTTATGTCGAGAAGTGCTCCGGCTGCTCTTTTGGGATCAGTATGTCTTCCTTTATAACCGACAGTTCTGCTATGGTAGCTGAAGGAAGCACTTTTGACTTTACCGATTTTACCTTCATCGAGCCACTTTTTAGTCATATTAGCCGAAGGAGAGAACCATGTCCACATAGCCTCACACAGATAAAGACTTTTTTCACAGGCGAGATCAATAAGCTGCCTTGTTTCCTCGGCTGTTACGGTAAATGCCTTTTCGCAGAAAACAGGCTTGCCGAGTTCAAGAGACTGCTTAGCATAACGAAAATGAGCATTATGAGGTGTAACGATATATACTCCCTCTACACCTTCGGCAGTTATAGCCTTTTCAGATGTATCATAAGCAATTCCTCCGTATTTTTCAGTGAATGCTTTTCCTTTTTCATAATTTCTTGTATAAACAGAAACGATTTCGTGTCTGCCGCTTTTATTAAGCTGCGATGCAACAGTGTTTGCAAGACTGCCTGCACCAATAAAGCACCATCTGAATTTATCCATAAAATCAACCTTTCATTATAGGATGAAATAATTATGACATATTTGTAATAAAAGTTCAATATAAAAAGTAAAACAGCCTCAAAAGAAGCTGTTTTTCTTCTATTAGCCAAGCATAGGCTCAGCCTGAATTTTTATACTGTCTGTTTTGCAATTTTCTGTTTCAAAAATTATAATTTCATTATCTTCCTTGAGCAGAGCTCCGGGAAGGTACAACGCTTTCTGCGGTCCGATTGACCAGTATCTGCCAAGATTGAAACCGTTTACAAATACATAACCCTTTGTGAAGCCTTCCATATTTACAAAGCAGTCACCTTCACCGGCCTTAAATGAGCCCCTAAGGAAAACAGGACCTGTAAGTGTTTTGCTTTCATTAGCATTAAATTCAAGGGCATCAAGATTATCAAGCGGAATACTGTAAACATCATAATCCATAACTACCTGATTGGCAAGAGTTACCTTGGAAACACCCTTGCGGTCATAAAGATCGAAGCCGTAATTTACTCTTCCCATAGTATCAACAAGAATGCCGAGCTCGCTTTCTCCGTCAACACCTTTTATAAAGAGCTGTTTTTTAAGCTTAAGTTTAGTAAAGAATGAATTTTCTTTCATTCGGTCAATGGTAGCTATTTTCTTTTTGTCGAAATAAACCTGAGCATAATCATGCACATCCTCTATGCCGAGGAAGCCTGCATCGTATTTACCCTTAAGGACGGTTCTGTAATAAATCAGTCCGTGACTCTGACCGTAAGCCTCCATGTTTCTCGGAAGCGGTGATTCGTGCTTTACGGAAATACGCTCAAGATTTTCAAAAAGCTCAGCCTTTTCTGTCAGCTTTACCTGGCCAATGCTTTGCATTTTAGGTGAAGCAGGAAGCTCCTGCATAGCAATCCCCTGCTTTTCACAGAGAAGCTTTCTGATTTTATGGTAGGTTTCAGTATAGTCACCCCACTCTGTAAGAGGTGCACAGTAATCATAGCTGGTTACCGTGGGCTGGAACTTTCCGCGATGGTTGGAGCCTGCATTAAAGCCGAAGTTGGTTCCGCCGTGGAACATATACATATTAAAGGAAGCATCCTGCTTTAAAAACTCCTCAATTTCCTTAAGAGTACTGTCTGCGCCTCTTGTATGATGCTTTTCACCCCAATGGTCAAACCAACCGCACCAGAATTCCATGCACATTTTCGGCACCTTACCGAAGGACTCCAGAGCATTAAATGCAGTAGCTGTGCGTGAACCGAAATTTAAAGTCGGAAGAACACCCTCTATAGTACCGCCCGAAAGCATATTGCACCAGGTGCCGTCTGAGGTGAATTTCAGCACATCAATACCGAGCTCGTCATACATTTTTTCCAAAGCACGGAGATATTTTTTATCATTACCGTAGCTGCCGTATTCGTTCTCGATCTGCATTGCAATAATATTACCGCCGTTAGTGATGAGCATAGGTCTGAGTAAGGAAAAAAGCTGTTCAAAATAATCTCTTACGTGCTTCATATATACCTCACTGTTACAGCGAAGCTCTACATTCTTATCAGCTAAAAGCCAGGCAGGGAAGCCTCCGAACTCCCACTCAGCACAGATGTAGGGACCCGGTCTTACGATGGCATAAAGACCGATGTCCTGTGCTGTTTTAAGGAATTTCACAATGTCAAGCATACCTTTGAAATTGAACTCACCCTTTTTCGGCTCGTGAAGATTCCAGCACACATAGGTTTCAACAGTGTTAAAGCCTGCAAGCTTTAATTTAAGAAGTCTGTCTTCCCAATATTCGGGAAGAGTACGGAAGTAGTGCATAGCACCCGAATATATACTAAAAGGCTCACCGTCAAGACAAAAACGGTCACCCTTTACTTCAAATTTTTTTGCCATATTCTTACTCCTTTAATAATACAGTCTCCTATACCTCCACAAGGAAGGTATAGGAGAATAGTTTTTAGCCGTAGATAGGACCGTATTTTTCACAAGCCTTATAGTCTGCGCTCTGACTGTCCTCTGTACCGAAGGCTGCCCATGAGTGAGGTCGGAAGATTCTGTCCTCAGGAACATTATGCATATTAACAGGAATACGAAGCATAGAAGCAAGTGTGATAAGATCATCACCTACATGACCGTAAACAGTTACACCGTGGTTAGCACCCCAGTTAGCCATTACGGAATATACATCCTTAAATGCACCTTTGCCTGTAAGATTAGGAACAAACCAGGTAGTTGGCCATGAATAGTCGGTTCTTCTGTCGATGGTTTCATGTGCATCATCAGGAAGGTCTGCGGTATAACCTTCAGCTATCTGTATAACAGGTCCGATACCCTCGACAATGTTTACGCGAAGCATTGTAACAGGCATCTCTGCTCTGCAACGGAAGTGGCTTGAGAATCCGCCGCCTCTGAAATATTCGTAGTTTGCTCTGCACCAGTCTGTTGCTTCAAGACAAGACTTCATATCTTCATCTGTCATTTCCCAGAAGGGCTTCATACAGCCCTCGCCCTTATCGTTTTTAGCAGCTCCGCTACCGTCAAGAGCAGTTGCACCTGAGTTGATAAGATGAATAAAGCCGTCCTTTGCTTTACCTTCAGGCTTATAGCCGGTAACTCTTTCACAAGCTTCGGGAGACCAATATGTACGAACATCGTGGAAGCAGGGAGCGCTACCGGTAACAAGTGTACCAAGCATCATTGAAACACCGTTAAGTGTGTCATTCTCAGTAGCAAAGGCAGTGGGAGCCTTGGGACCGTTCCAGTCGAAGGTGGAAGCCATAATGGCCTCGGTAAAGTCGGCATTGGGAAGCCAGTCTGTCCAGTTTCTCTGTCCTTGGAAGCCACCGGCTACAGCATTCTTTCCAAGAGCTTCCTCGTGCCAGCCGAGCTCGTCAAGCTTTTTGTTGCCGTAGAGAATATCTCTTACGATAATGGAGAATTTAGCGATGAATTCCCAATCCTTATCAGCGGGAACTACCTTTGATTTTCTGATGATTTCGGGAAGATTCTTACCTGCATTTACATCAAAGCCTTCCTTACAGTTAGCCTTGATCCAGCTGAGTGCCTTTTCATATTCATCCTTATCATAAATTTCAAGAGTGATTCTTCTGATAATGTCACTCATATCTACCCATTCAGCACGGATACCGAAATATTTCTGGAACATGGAAGCATCACAGTAGCTGCCGGCAATACCCATAGAAATACCGCCGAGGTTTACATAAGCCTTATTCTTCATCCAGCCTACTGCCACAGCACCCCTTGCAAAAGAAAGAATCTTCTTTGCAACATCTTCAGGAATTGTCTTATCGTCCATATCCTGTACATTTTTACCGTAAATAGAGAACGCAGGAAGTCCCTTCTGTGCATAAGCAGCCATAACAGCAGCAAGATAAACCGCACCGGGTCTTTCTGTACCGTTGAAGCCCCATACTGCCTTGATGGTGTTGGGGTTCATATCGAAGGTCTCTGAGCCGTAGCACCAGCAGGGAGTTACCGAAAGAGTAGCTACCACATTCTCCTTTGAAAACTGCTCTTCGCATCTGGCAGCCTCTGCGCCGCCACCAATAGTAGTATCGGAAATAACACACTGAACAGGAGTACCGTCGGGATATTTAAGATTTTCGCTGATAAGTTTTGCAGCATTTTCAGCCATAGTCATAGTCTGAACCTCGAGGCTTTCTCTTACTCCGCCCCAACGTCCGTCAATTACAGGTCTTATACCTATTTTGGGATATAACATAATTATTTTCTCCTTTATATTTATTTTTTTATCATTTCACAAAATTTAAGGAAAGCATCGTCCCAGTCGGATGTATGCTTCTGCTCGTATTTTTTAACCTTTTCAGTCTCGGCGATGATTTCTCTGCCCTTTTCGATGCTGTCGATTTCACCGAGTGCAATAAGCTGAAGAACTATATTGCCCAGTGCTGTAGCCTCTATTGGGCCTGCAATTACGGGAATACCGAGACTTTGGGCAGAAAGCTCACAAAGGAAGCCGTCCTTTGTACCGCCGCCCATAAGATGAAGCACGTCAAATTTTTTGCCTGTGCACTCGCTTATCTGCTCGAGTGCAAGTCTGTATTTGAGAGCGAGACTCTCGTAGATACATCTGACCAGCTGACCCACAGTTTCGGGCACAGGCTGTCCTGTGCTTTTACAGTAGGCTCTGATTTTATCGGGAAGATTACCGTGAGCAGAAAGCTCGGGAGCGTCCGGATCAATAAAAGAACGGAAGCTCTCACTTTCACGTGCAAGCATTTCAAGCTCATTATAGGTATATTTGCGATCGGTTTTAGCAAGATCTCGTCTTGTTTCCTGAATGAGCCAAAGTCCGCTGATATTTTTGAGGAAATTTATTTTTCCGTTTGCACCAACCTCATTTGAAAGCTCAAGAGCGTTACTTTTTTCAGTCATAACAGGCTCGTCAAGCTCACATCCGATAAGAGACCATGTACCGCAGGAAAGAAAAGCGGAATTTTTACTTTTTGTCGGCATAGCGGCAACGGCACACTGTGTATCGTGACCCGCTACGCTTACCACAGGTATACCCTTATACTCGCCGTTTATCGTAGCACTGGGGCAGATTTCAGGAAAAAATTCCTTGCTGATACCAAAACATTCGGTAACCCTATCACTCCATTTTTTTGTAAGAGGATTAAGCATCTGTGATGTGGAAGCAATGGTTGTTTCACATACTTTTTCACCTGTAAGAAGATATGAAAACAGGTCAGGCATAAACAAAAGCTTGTCTGCCTTATCCTTGTTATCATCTGAAATAAGCTGAAAAAGAGTGTTGATGTTCATTATCTGATTACCGGTTTCAGCATATATTTCATCAGCATCCATCTTACTGAATGCCTTTTGAAGTGCATCCTTAGTTCTTTCATCGCGATAATGGTACGGCTCGTGAATTATCTTACCGTCTTTATCTAAAAGAGCATAGTCAACTCCCCATGTATCAAAGGCAATTGAGTCTATATCACCCGCTTTATCAATAGCGGCTTTGACCTCTCCGATTATCATATCCACATCGTGACAAACGTGACCGTCAACAGTTTTCGGTATATTTTCAAAGCGGTGAATTTCTTCGTATCTGATTTCTCTGCCATCGAAAACAGCCTTTATTGCTCTGCCTGTAGATGCACCGAAATCGAAAGCTAAAACAGTTTTCATTTTACCACACCCTTTTTAAGAAGAATGTTGGCATAAATTGCTTTTTCACCGGTGGCGATTATAAGATAAGCACTCTTTGCTCTTTCATAAAAAGCAAAACGTTCGGTATAATCGATAGCGTGATGCTCAGGCTCGTGCTTATTGAGAATTTCTTCGTATGTCTGCCATATTTCAGGTGTGCCGCAAGTGTCACCCTTGACGACCTCCATAAGTGCAACAGGCTTTTCTGTATATGTATCGAGAGGGATAAGCTTCAGCACTGCATCAAGTATTTCAGGCACTCCGTGTCCGTCTGCACGGATAACTATAGAGTTCTTTCCTACACTGTGACAAGGGAAATTGCCGTCAGCGATTACAAGCTCATCTCCGTGCCCCATTTCTGCAAGAGCCTTAAGAAGTTCGGGAGAAATAAAGGGTGATATTCCTTTAAGCATAATTACACCTCTCAGTCTTTCTTGTGAAGCATTTCGTCATCACCGTTGAATACCTTATATCCCGGATGACGACCGGTAACTCTGTAATATCCGCGAAGATCAATAAGCTTCTGGATATTATCTCTGCTGATATCGTGGCTGCCGCCAAGAATAACTGCATTAATGGTAATCTTTGCCCAGAGCTCAAGACTCTCCATCCTGTAAAAAGCCGTAATAACATCACTGCCCACAGCAAGAGCACCGTGATTTTCAAGAAGCATTACGTCGTGCTCTTCAAGATAAGGCTCAATTGAATCGGGAACCTCTGAGGTAGAAGGTGTACCATAGGGTGTGAGAGGTACAGAACCGATAACTGCCACATCTTCAATCATATTATACATATCCATTGCCTTATGAGCTACAGCAAAGCCTGTGGCTCCGGGAGGGTGAGCGTGAATTACACTGAAAACATCCTCTCTTTTATCATAGCAACGAAGATGCATTTTAATTTCACTCGAAGGTCTGTAGCCTTCTTCAGCTTCAAGAATGTTACCGTCCTTGTCAAGAATGACAAGTTTATCGGGAGTAATAAATGATTTGCTGATGCCTGTAGGTGTGGCGACTATTCTGCCGTCAGGAAGCTTAGCGCTGACATTTCCGTCATTTGCTGCCACCCATCCGAGCTGCCACATTTTGTGACAGACATCACATATCTGTTCTTTGATTTGCTGTAAAGTATCCATTTTCTTTCTCCTTTGTTATAAATTTTCTTTTTAAGTATATCAAAGATATTTTGATATTTCAATATAATTACAGTAAATATTATAAAAAGACCGCCACAAAAGTGACGGTCTTATGTAGAATTACCACTCTCTGATAACCTCAGGATTTGAAAAGATTTCATCGAGTTTCTTAATAAAAGGAAGAACATCGCCGAATCCACCGATTCTGTGGTCAAAGGTAACAGTGATGGGAAGAGTCTTTTTGGTTCCCATATCGATTTCACCTTTTTCGTTTCTGAAAACATAATTTTCATCTCTTGCCACACCAATAGCCATAAGGAAAACCTGAGGATAAAGAAGAGGAGCATTGGTTACTCTGCCGTTGAGGCTTTGATTTACAGCACCGAGATTAGTAAGACATACTGTACCCTCATCAAGATCATCCGGTGAAAGGCAGCCTTCTCCTCTGGGAGCATGCTTGCCAATTCCCTTTACGGAAGCTACTCTGCCCTTACCTACAAAGCCTGCAAATGTCTGCGCAAAGGTAGTAAGAAATTTACCCTGAAGAAGGAAGCCAAAGGTTCTTCTGGTAAGAAGGTCGAAAAGCACACGGTCAACATCGCTCGTCTGCATAAGCTTCGTTAGCTCGGCTGTACGCTGAGAAATTTCTTTAAGAGTCATTTCCTCACAGGAGGCAACCTTAATAGGGAAGGTCTCACCTGTGTTGAGGATAACGGGAACTGCAATATCCACGTGCTTTTTGATAATAAGTCTGCCTGTAGTACAGAAGCGGTTATACTCAATGTAGGAATTGAGTCTTGGTGCCACCTTAAGACCTTCAACTAAAGCACGCATCATAAGGTCATTGAAGGTGAGATTATAGTCGCATTCTGCTTTGAGCTTGCGGAATTCCGCCCAGAACTTAGTTACGTCTGCATCATAAGTGTAACCGGGAGTAGGCATATCCTGTGCATTGGTAAGAACATTGCCTGAAATTTTCGCTTTTAGATTGAAATATTCAATCGTATCGCACTCCTCAGGGCCATGAGTCATATAATTTTTAAATCTCTGAAACTTGTTCATTTACTTTTACCATCCACTTATTCATATTTTCCTTTTTGAATCTATGGATTGAGTTTAACACGAATCAGCGTCCTTTGTCAATTGTTTTGGTTATTATAAAACACTTTTAATAAAACTGTATTTTTTATTAAAGGATTATTCTTTTTAAACTGCAAAACAGCACTCCCGAAGGAGCGCTGAAAAGCTTATTTATAAACGTATCTGAGTTCTTCGTCCCATTCACCCTTGATGAAGTTTCTTACTCTTACAACTATTTCATCCTCATAAACCTCAACAACGATACCGTCACCTGCTTCATAATCTTTGGTTTCAGTTGCACGGCAAAGATTAATACATTTTACACCGTAGGACTCATAAAAATTGTCAGCGTCAATGTAATCGTGGATGTGACCGTGAATGAAAAGCTCAACGCCGTATTCAACAAGAAGGTCAGCAAGCTCAGTTTTGTCAACCTCGGCACCTTCAGTTCCGTCTAAATCAAGATAACGCAAAGGATAATGATTGAAAACAATAACGGGTGCACCCTCTTCCTTTGCCTGCTTGAGTACGCCCTCAAGCCATTCAAGCTGTGCTTTTGACATAGTGAAATCTTCAGTATCAGGTCTTTCGGAAACAAGACAAACCATATAAATACCGTCAATTACTTTGTAAAAATAGTCATTTGTAAGATAATTGCCGAGATAAAGAGCATTGTTTGCAAGATATTTCTTACGAAGCTTGACCGAATCTCCGTCACCGTTACCGTAGTCATGGTTACCGGCTAAAACGATATTGGTTTTCTCGGACATTACTCCCCTTACTGCTGTGTAAAAGAATACGTCCTCTAAAACCTGGCCGTTCATAACATTATCACCTGTGTAGAAAACAGTATCAACATCTTCTCCGGCTTCAATGCCCTCAAGAACATATCTGAGATTTTCGTATGAATCAGGATTGTTTGTTTCTACATGAATATCAGACACAACCGCAAAGCTTGTGATAAGCTCATCAGGTCTTTCGGCTTTGTACGGAACACCCTCCGCCGGAAAAGCCGGTGATAACATCATAAGAAGAGTGAGAATGGTTGCGATTAAATCCTTGAGATAAAGAACTACTGTTGTAAAACTCATATTTTTCTTCCTTCTTTCTTGTTTTTTTTAAATTATATCATATACATATAAAAAAGTAAATTAAAAATTTAAAATCTCAAAGAAAAAATACAGGATTCCGAAGAATCCCGTATTTCAATTAATTTTTAAGTACAATCAATCTTTAATCAAGCACCGAAAAGCACAAGTAATGAAGACACAAGAGAAAGAATAAAGAAAAGTGTGCCAGCAATTTTTGTGAACTTTGCAAGCTTTGCTTCCATTGTTCTGCCTTTGTTCTTGCCGAAGAAGGTATCTCCTGCACCAGCAATTGTGCCTGAAAGACCTCTCTGTTTGCTTTCCTGTAACATAACAAGAGCAACGATGATAACAGAAACAAATATAATTATAATTGATAATACATACTGAAGCGCTGTCATTTGTTCGACCTCCATAATTTTATACTATGACATTTTAGCACAACACAGAATAAAAAGTCAATAGATTATTCAGATTTTTTGCGTTTCGGCTGAGGAAGACGGAAATGTTTGTCTTCTGCACCGTCCAAAGCATCTATTTTAGCTTTTTTCTTGCCTTCAACAGCCTCTTTTGTAATAACAAGTCTTCCGAAAGTATCTTCAGCGGGAATCTCGTACATATAATCAAGAAGCAGCTTTTCCATTATTGAACGAAGACCTCTGGCACCTGTTTTAGCTTCAAGTGTCTTTTCGGCAATAGCCTTAAGAGCACCAAAATCAAATTCAAGATCAATATCATCAATACCGAAAAGATATTGATACTGCTTGACAAGGGCATTTTTCGGCTCAGTCATAATTCTTACAAGTGCAGCCTCGTCAAGATCATCAAGAGCAGTTATAACAGGAAGTCTGCCCACAAGCTCGGGTATAAGACCGAATTTTACAAGATCGTGATGAACTACCTGATGCATTATTTTACTGCTTTCATAATCGCTCTTTGTCTTGATGCTGGCACCGAAACCAAGACCCGAATTACCCATTCTCTTTTCAACTATTTTTTCAATACCCTCAAAGGATCCGGCGCAGATAAAGAGAATATTTGATGTATCAATCTGAATGAATTCCTGTTGAGGATGCTTTCTTCCTCCCTGAGGAGGTACATTGGAAACAGTGCCCTCAAGAATTTTCAGAAGAGCCTGCTGTACACCCTCACCGCTGACATCTCTCGTGATGGATGTGCTCTCACTTTTTCTGCCTATTTTATCGATTTCATCGACATAGATAATGCCTTTTTCGGCTCTTTCCACATCAAAATCAGCTGCCTGAATAAGTCTGAGAAGAATATTTTCAACATCTTCACCAACATAACCGGCTTCTGTAAGTGTAGTGGCATCTGCAATTGCAAAGGGTACATCAAGTATCCTCGCAAGAGTCTGAGCAAGCATTGTTTTACCGACACCCGTAGGACCGAGCATAAGAATATTACTTTTGCCCACCTCAACAGGACAGTCGTTTCCGGAATATATTCTTTTGTAGTGATTGTAAACTGCAACGCTGAGTGCTTTTTTTGCTTCATCCTGACCAATGACATATTCGTCAAGAAGAGCCTTGATTTCACTCGGCTTTTTGAGTGATGCAAAATCATTTTCGCTTTTTCCTGTTGTCTTTTTATCCGCTTCATCTTCAACGATTTCACGGCAGAGTGCAACACACTCATTACAGATATATACACCGGGTCCTGCTATCAATGTCTTAACATCATTCTGGGATTTGTTGCAAAAGGAACATCTCACATTTTTATCCTTGATGTCACCGTCTCTTGCCATAAATAATTACCCCTTAATCTCTCTTATATAAAATCTTATCAATAAGACCGTATTCAAGCGCCTGTTCTGCTGTCATAAAGTTATCTCTTTCTGTATCAGCAGCAATAACAGAAAGCTCTTTGCCTGTATTGTCAGCCAGAATCTTATTAAGTCTCTCTCTGGTTCTTAAAATATGCTCTGCAGCAATCTTGATATCTGTTGCCTGACCCTTCGCGCCGCCTAAAGGCTGATGAATCATAACCTCACTGTTGGGAAGGCAATATCTCTTTCCTTTTGTTCCGGAAGAGAGAAGGAATGCGCCCATGCTTGCAGCAAGTCCCATACAAATAGTAGATACATCACATTTGATGTACTGCATTGTATCATAAATTGCCATACCTGCGGTTACCGAACCGCCGGGACTGTTGATATAAAAGCTGATATCCTTTTCGGAATCCTGGCTTTCAAGGAACAGAAGCTGTGCAACAACAAGAGACGCTGTAGCATCGTTTACTTCGTCTGAAAGAACGATGATACGGTCATTGAGAAGACGGGAATAAATATCATAGCTTCTCTCTCCTCTGCTCGTCTGCTCTACTACATAAGGTACTAATGGCATAATAGTTCCTCCTTAAAATTAATAAATATTCAAATTCGGAGCCGCACCTTATACGGCTCCGAGTTATTTGTGATATTTATATTACTATTCTTGGTTAAAATTAACCTTTATAAACAGTAATTAATTATTCAGCATCTTCAGCCTTTGCTTCTTCCTTCTTAGCACGGGGCTTTCTTGCTGTAGTAATCTTTGCATTATCCTTAACGAATGCAAGTGCTTTTTCGTTGAGAAGATCGCCGCGAAGTCCTTCAGCAGGAACAACCTCCTTAATCTTATCAACTTCCATGCCGTACTGCTCTGCAAACTTTGCAAATTCAGCTTCAAGCTCTTCATCAGTAACTTCAAGATTTTCCTTCTTAGCAACAGCTTCAAGGCCAAGACGGATCTTAACCTGCTTCTCAGCAGCATCCTTGAGAGTTTCTCTGTATGCATCCATGGTCATACCTGTATACTGGAGATAAAGCTCAAGGCTCATACCCTGCATAGAAAGTCTGTAATCGAGATTCTTGATCTGATTGTCAATTTCAGATTCAAACATACATTCGGGAATTTCACCGACAACATTTTCACTGAGCTTTTCAAGAAGCTGAGATTCGATTTCTCTGTTGTTAGCTGCTTCCTTCTGATCCTTGATTTCTTTTTCGATGTTTTTCTTAAGAGCTGCTACTGTATCGCAATCTGCAGCATCCTGTGCAAATTCATCATCAACCTCAGGAAGCTCCTTAACCTTGATTTCATGAAGCTTAATCTTGAAGACAGCATCCTTATCAGCAAGCTCAGGAGTATATTCGGTGGGGAATTTAACATTTACATCGAATTCTTCCCCGATGCTGTGGCCGATAATCTGATCTTCGAAGCCGGGAATGAACTGACCTGAACCGATTGTAAGCTCATAGTTTTCACCCTTGCCGCCATCAAAAGCAACACCGTCAACAAAGCCTTCAAAGTCAATAACAGTGATGTCACCGCTTTCAACTGCTCTGTCCTCAACAGCAACGAGACGTGCATTTCTTTCAACAAGCTCGTCAATCTTTGCCTGAATTTCTTCATCAGTTGCTTCAACCTTTTTCTTTGTAGCCTTGAGCTCCTTGTATTCTGTAACCTCAACCTCAGGCTTAACAAAAATTTCAACAACCATTTCTACGCCGTTTTCACCGATTTCCTTGATATCAGCGCTCTTGGAGCCAACCATAACAAGGCCTGCTTCTTCAACAGCCTTTTCAACAGCTTCGGGATAGCAATAATCAAGTGCATCCTCAAAAAGGAAGCCCTTACCGTAAAAGTTTTCAGCCATTTTACGTGTCATTTTACCCTTACGGAAGCCGGGAAGAGAAAGCTTACCCTTAACCTTTGCGAAGGCCTTGTTCTGTGCAGCGTCAAATTCTTCTGCAGAGATTGAAATTTCGAGTGAGTAAACATTGGTTTCAACGTTTTTTGATGATTTTAAGCTCATTTTAAAACTCCTATCCGGGTACCTCAAAAAAAATAACTTACACAAGGAACCCACTTTACATTTTTTAACTATAGTATTATATCACAATAAAAAATTTTTTCCATAGTTTTTTCAAAATTTTTCGATTATTTTGGGACAAAACTCAAGAAAATCGGCAGAAATCAGTGAAAAATCGACTCCGTCAATATTTTCACGAACAGCTCTGAGGGTAGATTCCCCATGAAGATGACCGTAATAACACCTTCTGATGCCGTGTTTTTTCAGAACAGCCATCATTTCATTACACCTCATATTAGTCATAACAGGAGGATAATGAAGAAAAACTATCAACTCTCCGCCGAGTTTTTTCCCTTCTTCAATGGACATATCAAGTCTGCCTGCTTCTCTTAAAAGAACCTTGCTGTCAGATTTCTCGGCATCAAAAAACCATCCTCTGCTTCCGCAAAGGGTAAAGTCTCCAACACGAAAAGCATTGTTATGAAGAATTGATACAGAATCAAAGCCATTTTCCGAAAGAAAAGTATCCATCTTTCTTTTAGTTGTCCACCAATAATCGTGATTACCCTTCATTATCAGCTTATGACCGGGCAGGCTGTTCAGAAAAGCAAAATCCTTCTTTGCCTGTTCAAGCGACATTGCCCAGGAGATATCTCCCGGAATTACAACCGTATCGCCGTCATTTACAATGGCACGCCAGTTTTTTTCAAGCCTTTCCACATAATCCGTCCACCCTCGGAAAATATCCATGGGCTTATCGGTACTGAAGGTCAGATGGGTGTCCCCTATTGCAAAAATTGACAAATCGACACCTCCAATTTAGTTTTTATACACCGAGCATTCTGTATACCATTTCGATCATATCCTCTTTATCACAGCAATCGGTAAATCTCGGCTCTTTACCCTTAAGCGTAGAAAGCTGAGAAGGACATTCGGCTCCTGTTTCTTCAATGAGAAGATCTACCTGCTCGAATTCGTCCGCATCTGCGGGGATTTCACCCTTGACTGCCTTGAGAACGGCGGCAGAGAATTTGTAAGGATTTGCAGTTGAGGCGATAACTGCCTCGGTAGCATCTCCTGTAGCTTTAACATATTCGCGGTAAACATTAACTGCAACAGCAGTGTGTGTATCACAGAGATATCCGTTTTTATATGTATCGCTGATTGTTGTTGCAGTTATAGCGTCGTCACAACAGCCTGCATCAAAGAGTGAAAGAACAAGTTCTTTAACTTCTTCGGTAACCTCGTACTTGCCTTCGGTGGAAAGTGCATCCATCCAACCCTTGACTGTTACATCGTTTTCTCCGCAGAGATGAAAAAGAAGTCTTTCAAGATTAGATGATATAAGTATATCCATAGAAGGAGAGGTTGTTGTGAAAAACGTTCTATTTTTGTCGTAGACGCCTGTTTTAAGGAAATCTGTAAGAACATTGTTTGCATTTGAAGCGCAGATAAGCTTCTTAACAGGAATACCCATTTCCTTTGCATAATAAGCGGCAAGAATGTTACCGAAGTTGCCTGTAGGAACAACAACGTTAATTTCATCGCCGTTTTTGATTGTACCCTGCTCAATAAGGTCACAATAAGCGGAAATATAGTAAACTATCTGAGGAACAAGTCGGCCCCAGTTGATTGAGTTTGCTGAAGAGAACATCATACCCTTTTCGGAAAGCTTTTCTGCAACTGCTTTATCGGTAAAGATTTTCTTGACACCGCTCTGAGCATCGTCGAAGTTGCCGTTGATAGCGCAAACAGCAACATTTTCACCTGCCTGAGTTGTCATCTGTAATTTCTGCATAGGGCTTACACCGTCATTGGGATAGAAGACCATTATCTTTGTACCTTCAACATCCTTGAAGCCTTCAAGAGCAGCCTTACCTGTGTCACCTGATGTTGCAACAAGAATTACAACTGTCTTGTCAAGCTTTATCTTCTTAACAGCTGTAGTAAGAAGGTAAGGGAGAAGCTGAAGTGCCATATCCTTGAATGCACAGGTAGGTCCTCGCCACAATTCGAGGATATTTTCACCCTTTGCAATTGTGTTTATGGGAGAAACCTTTTCACTTGAAAACTTTCCCTTTGCATAAGCACCGTTTACACAGTAGTCTATTTCATCCTCGGTATAATCAGTAAGATAAAGAGAAAGGACTTTTTTCGCTCTTGAGATATAATCAAGACCGACAAGAGAATCAATAAAAGCAGAATCTATCTGCGGAATTGATTCGGGAACAAAAAGACCTCCGTCAGCTGAAATACCCTGTGCAATTGCCTGGGCTGATGTCACTTTTACACTCTTATCTCTTGTACTTGTATAAAGCATAATATTACCTCCGATATCATAAAGAGATTTAATCGGTTTATTTTAACACATTAATCACAAAAAGTAAAGAATAATTTAAGAATAAAAAGCAGACCCTCCGAGGAGAGTCTGTAATAATATTCAATCAACCGATAAGACCGGAAAGGTCTAAAGAAAGCTTTCCGTTGATAATATTTGTAAGAACACGGATGAAAGCCGTAAGAAAGCGGATAGCTGCACCTACGATCCCCTGCGTAGATTTCACATAATCATCATCGGATTCTGTAACGGGGACAAGCGTATCACTGTTTACGCGCAGAAGATACTGAGGATATTTTTCATTATGAACCGTCATATCATAGCGCATAATTTCGAGAGTCATATCATGAAGCTCGCCGAACCAATCATGATGGAGTCCCTTTACAAACCAGCTTTTTTCGGGAATAAGAGCAGAAGCAGCATTGATTTTATAATCGGGCGAAAGATAAGTTGTATCTGAAAGCGAATTAATGTATTCATCGCTGAAGGTTTCGCCGAAATCAGAGCATTCTGCACCGAAGGACTGTCTGGGTACTGAGGTAGTTGAGTCACTTTCGTTGGCTGCACCGTCATATAAGGGCATATCAGGGAAGCCATACTTAGAGAAAATATAGAAATTTATACCTTTATCCTGAAGCTCGAGAATGGTTTCCTCTGCGCAAAGCTGAACCTCATAGTGGTAACGGTCTGTCTTTTCGATAAGGCCCGCATACTCATCTTTTCTGTCACCGTAAATGAATTCAATTGCCTCTTCGTATTTATCCGCTGTAACCATAGACCAGTAAGAAGCCCATGAACCGATAATATTAGGAAGAAGAGTGGGTATAAGATCATATTTTATTTCGTCGAAAAGAAGAAGCAAGGTGTCAGTTCCTATACCTAAAACCTCAGCGTATCTGAACACCTCTATAAGAGCGTAAACAAAGCCGGAAAGCACATCGTCTTCAATAAGCTCTTCATCCTCAAGAAAATACTGTACAAAATTGGACACAGCCTTATCGTCGAGAACTACTTCGCCCGAAAAAAGAGCACTCATATAATCAATACCCATAACTGATGAAGCGAAATAAGAGATATCGCTTACATTTTCAAGAGCGTGATCCTTATAAAGGGTTATGTAGGCCTGAATAACATTGGCACCGTAGCAGCGACCTACAAGCTGAACCTTTTCCTTACCTGTTGCCTCGGTAACTCTGTCGATATAATCCTTAAGCTCTTCAGCAGTAACTATCGGCGAAAGTCTCCAGTCATACCAGAATCGGTAGTCCCAGATTCCGTAGCCGGAATATTTCTCTTCTACCTCAACGGAGGAGGAATGCTTTGCCGGATGGCTTCCGTTACTTGCTTCACCGTTTTTATCGAGAACAACCTTTTCGAAGATAGGCGCTACATAGCTGTTTACTGTTTCAGCATAAGCTTTGTAGTCACGGCTTGCCATACCCGTAAGCAGTTCTTCAAGGCAAGGCTTAACAGCCTGCTTAACCACAGCCATAGCATCTACATCGAGATCCCAGATTCTTTCGCCCTCTGCACTGTAAATATCATTTGTCTGTGCACCGGTCACATAAACAGTAGGATATTCCTCGGGCTCAGCCGCTGCAAAAGCAGGAAGCGACAAAGAAAACACCATAAGCACACAAAGTAAAAGTGAAACAATTCTTTTCATAATAACACCTCCGTATTTTTCACAAAATATTAATAACACACAAGGTATATAATTTTTTGAATTATATGTAAACTTACAAAATTTTTAAGCTTAATAACATTCAAAACAGATCATATCTTCCCGAAAAGTCAACAGCCTCAAAGGCATTTTCAATATTATTGAATTTATAAATCCAGCCTTCGTTAATCCACACCTCAAAAACATCAAAACGCGGCATTTTATCGCTGCCCCTGTTTTCAAGATATTTAAAAGCAGTAAGGGTAAGCTTCTTCTGTTTCTTCACATCAACCGCCTCACAAGGATTTGTCCGTGTGTTGCTGCTTCTTGTTTTAACCTCACAAAAAATTATCTGGAATTCATCTTCAGCTATAACATCTATTTCACCGTAACGGGAGTGATAATTCATTTCTTTTACCGTGCAACCAAGTCTGCGGTAATATTCAGCAGCAAATTCTTCCCCTTTTTTTCCGGTTGTCACCTTTTCCATTTTACTCACCTAAAATCTTTTTAAGGAAGGTTCTTCTGTGTTCAGGGCAGATTCCGTGCTCAGCTATCGCTTCATAATGAAGCTTTGTTCCGTAGCCCTTATGCTTTGCAAAAAAATATTCGGGATATTTCTTGTCTGCCTCAAGCATATATCTGTCTCTTGTTACCTTTGCAAGAATGGAAGCGGCAGCAATTGAAACTGACTTTGCATCGCCCTTTACAACAGTTCTTTCAGCAATGGCAAGTCCCGGCTTACCGTTACCGTCAATAAGAGCCATATCAGGCTTAACCGAAAGATTTTCAACAGCAGTGCGCATAGCAAGAAAGGTCGCCTGAAGAATGTTTATTTCATCAATAACAGATGCATCAACCATATAAATACTGTAAGCAACAGCTTTTTCTTTTATTATATCAAAAAGCTGTTCACGTTTTTTTTCGCTCAATTTCTTTGAATCATTTATACCTTCTATTTCACAGTCCACAGGCAGAATAACGGCTGCAGCACAGACAGGTCCGCAAAGTGGTCCTCTGCCTGCCTCGTCAACTCCGCAAATAACATTGTAGCCTTCACTTATAGCTTGCTTTTCAAGATCAAAATTCATTTTTTCACATCCTTAAAAGTCCGATAAATCACAAAAAGGACTGTCCCTAAAAGAAACAGCCCTCTAATGTCTGATAAGTGTAAATCAAAGAACCTTGCAGAAGTTGAAGATTGCTTCGGGAAGCTCTTCTCTGTCAGCAGAAATAGTGAATACGAAATCCTTTTCGTTTACTGAAGAGAGTTCATAAATCTTCTCAAGGAAAGATGCGAGCTCATTGTAATCTCTGCCGCCGATACGAAGAGTAGCATCTACAAGAACATCTGTGATGTCGTGATTACCGGCACATACACCGGCAAGGAAGCCATAGAAAGCTGAGTAGCCTTTTACTTCATAATCGTCAGTAGCGATAAGTCTTGCACGATAGTTAACATCATATGTTAATTTGGTTTCTTTTTCCACGCAAACAACATTACCCTTAGAGTTTTCAACTGCCTCGTTTACACAAGAAATCAAACGTTTTGTTTTACCTGCACCTTTGTGACCTAAAATAATAGAAATCATCTTAAATTTCCTCCTTTTATTTATTGCTCCGGAATAAGTATATCACATTTCCGATTCAATTACAAGTATATTATATCACTTACTTAATCTTTGTTCAAGTATTTCTTTCTCTTTTTCGTAACCGGGTTTGCCTAAAAGTGCAAACATATTCTTTTTGTAGCTTTCAACGCCCGGCTGGTCAAAGGGATTGATACCGAGAACATAGCCTGATATTGCACAAGCCTTCTCAAAGAAGTAAATGAGATAACCTAATGATTTTTCACTCATATCATCGTTTTCGATAACAATGTTGGGTACAAGACCGTCATTATGAGCAAGAATAGTTCCTCTGAATGCCTGCTTGTTTACAAAGTCCATAGTCTTTCCTGCAAGGAAGTTAAGACCGTCAACATTTTCAGCATCCTCTTTTATAACTATTTCAGCCTGAGGTTTTTCAAACTGAACAACAGTTTCAAACATTATTCTTTCACCCTGCTGGATATACTGGCCGAGAGAATGAAGATCAGTAGAGAAAACAGCGGATGTGGGGAAAAGACCTTTGCCTTCTTTACCTTCGCTTTCACCGAAAAGCTGCTTGAGCCATTCGTTCATCATTGTAAAGCAGGGCTCATAAGAAATAAACATTTCCGTTGCTTTGCCTTTATCGTAAAGAGCATTACGGATAGCAACATATTTATAGCAGTCGTTTTCGTCGATTGAAGTACTCATAAGCTCTTCACGTGCCTTAGCAGCACCGCCCATAAGAGCATCAATGTCAATGCCGGCAGCAGCAATGGGAAGAAGACCAACAGCGGTAAGAACAGAATATCTTCCGCCTACATCATCGGGAACAACAAAGGTTTCATAGCCTTCCTTGTCTGCGAAGCTCTTGAGTGTACCCTTTTCTTTATCCGTGGTTACAAAAATTCTTTCAGAAGCCTCTTCCTTGCCGTATTTTTCAATAAGCATTTCACGGAAAATTCTGAATGCAATAGCAGGCTCAGTTGTAGTGCCTGACTTAGAAATTACATTCACTGAAAAATCCTTGCCGTCGCAGATAGAAATGAGCTCGTTAAGGTAAGAAGATGAAATACTGTTACCTGCATAATAAACAGCAGGTGTTCCCTTACGGGTTTCATTATAGTTCTGACCCTTAACAAATTCGATAGCTGCTCTTGCACCGAGGTATGAACCGCCGATACCGATTACAATAAGAATGTCACTGTTGTTTTTGATTTTTTCTGCTGCAAGCTTGATACGTGCAAATTCTTCTTTATCATAATCAACAGGAAGATCAACCCAACCTGTAAAATCATTTCCTGCACCTGTTTTACCGTGCAAAGCATTGTGTGCCTGAATGATTTTTTCCTGATAAGATGCTATTTCTTCGTCCGTTATAAAAGAAGAAACGTATTTTTTTGTTAATTTTGCTGACATACGTTAAACTCCTCAATAAATAATTGTAGTTTTTTCTGTATTTTAATACAAATATCAGGATTTGTCAACCTAATATTTATATTAATCGTAAGCTTTTGTAAGACTTTTTATTAATCTTTCCGCCATAATGAAAAAATTTATCCTTCCTACAGCATTTTTTGCCGTCAGATTATACTCAGCCACGGTTTTACCTGCATTTTTTATTTCAAGTCTGCCGATAACCTGATTTTCTTCAACCGGCGCCTCAACATCCTCACACAGAGTGATATAAGTTTCAAGAGAATTCTTTTCTCCGATTTTCAGAATCATACTTTTAATTTCAGGCAACTGGGGCTTTACATATGCCTCAATACCCTTAAGAACCCTGACATCAGAAAGAGCTGACAGGTCAACTTCAGGTGTTACATTCTCATAATTTGCAAAGCCCCAATTAAGCATAGCCTTGGCACCCTCAAACCGGTCAGTACTATTCTTTGCACCCATAACCACGGCAACAAGATGCAGATTATCTCTTTCGGCAGAAGCGGACAAACAGTGCCCCGCCTTTGATGTGGTACCGGTTTTAAGACCCGTAGTGCCTTTATAAAAGCGGACAAGTCGGTTTGTATTTACAAGCTGAGTTTTTCCGCCACGCAAGTTATCCATCCACACCGTGGTATATGTTTTAATCTTATCGTGCTTCAAAAGCTCACTTGACATCAGTGCAATATCGTATGCCGTTGTAAGATGCTCTGTTGTATCGTCATCAAGACCTGAGCAGTTGACAAAATTGGTATTTTTCATACCGAGCTGCCTTGCTCTTTCATTCATCATTTTTACAAACGCATCTTCAGTCCCCGCTATATGCTCACCTAAAGCCGTGCAAGCGTCGTTGGCACTTGCAATAGCGGTTGCTCTCAAAAGCTCATCGACGGTCATCCTCTCCCCTTCCTTCAGCCATATCTGACTTCCGCCCTTTGAAGCTGCAGTAGCGCTTGCCGTGACCGTATCGTCAAGAGAGATCTTTCCGCTGTCAATTGCTTCCATAAAAAGGAGTAACGGCATTATCTTGGTTACAGAAGCAGGGTAAAGCTTTTCATTTTCATTAAAAGAATAAAGCACTTCACCTGAATTTACATCCATAAGCACTCCGCTTTCAGCATTGACCTTTATTTCACTTCCATTCTCAGCAGATGCAGAAAAAGTGAAAAATGAAAAAGTAAAAAGAATTAAAACTATTAAGGCTGTTGCCTTTTTCATACTTACCACCTCAAAAAATTATTTTGCTAATAAATATGAAAGTAAAGCACAAAATAAAACAACCTCTTGCATATTGTACGATATTGTTTTATAATCTTATTTAACGACACCTTAGGATAATAATAACGAGGCAGGTTAAAATGAAAGTAAAATTTTACACTTTAGGCTGTAAAGTCAATCAATATGAATCTCAGGCAATAAGCGAAGCTCTTTCAAAAAGAGGCTACGAAACAGTAGTTGACGGAAAAGCAGATATTTTTGTTGTAAACTCCTGTACCGTAACTGCTGCCGCAGACCAGAAAACAAGACAGGCTGTCAGACGTTTTAAAAGAAACAACCCCGACTCAATTGTAGTTCTCACCGGCTGTATGCCCCAGGCTTACCCTGAAAAATCAAAGGAGCTTATTGAAGCAGACATCATTCTCGGCAACAGAAACAATGAAGAAATTGCAAATGCAATAGAGCAGTTTCTGAAATTCGGTTCAAGAGTTTTCGAAGTAAGAGAGCACAAAAAAGGAGACAGCTTTTCAGGCACCACAATAAGTCGTTTTGAAGAAAGAACAAGAGCCTATATTAAAATCCAGGACGGTTGCAACCGGTTCTGTTCTTACTGCATTATCCCCTATTCAAGAGGCAGAGTCCGTTCAAAGCCAATAGACGAGCTGAAAAATGAACTTGAAACACTTGCAAAGGGCGGATATAAGGAGGTTGTTCTCGTCGGCATTAATCTTTCTTCCTACGGCTCAGATATCGGTCTGACATTTCCCGATGCGGTTAAGACCGCCAATGACACCGATGGTATTGAGCGTGTCCGCTTAGGCTCTCTTGAGCCCGATCATCTGACAGATGAGGTCATCGAAAAGTTAGCAAACTGCGAAAAGCTCTGTCCGCAGTTTCACATTTCTCTTCAAAGCGGCTGTGACAACACTCTTAAAAGCATGAACAGACACTACACCGCCGATGAATACAGACAAATCTGCCGTAAGCTCCGTGAAAGCTTTAAAGATTGCACACTAACTACCGATGTAATGGTTGGTTTTGCCGGTGAAAGTGAAGATGACTTTAAAGAAAGTCTTGATTTCATAAAAGAAATTGCCTTTGAAAAGGTGCATGTTTTCCCCTACTCTGTCAGAAAAGGCACAAAAGCCGAAAAGATGGGAGGTCATATCGACAAGAAAATCAAGGAAGAACGAAGCAGAACAATGACGCAGACAGTCGAAAAAATAAGAACTGATTTTTTCAGTAAACAAATAGGCAAAAAATATTCCGTACTTTTTGAAACGGTGGACAAAGAAGGTTACTATTGCGGTCACACGGCTAACTATATTCCTGTGAAAGTTAAATTTTCCGAGGAAATGTGCCGTAAAACTGCTGATGTGATAATAAAGGAAGTTTCTTCCGAAGATTTCTGCATAGGCGAAATCGTATAAAATCAAAGCGCTGACAGTTTATATACTGTCAGCGTTAATTTTTAGCATTGAATTTTTCTGTTCAAGAGAGCATTCTCTTATGCTTTCACAAAAAAGGCCGAATTTGTCTGTTGATGAAATCTGAAGTGCATATACCTCTTTTGCTTCTGATGAAAGAACCGACATTTCGCCGTGTCTCGTTACAACAGGAACAGAAGAATTTTTCTTGGCAGAGCCTAAAAGTGAAATACCTATTTCGCTAACGGCAAGAATACGCATGTAAGGAACTTTTTCCTTTGATAAATTCTTCGGTATTTTAAGAAAGAGATTGATAACCTCACGCCTTACTCTTGAATGAGTATAATTTTTACTTTTTGCCTTTTCATACAATGCTTCAAGACAATCCGCGGTCTGCACCGCTTCATAAATACGGCTTGCAAGACCTGCTTCGTCAGTAACGTAAAGACTGTACTCGTCCTTTTTCATTTCACGCAAGAAAGAGAGAACTGCCCTTTCACCGTATTTCATATTATAAGGTCCGTTACCTGAACTGAAAGCCCTTTCAAGCACCGAATACGCCTTTTCAGGCATAAATACTGCCGAATCAGAATAGCTTTCAAATTCTCGGATTTTGCTTGCACTTGCAGTACCTTCAGATATTTCCTTACTGTCGTGGCTGCTTCCGAATCTTTTTACCGGGAGAATTTTTACAGCTGATGTAAGCTTTCTCAATACACGGATGTATTCAACGGCAAGTGTACTGTTGGGAGAAGATAAAATTTCAGCTTCTTTTTCTCCGTAAAGCTCACCCACAGCCGCACAAAGAGCAGAAGGATATGACATACCGCTCGACAGTTTTTTCTTAAGAAGAGCGACCACATTTGCATCATCAATAGCTGCAGCACAGTTTTCAAGAAATTCCTTGTCTTCAAACTCGCTGCCGAAGGAAAGCATATCTATTCCGAAATCGCAGAGAAGACCTATGCTTCCTCTTGCAAAATTTTCAGCCGAGGAACATGCCCAAGGTACAGGCAAATCAATAACAACATCAGCACCGCACAAAACAGCAGCCTTAGCACGGCTCCATTTATCTGCATATGCGCATTCACCACGCTGAACAAAATTCCCGCTCATAACACAGACGATATAATCTGCACCTGCCTGCTTTGTTTTTTCTATATGATAAAGATGCCCCTTATGAAAGGGGTTATATTCACACACTATTCCGGCTATCATTTTCTCACCGCCTTTTTTAATATTTTAAGTATTTTTTCTGTGCTTGTCAAGAAAAATGTTGTTGACTATTATTTTAACAGATAGTATAATCTAATCATTAATGAATAAGGATGATTTATATGAAGCTTATTAATACTGAAATTCCCGAAGTGAAGCTTGTTGAACCACAGATTTTCGGTGATAACAGAGGATGGTTCTACGAGTCTTACAGTTTTCAAAAATTAAAAGCATTAGGCATAGAAACAGTTTTTGTTCAGGATAACCGCTCATTTTCAGCGGAAAAAGGAACACTACGCGGTATTCACTTTCAAAAAACACCTTGTGCTCAGACAAAACTCATCTGCTGTACAAAGGGTGAAATACTCGATGTTGCCGTTGATTTAAGAAGAGGTTCACCTACCTATCTTAAATGGGTAAGTGCCGTTCTTACGGAAGAAAACAAAAGGATGCTCTACATCCCCAAGGGCTTCGGTCACGGGTTTGTTACTCTTACGGATAATGTTGAGGTTTTATATAAGGTTGACGACTATTACAGCAAAGAAAACGACAGAAGCATCCGCTTTGACGACAAAGAAATCGGTGTAGATTGGGGCGTTAATTTACCCGTTCTTTCCGAAAAAGACAAGAATGCTCCTTTTCTTTGCGACAGCGACGTAGATTTTGTTTATTGATAAGGAGACAGTATGATTGTTGTAACAGGTGCTGCAGGTCAGCTTGGCGGTGATGTATGCCGCCTTCTGAGAGAAAAAAACATCCCTCACAAGGGAATTGACAAGGATGATGTTGATATTACATCGAAAGAAGAGGTTGAAGCATTTTTCGCAAATACTGATTTTGATGTGCTTATTCACTGTGCCGCCTATACTGCTGTTGATAAAGCTGAAAGTGAAAAAGAGATTTGCTACAGTATAAACGCAACGGGAACAGAAAATCTTGCACAGGTTTGCAAAGCCAAAAATGCCGCTATTATTTATATAAGTACCGACTATGTTTTTTCAGGAGAAGGCGAAACTCCCTTTGATGTAAACGATAAAAAATCTCCCCTATCTGTTTACGGAAAAAGCAAGAGCGACGGAGAAGATGCAGTCAGAAGAATTTGCGATAAACATTTCATTGTACGCACCTCATGGGTATTCGGAGATCAGGACAGAAACTTTATCGCTACTATGCTGAGACTTTCCGAAACACGTAATGAGCTTAATGTAGTTTGCGACCAGGTGGGCTCTCCCACCTATTCTCACGACCTTGCGCTTCTTCTTACAGAAATGGCTCAGACCGATAAATACGGGGTTTACCACGCAACAAACACAGGCTTCTGCTCCTGGTATGAGCTTGCAGAAAAAATTTTTTCCTATAAAAAAATTTCTGTCAAAGTAAATCCTGTAACAAGCGAAGAATATGTAACTGCAGCGAAAAGACCGAAAAATTCAAGACTCAGTAAAAAGTCTCTTGCAGAAGCAGGCTTCATTCTTCCACCTCACTGGGAGGACGCCGTTGAAAGATATCTTGACGGAAAGAAACAACAAAAGCTCTGCAAACAAATATTTCAAGACTAACAAAAAAACAGAAATTTCATGGCAAAGCTGTCAGAGATTTCTGTTTTCTTTTTTTGGGAACATTCTTTATCGGCAAATTTCTGTCTGCTTGCCGCTTGCTCCCGTTACGATGCGGCCGATAATTCCTCTCGGTACAAGCTTCTTGTTTTTTCAAGCATTGTTTCGGCGAAAATGGCATAGCCCTGTGTCGGATCACTTATAAACACATGAGTTACGGCACCGACGAGCATATTATTCTGTATTATCGGTGAACCACTCATTCCCTGTACTATACCGCCTGTTTTTTCAATCAGTTTATTATCTGTTATTTTTATTACCATATTCTTATTCTGCGATGAGCCGTCTGTTACCTTGGTTATCTCTATTTCATAAAATTCAGGTCCGTTTTTATCCACAGTTGAAATTATCTGTGCTTTTCCCGTTTTTACCTCTGCTCTTGTTGCTACGGGCATAAGTGTTTTTGCAGTTATTATATCTGTCTTACCGTAAACTCCTGTTTCACAGTTACTTATAAGCGTACCTTTAATATCAGGATTGAAGGAGCCGCACAGTTCTCCTGCCTTTCCGCTTTTACCTTTGTAACAGCTGTTCACCTTTGCAGATACAATATCCCCTTTTGAAAGAGGCATTATTTCACCCGTATCCACATCACACACTCCGTGTCCGAGGGATGCGAACATACCTGTACTCACATCATAAAACGTCATCGTGCCTATACCGGCAGCACTGTCTCTTATCCATAATCCGGCTTTATATTTATTTTCAGAAACACTGAATGCAAGGGAAAAATTAACAATGTAATGCTTATTTTCTCTTATATATTCCAAAGCCATACCTTTATTTCCTGTTTCAAGAAAAATCTGTGATACCTGACTGCTTGTTTTTACCTTAATTCCGTTAATCGCATAAATCACGTCACCCTTCTGAAGTCCCGCACTCTTCGCCGGAGAAACATTACCCGTTTCCGTATCGACTTCATCAGTACCCACAATCATAACACCCTCGGTAAATAGTCTGAGGCCAAAAATTTCACCTGAAATCTCAACATAGTCTCGACTTTTCACAGTCACGGAAGAGTTTTTTACCGGTATTACATTGAGAAGACTTACCTCAGCCTCATATTTTTCACTCTGACCTGTATCGTTTACAAGACTGTCACTTATTTTTTTACCGTAGGTTATTGTATAAATTTCATTTACCGTGTCCTTTTTATCCGCTACGCAATAAAGCTCATCAGGAACAGCATAAAAGCCGTAAACAAGAAGACACAGAAGTGCAAATACAGCACTCATCAGAACTATTCTTATTGTTTTGATACTCTTTACCATTTTTCACCTCCGAACACGCTGTTTTTTCAGCCGCAAATATAATTTGTGCCCGCAAGAAAAAATTATAACAGGTAAAAAATCACTAAAAAATAAAACTTCCGCTTTCACTTAAAAGACGGAAGTTTTGCTATTTATTTCAAATAATTTTTTATGATATTGAGTATTCTCTCTGTGCTTTTTCCGTCACAAGCGCCCATCTGCTTTTCATTGAAAACTTTTCTTATTTCGGCAGACGAAACATCCTTTGCACGTCTTAAGGCAGGAAGAATGTCTTCGGATTTTGTAACTTTTTCGCCCGGAAGGTCTTTATCGTAATCAGGATAAATGTCATCCTTGTGCTGTTCAATATCGGGACAGTAAAAGACCGTAGGCTTATCCATCAGCGAAGCATCAAAAACTATCGACGAATAATCAGTAATTATTACATCTGCAGCAGCAAGAAGCTCACTTGTGTTTTCAAAAGTGTAATCCTTTACTCTTGAATAAAATCTTCCCTTGATATATTCTTCCTTCATTGACGGATGGCGGCAGATAATAAACACCTCGTCATCCTCAAGCTCGTCATTAAGCCTTGCCCAATCAATATCTGGATAAAAAGGAACAGGTGTGTCTTCTTTTATTCTTACGGTCGGACAGTAGAGATAAACCTTTTTATTTTTCAAAAGAGGATGTCTTGAACATATCTCCTCTTTATTTGAAGCGATGCGTTCCTTGCTGACAATCAGATCGGAGCGCGGTGTGCCTACAGCCTTTACAACATTTTCATCAAGTCCGAAAGCGTGACAGTAATACTGACGGACATATTCCGAAGAAACACAGAAAATGCTGTACTGCGAATGGGTTTTGTATTCATCGAAATCCGAAAGAACGGAAGGACCGTCAATACCCATTTTTTTGAAAGCTCCACCAGTATACCATATCTGCACAAGCTTCTGCTCTTCTTTGAGCTTATGCTTTCTCAGATGATAAATATAGTCATCGGTAACAATAACCTTACTTGTAAAGAGGTAGTACCTTTTTCTTACAAGATCTCTGAAACCGTGGGGCTTTTCTTTTGCAAAGAGTACCTTCTTTTCCTTGCAGTTACAGTAAAGCTGAGAAAGATTTTCATCAGGCTCCCCTGTTGTTCTTCCCGTGTAGAAAAACACTCTCGGCTGAACTTTCATCAAAGAAAAAAGAAATGTGAAAACCGAATCAACTATTCTGTATATATATTTCGCCGTTAATATAAATTTATTTTTTATCTTATCATTTACATTTTTCAGCTTTACGTCTTTAAAGTAATTGAACTTATATTTTTTATAAATTTTACGTTTTGTTTCATCAAGAAGCTTTTCTTCTTTTTTGAGATAAGAAACTGCTTCCTCTTCGGTTATAGCGAAATAAGTTCCTCTGTGGAAGATTTTCCTGAAACGGGAATGCTTATAAAGCTTATACATATCATAAACAGGATTATCAGAAAAAGAAAAATGAATACCTCTCAGGTGTGATACACAGAAAAGCTTATTGGAGAAAAACAAATCAAGAAGAAAGGTCTTGTCCCCTGCACCGATTCTGTCTTTTACTGTTTCAGATTTAAAGAACAAATCTGAGAAAATATATTTTTCTGTATTTACTCCGTCAAACTGTGTAATGGGCGAGGTTGAAAAACCGTATTTATCCTTTCCTTCAAGTACGATATAATGTCTCATAAGAATCTTAGGGTTAAGCCTTACATAGCTCTCCTGAAACATAATATATTCAGTACGGCACATCTCAAGACATGTATCTCTGAATTCTGCGGAGGTTGCGCTTTTTACAAAAATAAGATTTTCCGAATTTTTGTATTTTTCAGGAAAAATCCCGTAAAGACTTTCGTCAACAAGCAGTTCAAAGGAAGGCATAGTCTGATTATAAACAGAAGAGACAAGAATTTCCAACTTTTCTTTTACCTTTTCCCCGTCTTTAAAAGATGAAATACACAGTGTAACCCTTGGTTTTTCTGCCATTTCTTTTTTAGTGCAAAGGAGACGTTCTGCATAAAAAATATCTTTATTCTTTTTTCGCAGCTGATTTTTTCCTGATTTAGACAGCATGGAATAAAGCTTCATTATTATATCAGCATAGCATCCGATGCTTTCGTCGCTGAGAGACCAGAAATGACGGTAATAGCTGTAAAGAAGAACTGTTATTTCCTTGTGGTAAATCTGATCAATATAACATATTTTCTGCTTTCTGAGTTCTTTTTTATCAAAATCACTTTTTGCATTTTCAATCTCTTTATCAAAAGCATCCTCAGCGTGAGAAATAATATATTTATATGCGTCAAGATACTGCTCAACAGGAAATTCAGAAACACCCTCATTGACAACAGGATTAAGATACGCAACAGAGCTTTTTGAACAGGATACGATTATATTGCTGCTGAAAGCAAAAGGAACAGAAAATGCGGCCTCTCTGGCTTTACCAAAGGAAAGGAATCGTGAAGAGAGCGATTCTATTTTTTCTCTCTTAAAAAGCTTATTTGTAACAGCAGGATTCCATATAAGGTTTAAATCAAATTTATCGGTAACCTTTTCCTTCGAAAGAGTATTTGCTGAAGAAAATTCGTGTTTACCGTAAATATCGAAGCTCTCCATCGGGGACACACAAAGATCAGCATCCTTTTCAGCTGCTGCTTCATACATCTCTCTGAGAAGATTTTTCGAAAAAACAACATTACTGTCACAAAAAGAAATATATTTACCTTCAGCCTTTGAAAGAGCAAAGTTTCTGCTTTCAGAAATACTTTTACTGTCGAAGGAATAAAAAAGGAAACGGCTGTCCTTTGTGTATGACATCATTATCTGCGCAGAGTTATCCGAGGACATAGCATCAACCATAATGACTTCAATATCCTTAAGGCTCTGATTTTTAAGGCAGTCCAATGATTTCTTTATCTTTTCACCGCCGTTATGTACGGCAAAAACAACACTTACCTTTTTACTCAAGGCAACCAATCCTTTCTTAAATTTTACGAATTAAAATCAGCTCTGTTCTCCTTTAAGAACAGACACGGCATAGAGAAACTGTCCGTCCTCCTCAATTACGTCACTGCGGAGCGAATCTTCAGTTATATAATCGGGTGTAATGCCGACACCGTTAAAGCTTTCGCTTTTATAAGGCATTATAATACCTGTTGTAAGCAGAACCGCACTCCCCTTTGAAAGCTCAAAGATTTCCTGCATTATCGCAGAGCCTCTGGTGTTGCCTGTACCGAAAATAATACCTTTGTTGAAATCTCTTATATTACAAGCGAAAAGCTCAGCTGCTTTCTGGGTTTCTTCGCTTACAAGCACAGCAACGGGAAGGTTAATTTCACCCGATGTTGTAGAAAAGCTTTTTACAATATTTCCGTTTTCGTCAAGCACTGTAGCAGCAGCCCTCTGAGAATCAGACATAGGAACAAAAATGTCAAGTGTCTTCATTGCCTGCTCATAATTTCCGCTTGTGTTTTTTCTAAGGTCAATAACAACGGCAGAAATTTCTGATGAAGTAAACCTGTCAACAGCCAATTGTGTCTGTTCTGCTGTTGTGGGATAAAAATCTGTAATTTCAATGTATCCGACATTATTGAATGCACCTGTAAACACTGACTGAGCCTCATATCCTTTAACAACCGTCACATTGGTTTCTGTTCCGTCACGCTTATAAATGATATTGACACTCGTAAGCTTATCACCCTTGAGCTTTTCTTCCATTTCAGTGTAATTGTTTACATCAATTCTTATTCCGTCAAATGCAACAATAACATCTCCTGATCGAAGACCGCTGTTTTCCGCCGAGGAGCCGTCGTAAACCTTGGTAATTTCAATGTAACCACTTTTATTTTTTGTATATTCAGCACCGATTCCGAACATATCTCCGTTTACTTCGGACAGATACTCCTTATATCTGTCAGCAGTCATATAAACAGAGCTTTTATCACCGAGACCGTTAACGTAACCCTGAGCAATGGCCTGCTCAAGACCGTCACCCTCACTTTTACCGTAATAATTATTATTGATTACATCATCAAGCTCATCCAATATTTCATATCTTTCTATTTTCTCGGGAAGACCTCTTAAAATAGAATTGTACTCGCTGCCTGCAACTGCAAGAGTTATAGCCGAAGCAAGAGCTGCAATCAGAATGAAAAGTGAAAGAGCGGCTCCAAGAGAAATCTTTTTATTCATAAGAACTTCATCTCCTTTAATACTGCATAAAACACAATCAGAGGGATAGAAAACTACCCCTCATATTCTTGTCATTTTAAGGTTTTTTAACAAAATTCATCGGATTCTTCTTTTCACCGTAATATCTTACCTCGAAATGAAGATGCGGACCTGTAGAGTTACCTGTGCTGCCTACTCTTCCTATCATCTGTCCCTTGGAAACATTGTCACCGGTTGATACGTAACGTGCTGACATATGAGCATAAAGAGTCGAATAGCCGTCTCCGTGGTCGATAAGAACATAAATACCGTAGCCTCTGTTTGACGTTACGGCAGTAATTACCTTTCCTGCTCTTGAAGCGTAAACAGGCTTACCGCTGATGCCTCCGCCGGCAATATCAGTGCCGCCATGGAATGCGTTACCGCTGATAGAAGCACTTCGGTAACCGAAAGGACTGCTTATATAACAGGAAGCATTGCCGAGAGGCCATATCCAATCACCCTTCGCTGTATAGGAGGGTCCTGCCGGTTTTGTTGTACCTGAACTGCCACTGTTTCCCCCGTCACCTCCGCCTGACGGATTCGAGGTCGGCTCATTATTTGTTACGGGAAGTGTTGTCTGTGTTGCATAATATTCACTTAAGATACGGTCGATTTCAGCATCTGCCTCTGCCTTTTCAAGCTGAAGCTCACTGTTGTATTTTTTATATTCTGCACTTGATTTATCAAGACCTGAAATAAGCTTTTCGACCTCTGAATATTTACTTTCAAGATCAGACATGGTAGCATCGTGTACCTTTTGCTTTTTTACAAGCTCTGCCTTTTTTTCAAGAGAAAGAGCTTTCTTTTCATTAGCTTCGGCAATTTTTGCGCTGACATCTTCCTTGTCTTTAACAAGCTTTTCTTTGGTTTTGTTAAGCTTTGTCACCTTATCACGAAAGCCTAAAATAAGAGTCTTATCTCTTTCAGAGCTTCTTTTCATCATTTCAAGACGCGTAAGAAAAGACGCAAGACTGTCCGCACCCATAAGAATTTTAAGTGCTGAATCACTGCCGTTCATATAAGAAGAACGAAGCTTGGCTGCAAGCTGATCGCTTGTTGAAGTAATATTGTTTTGCATAGTAACAATATCTGTTTCAGCCTTTTTGATGTCACCGTTAATCTGGGTGATTTCATTATCAAGCTGTTTAAGCTCAGTGTTGAGCTTTTTTACCTGACTGTTGACAGACTCAATCTGAGTCTGAAGATTTGAAACCTTGCTCTCAACAGTTTCTATCTGATTCTCAAGAGTATCAAGATATTCCATCTGCTTATCTTTTTTATCCCTGAGCTCTTCAAGCTTTTCTTTGTTAGCGGCAATCTGTGCATCAATTTGTTCAATTTTGTTTTCAAGATCTTCCTTTTCCTGAGGAAGAGCAGAAGCTTTGAAAACAGCAAGCGGTATAACCGCCATTATAAATGCAAGAATGACACATAAAAACTTTTTATTCAAAGTTTAATCACTCCTATGATTTTGAAAAAAGGTTTATCAGTTAGGATTTTTAACATAGTTAAGAGGATCCTTCTTTTCTCCGTAGTATCGGATTTCAAAATGAAGATGAGCACCTCTTGAGTTACCTGTATTACCTACTCTGCCTATCATCTGTCCCTGTGTTACATAATTTCCGACATCGACATATCTTGCAGACATATGAGCATAGAGACTTGAATATCCGTCACCGTGGTCAATAAGAACATAAATTCCGTAGCCGGAATTACTTGTAACAGCAGCAATTACATATCCGGATCTTGTTGCATAAACCGGTGCGCCGTGAAGCTTACCGTTACCGCCCGCAAGGTCAAGACCTCCGTGGAAGGACCAACCGGAAATGCTTGCATCACGGTAGCCGAATTTACTGCTTATATAACACCAGGTATTTCCGATGGGCCAATACCAGGAGCCTGAGCCCTGATAAGATTCACCGGGAGCTGCATTAGAAGCGGGAAGTCTTGTTGTGCTCTGCTGATTCTGAGTTGCATAATATTCCTTTAAAATACGGTCAATTTCAGCATCAGCGGCAGCATTTTCAGCTTCAAGCTCGTTAATATAATTTTTGTATTCAGAGCTTGATTTATCAATATCTGCCATAACCTTTTCGACTTCGCCGTACTGACCCTCAAGATTTGACATTGTACTGTCATACTCTTTTTGCTTAGCAACAAGAGCATCCTTCTTTTCTTTCTGCTCATCCTTTTTTTCGCTTATCTGAGCTTCCTTTTCAGCAAGATCATTATGGTCTTTTTCAAGCTTCTTTTTATCGTTTTTAAGCTCTGTTACCTGTTCCTTGAAATCAACAATAATCTTTTTGTCCTGCTCGGAGGTTCTCTTCATCATTTCAAGACGGGTAAGAAAAGAAGCAAGACTGCTTGAGCCCATAAGAATTTTCAGTGCAGATTGGTTACCGTTCATATAAACAGAACGAAGTTTTTTTGAAAGAGTATCACTTTTCTGAGTGATATTTGTCTGAGCTTCTTTAATCTCTTTTTCTGTCTGCTTTATATCAGCATTTATTGCTTTTGTCTCATTTCCGAGCTGTGCAAGCTCTCCGTCAAGCTTGTTAATCTGCGTGTCTATGGTTTCAACCTGTGTCTGCAGATTTGTCGCTTTATCTTCAACAGCCTTTATCTGCTCTTCAAGAGCTTCAAGATACTGCTGCTGATTTGCCTTCTGTGCCTTGAGCTCATTGAGCTTTTCCTGATTTGCCTGAATCTGTTCGTTGTTCTGAGCAATCTGAGCCTCTAACTCAGCCTGAGTAGCAGCTGAAGCACCGGAAGTAAAGACAAGCACCAAAACAAGGATCAGACATATAAGAGATATAAGTTTTTTTCTCATATATAAATATACTCCTGTAAAGATTAAAGCATTTCGTTTGCTTCACTGCCTTCTTTTTTCAGGTATTTGCTGATTGAAACGATACTGCCGAAAGCACCGATAAACACACCTGAGAAAAGATAGCTAACAATAAGAATCGGGAGATAGCTCGTAAGAGAAATTGCTTCGCTTCCGAACATTTCAAGAAGAGACTGCATTGCTCCGCCTTCAATCTTTTCAACAAGGAAAGTCAGAATCACAGCAAGCAAGCCTGAAACAACACCGATTATAACACCCTCAACCATAAAAGGCCAGCATATAAAGGTGTTTGTAGCACCAACAGATTTCATAACCTGTATATCAATTTTTCTTGACACCATTGTTATACGTATGGTATTGGAAATGATGAACATTGAAACAATAGCAAGTACAGCTACAATAATAATACAGATAGCCGTAATTGAATTCTGCAAGGTAGCTATCTGACTTACAAGCTCCTGACTTTCACGGACAGAATCAACATTTGCAACGGATTTTATATTGTTGAGAGTAAGCTGAAACTGTTCGAGATTGCTTACAGATACACGGTAAGAATGAGGAAGCGGATTTTCGATTACATCATCAAAAAGATTTTCATCAACACCGAACTCACGAAGCTGCTCCTCATAACCTGCTTCCTTTGAAACAAATTCAACAGCAGTTACATCAGGAATAGCCGAAAGATCTGTGCCAACCTTCGCTACCTCTTCGTCACTTATACCCTCTTTAACGAAAGCAACAACTACGTTCTGATTCTCAACATCCTTGACAAGATTCTGAATATTGACGAGAATCATAACTGAAACGCCGATAAGCAGAAGACATGCAGTAAGAACACTGACAGACGAAAAAGACATACTGCGGTTAGCGATAATGTTATGGGCACCCATTTTTGTAAGATAGGTTGTATTAAGACCGCCTGAACGGTGCTTTCTTTTTTTAGCCATTTTCCTGACCCTCCTGTTCTTCGGATTCATCGTCGGAATTTTCCTCAGGCTCTTCACTTGTGAATCTGAGCGATACATCCTCCTGCTTGTACTTGGAAGGAATGTCGGAAACAACTCTTCCGTTTTCAATTGTAACAATTCGGTGGTCAAACTGATGAACAAGCTCAAGGTCATGAGTAACTACAACAACGGTTGCGCCGAGAGAATTAATTTTATCAAAAAGACTCATAATGTCATTTGAGAGAATGGGGTCAAGATTACCCGTAGGCTCGTCGGCAATAATAACTGCAGGGTTATTGACAAGCGCTCTTGCAATCGCTACACGCTGACGTTCACCCTGTGAAAGCTGGTGAGGAAAGCTGTCAGCCTTGTCCGAAAGATCGACAAGCTTAAGAACATAGCGAACCCTCTTTGTAATTTTCTTGTCACCCATACCGATAACACGCAGAGCAAAGGCAACATTATCATAAACGGTCATTTTCGGGATAAGTCTGAAATCCTGGAAAACTATACCGAGCATACGTCTTAAATACGGCAGAGCCCTTCTTCTGATTGAAGCAAGATTATAGGGTCCGACTCTTACAATACCGGAGTCAACCTTTTCCTGTCCCATAATAACATTGAGGAAGGAGCTTTTACCTGCGCCGGAAGCACCGACGATGAAAACGAACTCACCGTCTTCGATTTTAACGCTGACATTGTCAAGAGCAACGGCACCGTTAGTTTTATATTTCATTGAAACATTTTTAAATTCTATCATATACGTCTCTTTCTCCAATTTAAGTCTGACAAAAGGAAACGTTTCCTTTTATAAAGTCTTTATTCTTATATATAGCCGTCATTATTTTTTAAATAGTGACGGCTTAAATTTTCAGATACATGCCCTCCGTTGCTTAAAACAAAGCAGAAGGCATTCTTTTTAATACTTGATAGGCTTTGCGTCAAGGTATTTTTTTACCATAAGTGCAACCTTGAACACTATTGCATCATCAAACTCTCTCAGGTCAAGACCTGTGAGCTTTTTGATTTTTTCAAGACGGTAAACGAGAGTATTTCTGTGCACGAAAAGCTTTCTTGAGGTTTCGGAAACATTAAGGTTGTTTTCGAAGAACTTCTGAATTGTGAAAAGTGTTTCGTGATCAAGACCTACAATGGAGCCTTTTTTGAAAATTTCCTTAAGGAACATTTCACAAAGAGTTGTAGGAAGCTGATATATAAGTCTGGCAATACCGAGATTTTCATAAGTGACGATAGTTTTTTCAGTGTCAAACACCTTACCGACCTCAAGAGCAATCTGTGATTCCTTAAAGGAACGGGGCAGCTCCTTGATACCTGTTACAATCGTACCTATACCGATAATAGCATTGATATAATATTCAGTATGTAAGGAATCAACGATGCTTCTGGCAAGCTTTTCAAGGTCCTTGATTTCATTGCCTGTACGCACCTCTTTTACAAGTGCAATATCTGTTTCGTTAATGTTGATAACGAAGTCTTTATTTTTATCGGGGAAAAGATTCTGTATGGACTCACTTACGGAAACATCGGTTCTTTCAGCCGTTCTGATAAGAAGAACACAACGTGAAACCTCATTGTTGAAGCCAAGTTCACGTGTTTTAAGATAAATGTCTCCCTGAAGGATATTATCGAGAATAACATTCTTAATAAAATTGCTGCGATCAAATTTCACATCATAATACTGCTTGATTCCGCCAAGAGAAATAGCAATAAGCTTTACATAATTCACAGCAGCATCATCGTTACCGTCTACAAAAATAGCGCTGTCAGGATGAGTCTGTGAAGAAATGACAAGAAATGTTTTGCCTGCTATCACCTTTACATCACTAGAAGCAAAAACCTCTTTAGCATCAACAAAATCCGCTTCACCTATACGACTGAGATCGCTGCAGCATACTATTGTACCATTGTTATCAACAACACCGATAGTACGGTCAATAGCATCCTTCATCTGGTGGATAATACCCTGGAATAATCTGTTAGACATGTTCAATGTCCCCCCAACTTAAAAATTATGTTAATTGGATATTTTGACTATTGTCACTTTACCCATTTTACACAATTTATCGGCATTTTGCAATATAAAACAGCAATTTTTTTAGATATTTTTTTATTTTTTAAACTTTTACGGGGGATATTTTGACATTTACGGCATTTTTTTCTAATAATCAAGCATTTTTTTGTAAGTTTAGACATTGTTAAAATTAACCATATAATCGATATGACATCTATCATTTCACCGATTTAAAGCGTTTTGATGCAATATAATAGTCATTTTGACGAAGGAATCACCCTTTCCCGTATGATCTTAGTTTTCTAAAAATTATACTCCGAAAACTTTAATATACCTTTAAATAAAACTGAATTTTTTGTCTTTACACCTCCTTTAAATAATAAAAAGAAGAATTTCTTTCCCTTTCATATATAATACAACTCAGAAGCCTTATTTTTTTCTTTATTTTTTCTTTGTAATATTTGCATATAGATATACTTTTGTGATACAATAATAAAGTATTTATTCTCAGGACTGTTTCAGGAGGAAATAAAATGAACATAAAAGAAATAAGCAGCGGTGTCAGACTGTGTATTCACAAAACATCAAAATTCAAAAATTCTGTCGTAACACTGAATCTTCTCACGCCACTCAGTGAAGATTCGGCAAAATATGCTCTTCTTGTCAATCTTCTTGCAAGAACAAACAAAAAATACGATACCATTATGAGTATGAACCGACGTCTGGCATCTCTTTACGGAGCCATAATCTCTCCCGGTGTCTCAAAAATCGGAGAGGTTCAGGTTCTTTCTCTGTCTCTCATCTGTCTTGATGACAGATTCGCCCTTGGCAATGACAAGGTATGGGAAGAAGGCGTAAAGCTTCTCTGCACCTGTCTTTTCAAGCCCGATATCACACCCGACGGCTTCAGAGAAGAGAACATAACAAGAGAAAAACGTCTTCTTATCGAAAAAATTGAAAGCAGAAAAGACGAAAAGCGTATCTACGCCCTTGACAGACTTAACGAGGAAATGTGCCGCAACGAAACATACGGAATCAGCGAGTACGGAAAGATCGAGGATATAGAAAAGATAACAGGCATGGAGCTTTTGCTTGCTTGGAAAAAGCTTCTGTTCTCCTGTCCTGTGCAGATTAATGTTACCGGTAATGTCAATGAAAAAAGAACCGAAAAAATATTCAAAACTCTTTTTACCTCTCTTTCAAGAGATGAAAACGCTTTTCCGGAGCTTCACACAGAGTTTCTCACAGAAGCCTATGAAAGCAGAACTGTTACAGAAAAGCAGAAGATAAAACAAGGAAAGCTTGTAATCGGTCTTAGAGCTGGTATGACTTATGATTATGACAACTATGCTGCTATCAAGGTTATGTGTGCCATTTTCGGCAGCGGTACATTCTCAAAGCTTTTCATGAATGTCAGAGAAAAATTGAGTCTTTGCTACTATTGCAGTGCAAGACTTGTAAACCACAAGGGTATTATCATTGTCCAAAGCGGCGTTGAAACAGAGAATGCCGGCAAAGCTCTCGACGCCATAAGAAACGAGCTTGAGGATATGAAAAAGGGTAACTTTACTGATGAGGTTATTGATAACGCAAAAAAAAGCATCACCGATACCCTCTCCTCTGTTGATGACAGTATTACAACGCTCGACAGTTGGATGACTCTGCAGAGCACAAACGGAGATTTCAGAACACCGGAAAGCTTTATTGATGAAATCAACGCAGTAAGCCGAGAAGAAATCATTCTCGCCGCCACAATGGTCACCGAAGATACTGTCTTTATTCTTGAAAGTGAAAGTGAGGAAGAATAATGAATTGTAAAATTATAAGAAATGAGCTTTTAAACGAAGAATATCATGAAATAAACCACAGCTCAGGTCTTAAGATCTTTGTTATGGAAAAGCCTGACTATTCAGGTGCTTATGCAATCTTCGGCACAAAATACGGTTCTGTAGATACCTGCTTCAAGCTTGAATCTGAAAAAGAATACACATCAGTACCTGAAGGTATCGCTCATTTCCTCGAGCACAAGCTTTTTGAAAGCGAAGAGCTTGATGCGTTCACACGCTTTGCAGAAACAGGTGCAAACGCCAACGCATATACAAGCTTTGACCGTACCTGTTATCTTTTCCAATGCTCCCAGGACTTTGAAAAAAATCTTGAAATACTTCTCGATTTTGTAAAAGCCCCTTACTTCACAGAAGAAACCGTACAAAAAGAGCAAGGCATCATCGGACAGGAAATCAGAATGTACCAGGACAGCCCTGACTGGCAGGTTCTTTTCAACCTTTTAAGAGGTATGTACAGTAACAATCCCGTAAAAATTGATATTGCCGGTACAATTGAATCCATTGCACAGATTAATGCAGAGCTTCTTTACAGCTGCTACAACACCTTTTACAACCTGAGCAATATGGCTCTTGCCGTGGTAGGTAATGTAAACAAAGAAACTGTTTTAAGCATCGTTGACAGAATGATAAAGCCTGAGGAACCGGTTAATTTCGAACAGATTATCCCCGAAGAGCCCGATTCTGTTGAGATGAATCTTATTGAAGAAGAAATGAGTGTAGATATGCCAAAATTCGCACTCGGCTTCAAAACAACGCCTGATACTGCTGTCCCCTCTGCAAAAAAATCTCTCACGGTAAATATTGCTCTCGACATTATCGCCGGTAAGGTTTCACCACTCTACAGCTCTCTTATGGAAAAGGGACTTATCAATCCCTCCTTCAGTAAAGAGTATTTCACAGGCAGAGGCTTTGCATGTCCTATATTCACAGGAGAAAGCTCCTGCCCCGAAAAAGTAAAAGATGCAATTTTATCAAAAATTGAAGAAATAAAAATAAACGGCATAAGTGACGATGATTTTGATGTTTCTCTCAAGAGACTTTACGGCCTTGATGTTCTTTCCTTCAATGATGTTGACGATATGGCCAACAATATAATTGACGCTTATTTCAACGGGCAGAATCTTTTTGATACAGTTGAACTTTACGGCAACATAACAAAGACGGATGTAGAAAAAGCAATTGAAGAAAACTTCAACACTGAAAACTGCTGTCTTTCTATCATAAAATAAAGGAGAAAAGAAATGGATAAAACCCTGGTTCTGGCAGAAAAGCCTTCCGTAGCAAGAGATATTGCCCGTGTCCTCGGCTGTCATCAGAAAGGAGACGGCTGCATCATCGGGCAGAAATACATAATTACCTGGGCACTCGGTCACCTCGTTACCCTTGCTGACCCCGATGCTTACGATGACAAATATAAAAAATGGAATCTCGAAGACCTTCCTATGCTTCCCGACAAAATGAAGCTAATTACTATCAAGCAGACATCAAAGCAATACAGAGCTGTTTCGGCTCTTATGAAGCGGCCGGATGTTTCTTCCCTCGTCATCGCTACTGATGCAGGCCGTGAAGGTGAGCTTGTTGCAAGATGGATTATGATGAAGGCCCATTGGAAAAAGCCTACCTACCGCCTTTGGATTTCATCTCAGACAGACAAGGCAATCAAGGAAGGCTTCGCTAATCTTAAGCCTGCAAAGGACTACGATAATCTTTACTATTCCGCTCAGGCAAGAGCAGAGGCTGACTGGCTCGTAGGTCTCAACGTCACACGTGCTCTGACCTGTAAATATAACGCTTCCCTTTCAGCCGGCAGAGTGCAGACTCCCACTCTCGCTCTTATAGTGCAGAGAGAAGAGGAAATCCTGTCCTTTCAGCCAAAAGATTATTTTTCTGTTCAGGCTGTATTCAAGGGCTTCAACGCAACCTTCCGTGACAGCAAAAATAACACTCGATTCTCCGACAGAGCCTTTGCCGAAAAAATTGCAGAAGCCATAAAAGGAAAAGACGGAACAGTAAAAAAATTAGAAAAGAGTTTAAAGAAAAAGGCTCCCCCTGCCGCCTATGACCTGACGGAATTGCAGAGAGACGCAAACAAAAAATACGGCTATTCGGCAAAACAGACACTTGCTTATATGCAAAGCCTTTACGAATACCACAAGGTACTCACCTACCCGCGAACGGATTCTAGATACATCACCGACGATATTGTTGCCACCATCCCCGAAAGACTCCGTGCTATGGCAGTCGGCCCATATCAGCAACAAGCTATGAAATTAGCAAGAGGCAAGATAGAGACAAAGTATATTGTAAATAACGCCAAGGTAAGTGATCATCACGCAATTATCCCTACAGAGCAATCACCTAACCTTGCAAAGCTTTCATATGAAGAAAGAAATATATACGATCTTGTTGTAAGAAGATTTATGGCAGTTCTTTCCGAGCCTTATGAATACGACGAGGTTAAGGTGCAGATTGATATTGGCGGACACAGCTTCCATGCCAAGGGCACAACTCCCGTAAAAAACGGATGGAAGGAATTTTACGGAAACACCGTCGATGAAGACGAAGAAGCAGAAGCAGAAAATAAAAATCAGGATTTACCTGTTCTCCGTGAGGGCATGAGTCTTCCTCTTCTTAATGTCAAAATCATAAACGGAAAAACAAGACCTCCCGCACGCTATACGGAAGCAACTCTTCTTTCCGCAATGGAAAATCCTGTCAAGCAGATAGAAGATAAAAATCTGCAGGCTGTTATCCGTACCACAAGCGGTCTCGGCACTCCCGCCACCAGGGCTGACATCATTGAAAAGCTCTTCGACAACTTCTCTATCGAGCGTGTTGGCAAGGAAATCCATCCCACAGCCAAGGGTAAGCAGCTCATAAAAATAGTACCTCCCGACCTTAAATCTGCTGAGCTTACTGCCAAATGGGAGCAGGAGCTGCAGAACATCAGCAAGGGAACAGCTAACATGAAAAAGTTCATCAGTCAGATGCGTGACTATTCCACCTCTCTTGTTTCGATGGTAATTACAAGCAATGCGCAGTACACACACGATAACGCAACTAAGGACAAATGTCCCGTATGTGGCAAGTATCTTCTTGAGGTCAACGGCAAAAAGGGTAAAATGCTCATCTGTCAGGACAGGGAATGCGGTTACAGAAAAGGTCTGACTCAGGTCACCAACGCACGCTGTCCCGACTGCCATAAGAAGTTAGAACTTCGTGGTGAAGGTGACAAAAAGATGTTCGTTTGCGTCTGCGGCTACAGAGAGAGACTCTCCGATTTTAACAAGAGAAAAGAAAGTGCCGGTGCAAACAAGTTCGATGTTATGAACTATATGAAAAAGCAGCAAAACGAAAAGAAGAAAGAGGAAAATGATAATCCGATGGCGGATTTACTTAAGGACTTTTTCGGTTAAACCATTCCTTATAGCAGAGGGATAATAACAAATAATTTTGAGGCGGTGAGATTCCGCCTCTTTTTTTTATGCATTTGCATAGCCTTCTATAGATAACTATAGATATCTATGGTGCTTTAAGTGATAATGATAATGATAATGATAATAAAAATGATAATGATAAAAATTAAAATACAAAATAAAAGCAAAAGAAAAAAGAATCACAGGATGCCCTGTGATTCAATTATGTATTTTACTTTTTACATGTCAGTCCAATCACTCAGGTCAACCTCGTCGCCTGTCATTCCGCTGACAACATCTTCAATTGTATCTCTGAATGGAGTACCGCTGGTTGAAAACTCATCAAAAATTGCATCCATCTGCGCAATAAAGAAAACTGTAAAAACAAGAATGGAAGCACTCTCATAAGGAGCTTTAACAGCCAAACCGAACCAATAACCTACAAAAGCGGCTACAAATGCAACGCCCAAAGTAATCACCACTCTCAGAACAGCAGCATCTGTTCTGAGGCAAACAGATGTAACCACCTGAATAACAAGCGCTGTTATCATCAGAATAATAGCGGCCGTAAGATGTTTTTCATAAGGATCTTTAGCAGCTGTCATAAGAAACATAACTAAAGTATAAAAAATCAGAGAAAACCATAAAGAAAAAATTTCCCAATCACCTTTGAACACATTAATAATTGCTCCAATAATATACAACGCTGTCAAACCCAACAGAATCTTCTGTCCCAATCTTAAAGACCCATCAATAAAATCAAAATGCTTACCAAAATCTGTATGTAACTTTTCAATTGTATTCTCGAAAAAAGCTTTTACTGTTTCGCCATAATCAAAATGATTTATAAGAACATAAGAAAGAATTCCGACAACAGTTATCAATATCAGACTTATCGAAATAACCCTGATACCAAATTTATGTCCGACATAAAACCATTTTAATTCATATATTATATCGTCATAAAATCTCCACAACTTATTCTTAAGCCTACGCATTATTTTCCCTCCAAAAACATCAACTCAATGTCGATATGAGATTTACAGATTAATGATATCATCAATCATAACAGTTGTCAATTAATTCAGAAAAAACTACCCACCTTTTTCGGTGGGTAGTAACTATCAATACGAGGAAAAACCGATATCAGTTATAGATATGCCCGTCTTTTCATAAATTATAACATCGAACAGTGCAAATCCGACATCAAGAAGAGCAGATCCTATAGAATTACGCTCTGATTCAGTTAAGGTTGAACCGCCTACAGATGTCCAAGAGAACGAACGGTCAACTCCACTCTTGTAAGCCGACGGATAGAATGAAAGGGTTCCGTTCGGTGTACCAAGTGAATAAATAATTGCAGTAACATTAACAGCGGATGTAGTATCACTGAAGGAAAAAATCAGTGTGTTTATCATTTTACTGCCTTCATATACATTAAGACTGTACCAAATGCTGCCGCTTGTACTGTTATACTCTATTTCTGATTTATAGGTATAATTATCATTTTTTCGGGTATCTGTAATTCTCTTTACCTCTCCCGAGGAAACAGATGTACCATTTTTGTTTATATATGCTTTTACCGCTGAAAGATTTTCTGCAGGTGTACCGAGCACAGGTGCAGGAGGAGATATTCCGCCTGAAGAGCCACCCGTCGGAAGATCGGTAGGTGCAGGAAGCTTTATCCATGTGTTTGAACTCATATTAGGTACTCTGAGAAGAATATCTCCCGTAGACGAAGGAATAAGCACGCCTAATATTACAGAGCCGACTCCTCCCGGATAAATATCGACATCAAAAATGCCCATACCTTTAAGCTCATGAGAAAATGTTGCAAGCTTCTGAACCGGTACAGAAGCTCCGGAAGATGTGAATAAATCATCTTTATAAAGGATATCTACTGCTTCAAGAGGTGTATTTGAACCTTTGGAATTAGAGATATGCTCTATATCTGTATAGATAAGACACCACTCGTATCCGCTTGTAGTTTTGTTGTTTTGGTTTTCTTTGAGCACAAGCTGATTTGCCTGAGAACCTCTTACCACTTTTGTAATATTAACTTTCACCTTATATGAAGGATCAGAAGTAAATTTCTGTAAGGTTACAATTTTTCCACTTTGTGCAGAAAGAGGTGCTCTTAAATCGCTGCCTTCAAAAACAGTTGTAATCTTACACTTTGCTTCAACATAATTGTACGAATAACTGCCATATTTATATTTTGCAATAATTTCACATGTACCCGCTCTTAAAGGAGTTACAACACCTTTTGAGGAAACTGTAGCAATATTCTTGTCACTTGTTGACCATGTGACAGCTTTATTTGCAGGAGTTGTTGTTGCAGTAAGCTTTAAGGTTGAGCCTTCTTTAATTGTTGCAGAAGTTTTGCTGAGCTTGATTTTAGGCTCCTTTACGGTAACGGTAAAGTAATATTTTTCGTTGTTATACTGAGCATAAAGCCTTGCTTTGCCGGCACCTCTGGGGGTAACCGTTCCGTCGCCGTTATATGAAATATTGGCTACTGAATAATTTTCTGTACCCCATCTTACATCAGATGCCTTTTTGCCATTTGAATTGTAATATGTCTGAGTTACGGTTTCACCAAGATAAAGAGTTATACTTTTGTACTTAAGTCCTGTATAAATGCTTGTAATCTTGCAGGTGTATTTCTTTCCTTTGTACGTAGCGGTAATTGTAGCAGTGCCATTTTCAACAGCTTTTACAACACCCTTTGTGCTTACGGTAGCAACTGACTTTTTGCTTGTTGACCATTTGACATTTTTAGGGTCAATTTTCTTACCGCTTGCATCCTTAAGTGTAAGGGTAAAGCTTTTACCGACACTGAGTGTTTTCTTGGTCGCAGAGAGAGCAGCATTTTTAACAGTTACTTTGCAAGTATATTTTTTACCTTTATAGGTTGCAGTAATGGTAGCAGTACCTTTTTTCACACCGGTAACTACACCCTTTTTACTTACTGTAGCAATCTTCTTTGATGAGGTTGACCATTTAACCTTTGAAGCGGAAATGGTCTTTCCTTTTTTGTCGAGAAGCTTGAGAGTATATGTCGTACCGGTTGTAATTGTAACTTTAGTTTTCTTTAAGCCTATTTTTTGGGCTGCCGCCTGTGCAGTTACGGTAAAGGGATTTGCCAACGCATTTTCGGTAAAGTCACCGTCAGTCATAAGGCTGAAAAGCATTACCGTCGCCATAACGCTTAAGAAAAAACGTGAAATTTTCTTATTCATTTTATTATTCTCCTATCTTTAACAAACAGAAAGCAGTGTTCTGCGTATTAAACAATATACACAGAACACTGTTTTTTTGTCAGTTAGCTGCTACCTCACAGTAAACGCAGCGGTAAACTCTGTTTTCTCTGTCGGTGAGTATAAATTCCTGGCTGAGTTCCTGCTCTACAGAGGTTATACAGCGGGGATTTTTACACTTAAGGACACCGTGTAAGGTTTCGGGAAGGTCAACATGTCTCTTTTCCACGAGCTTACTGTCACGGATAACATCAACGGTGATGCCCGGATCAATGTAACCGAGAGCTTCAAGGTTAATATCGATGTTGCTGTCGATTTTGATAATATCCTTTTTGCCCATCTTTTTGCTGTTCACATTCTTTATGATGGCAATGCTGCACTCAAGCTTATCAAAGCCGAGCAGATTATAAATTCTCATAGCATTGCCCGCAGTGATATGGTCAATAACAAGACCTTCTTTAATAGAATCTATATTCATTATTTACTCTCCTTTTCTTCCGGATGAAGACCCAAAAGCTCCATGATGAGAGCCATACGGACAAACTTACCGCAAAGTGCCTGTTCAAAATAACATGCTCTGGGGTCATCGTCTACATCAGTAGAAATCTCGTTTACACGGGGCAGAGGATGAAGAATAACAAGGTCTTCCTTTGCGTTATCAAGCTTTTTGCGGGTAAGAATGTAACTGTCACGAAGACGGATATATTCTTCCTCACTGAAAAATCTTTCCTGCTGAACACGGGTCATATAAAGTACATCCAATTCAGGAAGAACTGCTTCAAGGTCTGTGGTCTGAACATATTCGATTCCTTGCTTTTTGATAACATCCTTTTTTATGTAAGAGGGAAGCTTAAGCTCCTCAGGTGAAATGAGAACAATTCTGACACCTTCATATCTTGCAAGAGCAGTGATAAGCGAGTGTACGGTTCTGCCGAATTTAAGGTCACCGCAGAAGCCGACGGTGAAGTTGTTGAGTCTGCCCTTTTTGCGGCGGATTGTAAGAAGGTCAGTGAGTGTCTGTGTCGGATGATTATGACCGCCGTCACCTGCGTTGACAACAGGGACACTTGTCACCTTGGAGGCAACAAGAGGTGCACCCTCTTTGGGATGACGCATAGCGATGATGTCTGCATAGCAGCATGCCATACGGGTAGTATCAGCTACGCTTTCGCCCTTGGAAGCTGATGAGGAAGCAGCAGCAGAAAAGCCTAAAACATTACCGCCGAGTTCATACATAGCAGCCTCAAAGCTGAGTCTTGTTCTGGTGGAAGGCTCGAAAAAGAGAGTTGCAAGCTTTTTGCCATGACAAACCTCGCTGTACTTTTCACGGTTAGCGATGATATCATCGGCAACATCAAGAAGCTTGTCAATTTCTTCAACTGAAAGATCAAGAATATTTATAAGACTTCTCATTTATTTTGTGCCTCCTATCCAACTTTCATCGGACGGATTATCTCTGAACTTAAGAAGACGTGCAATGTCCTCCTGCTTGATATAGCCTTCTTCAGCAGCTACTTCAGCTACTGCATCAAGATTTGAAAGGCTGTGATTAATAACATTTGCAGCTTCCATTCTGTCGATACCCTTTTTCATACCGTAAGTAAAGATAGAAGCAATACCGAGAACCTCTGCGCCTGCTTCACGAAGAACATCTACGACCTCTAAAACGCTGCCGCCTGTAGAAATAAGGTCCTCAACAACAACAACCTTCTGTCCCTTTTCGAGCTTACCTTCAATCTGATTGCCTCTGCCGTGGTCCTTATGACCGCTTCTTACATAGCCCATGGGGAGACCGAGGATGTGGCCTACGATAGCTGCGTGAGCAATACCGGCTGTTGATGTACCCATAACAACTTCGCAGTCGGGGTAATATTTAAGAATAGTTTTAGCAAGACCTGTTTCAACGTCGTTTCTTACATTGGGAGATGTAAGTGTAAGTCTGTTGTCACAGTAAATGGGGCTTTTAATTCCGCTTGCCCAGGTAAAGGGTTCTTCGGGGCGAAGGAAAACAGCACCGATGGAGAGTAAGTCTTTTGCAATTAATTTTTTCATTGTAAATCTATCCTTTCATTTTAAAATTACTTATTTATAAGCCTTAACCTACGAATTCGGCAATACATCTTTCATATGCAGCTACAGGATCCTCTGCTGCTGTGATAGGTCTTCCTACTACGATGTAGTCAGAGCCGATTCTATTAGCCTCAGCAGGAGTCATAACTCTCTTCTGATCACCGATGTCACCGTCAGCAAAGCGTACGCCGGGAGTGATTGTAAGGAATTCCTTTCCGCATATATCGTGCACCTTCTGTGCCTCAAGAGGTGAGCATACCACACCGTCTAAGCCTGCATCAGCGGCATTCTTTGCATAATGCATTACTACCTTATCAATAGGCTCTTTGATAAGAAGATCATTTTCCATGCTTTCCTGGTCAGTTGAGGTAAGCTGTGTAACTGCGATGAGAAGAGGACGTGTACCGTCAGGTCTTGTAAGACCCTCAAGTGCTGCCTCCATCATTCTCTTGGTTCCGCCTGCGTGAAGGTTACAGATGTCTACATCTAATCTTGAAAGCACTGCCATAGACTTTTTAACAGTGTTGGGGATATCGTGAAGCTTGAGGTCAAGAAAAATCTTGTGACCTCTTTCCTTGATTTCTTTTACAATTGAGGGACCTTCAGCATAATAAAGCTCCATACCGATTTTAACAAAAGGCTTTTTACCCTGGAACTTGTCAAGGAAAGAAAGAACCTCCTGCTTACTGCTGAAATCACATGCGATAATAACATCTCTACCCATTAGTGAGCACCTCCGATAATTTCTTTTAATGATGATATATTATATTTTTCCATTGCCTTCGGTAAATCATTGATGATATCACGGCAGGCAAAAGGATTTACTAAGTTAGCGGCACCGACCTGTACGGCTGTAGCACCTGCAAGCATCATTTCGATGACGTCCTCAGCCTTCGAAATACCGCCCATACCCACGATAGGAACATTTACCTTTTCATATACCTGATAAACCATTCTGAGAGCTACAGGCATTATTGCGGGACCTGAAAATCCTCCCATTTTATTTGCGATAACAGGCTTCTTCGTTTTAAGGTCAATTCTCATACCGAGAAGTGTGTTTATCATGCTGATACCGTCTGCACCTGCTGCTTCACAGGCAAGAGCGATTTCTGTTATGTCCGTAACGTTGGGAGTAAGCTTTGCCATAACAGGCTTTGTGGTTACCTTCTTGACCGCTTCGATAACCGCAGCGGCGTTTTTAGCATCTGTACCGAAGTTCACACCGCCGGCATGAAGATTCGGACAGCTGATGTTTATTTCGAGTATACCAACCTGTTCTTCAGCATCAAGAAGTCTTGCGCACTCCTGATATTCATCCAGAGCAAAACCGCCTACATTGGCGATAACCTTTTTGTTGAATACCTCTTTAAGTTTCGGAAGCTCTTCTGCGATAACCTTATGTACGCCCGGATTCTGAAGTCCGACAGAGTTAATCATACCCTGAGGACACTCTGCAATTCTCGGCGTAGGATTGCCGAAACGGCTTTCGAGAGTTGTACCCTTGAAAGAGAAGGAGCCGAGGCAGTTAATATCGTAAAGCTCTGCAAATTCATAACCGAAACCGAAAGTACCTGAGGCGGGAATAACAGGATTATCAAGCTCTAAACCTAAAAGGTTAATCTTTGTATTTACCATATTATTTCCTCCCTTTCAAGAACGGGGCCGTCCTTACAGATTCTCTTATTTCCGTATTTGGTTTTACAGCTGCAGCCCATACAGGCACCGAAGCCGCATCCCATTCTTTCCTCAAAGCTGTATTCGCCTGAGCCCGTTGCTGTTTTTTCTATTGCTTTGAACATAGGCATAGGACCGCAGGTGTAGAAGAAGGTATAATCCATATCCTTCATAGCATCCGTAACAAATCCCTTTACTCCCACTGAACCGTCAACGGTAGTAATTACTGTTTCGCAAAGTGCTGAAAATTCATCTTTACAGAATATTTCACTTTTCTCGTTGAAGCCAAGAATTACTGTGGGCTTTTTGCCCTCTGCAACAAGCCTTTTACAAAGACCGTAAAGAGGAGGCACACCTACACCGCCACCGATAAGAAGGGGTTTATCTCCGCTTTTTGCGGTGTCAAATCCGTTACCGAGACCTACAAGAATATCACACTTGTAGCCTTCCTGCCACTTGCTCATTTTTTCAGTACCCTCACCTACTACCTTGTAGATGATTGTTACTGTATTTTCGTCCCAGTCGTAAACTGAAATCGGTCTTCTCAGATAACAGCCTTCAACCAGAAGATTTACGAACTGTCCCGGTCTTACAAGTGCTGAGGTATCACCCTTAAGCACCATACGGAAGACAGTTGAAGTTAGCTGTTCGTTTTTCAGAACCTCATAAATACCCTGTGTCATTTTCTCTCTCCTTTTCAGAATATCTCTTCACCCTCAATAAAGGTATGTATAATCTTTCCTTTTACCTTGTAGCCCTCAAAGGGAGTAGCCTTACCCATAGAGTAAAAGTCATTACTGTCGATGGTATATTCAGCATCAAGGTCAACCACGGTAAAGTCAGCGCTTTCACCCTCATCTGTACCGCCCCCGATACCAAATCTCTTTCTCGGGTTTACGGCAAGAAGCTCAATCAGTTTTTCAAGAGTTATTACACCCTCTAAGACAAGATGAGTATAGAGAAGCGGAAATGCAGTTTCGATGCCTACAACACCCATCATGCTACCTGCGAGTCCCCTGCCCTTTTCCTCAGCGGAATGGGGTGCGTGGTCAGTAGCTATCATATCAATTGTGCCGTCTTTGATACCCTCGATAAGAGCATCTCTGTCTTCTTTTGAGCGAAGGGGCGGATTCATTTTAAAGCGGCCCTCTTCTTTTAAATCTTCATCGCAGAGAATGATGTAATGAGGACCTGTCTCACAGGTAACATCAACTCCCCTTTTCTTCGCCTGACGAATGATTTCCACGCTTTCCTTGGTGGAGATGTGGCATACGTGATAGGCACAGCCTGTCTCCTCCACGAGCTTAAGGTCACGCTCGATCTGCTTCCATTCACTTTCACTGCAGATACCCTTGTGTCCGTGAGCTCTTGCATATTCACCGTCATGAATATAACCGCCCTTGAGAAGCTCATTAACCTCGCAATGAGCAACTATCATTTTTCCGAGAGCCTTTGCCTTAAGCATAGCCTGACGCATCATATCATCGCTCTGAACACCTCTGCCGTCATCGGAAAAAGCGATTATATCCTTCGCCATAGCGTCCATATCAGAGAGCTCTTCACCCTTTTGACCTACGGTAATTGAGCCATAGGGGTAAACGTGAATACAGGCATCTCTTTCTATGATTTCAAGCTGTTTATTTAAATTTTCTCTGCTGTCGGGAACGGGGTCAAGATTTGGCATAGAGCATACCGCAGTATAGCCGCCGTGTGCCGAAGCAAGAGTTCCGCTTTTTATTGTCTCTTTATAAGAAAAACCCGGCTCACGTAAATGAACATGTACATCTACGAAACCGGGAAAAATATAATACTTATCGGAAAAATCAAAAACTTTTTCCGCTGAACTCATTTCAGAAACAATAATACCGTCATTAACAAAAAGCGGAAGAGAGGACAATTTTCCGTCCTTATAAAGTTTTTTTCCGTTTATGGATAACTTCATAATCTGCCTCCTATTATTAAAAAACTTCCTTTTGCTTTCCCGTTATTTTAACACATATATATTTAAAAGTCAATGGCAAAAATGAAGTTAACACAAACTTAATTTTTATATAAGTTATTGATTAGAACAGACTTTTCGTTTATAATAAGTATATATTCCCGAAAAGGAGAAAAGAAAATGAAAGTTACCGTTAAAGCCTACGCAAAAATCAATCTTATGCTTGACATATTATCTACTCTGCCCAACGGTTATCATGATCTTTTTATGATTATGCAGAGTGTAGGAATTTACGACAGAGTTACTGTGGCAAAAACAGAGAGTGAAGACATCGAAATAACCTGCACCAAAGAAAATGTTCCCACTGATGAAAAGAACATCGTTCACAAGGTGGCGACAAGATTTTTCACTGACACAGGTACAGAAAATACAGGCATCGCCATTCACATTGAAAAGAACATTCCTCAGGCGGCGGGTCTTGCCGGAGGAAGTGCTGACGGCGCAGCTACCCTCGTAGCCCTCAATGAGCTTTTCGGCACGAAGCTTTCACTTAAGGAAATGGCACAGATAGGTGGTAAAATCGGTGCAGATATACCCTTCTGCATTATGGGAGGCACTATGGCGGCACAGTACACAGGGACGGTTCTCTCTTTTCTTCCCGACTTTAACACTGAAAATATAGTAATAGTAAAACCCAATCAGGATGTTTCTACAGGTGAAGCTTATGCAGCATTCGACAGCGCAGAGAGAGTGAGACACCTCGACACAAGAGGTATGCTTATCGCGGCAGCTACTCAGGATAAAAAAGGTATTTTCGACAGAGTTGACAATGTTTTCGAGCAGTTCATCGATGTGCCCGACAGAGTGGTAATAAAAAGCGTTATGCGAAAGCACGGCTGTGAATGCTGCTGTATGAGCGGAAGCGGTCCGAGTGTTTTCGGCATTTTCGAAAAGAGAGAGGATGCTGAAAGGTGCCTCGAAGAATTAAAGAAGAATTATGACGAAGCTTTCCTTTGCTCGGCTGTGGGTAAGGGATGCGAGGTGGAGTAAAAAAAATATTAAAAGGACAGACTTTTTACAGTCTGTCCTTAAGTTTTTATAAAAAGCTGTTATGAGCTTTCTTTTTCTGAAGCTGTAAGAAATCTTGCAATCAGTATTCCGGCAGCCAATGCTACAGCGATACTTATAACAGAGGGTATAATATTGTAAGCAATAAAGCTGACAGCAGATGTCGTAATGTCGGTATTTATCAAAACAGAAATAATATCAGTTACACCCGCTGAAACCGTAAGAGAAAGATTATAAACAAAGAAGAAAAATCCGACACAGTAAAGAATAGCTTTTTTATCACGCACGAAAATAAAACACAATGCATAGCACAAGCCGAATATAACTAAAGAAGCGAGCAAGTCACCGATGTCGGCGCCAAGATTAGTCATTTCACCCTCAAGAGCAAAGGTAAGCGGTGCAAAAATCCTGATGAAGACATAGCCTGCAATTCTTGTTGCAACGAGAGGCAAGCCACATATGAGAGCAACCGCTTTTTCGCAGCTGTAATTTTTACGGAATGTCTGATCTTCATTATCGGACCTGCAGAATATTTCATCCGTTCCGTTAAGCTTTAATGATAACAGAAAACTCACAATCCCACCGCATAAAAAGGAGATCTGCATTGCATAAGCCTGATCAATGTAAAAAATATCTGAAATCAGATCGTTAATGATTTTGATTACAGGAAAAAAGAGCCATGAGCTCGTCGTAAGAAAGGAAAAGGCAAAAATAAAGCGGAATATTCTTTTATCCTTTCCGTAATAAAGGAAGCCAAAAAGGGCCACCACGCCGAAAGCAAGAATTAATCTTAACACTTCAGCAATTATATATGGCATATTGACTATCTCGAGAAAATCGGGAATAAGATACATTATCAGCCCTGCAACCATTGCAGCCAAAGACAGAATTATTTTTTTCTTGTTACTCTTTTTCATAATTCAAATCCTCCATTTTTTTATATTTTATCATATGATTCAGAGAAAATCAACTTATAAAAAAAAGAACAGACTGCCTTGTTTTTACAAGGGATATCTGTTCCTTATTTTTATCTTTCATCATCAAGCACTGCATGTGCGCATTTGATACCGTCTACACCTGCGGAAACGATACCGCCTGCATAGCCTGCACCCTCACCGCAGGGGTAAAGACCTCTGATGTTGGTCTGATAGATATCATCACGGAGAATACGGACGGGCGAAGAGCTTCTCGTTTCCGGCGCGGTGAGAACTGCATCCTTAAGTGCGAAGCCCTGTAATTTTTTATCCATAAGCACTATCGCCTCTGCCATAGTGTCGGTGACCTTTTTGGGAAGTACCTGTCTTATATCCGAGGGGGTTACACCTGTGGGACAGGTGGGATTTACAAAGGAAAGCTTTGTGGACTTTCTGCCCTCAAGGAAATCACCCACCAGCTGACAGGGAGCGCTGTAATCTCCTCCGCCAAGGATAAATGCCTTCTGCTCCATCTGTCTCTGAAGCTCGAAGCCTGAAAGAACATCCTCTGATGGAAAATCCTCGCGGTAAACATTGACGAGGATGGCAGAGTTGGAGTTTCTTCCGTCTCTTGCCCACTCGCTCATACCGTTAACTACCACACCGCCCTTTTCACTGGTGGCGGCTACGACAGTACCACCGGGACACATACAGAAGGTATAAGCTCCCCTTTCGTGCTTACCGTGGCAGGCAAGCTTATAATCAGCTGCACCGAGAGCCTTATGGCCTGCAAAGTCGCCATACTGTGATTTATCAATAAGTTCTCTCGGATGCTCGATTCTTGCACCGACAGAGAAAGGCTTCTGTATCATCTGTATACCCTTAGTGTAGAGCATTCTTACCGTATCTCTTGCCGAATGACCGATAGCCAGAATAACCGCATCGGTTTCGAAGTCAGCAGTTTTACCTTTTTCCTCGTAGGTGATACCCTGAATACAGCCGTTATAAATTATGAGGTCAGTGAGCTTACTTTCAAACTTAACCTCACCACCGAGAGCAATAATCTCCTCACGCATACTTTTAACTACGCCTGCCAGCTTATCTGTTCCGATGTGAGGCTTACCCGAATACAAAATTTCTTCAGGTGCTCCGTGCTCGTAAAATTCGATGAAAACCTTACGGCAAAGAGGATTTTTTATACCTGTGGTAAGCTTTCCGTCAGAAAAAGTGCCTGCACCGCCCTCGCCAAACTGTACATTGGAGGTTTCGTCGAGTATTTTCTGTGTAAAGAAGGTGTTTACATCCTTTGTTCTGCTGTCTACATCTCTGCCTCTTTCCAAAACGAAAGGCTTAAGTCCCGCTCTCGCCAGAGTGAGTGCGGCAAAAAGCCCCGCAGGACCGAGACCGACTACAACAGGTCTCAATGAAGATTTTCTTTTTACCTCAGGCAGAACGTACTCGTAAGGCTCAACGAGACTGAGCTTATTCGAATTAATTTTCTTCAGAATTTTTTCTTCATCACCGACAACATCAACATCAACAGTGTAACAGAAAAAGACGTTATCCTTTTTTCTGCTGTCTACACTCTTACGGTAAATTGTCATAGATTTAATCTGTTCATCCTGTAATTTAAGTATTTTTTTACAGGCTTTAAAGAGGTCTTCCTTATTGCTTTCAAGACTTTGCTTTACTTCATTTATTCGTATCATTGTTTCACCTTATTTTAATAAACTTTTTCCGCAGAGCCTTCCGCTGCTCCACGCCCACATAAGATTATATCCGCCGCAAAGACCGTCGACATTCAACATTTCACCGACGCAGTAAAGCCCCTTTACCTTTTTCGACTCCATGGTAGTGCTGTCAAATTCCCTTGTATCAGCACCGCCTGCCGTAACCTGTGCATCCTCAAAGGAGCGCAGACCCTCCACTGTAAAGGTGAGACCCTGTGCCGTATTTATAATATCAGATATATTTTTATTGTTAAGTGCAGATATAGGTGTATTAAGCGAAATACCGCAGATTTTCATAATAACCGCACCGAGCTTTTTGGGCATAAATGCCGTAAGCAGATTTTCACATGAAAGTGCTCCGTTATTATACTGCCGTCCGATGATAAATTCCTTCATGCCATCATATAAAAAGTCAGGCACTGTATCGAAAACTATTTTTATATCCTTTGACTTTTCCCGGGTAATATAAGAGGAAAGCTGCATTATCGCTATACCTGAAAGTCCGTAATCCGTGAACTGAACTTCACCCGTTTCGACCGCAATCCTCTTTCCGTCGATGTAAAGGGTAAGCTCTCCCTTATGTCTGATACCCTTGAGCTGTTTTACATACGGAACTTCCTTAACATTAATTTTGGTAAGCGCAGGTCGTGGAGTAACTATGCTGTGTCCCAATTTCTTCAGCAGATCGTAGGATTGATAACCCTTTACTCCTGCCTTTCCACCACAAGCCAGAACAACCTTATCGAAATTTTCACCACAGATTTCAAATCGGTTGCCTTTGCTTTTTATTTCGGTAATATTTTTCGAGCACTCAAATCTTATCCCGAATCTTTCACACTCAAAGCGAAGTGCATCAAGAACAGAGGACGCCTGATTGCTCAGAGGATAAATTCTGCCCTCGGAATCACTGCGTGTGCAAAGACCTATGGCAGCAAAAAATGAAAGATTGTCGGTAAGGTTATATTTTTTAAGTGCAAAGCGTGCAAATTCATCATCACCGAAATAGGTAACTTTTTCGTTTTCATTCATAAGATTGCATCTGCCATTACCCGTAGCAAGTATTTTTTTACCTACCCTGTCAGCAGCTTCAAAAACAGCAATATTTACCTTTCTGTACTGTCTGGCAGCCTCCCAACCACATTCAACAGCACAAGCAAGACCCGAGGCACCGCCTCCGATAATAGCAATATTCATTATTCCACCTCCGCTTAATTTAATTATTTTAGCACAATAATCCCGATATGACAACTGTTAATGAAAAAAAACATCTCCCGGTGAGTAACCCGGGAGACGGAAACAATACTATTTAATCCAAAAGTGATTCGCCGTATTTGATTTCACCTGTAAAGAGCTTGAACAGATAATCAATGTAATCGGAAATCTTTCTGAGTATCTTACTCAGCCAGTTCTTTAACTGTGTACCTAAGTCACCGGAAAAGCTGTCAAGATTCTCTTGGGTAAGACCGGCAAGCATTTCAACATTTTCGGCCGTTACATCGCCTTTGAAAATCATATCAACCATACCGGGAATCTTTTGTGTAATAGCACAAATTTCTTCGTATGTATAACCGGCAGTCATGTATCTGTTTCCTTCAGTAAGGAAAGTGGTAATTTTTCCGGCAAGACTGTCAATAAAGTCTGCATTATTATTGTATCTGTAGTTGATGGCAAAATACATCATATAGAAAAGAAGCTTTTCAGGATTGCTCTGACTTACCGACACTCTTGAATCGGGGAATTTAAAGAAATCATAATCGATAATTCCGTCAAAGGCATAGGTAAGAAAACCGCTGACAGATTTAAGCTCTTCAACACTGTATTCGGTTCTGCCGATCTGGTTGCCGTTTCTTACGGGCTTACCGCAATTGATTTTAAGGCTGAAAAGGGATGTTGTAGCCTCATAAAGAACTGTTGAATAATCAGAAGAAAGTTTTCCGAGAATCATCATCGCATAATCAATCGGACCGAAGGAGATAAGAGTGTTAATAATTGTTCCTAAAAGAGCTCTTGCCACAGGCTTACCCTTTTGGAAATCGCTGTTTAAGATTTTAGAAAGATCAACACCAAAGGCTGTAAGGAAGGGCTTGAAGTTAACGCCCTTATCACACCAGTTAAGCTGAATCATATCGGCAAAGCCTGATTTTACGGCAATGATATCATAAAAATCACTTTCATTAGGTGTAGTATCACGGTCAAAGGCCTTATTGACCTCCACAAAATTAGGATTGATCATCTTTCCGAAGAAATTGATAAGACCTATCGCATATTCTTCGGTATAAAGTCTTTCTCCGATGAAATAATTATTAATGACTCTCTTAAGATATGAGTTCATATCGGATGCAGCAAGAGAAATACTTTCAGCTGTTGACTGCACAGGATAGCCCATTTTATTTGTCCATATATTAAGCTTTGACCAATCAACACCGATTGCTTCTTCGTAAAGGAATTTATAATCATAACCGTAAATTTCCTTATCGGCATTTTCAGAAATAAATTCGTCATATGAGCTGAAGCTGTCGGTTATCGGATTTTTAGCAGCGTAACCTTCAGCAGCAGATACACCAAAAACGGACACTGATGAAAGTATTACCGCAACAGCCATAAGAATTGATAAAAATTTTTTCATTTTGTTACACTCCCTCTGTTAAGGTATATTTTTACATTTACAGTTTAGCATTAAAATTCAGTAAAGTCAAACAAAACCCTGCTTGTTAACATTTTTTTAGTATATTTGTCATAAAAAGCATATCTAACAATATGCAATTTGACAATTGAAAACATTACTTTAATGTGTTAAAATTTCATTATCAAATTTCAGGAGGTAGATTATGGCTACTCAACTTACAAAAAAATACGGTCTGCTTACAGCGATATGCACTGTTGTCGGAACTGTTATCGGCAGCGGCGTATTCTTCAAGGCAGAAAAAATCCTCACCGAAACAGGCGGAAATCTTCCTGTCGGTATTCTCGCATGGGTTATAGGCGGTCTTATTATGGTTGCCTGCGCTTATGCATTTTCAATTCTCGCAACAAAGCATGAAAAGGTCAGCGGTATCGTAGACTACGCTGAGGCTATGGTAGGCAAGAAATATGCATACTTTATGGGATGGTTCCTTGCACTTTTCTACTACCCCACTCTTACTTCGGTTCTTGCCTGGGTAAGCGCAAGATATCTTTGCGTTTTCATCAATGCATTTTTACCTGAAGAAGCACAGCTCAGCATCGTCGGACCTCAGTGTATGACCATTGCCGGTACACTTCTCATCTGCGTATTCTTTATGAATACAATTGCTCCTAAAATTGCAGGTAAATTCCAGGTTTCAGCTACCTTTATCAAGCTTGTTCCCCTCTTCCTTATGGCTATTGTCGGTACAATCAAAGGCCTTTCAAGCGGTCTTCTTATTGAAAACTTCACAACAATCGTAAACGAAGATATTTCCACATCAAGCGGTCTTTTCAAGGCAGTTGTTGCTACAGCATTTGCATATGAAGGCTGGATTTGTGCTACATCAATCAACGCAGAGCTCAGAGATGCAAAGAAAAATCTTCCCCGTGCTCTCGTTGCCGGTACTCTCATCATCGTAGCTGTTTACATCACTTATTACATCGGTCTTGCCGGTGGTATTAAAAATGAAGTTATTATGGCCGGCGGTGAAGCAGGCGCAAGAATCGCTTTCTCATCCGTTTTCGGCAATTTCGCAGGTACGGCACTCTTCCTCTTTGTTGTTATTTCCTGTCTTGGTACTCTCAACGGTCTTACACTCGGATGCTCAAGAGCATTCCACGCTGTTGCTTCCCGTGACCTTGGTCCCGCTCCTCAGATTTTCAAGCAGGTTGACCCCGCAACTAATATGCCCGTCAACTCTTCAATGGTCGGTCTTTTCATCAGCGGTCTCTGGCTCCTGTTCTTCTACGGATCACAGCTTGATACACCCTGGTTCGGTCCCTTCTCCTTCGACTCATCCGAGCTTCCTATCATCACAACCTATGCTATGTATCTTCCCATCTTCTTCAAGATGCTCATAAGCAGCAAGGACCTCGGTGTTGTTAAGGGCAAGATTGCTCCCATTCTTGCAATCTGCGGTTCAATCTTCATGGTTATTGCCGCCGTCTTTGCACACGGTGTATATCCTTATCAGGCAGCACAGGCAGAAGGAAAGTTCTCTCTTCCCGTTCTCTTCTATCTTATCACCTATGCAACAATTATGGTGCTCGGTGCAATTTTTATGAAGAGCCGCAAAAAAGCAAAGAAATAATATTTAACAATTAATATTAAACGGAGTGGCAAAAACCACTCCGTTATTTTTTTAGCCTTATGTAGTAAGTCCGAAGCTTACTGATAAAGCCTTATCAATTTTGTACATATCATTTTTATTCAGATTACCCATTTTTTCTCTGAGTCTTTTTTTATCAAGCGTCCTCACCTGTTCGAGAAGCACTATAGAATCCTTTGCAAGACCGCAATTATCAGCATTGACCTGAATGTGAGTCGGAAGGTCTGTTTTAAACCGCTGACTTGTTATTGCCGCCGCAATTACAGTAGGACTGAACTTATTTCCAACGTCATTCTGTACAATTAGAACAGGCCTTATTCCGCCCTGCTCCGAGCCCACAACAGGGCTTAAGTCGGCATAGTAAATTTCACCGCGTTTAATATTCATAATCATCCCTCTTATCTGTATTTCTCGTTTCTCCATTGATAGTTTTACCAAGATGATATGATTTTAAACAGCAAAGAGGTTTATTCCAAAAAAAGAGTTGAAAACTGAATTTTCAACTCTTTAAAATTCTTTTATTATAAACAAATTATTTTTCAAAATCCTTTAATGTATATCTGAATTCATCGACTACATCCTCGGGAAGCATACCTGATTTTGAATATTTATCCGCAACTGTATCGCCGGTATATCCGTGAACATAAACAGCAGCACAGACAGCATCAACAAGCTCAAAATCCTGTACGGCAAATCCACCGACAAGACCGGCAAGTACATCCCCGCTTCCACCTTTTGAAAGTCCGGAATTTCCCGAAGCATTGATATAAACCCTGCCACTGTCAGGAGAAGCTACAACAGTATTTGAGCCCTTGAGAACAACGTAAACATCGTTAGCAGATGAAAACGCTTTAGCACAGGTTACTCTGTCCGACTGAACAATTTCAACAGGTGTTCCTACAAGCCTTGACATTTCCTTCGGATGAGGAGTAAGAACGACACGGCTCGAGGCAGTTTTGAGAATACTGATGTCCTTAGCGATTATATTGATTGCATCGGCGTCAGCAATGACAGGCACCTTCGAATTGCGAAGTATTCCCTTTACAAGCTCAGTTGTATCCTCATTTACACCGATTCCGCAACCGATTACAATTGCATCATACTTATCAAGAACAGGAAGAAGCTCATCGAGTGCACTCTTTGAAAATGTCCCCTGCTCATTTTCGGGCATTGGCATAAGAAGAGACTGAGTAAGCTTATTTGAAACAGGCAGATATATGCTTTGCGGAAAAGCAGTAGTCACAAGACCGGCACCGCTTCGAAGTGCCGCCGAAGCAGAAAGAACACAGGCACCTACCATATTACGGCTGCCGCATATACACAGTACATGACCGAAGCACCCCTTGTTGGCGGTAACAGCTCGTTTCGGAAAAAGATTTCTGACCTCTGTCTTATTATATGTGTAAAGTGAATCTTTGACATAATTATAGCTTTCTTCAGGAATTCCTATGTTTGCAATTATTATATCACCACAATTATCTGAAGCGGGATGAACAATATGTGCCGGCTTGAGTGCAGAAATTGCTATAGTATAATCAGCAACAAAGCATCCAGGGTCATTGAATCCGCTGTTACAGTAAACACCGCTTGGAACATCAATGGCAAATTTTATGCCCTTTGCGTCGTTCATTTCAGCAATCAAACCTCTCATATCATCGTCGAGTGAACCGTAAAAGCTGAAGCCGTAAACAGCATCGACAATAATGTGAGCATTCTTTATGGTCTGAACCGCCTTGAGTCGGTCGGCATCATACCATATTGTGGGAATAGAAAGGTCTATAACAAGCTTATACATATAGGTTGCTTCCTGACTGTTAGGATAACCCGAAGCAAGAATCACACATACATTATATCCGTTTTCAGCCATCTTTCTTGCCACAACAAAGCCGTCACCGCCGTTATTTCCTTTACCGCAGACAACAACAACATTTCTGCAAGGAGAGCTCTCCCCTTCAATTACATTACGGATATTTCTTGCACAAGCAGCACCTGCATTCTCCATCATACGTTGATAAGAAAGGCCGTACTTTGCTGTGTACTGTTCTACCTGTTTCATTTCGTCAGAATTAAGAAGTCGCATATAGATTCCACCTTAAACTAAAAATTACCAAGTAATATCATAGATAAACATCTCATTGAGAAGTCTCGCCGTTCCGTCGATATCAGCCATAAAGAGAGTAATATCAGCAGTTATATCAATGACAATATGATGTGTTATTGACAAAACCTGATCAGTTTCAGGATTGTAAACACAAATAAATTCACAGTCACGGTGATAAAGAGCAAAGTCATTGAGGGCAATTCCCGGAATTGAGCTTGTTATGCTGTCAATCTCCTTCATAAGATCAGCCGTTGCTATAGGCTGCATAACAGCACCGTGGGCAGAAACAGGAATAAGAGTATCCGCCGGAGTAGGCTGAGGATTGACCTCTTCCTTAAGTGAAAAAGATATTTTATAAGTTCCGTCTCCCATATCTTCACATTTTGCCCATGAAACGGCATCATAATCAGTAAGAACACAGCCCTTTTCCGTATTATGAACAGGCATATCCCATACAATATCAGCAAACGCAGCAGGCCGTACAAGTTCCTCACAATCCTCTTCGCTCACCATATAGTTTGAGGCAATGTTCAAAATAACATTAACACCCTTACCAAAATTACGGTACTCTTCGGGCAAAGCCTGAAATTCCTTCTTTTTATAGGCAGGCTTTTTCTCTTTGAAGTCGTTTACCAGCTGTGTGTATTTATCAATAATCTCCTTTGTTGATTCGGGCTTCGTCTTTTTCTCGGCTACGGGAGCAGTTGTAGCTTCAGGAGCCGTTATCCTTTCAGTTGAAGCCTGATATGTTGTGCTGAGAGCAGGAGCAGTGGTTGCAACAGGTGCCGACACCGTTACCGGAGCAAGTGTAGTGATTTCTGTCGGTCCTGCAGTGGTAGTTTCAGTCGGCTTTTTATTGTCTATACCGGAAATACCGATACACATTACAATAATTATGAGCAATAATCCGCCAATGGTAAAGCCTGAAATCAATCTTTCTTTCATTTTAAACATCTCCTTTTCAATTATTATACAATAATGTATGAAAGAATTCAAATGTTTTTTCGTAATTGAAAGCAAATAAAAGCACAAAATTTATTATACTGCATTCATAAGAAGGTTTACTGCACTTACTTTCAGAAAAAAACATACTTGTACCAAATATCAGAACTTTAATTTTCTACAGTAACGCCTTTGTCGCCCAAAAATCCGACAAGCATATCTTCGTAATCCTCAACATCAGCAAACTCATAAAAGTCGATTTCTTTACTGTCAACCACCATAACATAGGAAGGATAATCAAGCACTTCTCCAAAATCATTGGTTCTTTCAGAAAGATAATAAACCTTTTCTATTTCCTCATAGGTGTAATATTCCCCTCGAAGAGAAAAGAACTTCGTATTGTCGGTAAAGCCTTCTTCAGTGAAATTAATATTCCATTTACCTAGAAGTACGCTTAATATAACGCTAATACAGAATATTGCATAAGCAAACCCCTTCATAAATCTGTCGGATCCTTTACCGCTCTGTATTGTTTCTATTTTCGTATATCTTTCGTAGCCTTTTTTATTCAAGAGCTTATAAAATTTAAAACGTGTGAAATAACTTAAAACAATTGCCGTAAAAAATCCTAAGCAAACACAGAAGGGCCAGTTATATTCCGGACCCATAAGATAAACAGATCCTTTATTTTCCATAATAACAACAGCCAAAAACACCAGAAGATATATAGCGGAGGTAAGCGGAACAAGAATAAACCATGAAGCAATTATAACAAAAAGCTCCTTTGTTTCATCTTTTTTACTAGGAGCACCGTCACTGATTTCCGATATATCATTCAAAGAGGTCTGACACTTTTCGTACACACCTGAACACAGAATACTATGAAGTCTTTTTTCATAGCCAGTTGGCTTTTTGATTTTACCGAGTCTTTTACATGCCTTTTCGAAATCACCCTTTAAATAACAGTCAAAGCCATCTGCAGTAAAACGCAGAACAAAAAAATCATAAAAATAGTAGTCGATTATATTTTCCAGATCATCGACGTCGAAAATATACTTCATTTCTTCGTTATGTTTGCTGAGTATACTTTCTTTGAATTCTTGGTCATCGCCTGATCTGATGAGTTCAGGAAGCAAATCACTAACAACATTACCTATGGTTTCAAAAGCCTTTTTCATACCCTTTTCATCGATAATATTCGGAATAAACATAGGTGAAGATGTAGTGAAATCAAGATAATCGCTCAAAAGCAGTAAAGGAATTTCACGGGAGCTTCCGTTTTTATCAAGACATACACTGCAACCTAAAACACTGTTTACAAGACCGACGGAACCGTGGGCAGTATAGGTAAATTTCACATAAAATGAATTATAGTACACCTTTGCAAAAAAGCCTTTAAGATTATCTGAGCTCTTATATTCCTTTGACTCTTCACAAAAAATACCTTCACTTTCTGCACAGAACTGCCGTGCAGATTTCTCAAACTGCTCAAACAAGCTGTCGTATATTTTTTCTCTGTTCATATTTTCACCTCTTTTATACTGACATAATAGCATATGTTGTCAGTAATGGCAACAAAAAAGCCACACAGTTGTGCGGCTTTTTTTATGTAATGATAATTATTTTTTAGCTGCCTTTTTTGCATCCTTAGCCTTGACAGCCTTTACTACGATACCTGAAAGAACTGCGAGAGCGAGAACGTTGGGAAGAACCATAAGCTGATTGAACATATCGGTAAGCTCCCATACAAGGTCATTTGAAAGACATGAGCCGAGGAAAGTGAAGAGAACTGCAATAACAGCGTAAATCTTTTCTGATTTTTTACCGAAGAGATAAACCACGTTAACCTTACCGAAGAGATTCCAGCTGATGATGGTGGAGAATGCGAAGAAGAAGAGACATACAGCAACGAAGATGCTTCCTATCTTGTCACCGAAGACACTGCCGAATGCAAGCTGTGCAAGGTTAGCCTTGGTTACATCGTCGGGAGCCACACCTGATTCAAGAATGCCACCCTTGGTATAAAGAGAAGAGATAACAACGAGAGCTGTCATAGTGAGAACTACAAAGGTGTCGATGAACACACCTGCCATAGCAAGAACACCCTGATCGTGAGGCTTTTCAACCTTAGCAAGAGCGTGTGCGTGAGGAGTAGAACCCATACCTGCTTCGTTTGAGAAGAGACCTCTCTTTGCACCCTGACTGATAGCCTTTTTAAGTGCAGCACCTACACCGCCACCAAGAAGAGCCTGAGGAACAAAAGCGTATTTGAAAATCATACCGAAAGCCTCGGGAAGAACCTTGATATTAGCAACAAGAATGATAAGGCTGCCAACAATGTAAAGAAGAGCCATAACAGGAACAATTTTCTCTGTAACAGATGCGATACGGTTAGCACCGCCGACAAAGATAAAGCCCGCTATAAGAGCAACCACAATACCAACAGCCCAGCCGGGAATACCAAATGCTTCACTGCAGGTTTCACCAATAGAGTTTGACTGTACCATGCTACCCATAAAGCCAAGAGCGAGAATACTTGCCACTGCGAAGAAGCCTGCAAGGAATTTACCGAAGCCACCCTTGAATGCCTTAGTGATGTAATAAACGGGTCCACCGTCTACGGAGCCGTCTTCATTTGCCTTTCTTGTTTCCTGAGCAAGAACTGCTTCAGCGTAAATAGTAGCCATACCGAAGAAAGCAATTATCCACATCCAGAAAATAGCACCTGGACCACCGATAAGGATTGCACCGCAGGCACCGACGATGTTACCTGTACCAACCTGAGCAGCAATTGCTGTTGCAAGAGCCTGGAAGGAGCTTAAACCGCCCTCCTGCTTACCGCCACGGAGCTTTATGCCACCGAATGCGCTTTTCATTGCCTCACCGAAGCATCTCACCTGAACAAAACGTGTTTTCACGGTGTAGAAAAGACCGATACCGATGAGAAGGACTATAAGAATATAGTCGGAAAGATAGAGATTGATTGTCTGTACAATTTTTAAAATTGCGTCCATTTGTTTTTCCTCCAAACAAAAAAATCAGTCACCCTGAAAAGCAACTGAAAAAGAAAAAACATATGTAGAATAGTGGTATTAAATTACTGCTATTCTGCTCTGTCCTTTTGCCTGAGAGATTCAGCGAAGTAAATTTATCGCCTTGCACCTTGGGCACTCAATTTAATGAGCTTCTCCAGAGCCTCCTCCACTATCGGTTTCAGAAAGATTCCGAAAGTTTCATAGGGCTTAACGTGGACGACTATATCACATTAAAGCGCTGATGTCAATATAAAAAAGAAAAACAAATTAAATTTTCACAACACAAACAAAAAAAACTTCATATCAAAGCGTCCCTATTAAACCAAAATAACGGTACCATAAAAAGGCACCGTTATCCATTGCAAACGATTCTGTTATAATGTACAGAATTATTCAGTGATTCCCTTACTGTATCTGTTTCTTAGCTGCTGACTGTTAAACCAGCTGTAATCGAGTAAAAGCTTACTGAAGGTTTCATGATCAAGATTCGACACACCGTAGGAGTTAGGACCGCAATTTTTTCGGTTAATTACCTGCAAACCGTCAATCATATCAGCAGAAACCTCATCGTCGATATCTTTTCTCTCTGCAAGATAGGCCATATCTGACTCATTAAGACCGATACCGTAATCGAGAGTAGCAAGATAATAATCGTAATAGCCACCGCTACTTGCAAAATAATAGTGCTCGGAATACATAAGACGTCCGTTTCCGTTACTTACAAAACCTGACACGTTTACGGGTTGGCCAGGAAAATCATAGTAAGTAAGCTCTCCCAGAGTCCATCCTTTTTCCTCTTCACGGTTAATATATGTATCATCCTCAATTTTAATTTTCAAATTATCTTCATTTTCGAGTGCAGTAATAAGGTATCCGCAAGCAGAGCCCGCATTATCATAAGCAATCTGCAAAACATAATAATCAGTTACATAAGCACATAAGGTATATTCATCCTTATTACCGATAAACTCAGGTGTACCGAAAGCTTCATCCGCCCAGTCCTTATTGCATCCGATATATACATTCGATATATTTTCAAGCTGAGCTTTGATCTGTCTTTTTTCTTCAACTGTGTCAAGCACAAAAGATGCAGTCAGAAGAAATATTACACCTGTCAAAAAAACTGCAATAAGCCTTTTGATAAATTTTCTTTTTTTCATACTTAAACTCCTTTCACTGATAACCAAATATATAACTATTTACGCAAAAGCTTTAAAAATCTGTATTTGCCCCGCAAAACCACGCAACAGCATCAAATACGTCCCATGTATAACCGCCGTTTTTTAAAAGTACTTTTATAAAATCATGTGCTTCATCACCGAGTTTCTGTCTTACCAGGAAATGATTCAAAGCACCCATATACATATAACTCCAATTATCAGCCGTGTCAATATTCTCGCTAAATGAACAAGGATCTTTCAACCGTGCAAGACTGTCAAAAGCTTTTAACATCGGAAGCTTGCTTATAAGTGCATCATGATTCAGGTCACCAAATACGTAATTACCGTACAAAATCTGTAATGAGCCCTGTGAAAAATAAAGAATTTTCACAGCACCGCCTTCTCCCTGGGCTCCTCTTTCAGCATAATGTACAGCCAAAATATTCTCCTGTGTAAGCATATACGGGTTTAGAGATTCAGACTTCATAAGTCTCTCATTTTTATTCAGTAAATATTCAGTGACAAGAGATTTTTCATCGCCCGATCTGAATTTTATTGAAAAACACATTATGTCACCACCTTTAAATAAAGCTCTTTGTCAGGCGAATTATAACATATCTTTAATACAATTACAAGTGCATTAATCCTCAACATATTATCCGAAATTCAGTTTTTTATTATCACTCTGTCTTGATTTCATCCTTTTCCAACTTACATATCCGTAAATATCATTAATTAAGAACGCAATAAAGCATACTACAACAGAAATACAGCTCTTATCTTTTTCTCCCGCAAGCAGCCACAATACAATTAAAACAATATCATTAGCCGCATAAGCAATTGCAAAACAAGGATTTCTCCTGAAAGTAAGATAAACCGCCAGAAAGCTTGTAGCAACTGACAATGTGCTCGGCAGAATACGTGCAGTATCAAAATATTCCAATATATAGTAAAAGAGCACTGTTACAAAAACAGTCATAATCCACATAAATACAACTTCTTTTTTTCCCATCGTATCAACCTTAACCTCTGCTTTATTTCCTTCATAGGGATTTCTAAGCCATGAAATTAATGCAAATATTGCCATCGGCATTGTCATGCCAAGATAAGTTACCATCTCACCGTAATAACTGAATTTATACGAGATAATCCCATACAGTAAACTGAAAAATACCATAAGCACCTGTCCGATCGGATTGCCCTTTGCATTGAATATCAGCGATGTGACTCCTATCAAAGATGCTGTTAACGTAAGATAATTTTCTCTGTCAAACACGCAAAACGATATAGCAATCAGTATAACCGATGAGCACCATAAAAATATTTCTGTTTTTGAAAAGTAGTTTTTCATCTCAACAACTCCTAAAAAAATGAGCACCCGCATACACATCTTCAAAGACCTAACGATGTGCAAACGAATGCTTTTTTGCATTACACTACCCGGTGGCAGTTAAATATTATTTTTTGCAGACGGTTCAGGACTTTACCTTTTCATAAACCGTTTTAAATCCGCACCAAAGAAGATAAAGAGCAACAATTATCGAACTGCATTTTCTTACTTCCTTTCCTTTTGTAAATCAATCCGTAATATATAAAACTATATATCCGAAAAATGATATCATTTACTTTTTTATTTGTCAATCTTTTGTCGAATTTTGACTTCAGATTTGACAAAATTTGAAATTTTGTACTGTGATGTTTTCAAAACATACTGATTTACAAATGATTTTACAAAAAAGTTAACGGTGACCGAAGGTACCGTTAACTCTTTCTAATCAGCTTATTCAAGAAGAACGCTTTATTAACTTATAAAAATCAAATTCAATGCTTCTGTTTTCCAAGCATCGGCATTTCTGTCATTCTGAGTCTTGCACAGCCGTACGGGCAAAGCTCAATTTCCTGCACCTCGGTTATCGGCAATATTGATTTCGGACTTTTTCTTGCAATGCTTCTGTACGGGAATTTAAGCCCCCAATTTATTTGCTTCATTTTTGCCTTTACAGTAACAGGCGGGTTAGTCTGAGAGAAAGGAATCTCCCCTATTCCCTTATACATGATTTCAAAAGCTTCATCGGCATAACCGTAGTTCCAGGGTGTTTTCGGCACAAACTGATAATCGCAATAAGGAAATTTGCGTTCAACCCCTTTTTTAGTGTATTCACGCATTTCCTTTTCATAAGCAACGGGAACGGAGAAAAGCAAAGACCCCATATGTAATGCATAAAGGTCTCCGGGACGTTTTTTCAGATACGCATCCACATCAAACTCGATTTCAACTTCTGTTACACCTTTTTTGATTGCAAGCTCAATGTCTTTAATCTCTCTTACCTCAGTGTTAACCTTAAGATTTTTGGCAAAAGACGGAATTCGGATAACAAAGTTAAAGTCCTTTTCCGCATCTATGCTGTAGCGTATTTTATTATTGAACGGGTAATCTGTTTCAAGTCTGATTGCAACACCATCAGACTTCAGAACAGAAGGCAGCATTACCGAACTGATTATATCGTCACCATTGTGCATAAATGCTGAAAGAATAAACTTAGGCCAGCCCTGATTGAAATTTGCTGTACAACATCCGAAATTCGGCTCAAGTCCGAAGTTATTCGCATAAGGGCCGTTTGTACTCCACGGAGCCATAATCATTGTTTTCTGACAGGCAATCTGATTGACCTGCTGAACATACTGATGAGTCCACATATCCTCGCTGAGTGTAGCAGGAAGAGCATTGAAAGCAAGAACCTCAAGGCGTTCCGCCCATTTGTTATCACCTGTGTGAGCAAAAATTTCTTCGTAGGAATACATCTGCTCAACTATAGCACAAAGCTCTGTTCCTTTTGTGGGGTCAAGACCTGAAAGCACCTCGTCACCTGTAAAGCCTTCAAATGCTGTACCGTTGTAACGGTCGAGAATTTCACGGAGCTTTTCTGCATTATCCGTATATTCTTCGCCCAACAAATCGTGAGAAACAGCCTCGCTTTTGAGCATCATGACAATATTTACTATATGGGTATTCATCTGCCATTTGTGGCTTGGCTTTTTCCAATTCTCAATTGTTGTGTTATAGTCAAAGCCTTGTTCTTTCAGTAGCTTTGCAAGATCCTTTATCCACTCCTCATTATATTTCTCATATAAGAAATTCAGAGAAATAAAGGTCTCAAACCATCTGTATTTACCCCAACCGAAAAGCTTCATTTTACCGCTCTTAAGAAAGTCATAATAGTTTCTCAGCACCCTGTAAATAACTTTGGGGATTCTTTCATCTCCCGAGCAATCGTAGTAGACCTTTAATGTTTTGCATATAAGCTGAATTGCCCAGGTATCATATTTTGCTCTTTTTTCCTTTTTGCAGGGACAAATCCAGCCGTCATCATCCTGAGCTGAAACAATGGCATCAATATATTTTTTTGCATCAGCAATCATTTCTTCATTTTCCAGAAGGTAAGCAAGAGGTATAAAGCCATCAAGCCAGTAAGGTACTCTTTCCCAGCCTTCACAGTCTCCGCCAATCCAACCGCTGTCACGGACGTCAGGCCATATCTTATGAAGATTACCGCTTAAGCCTTCTGCCTGAATTTCGAGCTGACGGCGAAGCCAACCCTCAGGCTTTATCTCTTTTGATGTATAAAAGCTCCATTTATTCATATTTTTCACCTTTTTTCAGATTCGGCAAGTCTATTCAGCTATAATCTGATAAGTAACATCCTCAAACTGCATTGTCACTTCTTCTCGGGTGAAGCCTTCGAGGTCATATCGGTCTGAATAGTAATTGTATTTATCTATCTCAAATGAAGTATCAGGTTTGCAGGTAATCATTGTACAGCCTCTCTGTGAGCCGAGCTTATCAATACCGGAATAAGCGAAATAGTCAATGCTGTAACCATAGCTGAACTGAATTCCCTTATACTCAAAAGTGGTACTGTTAAGATGATCGTGACCGTTGAACATAGCTTTTGTTGAGTTAAGCTCAAGCATTTTTTCAAACATATCATCTTCGCCGAGACCGCAGTAAACAACCTTACCGCCCTCGCCCATTATACCGTCGATAAATTTGACATTCTCTGTATCTTTGTAGCCGCTTTCTTTGAATTCGTTCCAGCCGTCAAGCATTTCAACAAGAGGAATGTGGAAGAAAGCAAGAGATTTAACAGGTACTGCTTCTTCACTGATTTTCTCGTTTTCGGCATTCATTCTGAGTATTTCAGCTTCGTACCACTCTACCTGATTAGGATGGATATTATCATATGTACCCTTGATGCTTTCAATTATGTTATCCTTCACGTAAGCCTGAGAGTCAATAAGTATCAGAGCCTGAGTAATTTCACCCTTCGAATTTTTCACTTCAATAGTGTGATTACCGTAACCGTCAACATCTTCGGGTCCTGCCTGGAATAAGCAATACTGAAACTCTTCATCCGAATAGATCTTCGCCATAGCTTCCCTATCAAAATAGGAATATGCCTCAGCATCATGATTACCGAATGTTACATCCCAATAAACGCCGAGTCTTTCCATAAGATTACCGAATGCTTTTGCCCCGCTGTAGTTGTTGAAGGTACCTGCAGTATAGGGTACGGGGAAAGCAATGTCACCTGTTGCAATTACAAGGTCAGGTTTTTCTTTTGTCACCATAGTCGCAACTGCATTGAGAGCTTTTTCATCGACATCTTTTGAAAGAAATCCGCCACCGATATGAATATCAGTCAGATGCATAACCTTAAATTCTCCGTCTGTTGTGAAGCACCAGTTGCCGTTTTCATCTTTTTCAGGCACAAGCTGATTTTTGGACTCAATCTTTTCATATGAGTTTCCGAATCTGATAAGACTCTGAAGCATCATGTAATTAACACCGGCAATTACAGATGCAACAATAACCGCTGCACAGACAACTGCGAGTATTATCTTTTTTGATTTTGATGATTTTACCTTTGCCATAAACGACACTCCTTTAAGATATTAAATTTCAATCTTAGAAGTCGATTATATCATATATGTTAAATTTTTACAATTAAACGTTTATAAAACAAACAAAAAATTCTGTTTCAGATTCCCATTCACTTTTCTTCTGACTTACTTTTTTCGAGATACTGTTTTTTTCTTCTTTATGAGTTTTACAGAGTATTTTTAACAGTTTTGAGCCAAAACAAGAAAACAAATACACCTCTTTTTTTCAAAAAGTGTGTTTGAAGATTATGTAGTTTTGTATATCATCACGTCAAAAAAAACAGTCTACCGGACGCGCTCGCGACCTCACTCCCTCCTTGTTCGAATCCCTTCGGTTTATTCTAACGAAAAAATAATAACGGCACCTTTCGGCACCGTTATTATTTTTTGTGTTTACAGCTCAATTTAGCAACAAACTATTTTTGATTTGATTTAGCGGTGTTGATAGATGAAACAAGAAGCCTTTTGACCTCGATGCACAAATCCAAAACTTTTCTATCATCATAGTATCCGCTTTCGATAAGCAGTTCGATCCAATACTCACTTTCACTGCATTCTTTAAGAGCGATTTGAAGTTTTGCAATAAAGTCTGCTCTGCCGTGACCGTAAAAGGCCTCTCGAATATTTGCTCCAACGGATGTTCCCGATCGGATAAGTTGATTAGTTAAAACTGTTTCTTTTTTATTTTGCTTAACATAATTACACACTTTTATAATTTCAAGAGCAAATGCTTTTGACTTGTCTATTAAAGGACTATTTTTCATTGTGACTTCATTCCTTTTACAATCGGGTGCGGGTGTCCCGCCCTAACTTATTCATTATTCCTTCTTACCTATTACTTCGCCAAAAATCGACCCAAAGATTAGTGAAAAGTGAAGAGTGAAGAAGTAATAAGTAAAAATCGACAACCTTCTATCGAAGATTGTCGATTTTTGTGTTTACAGCTCAAAATAGCAACATCTCGACAAATTGGAATTTACTATTTGTATTGGGCGTATAATGATGGGAGTATTTCACACAGATTTCTGTATTCAATGCAACAATGTTTCGCCATTTCTGTTGCCATCTTATCTGTTATGATGAGCTTGCGCAATAATGAACTTTGCAAAGTTTCACCCAGCCAAAATCTGCTTATCATAAACAACCCGTTTTCTGTTTGCTTGAAAATATGTGCCATTTCCGTATGTTTAACGATACCTTTCAAAACACCAACATGACCGCAAACAATAAGTGGAATGTTGTTTTGTTTAATTTCCTCTTCGGAAAAACCGAATGCTTGTGGCGAAACAAAATCAATACATAAAGGTGCTTTCACTCCCTCACCAATTCGCTCCACAGGATACTGGGAATTGGGCTGAAACGGCGGTAGTGAATCTTGCTCAAAATAGGCTTTATCTTTCCTGTCATAAGAAATGCTGATATGTTCTTCGGGAAACCATACTTGATAACGAATATCCGCTTTAGGATGCCACCAAAACCACCATCTTATCATTTCGGCAGTAACATTAGGCATTGGACAAACCATAGATACCAAATATGTACCATCAGCTAATTTTTTGTAGCCAACCTCTTTTTGTAAAATTTCATTTGATAATATATCGTTTTTACATTCAAAAGGTGTTCCTGTTATCTCGTTTTTTCTCAGCAACTCAACTATTTCCGTTGGCATTTGAGGTAATTGCTTATTCAATAAATCCTTTAATTCCATCTGCTTTTTGCCTCCGTCAAATTCTTATTTGTCGAGTTAATTATATCACACATACTATCAATTTGCAATGCTGACGGTTTCGTCAGTTCGTTTGCCCGAAGGGCAACTTCATTGTGTCGAAGGCACACTTCATTGGCGTAGCCACTTCATTTGCCGTAAGGCAACTTCATTCGTTCATGTCCGCAAAATGAAGTACGGCTTGACAGCCGTAATGAAGTCAGCGGCTGGGATGCCGCTGAACGAAGTTATGTCCTGCGGACATAAATGAAAAATCGACAAGTCGAAACTTGTCGATTTTTGGCCCGCACGAAGGGATTCGAACCCCCGTTCTTCAGAATCGGAATCTGCTGCGTTATCCGGCTGCGCCACGTGCGGTTATTAAAAAAGCTGCTGCCCTTAAGACAACAGCTCTTTTGTCTTTTTTATTCGGCAAGTGCTCTTTCAAGCCAGATTCTGCCGATATCAATAGCTGAATAAAGACCCTTCTTTTCTGTCTTTTGTGCAATTCTGTCGTGGGGTCTTACATCCGGATCGGTGTTGATAAGCTGAACGGAAACTCTGTCTGCAACCTGTAAGCCGTCAACATCCTTTGTACTTAAAATCTGAAACATAACAACAAACTTATCGCTCATATTACCATAGTAAATGGTGTTACCCTTTCTTACAAGCGGCTTATCCTTGTATGTCAGAAACTCATTTTTCTTTTTAGCTGCCATTATTTACCTCCTGAAATCAGCCCTTGAGATAATTCTTCAAAAGCTCCTGTAAAAGCTCGTCTCTGTCAATTCTTCTGATGAGACTGCGAGCATTATTGTGTGTGGTGATGTAAGTCGGGTCCTCAGAGAGAATATAACCGACGAGCTGGTTGATAGGATTGTAACCCTTTTCCTTAAGAGCAGAATAAACCGTACTCATAATCTCCTTCATTTCTTCCGGAGTGCCAACCGTAAGTTTGAATTGTATTGTCTTGTCGCTCATTACTGAACCCTCCAATCAATTTTATTATAGGACTTATTATATAACACTTTTTTCAATAAAACAATGGTATTTTTGAATTTTTATAAAGTTTTTTTCGTCAGAAAAGAATACAAACAAAATATTTACGATAAAATCATATCTTTTTTTCATCTTTTTTCTTTACGATGACCGAAAAATTATCTTGTAATGCTCCGGTCGGACATACAGAAATACATTCACGGCAACGAATGCACTCAGTGCTATCAGGATTTTTACATGGATTTACGTTCATCTTACATTTATTAGCACAACGTCCGCAGTCAACACATTTTTCTTTGTCAAATCTTAGTCCGAAAACAGATACCTTGTTAAAAAAAGAGTATATGGCTCCGAGAGGGCAGATATATTTACAAAACGGTCTGTAAATTATCACAGACAAAAATACCGTAACGGCTAAAATAACCATCTTCCAGGTATACAGAAATCCGACAGTTTCCCTGAGTGCAGCGTTTAAAAGCACAAGCGGCACTCCGCCTTCGAGAGTTCCGGCAGGACAGATGTATTTACAGAACCAGGGATCTCCAAGGCCTGTAGCATCAACAATTACCATCGGAAGCAGTATAACAAAAACAAGAAGAATAAGATATTTAAGTTTTCTTAAAAGCTTATCTCCCTTGAATGTGTTCAGTTTTTTCGGAAAAGGTATTTTGTTAATAAGATCCTGAATAAGCCCGAACGGACACAGCCAGCCACATACATACCTTCCCATAATTGCGCCGACAAAAACCAGAAAACCGCACAGATAAAAGCTGAATTTGTTTTCTCTCGATGCAAAAGAGGACTGAAGAGCACCTACAGGACACGATCCGAGTGCCCCGGGACAGGAATAACAGTTAAGCCCCGGAAGACATATATTTTTTAGTTTACCCTGATATATTTTCCCTTGTACAAATCCGACCATATAGCTGTTGGTTATAAATGCCCACAAGCCCTGAAAAGCCGGACGAAGATTATTTTTTCCGCTTCTCTTATCCAATACCTATACACTCCAGACAAATTCTTACAGCTTTTTCGAAAACCTCTCTGTGCTCATCAGCGGCAACACCGAAAGAAATCATCACTGCACCTGCAAAAGCAAGAGCAAAGCCTATAAAACGCTTTTTATTCATTATCATCTAAATCACCTTATATATCATAACATAAAATTATTAAAATTTACACAGTTTATAAAGAAAAATATTATTGTTTATATTTCTGTTTTGTAATTTTAACCGAAAAATATAATAATATAATAGGTCTTGAAAAATAACAGAGAGGATTCTGAAACGATGGCAAAAAAAATAACAGCAGAAAAATTAAAAATCCTTAAGCGTGCTGCTTACGTAGCCTTTCCTCACTCTTTACCGATACTTGCAGGCTACGGATTTTTAGGTCTTACATACGGAATTTGTATGAGCGTAAACGGACTTCATCCTCTTTACACGTTTTTTATGTGTCTGTTTCTTTACGGAGGATCTACCCAGATAGTCGGTGTCAGTCTTCTGACAGCTGCTTTTGACCCTTTGAATTCTTTTATCATTACCTTTATTCTCTGTGCAAGACATATTTTTTACGGAATATCTATGCTCGAATCGTACAAGGGTCTCGGCATCAAAAAATTATATATGATTTATACATTGGTTGACGAAACTTTTTCCATAAACTACTCCGCACAGCCACCCGAGGATACTGACAGAGGTTGGTTTATGTTCTTTGTTTCGCTTTACAATCAGATTTACTGGATAGTAGGCTCAACTGTCGGAGCGCTTTTCGGCACATTGATTAAATTCAGCACCGAAGGCATCGAATTTGTTATGACATCAATGTTTGTTGTAATTTTCCTCGAGCAGTGGAAAAAAGACAAAAATCATCTGAGCGCCTTCTACGGTCTCGGTGTATCACTGATATCTCTTTTGATTTTCGGTGCAGATAATTTTATAATCCCCTCTATGATCGGAATTTTTGCAATTCTGACTCTTTCAAAAAAACATCTCGAAAGAAAGGTCGGTGATGAAGCGTGAGTACAAATCAGAAAATTATAACTATAGCCATTATGGTGCTCGCCACGGTAATAATGCGTTATCTCCCCTTCATGCTTTTTCCTGACAACAAGCCTACCCCCCCTTTTATTCACTACATGGGCAAGGTACTGCCTCCCGCCGTTTTCGGATTCCTTATTGTCTACGCTCTAAAAAATGTAAATATCCTTGAGGGAAGCCACGGTATACCCGAACTTATAGCTATAGCAATCACTACCGCAGCACATCTTTGGAAAAAGCAGATGCTCATTTCCATCGCCGCAGGAACCATAAGCTATATGCTGATGGTACAGTTTATTTTTTAAGGTGACGGAATGAAAAGTCTTATAAAATCAGAAAAATTCATTTACATAATAATAGCTGTCGCTTTTCTCGGTGCATTTTTAGCTGTGTATGTGAAAACAGAGCAAAAGCTCAATACTATCCGTGAGGCAGAGCCTGTGGTCATTCACGATATAACCGCTAAAAAGAACGAGGAAGAAGAAAGAACTGTTTATGTGACGCCTTCAGGCAAAAAGTACCACCTGGACGGCTGCGATTACCTGAGCGAAAAGAAAATGGCCGTATCACTCAAAGATGCAGTAAAAGCAAAATATGAAGCCTGTGCATACTGTCAGCCGTAAAAAAAGCAGGGAATGATTCAAATAAGTCATTCCCTGTATATTTTTTACTGCACTTTTATCAAAATTTCCAGAATCGCTTTACTACCGGTATTTTCGTCATAACGAACGTTACCGCAAAGCAGATAAATACAATCAATAAAGTAACCAACGGAACAGATAATACCGTTGAAAATGCAAGAGAATTTAATCCAAGCTTTCCGTCAAGCTGATCCATAACAAAAGGATGGAACAAATAAAGTCCGAAGGTTAAGGGGGAAAGAAAGACTATAATCTTTCTTATTTTGTCACTGAAATTTCCCTTTAAATTTTTGAAAAACAGAAAAAGTGTAACCGACTCAATGAAGGTAGGTATTGTCGTGTAAGGATACAGAATACCTACATTTTTCCCCTGACTTAATGCATACCTATGAGAAATAACAGCAGAAATCACACATACTGCACTGAAAACAGCAAGCAAAATCCATGGCTTATATTTTCTTTTGTGCAAATTAGCCAGATAATATCCCAACAACACATATCCGCAATAGCTCATCAGCTCCAGCGGAATTTTCTTCAGAACTGAAATGTAAAAACTGTGTTCTTCTGTCAGAAAAAGTAAAGCAGTAGGCTTCAGAATACCGGCACAGATAAAAAGAATAAAATAATATTTTAAATATTCACCGTTATTATATCCGACAATTGCTCTGAGTATAGGATGAAGCATATAAATCCCCATAAGCGTGGTAATAAACCATAAATGATATTTTCCGCTTACCATCATTTTTAAAATATTTATAAGTCTAGTCTGAGTTATACTGTCAATGCCGAGCGTATCAACCACATACAGAAAAGACCATACAATATAAATCATAAGCAAGGGTAATATCTTTTTAAGATACAATGTTTTTATATCAATATCCTTTCTCAACGAAAAGACTCCGTTAAGCATAAGAAACAAGGGCACACTGCATCTTGTAAAGGAATTATACAAATTCATTGTCTGCCATTCAGAAGTTGCAGGATCTATTGTCTTAGACTTCAAAGCTGCAACATGCAGAAGTATAACCAGCACAGATGCTAAAATTCTCATCAGATCAAAGGAAACATTTCTTTGTTTTATCAAAAAAGACTTTTTTTCTTTAAGCATTTTATCATTCCTACCGTAAAAGTATTAAAATCATCATTCATACGAATTTATCTTATAAACAAAATGCCGTCAGGCATATTCTTTAAGTTTTTTTCTTCCGGCCATGCGCCTCTTGAACAGTACCACACCCTGTGACACAGCAAGAGATAAAAGCAGCACACAGGCAGCCCTGCCCCAGGTGTAAAAAGATGTATCTCTGAAGGCCAATTCTCTGGCAACGACATCAAATGTCTTGCCAACAGCAATGTGAAAAATATATACATACAAAGAAAGCTCTCTTCCTATATATCCGAGTATTTTAATTTCGGACTCAGGCTTTCTGACCGCTATAAGTACAAGTGCAAAAACCATAATGTATGTTCCTACATAAAACTGTGATTCCCTGAAAAGAGTTCTTTCATAAATAGCAAGACAACCGCCTGCGATAAAAATGATTACCGCTCCTACAGTATTTACAGGTATACGTGCAAGCTTTTCATAATGTTTTCTGATAATCATACCGAAAAGAAAAAACGGAAGCGCACGGAAAATAAACATATTATATATAGAAAGAACTTCTTCCGCCTGTGCAATAGGAATTGTGCTTCTTATACCTATAGCCGCTCCGAATTCCTGCATACAGCTGTACAAAACAAGAAGAACAGGTGCAAAAACATATATCAGTTTTATTCTTTTTTCTTTATTAAAGAACATAATTGCAAAAATATAACAGTATATAACTGCCATCATATACCATAAATGAGAATAAACCAACGGGTCATTAGTAAAAAAGAATTTCACTATTTTGCCAGCCGTTGCTTTTTCTGCAAGATAATTTATCATATTCCAGTCTGAAGTATTAACATTCATAAAAAAGACCGTAAACACAGCATAAAAAACTCCGGAGCCAAACAAAAGATTAGCTATATGCCTGATCTTTGCAACTACCTTGCCATCATTCATTTTACCGTCAGACAAAAAGAAAAAACCGGAAATAATAAGAAATGTCGGAACAGCAAAACGGCAGAATGTTTTTACATAAAGCCCTAAATCTCCCGAGAAATTATAATGAATCAAGACAACAGCTATACAGGATATCCCCTTAAGCACATCAAAGCTTTTCCAACGGATTTTATTCATACATTACCTCCTGATAAAAACAGAATTCTGATCATACAATAAGTTTTCACAGCCTCACTTGTACCGTAATTATGGTAATGCAGACGAAAACCGCCGTCATATACCACCTCTGACCTGAAATCTTAATAATAATAATAATAATATCATCCATAACACTTCTTGTCAACAAAAATAATAAGAGCACCAATGTTTAACATATTTCAGAATCTCCCATACTTTCTGTGAGGTGATGCAAGTGGTAAATATGCTCATAAGAGGTATTATAATTTATGTGACGGTCATTTTCGCCGTGAGACTTATGGGAAAAAGACAGATCGGCGAGCTTCAGCCTGCGGAGCTGGTAGTTACCATCCTTCTTTCCCAGGTGGCATCCATGCCCTTTGAAAGCCTGGAGGTGCCCCTTTTAAGCATAATGTCCATCGTCTTTCTTCTCATTTCCCTGGAAATTTTATGCTCGGTTATCGGAATGAAAACCAAAACCTTCCGAAATTTAATTCAAGGTAATCCCATTCTTATAATAAAAGACGGTAAATTAGATCAGAGAGAACTGAAAAACATTCGCTACAGCGTAGAGGATTTGCTCGAAGCCTTACGTCTTAAGGATATTTTCGACATAAGTCAGGTGCAGTATGCCTACATCGAAACCAACGGCTCGATAAGTGTTCTGCTGAAAAACAAGTTCCGCCCCATAACCATCGGGGACACAGAGATAAAAACATCCCCCTGCGAGCTTCCTTGCCTGGTCATAAGCGACGGCAAAATAGTCAGAAGCCAGCTCGACATCTGTGCTATGACGGATAAAAGGCTCTCAGACATAATGAAAAAGGAACAGATCAGAATTGAAGATATTATGCTCATGACCGCCGAGAGAGGCGGAAAATACCACATAGTCAGAAAGGAAAAAAGCAAATGAAAAGAATAATATCTGCTTTTGTACTTTTGTTTTTATGTATAGCCATCTGTGCTTACGGCAGTATTGCAACGAAAAAGAAAACAGATACACTAATAAATCTTCTGAACGAAGCGGAATACTCAATAAATATCGGAGACAAGGAAAGATCACTCAGATGTATAAACAAGCTTGAATCAGAATGGGACAATTCAGAAAGGTTTTTCAGCTCTGTTTCGGAAACGGCACTTATAGATGAGCTTGATATTTCCGTAGGAAGTATAAAAAATTACATTATGACAGATATGAATGAGGAAGCAATGGTAGTTATAGAGGAGTGCCGTACGGGACTTGGGATTATTCTGAGTCGTCAGAAGATTTCCATAGATAATATACTGTGAATTTTCGGACACGCAAGACACCGTATCCTGCTAATTTATCCCCTTGTTTGCGGTTGACCGAAAAGATAAAGAGTGTTATAATATTCACATCATTCATCACTGTGAGGACGTTTTATGAAAAAGCTATTGAATCCGCGCCTGATGTTTATTTTGTCAATGGCAAGCTTTGGCACCATTGGTCTTTTTGTAAGAAATGTTTCTGTATCATCAGGTGAGCTTGCTTTATACAGAGCTGTTCTGGCAACTGTTCTATTAAGTATTTTTCTTTTTGTAACAAAACAGAAAATACCCTTTTCAAAAATCAAAAGAGAAATCCCCTTTCTTCTTGCATCGGGTATGGCTATGGGTATTAACTGGATTTTACTTTTTGAAGCATACAAATATACATCTGTTTCTGTGGCAACCTTAAGCTATTATTTCGCTCCTGTCATAGTAACGGCTGTATGCCCTTTTCTTTTCAAGGAGAAGCTTACGCTTAAGCAGATATTGTGCTTCGTGATGTCTACGGTGGGGCTTGTACTCATTACAGGCATCGGCACATCGGGAAGTGACAAGGATATAATCGGTATTCTTTTCGGTCTTGGAGCAGCCTGCTTCTATGCATCAGTAGTACTACTCAATAAGTTCATAAAAAATGTAGAAGGTATACACAGAACATTTCTGCAGTTTGTTTCAGCCATTATCGTTCTTCTACCCTATGTCCTTTTCACGGGAGGCTTTACTCTCGCTTCACTCGACGGCAAAGGATGGATAAACCTTCTCATAATCGGTCTTATACATACGGGTGTGACCTACTGTCTGTACTTCTCCTCACTTAAAGAATTACCGGGACAGAAGGCGGCTATTTTAAGCTATATTGACCCGTTGGTGGCTGTGCTCATTTCCGTGACTGTGCTCGGTGAGTCCATGACCGTTTCGCAGATAACAGGCGGTGTGCTGATTTTAGGGTTTACGATGCTTAATGAAATCACACCGAAGAAGTCATAATAAAAAAGAAGGGACTGTTGCAGTAAGATGCAGAAGACGTTTTCTTCGTCCCGAAGGCGTATGTTTATACTCCGAGCGGGCGAAAAAACGGCTAAAAAAGCAAAATATTTTTTGTGACAACAAAAATAATTCTGATTTATAAAAATTAAAACAGATATGTTTCAGTTAAGAGTAACTTTTACATATCTGTTTTTGTTTTGCTTTTTGGTCTGCGCTTAGTGCAACAGTTCCTTTATATTTATCTTATTTAAAATACATATAAAGCTGGCACTTAATCATACCGTTATAGAGTTTTCTTCTCTTGTCAGCCTTTCTGCCGAAGAAGATTTCGAAATCCTCCGAGGGACTGATGATGCTGTAGGACCAGCCTCTTTGCTGAACGAATGCCTTGCCCATAGACTTATAAAGCTCTTCCGCCTGCTTGAGGTCGAGAAGTCTTTCACCGTAGGGAGGATTACAGATAAGTGTACCTCTTTCAGTTTTGGGAGCAAAATCCTTCACATCCGCTTTTTCGAAGGTGATGAATTTGTCCACTCCTGCTCTTTTAGCATTTGCCATAGCAACCTCAAGGGATTTACTGTCAATATCGGAGCCGTAAGCCACAAACTGACTGTCGGTAAGAGCAAGACTTTTAGCCCGTTCCCTTTCTTCGGTCCAGATTCTTTCGGGAAGATTAGACCATCTCTCTGCAGTAAAATGACGGTTTACACCCGGAGCCATATTATTAGCAAGAAGCGCACCCTCGATAAGGATTGTACCTGAGCCGCACATAGGGTCATAAAGAGTGTGATAAGGACGAAGCCTCGACAAACAGCAGAGAGAGGCAGCTAAGGTTTCCTTCATAGGTGCTCCGTTTGACTCGAGACGGTAACCTCTTTTATGAAGGCCGTAGCCCGATGTATCAATAAGAAGGCTTACCTGATCCTTCATAATAGAGAACTGAATCTGATAAAGAGGGCCTGTTTCCTCAAACCATGATATATTATATTTACTCTTAAGTCTTTCGACCACAGCCTTTTTGATAATGGACTGACAATCGCTTACACTGAAAAGAGTGGAATTGAGAGAATATCCCTTTACAGGGAAGGTGTCATAAGCGCCAATCCACTGCTCCCACGGAAGAGCCTTGGTGCCCTGAAAAAGCTCCTCGAAGCTCTTTGCCCGGAAGGTTCCGACTAATATCTGTATTCTTTCGGCGTAACGCGAGCATATGTTTGCTCTTGCCAGAAGATTCTCGTCACCTGAAAAAAGCACTCTGCCGTTTTCAGAGATAACGTTTTCTGCCCCTAAATCCTTCATCTCATCGGCAATAAGCTTTTCAAGCCCAAGAAGACACGGAATAACAAAATTTATTTTCATATGTAACCTGCTTTCATATAATTATTAAATAAACCCTGCCGACACAAGTCAGCAGGGTGATTATATCACATATTTAAAGATAAATCAATCGACATCAGGAATAATTAAGCCGTAACCGCCGTCTTTTCTTGCATAAACGACACAGATTTTGTCTGTAGCACTGTCAAGAAACATATAAAACTGATGATCAAGAAGATTCATCTGTAGTATTGCTTCCTCCACACTCTGAGGCTTAAGATTGATTTCCTTTGAGCGTATAATTGAATAATCATCCTCCGGCTCAAACACGTCGATGGCTTCGTATGCTTCAAAGGCTCCGCTTCTGAGCTTCTTTTCAACCCTGGTCTTGTTTTTGCGGATTTGACGTACGATTGAATCAGCACATCTGTCAAGAGCGTCATTCATATTAACGGCTCTTTCCTGAGAGCGGAAAATCATACCGTCGTGAAAAATGGTAACTTCAACTGTCTGCTCATTTTTTTCAACAGTTGCCGTTATCTTTGCCTCAGCGTCAGCACCGAAAAACTTTTCAACCTTTTTGAGTCTTTTTTCGGCTCTTTCCTTGAATGAATCTCTGGGTGTGCATTTTCTGCCGATAACTGTAATTTTCATATCGTCAGCTCCTTTCTGTGCTGAAAAAGAGATCGTCTCCTTTTCTTGCTTATATTATAGCATATATTCACAGAAAAATAAATAGTTTCGGAAAACTTTTATCTAAAATTTATAAATTATTTTATATTTCCGTCTATTCCTTCGCCGTAATGATTATCTTCGATAAGCACATTTTCACACTTTTTAACGCTGAAAGCCGTAAGATTTTTTTCTGCACCGTCATTAAAAATCTCATTATTTTTTATCGTAAGATTTTCTGTAAGGAGTGCGTCCACCGCATTACTGTGTTCAAGATAAAAGGTATTGCTTTCTATTCTGATATTACGGTGAACGGCATTCTCAGCCTTACTTATATCAGGAACTACAGGCTCAATAAGTATGGCAGGCTTTGCACCTTTGAAAACCGGTGGCTTTTTGATAATAAAGGTATTGTTTCTGATAAGCATATTTTCGATATGACCCGATTCATACCAGTTGTTGCAGTCATCTGAAAGATAAATGCTTGCCATAGTCATACCGTCAAAGACATTATTTTCTATTATTACCTCTCCCTTGGTGGTACACAGTATACCTCGGGTTGGAATAGAGTAAAAATGACAATTACCAATATAGACATCCGGAGTGTAGGTAACATTTTCTACGGCATATTTATCCTTTATACAAATTTCATCGGGAAGCTTCTCAGTAAATGTAACCAGCATTTGCTTAGAGTTGCATTCTCCCTCCAGTGGGTCAACAGCACTTTTAACAGTAAACTCTCTCCCTTTTTCAAAAGCCTGTAAATCTTCTCTCAGATGAAAGACAACCTTATCCCCTTCGTGGTACTGCTTAAACCCTCTCTGCTGATTATGAGCATATTCCAGCAAAAGTGTGTTACCGTCAAGTTTCTTTTTGACAACAGTATAAGTTCCGTGAATATTTATGGGGTCATCGTGCGCATTGGAAAAACTGCAATCTTCTATGTGTATTTTTCCTTTTGCTCCTGAAACGTGAATAAGATCAGCAAAGCTTGTGCATTTTCTGTCGCTTTTTTCATCGGGTATAAAATCACAGCCTTTAAAGACAACATTTTCACACATCTGTGTAAGCCATCCAAAGCCGTGCATATATCTCACGCCGATGTTTTCCGCAATAAGATTTTTACTTTCAAGATAAAAAGCTCCTACGCAGTCTCTTTTTTTATCTGTACATATTTCAATTGTATCTCCTGCCGAAAGCATTTTATTGAGAGGTTTTAAAGAAAATACTCTGATTTTATTCTTACTGAGCTTTTTAATGCCCGTGCAAAGAACAAAAGGACCGTCACTTACACTATAACGGGAAAGATTGCCCGTTTTTTCATCATGTACTACAACACAGTAGCTTTCACTCTGTCCGATATTGTGCCAGTAATAGCTGCCGTTAAAAACACTTTTTTCAAACCAATGTAAGCTTCTGCCTTTTATTTCCCACTGACAAAATTCAGGCAGCTCATAATCACAATACATACATCCCTTGTTTAAAAGCTTCATTTCAAGAGTTCCTGCAACAGGAAAATCCCACACGAAATTTTTGAAGGTAATATTTTCACTATAAGAGACCTTAACAGCAATCATCTTTCCGTGCATTACAAAAAGAGAGCCGTTTCCGTCAAGTGTAAGATTTTTATGTCCCGAAATATTTATAGCACTTTTTTTCAGCGGAAATCTGTCCGAATCGGTATTCGAAGCATAGATAATCTCATTCTCACAGAAATCAGCATAAAAATGATACTCACCTTTTTCAAAACGAATAACATTTTCCTCACCGTTTTTTTTACATTCACTAAGTATCATCTGCAAATGCCGTGTTATATCAGAATGTTCTTTCTTATGGACTGCTTTAATGATATATTCCATAAAATTTACTCCTAAAAACTTCGGCAATACAAAACTGTATTGCCGAAAATCAGATTATTTAATTGATTCAAGATAAATTTCTTCAACAATCTTTTTCATTTTGTCAAGATTATTTTCAATCTCTTCTACAAGCTTGAACTGATTTCTGGCTCTCACAAGGTTATGACCTGTATATTCCGTTTTAAAATATACCTCACCGTCAAGATAATCTGTAAGAAAACGCACACCGCATTCATAAGTCATAAGCTTTGCAGAAAACGCAAGATGATCAATCTCGGTTTTAGTTAAAGCCTTGGCACAGGTGCTCAGGAAGCCTTTTGTATAGCTTTTGAAAAGCTCGATAGAAATATTGACATTATCAAGATCCGGATCATCTTCCTTTGTGGTATTGCCACCGAAACGGATAGCATCACCAAAATCATAAAGAGAGAAGCCCGGCATAATAGTATCAAGGTCAATAACACATATAGCTTTATTGGTTTCTTCGTCAAAGAGAACATTGTTTAGCTTTGTATCGTTATGTGTGACTCTCAAAGGAATAAGACCCTCTTCATAAAGATCAAGAAGTACCTTCGCATCCTCTTTTCTGTCAAGGGCAAACTTTATTTCCTTTTCAACTTCCTTGACTCTGCCCTTTATATCAGCAGCAATAGAAGCTTCCAGAGCTTCCACTCTTTTGGGTGTGTTATGAAAATCCTTGATAGTTTCATGAAGATTTTCCATTGGATAACCGCTGAGATTCCGTTGGAATCTTCCGAACGCTCTGCCTGCACTTTCAAAGAAGCTGCTATTTTTGATGTAGTTGATGGTGTATGATTTATCTATAAAACGGTAAATTCTCCAGCATTTATCGGTATGGAAAAAATAATATTTACCAGTATCAGCCTGAAGAAATTCGAGGCACTGTCTCGAGCTGTCCTTGCCTGATTCATCAAGCTTCTGTTTGAGATACTTGGTAACATTAACAATGTTTTCCATAAGCTCATCGGGATTTTTGAACACATGAGTGTTGATTCCCTGTACAACATACTTTTCTGCTGCACCGTCTTTTTCAAAGGTGGCACGGTAAGTAGAATTAATATGTCCGTCCGTGTACACACTGAAATCAATAATCTCACCGTCAATGCCGAAATGCTTGGCAAGAACCTTTATTTCACTTTGAATTGACATTAAATTCTCCGTCCTTTTTATTTATCTGTTTTTTTAAGATAGTACATTCTGGAATCGTTATCGAAGAGCATTCTTGAATTAGAGAAATTGAAACCGCTGTAATTGAAGGGCTGCTTGGGCTTGAAGCCTGAATTCATAAGAGCATCACCGCCAATAGTATAGTCTTCCTTTTCATTTCTGAGCTTAACAGTTTTGCAAAGGAAGTCAAACATTTTGCCGTCCTCAAGATCCATCTTCTTAGGAAGAGGAACATTTATCATTTCACCAAAGTTCTTGAATTCAAGAATCTGGGTGCGGACACTCATATCATAGGTGAAATCTTCGTTGAGATCCGAGAATTTAATTACATCGTTACCCCAGTTTGGTCTTACTCTGTCAACAAAGTAACCGAGCATTGCTTCGCTCTTGTCCTTTGATGTAATCTGCCACATAACCTTATCGTCAACATTGATATCACCTGTGCGTGAATAGTCGCCGAACTGTAAAAGCTTTCTGTGCTTCTTGTAATATTCAATCTGCTTTTTGACTCTTGCTCTGTCAAGATCGGAAAGCATTGTAACATCAAGCTCATAACCAAGTACACCAAAGGCTGAAACATTGAAGCGGTGGTCGATGCTCTGTGCTCTGAAGTTTGCAAAGCTCATTGAAGCAGCAACGTGCATTGTTGTAACGGACTGAGGATAACCATAGGATGTACCGCTCTGAATGTAAAGTCTGTCAAGCACGTCAGTGTTATCACTTGTCCAGCACTGAGGCATATAGCAGAATGTACCGAGGTCAAAACGGTTACCGCCGCTTGAGCAGGCTTCAAAAAGAATTTCAGGGAATCTGCCGATAAGAGCATCCCAGATTTCATAAAGACCTAAGATAAATCTGTGGAAATATTCGCCGCTCTTGGCGCCCTTCTGACGCGAGAAAACATCGGAGAACTGACGGTTGTTGTCCCACTTGATATATTCAATATTACCGTAGCGGAAAACATCGGTCATAGTATTGATGATGTATTCACGTACTTCTTTTCTTGTAAGGTCAAGAGTAAGCTGATTTCTGCCCTGTGAAGGCTCGTATTTATCGGTTGTCATTGCCCAATCGGGATGTGCACGGTAGAGGTCAGAGTCGGGGTTAACCATTTCAGGTTCAACCCAAAGGCCGAATTTGAGCCCCATATCGTTAACCTTCTTTGCAAGACCGCCGATACCGCTGGGAAGCTTTTTCATATTTACATACCAGTCACCAAGACCGGCCTTGTCGTTGTTTCTCTTGCCGAACCAACCGTCATCAAGAACAAACATTTCTGCACCGATATTCTTTGTTGCCTTGGCAATTTCAAGAATCTTCTTTTCTGTGAAACTGAAGGTTGTGCACTCCCAGTTGTTCACAAGAACAGGACGCTCCTTATTCTTCCAATAGCCTCTTACAATATGTTCGTTTACAAAATCGTGCATATTATGGCTCATACCATTAAGACCCTCGTGGCTGAAGGTCATGACTGCTTCAGGAGTGTCAAAGGATTCACCGGCACCAAGATGCCATTCAAATTCAAAGGGATTGATACCGTTCTGGATTCTTACAAGACCGTGAGTGGAAACCTCTGCTCTTGCAGTATGGTTGCCTGAATAAACAAGGTTAAAGCCGTAACAGTTACCGTTATGCTCGGTAGTCTCCTTTTCTCTGATTGCAAAGAAGGGATTATGACGGTTTGAGGAATAGCCTGCGATTGAGCCGATTTCACATACGCCGGGAACAAGAGGTCTTTCGTTCTTATATCTTTCTCTTGCCCATGCACCGTCAAAGGAGAGCATTACATAGTCTCCTCTCTGAAGGTCAAGCTGCATACTCATAAGAGAATGGATTTTTATTGTGCTGTCACCCTTGTTGATGAGTCTTGCACTTCTTGTGATAACATTACATTCACTGAAAACTGTATAGAAAAGATGAAGCTCAGCTTTGAGTGCCTTGTCCTCAAGGACAATAGTGAGAGTATCGCTGTCACCGTAGCTTGAAGGAAGACCGTGAAGCTCAGGCTTAACCTTTGTTACACCGTGAGATTTATATTTGAAATCTGTGGTGAAAATACCGTCCTCGGGCATAAGCTGCATAGCAGGAATACGGTAATCACCCTTACCGTAAGCAGAATATTCAAGAGCTATATGGTCAAGAGAAAGAGATTTATCCTCCTGACAGTAGGGAGTGGAGTTACTGTAGCCGGAAGCGTGTTTGTCGTAAAGATAGGTAAAATCGTCAGTATTTCTGATTCTTCTGCCATAATACATACCTTCGAGCTGACCTGTTGGAAGCGCTCTGAACACATAGCTTGTTTTTTCGCTCTGTAAATGGAATACATTGTCTTTGTTGATATAAATCATATCTTCTTCCTCAGACACCTGGATGTCTTTACCTTTCTTGTTATTTAACAAAATTTAACATTATAATTCTATACTATTTATTAGTCTGTGTCAATAAATAAAGACCTAAAAGTTCCCTGACACGTGTTTGTTAAAAAAAATTCAACAAATCGTGATATTTCTGACATTGTAAAAAATAAAGTTTTATGTTAGAATGTTAATAAACTATGAAAGGAGAATCTTTTATGGAAAACATTATCATTGCTGATGACGAATTAAGAATAAGAAAGCTTGTCGGTGATTTTCTCAGACAGGCAGGCTATAATGTGATTGAAGCCGAAGACGGTGACGAGGCCTTTGCGCTTTTTGAAAAGCACAAGGAAACCCTGAGTCTTATCATTCTTGATATTATGATGCCCGGGCTTAACGGCTGGGAGGTAACAAAAAAAATAAGGGAAACTTCAAATCTTCCCGTTATCATTCTCACGGCAAGAAGTGAAGAGTTTGATGAGCTTATGGGCTATGAATCGGGAGCTGACGATTATGTCACAAAGCCTTTCAGTCCCTCTGTGCTCGTAAAAAGAGTTGAAGCTCTTCTCAGAAGAAGCGGAGCAAAAATCTCACCGAACACTGAAAAGAAATTCAACGCTCTTCTTTTCAATGACGATGCTCACGAGGTTCGTCTTGACGGGAAAGAAATTGATCTGACCCTTAAGGAATATAACATTCTCAAAAAATTCCTTGAAACACCCGGCAGAGTCTTTTCAAGAGAGCAGCTTCTCGACAGCGTTTGGGGCTATGACTTTACAGGAGATATCCGCACTGTAGACTCACACGTAGCAAGACTGAGAACAAAGCTTGGTGATTGGGGTGCAACACACCTGAAAACAGTTTACGGCATCGGTTATAAAATAGAGGAGTTTTAAATGAAAAGCAGTAAACGAAAACCGCCACTTAAAAGGCGAACATCCTTTGTTGTTATTCTCATCTTCTGTATAAGTATGTTTTTTTCGGGTGTTGTTCAGTTTTATTTTATGGATGATCTGTATATTTTTGCAACCCAGAAGTCAATTGTTTCCGTAGCAGAGGAAATATCGGAAATTAATTTCAGTAAAGACGATTACAAAAGCATTCTTTCGGATATTGAAGCAAACAAGGATATCTATATCGAAATTTATGCTCCACGCGAAAAGCTCTTCTACACTACAGACAGCAACGATATCATATATGAACCCGAAAGCACCGCAAAAAAAGAAGAAATGAAGCCCCGCATTATGAAAATCAACTCCCACACGGATCTGTCTGACGGAAGCTACTTTGAGCTTCGTGAAGAATATTACACAAAAGCAGACTACATCGTTTACGGCAGATTTTTCGCAGACAATAACGGTATTGAAATTTACCGTTCCCTTGATGCCGTCAAGGAAAATGCACTTACGGCAAGCTGGGCATTTTTTGTCACGACTCTTATATTGAGTATCATTGTTATTACTATGGCCGTTATCTATGCAAATTCTGTAATTACTCCCCTTCTTATCATCAACGGAAAAACCCGAAGCATTATAAATATGAATTTCGGTGAAACCTGTCCGCCTTTTAAAATCAAAGAAATTCATGAATTGGGCTCAAACATAAACAGTCTCTCTGCTTCTCTCAGCAATGCCCTGAGTGAGCTGCAAAGTGAAAATATGCGTCTTGAAATGGACATTGAAATGAAAAGACGAATGGAAAAAACCATGCGTTCCTTTATGGCGAATGTTTCCCACGAGCTCAAAACACCAATTTCAATAATTCAGGGCTATGCAGAAGGAATGAAATACGGCATCGGTTGTGATTCGACTGATGAATTCTGTGATATAATCATAGAAGAATCCGTAAAAATGAATAATCTTGTGTGCAGACTTATGGAATATCTGCAATACGGAAATGAAAATTACAGGATAAATAAAACCAGATTCAATATATCAGAGCTTATCAGAGACTGTGTAGATTTGCGCAGTCATAAAATCAAGAATGCCGCTGCAACAGTAACTCTTGATATTGATGAAAGACTTTTCGGATACGCCGACACAGGACTTATATCAAACATTTTCAATAATTATCTTTCAAACGCACTCAGCCATCTTGACTTTGAAAGAGAAATCATAATTACAGCTCAGGATATGGGCTCATGCTGCAGAATAAGTGTCTTCAACACAGGAAAACAGATTCCGGGCACGGATATAGAAAACATCTGGCAAAGCTTTTACCGTGCAGACAAATCTCATTCACGTGCAGAAGGACGGTTCGGTCTTGGTCTTTCAATTGTTGCAAAGCTTCAGGAGCTTCACGGTCAGAAATACGGCGTTATAAACAAAGAAAAAGGCGTAGAATTCTGGTTTGACATAGAAAAATCGTAAGCCTGATCATAAAAATAAAACAACCCCATTGTATCGGTTCGCATTGAACTTTTACAATGGGGTATTCTTTATTATAAGAAATCAGAATTCGTTAAGATTATCCGACGTCGTAACTCTCTTTCCCTCTTCAATTTCGTGAATCATCTCAACAAGCTTTGTATTGACAGGAACAGGAACAGAATATTCATTTCCCTTTTCAACAAAATAACCGTTGAGAATATCAATCTCCGTCTTTTCACCCTTTTCAAGAGATTGAAGCGTTGACGGCTTTACATCGGAATAAAGAAGACCTACAGCACGGACAACAAGCTTGCATATTGAATTGTAAAGCCTACCGTTACTGAGCGCCAGAAGTCTGTATTCAAGCATTACTCCGTATTTGGGAACCTTTATATCCATTGCCTTTGCTACTGCCATTCCTTCTCTTGCAATGCTGAGGAACAAATCTCTCGCTCTTACATCCTTGAGAATTTCACCGAGAGTTTTGCCTGTGATACCGGCCACAGCATTGATGCAGGAATTTATAATAAGCTTTGAATACTGTCTTGCCTTTATATCCATAGTAACTTCCGTAGGAAGAACTGTCTTCAGCATTTCGGCAAAATCATCAAGCATCTTCGGGCGTCTGCCGTCAAGCATACCTACATAAAATTCACCCTTGGAGGTCATTGTCACATCGTTCGCCTTATTCTTAGTGGCTCCGAAACCGATCATACAGCCTACTACCTTGTCTCTTCCGACGATTTCTCCGAGCTCTTCCGTAAGAATACCGTTCTGCATTCCAACCACAAGACCGTCATCTGCAACATAAGCAAGAGAGGCTTTTGCACATTCGGCCATAGCTGCATATTTTGTTGCAATTATTACAAGGTCAAATTTTTCGTCTCCCAACTCTTCATAACTGCTGTAACAGGTAAAATCAACGCGATACTCACCCTTTGCCCCGTGAAGGAAAAAGCCTTCCTTTTCGATAAGCTCCTTAGTTGAATCGCTGTGACACATAATTCTGACATCATATCCGGCATTTTTCATAAATACTGCAACGGTACCGCCAATCGCACCTGCACCGATAAGTAAAACCTTCATATTCATTCTCCCGTTAAATATATTTTGTGGTTTAATTATATATTGTAATTTTTAACAAATAAAGAAATAGCTTATTTTTCTATGTAACAGACAAATTACAAATTTCAAAATTGTGCAAAACTCCTAACGAGATGATAAAATATTGACATCAATCCGATTTTAATATAAACTTTCAATATAAACAGCAAAGGACTAAAAAGATGAAAAGTGATACACAAAAAAATCTGAGATGGCTTGAAGCTTTTTCCGAAAAAATTGAACTGCCTTCAGAATCTGCTGATGAGATAATATCCCTGTACAAAAAAGACGCAAGACATATCGAAAGACTTTCCGAAAAGAAGTTCAACGCCGTAAGCTGCGGGAGAATCATTTTAGCGGAAAAGCTTAAAAAGAGAAAAAAAGCTTATACATACATTCTTGCCGCTGTGCTACTCAAGTCACAGGATACCTTTGAAAAATACAAAGAAAAAGGAATAAATGAGGATGTTTTTTATGAAACAATGAAGGATATTACCGTCTGGAGTGAAAACTACCGAAGCAAAAACGCTTCTGTCGGTCTCGATAATATCATGTGGATTCAGAACCACCTCAACTGCAAAATTTTCAGACTCGGCAGACTCCAGTTTCAGCCCTTCCTTTTCTACCTTCCTGTCTATGCAAAAAAAAGAACCGACATTAAAGTCGGAGAAAAGGTGCTTAATGTTCATATACCCCAAGGTGAAAAGCTTTTAAGGGAAGAATGCGAAAAATCCTTCCGTATGGCAGAAGAGTTTTTCTGTGATTATAATTACAAAGGCTTTATCTGTGAATCCTGGCTCTTATGTGAAAGAAACAGAGATTTTATGAGCGAAGGCTCAAACATTATCCGCTTCAGTGAAATGTTTGAAATTATCGGATCATCGGAAAATTCTTCACAGACAATTGAAAGGGTTTTCGGAAAAAAAGAAAAGGATGCCTGTCTTTATCCCGAAAACACTTCTCTTCAGAAGCAGTGCAAAGAATATATCCTGTCAGGAGGCAAACCCGGAACAGGCTTTGGCGTGAGGCGAAAATCAAAACAATAATATTTCTTTTATTTCTTTACAACAGAAATAAAAACTGTTATTATGAAAATACGAATTAATATTTAAAGGAGAATTGTTATGATTCATTATATTGAAAACGATTATCTTAAAATAGGTGTAAAGGAATACGGCTGTGAGCTGACAAGTGTTATCCTTAAAGAAAACAATACCGAATATCTCTGGCAGGGCGACGAAGCATACTGGGCAGGTCAGTCCCCTATCCTTTTCCCCATTGTAGGCAGACTTATGGATGACTGCTATTATCTTGACGGCAAACAGTACACCATGCCCAAGCACGGCTTTGCAAGAAAAATGCCTTGGAAGTTCGAAGGTTCAGAAGGTGCTTCGATGGCTTTCGCTCTCACCGAAACAGAAGAAACTCTCGCTCTTTATCCCTACTGCTTCACTGTGAAGGTTACATTCACCTTAGACGGAAACAGCCTTAAGGTTACTCACGAAATCAAAAATGAAAACAGCGGTGTTATGTACGCCTCTCTCGGCGCTCACCCTGCCTTCAACTGTGAAATCGGTGACAGACTTGTTTTCAGTGAAAATGAAACCTTGGACACTGTAAGAATCGACCTGGTGAATTCTTTAAGACTTCCCGAAATGATACCAGTCCTTAAGGACGAAAAGGTTATCACAATAACAGAAGAAATTTTCAATGAGGATGCTCTCATCTTTAACGGTGTGAAATCAGATACTCTTACCCTCGAAAGCAATAATCATTCAAGAAAGGTTATCTTCCACCTTAATAATTCTCCATGGCTCGGTATATGGGCAAAGCCCGGTGCACCCTATGTGTGCATAGAGCCCTGGTGCGGTGTCAATGACTCGACAGAAAAGAAAGAGGATTTTTCACAGAAGGACGGTATCAACGCCATTCCTGCAGGTGAAAGCTTCGTTTACAGCTGGAAGGCTGAATTTGTAGGATAAAAAAAGAAAGGCTGATTTACGGAAAGGTAAATCAGTCTTTTTGTTATTCACTTTATGTCAATCAGGAAACTGGTCACTGTCTTCGCTAACTTAAATTAAAGATACTATCAATCAAATCTTGTTGCTCTTGCTGTTGTTTTTTGCTTAGATTACCGTTACAGGGAGAAATATCATATAACACTTTACTATGTTGCAAATACTTTACTTCAAAGGATAAATCTTTTAATCGATCCTGCTCTTTAGCCAATCCAACTAATCCTTTTAAAGTCATCATATTATCAAAACTCAGCAAAACCCTTATATATCCTTTTTTGCCATTACAATCATAATATATTCTGTATCTATCAACAGATAAACTCTTTGGAAAAAATTTACCAATTCGACTATCCCCGTTGTTTCCTGCCCACGAATACTCGCTTTTAACAGATTTTATTACAATTCTTTTATTTATTATCTTATTAAACTTCAAATCATATTTTGCTTTTATCGGTATATCGTACATAGTAAATATTGAAAATGTTTCATAAAATACACCAGCACCTAAAGACAACCATAAAAAACTTGGTACGCCCCCCTCAATATGTTCTATGTATACAACAAAATAGTATAGAACAAATGGAAATAAGACAACTATTTTATTATACAAAAAAGACTGAATGCTTTCAGACTTATATCCTCTCAAAAGTTCTTCGAAATATTTTCTCACATCGTATACCCCCTGATGAAAACAAAAAGGTCGGTTCTCTGTTTTTGACATCCACCTTAACCATTAACCTTGTTCCTGTCCTTCTACAACAACTGAATGATAACACTCATTATATCTTCTATCAATGTATTGCTCGGCAAAAAAAACACCTTCCCTTTTCATCAGGGAAGGCATTTTTATTAAACATTCTTTTCTGCACGCCACTGCTTTGCTTTGTCAGCAGACATTCTTGTAATGTTTTCAGCGGGATGGATTGACTCCTCGCCACCGTTAACATAAAGGAAGTACTTGCCGCCGGCAGTAACGTAAAGACTTTCTTCGTAGCCGTCTGCGCTACCGAATTCACCGCTTGTGAACTTTGCTACAAGCTCTGATTTTTCGGTATCGTATTCAACCTTACAGATAATCTTTTTCATTATGAATACTCCTTTCGGAAATAATAAGCTCTTTTAGCTTAGTTTATTATACTCCAAAAGGAAAAAATTTGCAAGACCCCTGAGAAATATTATGTTCCCGTCTTTTTGACAGTAATCTCATTGCAGATATAGCAGAGAACCGCAAGAGCAATAAGAACAAAGGGTGTGATACCGAAGGTTATCTTCGTGGCTAAGAAGCCGTAAATAAGCTGAACACCAAAGCCGATGGCATAGGCACCACCCATATGGTAGCCTGTTATATCAGCCGAATAGGTCGCTCCGTGTCTTTCGGGTATGCTGTGAAGGACACTGGGGAAAACAGGTCCGAAGCCCATACCAATGAGGAAAAAGCCCGCCATAGAAGCCGTGCCGAGAGGAAGTGCAAAGATAATGATACCCATAAGTGCGACGGCAAGACCGCCACGGATAAGGCTTTTATCTTTGAATTTCATAGAAAGGAAGCCGGAAATGACTCTGCCGACCATTATACCGCCGAAATAAAGCGATACCCACTTTGCCGCCACATCGGGAGACACGGCAAAGACATTGACCGCATAGCTTGCACCCCAGGTGCCGAGAAGGAACTCCATACTGCAGTAGGCACCGAGAGAAAGTATGCCTGTGGAAACACCCTTCATTTTAATGATTTCGATAAGGCTGGCTGAAGCGACCTCTTCACTCTCACTTTCCTTTTCATTTTTCTCTATTCCCTTCCATTTTTTCAAAGAGAATAGAACGAGAACAGCAATAAGCAACTGCAAAAAAGCAACCACACGGTAGCCGTTTCTCCACTGTGTACCGCCCTCACCGAGGAACACGGACATAATGAGAGGACTTACGGTAACGCCAACACCCCAGAAGCAGTGAAGCCAATTCATATGATGTGCCTTATAATGGAGCGAAACGAAGTTATTAAGACCCGTATCAATGGCACCTGCGCCGTAGCCCATAATAACTGAGCTTATCATCATTACGGCTATGTTAGGAGAAAGACTTATGGCAACAAGACCGAGAGCCGTAACGAGGATGGATACGAGAGTAACCTTGCTCGTGCCGAATTTACGGATAAGCTTACCTGAAACGAAGCTGACACCGCCTGTACAGACACCGATAATGATGCTATAAACGGAAGCAAAGCTTTCACTTATGCCGAACTCTGTGTGTACTACAGGCCAGGCAACACCGAAAAGCGAATCGGGAAGACCGAGGGAGATAAAAACTATGTAAATTACAATAAGTACAAAAATCATAAAAACATCCTTTTCATAAAATCAGTTCTCTTCTTTATAGCTTCAAGAGTCATAGGAGCTTTAAGAACAATATCGAAGCCGTGCATTGTTCCCTTGGTTTCGAAAAGCTCAACCTCTGTACCCTCTTTTCTGAGAAGATCAGCGTAAAGTATTCCGTCGTCGTGAAGACAGTCAAACTCTGCTGTTTCAATGTAAGAGGAAGGCAAACGGCTGAAATCCTGACCCTCCACGGGTGAAATATAAGAAAGCTCAACTTCACCGTCAGGCATCAGCAAGGGCTTGACCTTTGCAGTAAGAGAAGAGTTCCACATAGGTGTGTCAGTGTATTTTTTAGCCGAAGCGCTGCTGTTACGCATGTCAAGAAAAGGATAAACCAGAAGCTGAAAGCGGATGGGAATTTCTCCGCCTCTGTCACGGTTCATGATGCAGACCGCAGCCGAAAGAGTTCCGCCTGCACTGTCACCTCCTACAGCGATGCGTTCTCTGTCTATACCGAGATTTTCAGCATTCTCATAAGCCCACCTTAGAACTGCATAGCAATCCTCCATAGGTACCGGCAATTTATAACCGGGTCCGAGACGATATTTTACATAAATCACCTTACAGCCTACCGTTTTCGCATAAATCATAGCCAGACGATAATGATGATATGAGCCCTCAAAAACAAATCCTCCGCCGTGAAAATTTAAAAGACAGGGACAAGGCTCCTTTATACCTTTAGGAGAAATCACATAAACCGTCAACTCATAACCGTCATAGCTTTTTACTTTTTCTTCCCTGACATCGAGTACATCATCCTTAAAAAGAAACGAAGGAGCAGTTAAAACCTTAGCCGCCAATGGAAAAATCGGAGCAGACATCGGAGGACTGAAAAAACGGAATATACCGTAATGCTTACTTATGGGATATTTTGACATTGAAAACACCTTCTTTATTTTTTATCATAACACATTTTGAAGCTGAAAGTAAATGTTAAAATGCACTTTTTGTATTTTTATTCCTATTATTAGATTTTTTAATATATTTTTGTATATTTTATCTTGCTTTAAATGAATAAATGAAGTATTATATAGATAAATATATTTCCAATATAAAAAAAGGAGAAAATTTTTATGTCAAACACATTAACCGGTGCTCCCGTTAATGACGGCGAGTCCAAAAAGCATGTGGGAAAAGCCGAATTTATTCTTTATCTTATCGGCGTATTTTTCTACACAACCATGACAGGTATGGTCGGAGGTAACAGAAATGCTTATCTCGTTAACGTACTGCGTCTTCCCGAAGAGCAGACATCACTCTTTAACCTTCTTACAGGTATTATACCCTTCATCCTTAACTTCTTCATCGTTATGTACATCGACGGAAGAAAGATGGGCAAAAGCGGAAAATTCAAGCCTATTACAACCCTCGTCATTATACCGATGTCCATAGTTATGGTTCTTTCCTTCTGGGCACCTCCGGGTCTTTCGGAATCTGTTCTTTTCATTTATGTCATTACTCTCGCAGTTTTGTGGAGTGTTTTCTGCACCTTCGGCAACTCTATTAATATGATAGCCAATGTCATGACTCCCAACCTCAAGGAGCGTGACCAGGTTCTTTCCTTCAGAAGCATCTCTTCTGCTGTTGGTAACTCTGCACCTGTTGTTATTCTTCTTGTTATCGGTCTTATCTGGAGCAAGAATAACCCGGCTCTCATCGAATCCGTTACAGGCACAAGCATCAGAAGTGTAGAAGGCTTACAGTACATAATCTCAGCTGCACTTTGCTCTGTTGTCGGCATCATCACTGTTCTTTTAGGTATGAGACTTGTACGTGAAAGAATGGTTTATACAGAAAAAAGACAAAATCCGCTCTTAGGCTTCAAGGATATTGTAAAGAACAAATATGCATGGACTATTATTTTATCAGAGTTTCTCAAGAGCTTCAGAGGTCTTGCAACTTATATGGAAACATTCATTGCTGCGGCTGTTCTCGGTGACGTTTCAAAGAAGATTCTTTTCGTTCTTCCCGTGGGTATCGGTACAGCAGTAGGTATGCTTGTAATAAATTTCCTTCTTAAAAAATTCGATGCACGTCAGCTTTATATCGCCAGCGGTATTTATTCACTCTGTGCCAACTGCATTGCATTCGGCGTAGGCTACACCTACTTCAAGACAGGCACAGCCGCTTTGCAAATAGTATTTATTGTATTCCTTTTCCTTATCGGCCTTCAGTTTGGTGCATCAAACCTTCTTCCCTCAATGTTCCAGGCTGACGTACTCGAAACAATTGAGCTTAAAACAGGTAAGAGATTCGACGCATCCTTCCCGTTTGTTATCGGTATCGGCACACTCATCAGCGGCACCATTGCAAGCACTCTTGCACCTCTTATCCTCTACGGCGAAAACTCCATTATCGGCTATATCCAGCCTACAGACCTTATTCCCAACCCTGTACAGAGTCTTGAAACAAAGGTTACCCTTCTCTTCTTCTATACCATCGTTCACGGTATTATGATGTTCCTTGCAGGTGTACCCTTCTTCTTCTATAAGCTCACCGGCAAAACAAAGGAAGATATTCACACCGCAGTTCTCGAACAGAGAGCAAAAATGGAAGCAGCGGAATAATTCCTCTGAAAAGCAATAATCCCTCACCCGAAAAGGTGAGGGATTAACTTTATTATTTAAGTATATAATCATAAACGGCAGTCACTACACCCTTTTCGTCGTTGGTGGGGAGAATTACCTTCGCTCTGTCCTTTATCGGCTGTATAGCGTTACCCATAGCCATGGGAAGCCCTGCCACATCAAACATAGAGATATCATTTTCCTCGTCGCCGATGCAAGCAATTTCATCCGCTGTAATACCTAAGGCTTCACCGAGCGCTAAAAGTGCCGTACCCTTTGAACCCCTTCTGTTATAGATTTCAGCATAGCCTTTAGAAAATGCGACAGTAATTTCCGGATAACCGGAAAGAATTTTCTTTATCTTTTTGCGGTAACCTTCATCCTCCTTATAAAAGAACTGAAACTCCTCTATTTTCTTATTCTTTTTTCTTATAAAAGATTTTAAATTACGGACATAAATTATATTTGCTGAATCATCCTTAAAGAATTTCTTTACTATCAGCTGAAGTATTTTTCCCTGAGTGTGAAAATCCCTGTCTATATGTGCTGCTTTGAAAATCAGCATACCTTTGGTCTTTCTGAGTATTTCAACACCTGTTGCGGCATCAAAGCAAGCTTCAAAAATCATCTTGTTTTCCTGCGTGTCAACTACCAGAGAGCCGTTAGAAGAAATAATATAACGGTAAAAATCCTGATTTTTCAATGCCTTAGGCAAACAGTTTACATTTCTTCCCGTTGTGGGAACAACAAGCACGCCCTTTTCCGAGGCTTCTTTGAGTGCTTTAACCGTTTCAGGTGCCATCTGTCCGTTTGAGTCGAGACAGGTTCCGTCCATATCTACGGCAAGTATTTTTATCATATATGTCTCCCTTTCATTCTTCAATTCCGAATTCAGAAACCAATGCGTTATATTCATCCTCAGATATATGCATTATTGAACCGTGACGGGGTCTGAGATGGTCAAGTGAAAAGTAGTCCTTTTCTACAGCTGCAAAATTAATCATATCCGTTGTTTCCTGCATAAAATAACCGCCTGATCTGAATTTATCAGCAATCATAATATATTTTTCTTGGCCGATAAGCTTATAAAGACAGTTGCCTTCAAGAACGGTATCAGCTACGGAAACCTTGTTGTCACAAGGCTCAAAATAAGGTCCTGACGGTCTGTCGGCTACACAGTAGCATATTCCGTCCTTTTTGCCGTCAGCAGTATAAAGATAAAATTTTCCGTCTTTTTCAATGATATCAGCATCAATTGCACAAAGTCCGCTTTGGGGCTGATAGAGAATCTGCGGCTCAGTTGTAAGAGTCACAAGATCGGCACTGTATGCGTACCATACTATTGTGTCAAGATGAGAATCCTTATTGTGGTGAGTCCAATAAATCATATACTCACCTTTTTCTCTGTCGAAAATGACCTGAGGAGCCCATACTCTGTTTGCCGATTCGGTGCTTTTGAAAACAGAAAAATCTATAATTCTTTCATTTTTCCACTCTGTCAGATTTTCACTGTCCCACACAACCATAGAATTATTGTTCGTCCAACCGTCATCAGAGCGCATATCCGTTGCAATTATATGGTATCTGCCATCTTCACCACGGAAGATGTAAGGATCACGGCAGCATCTTTTTCCCTTAGTCTGCAAAAATATTTCTTTGTTTCCGTTCAGTGCCTTAAAATTATATCCATCACGCGAAAGAGCAAAATGCACTCTCTCCTCTTCAGGTCTGTTTCCGATAAAATAGCAAAACAAATAAGCGGTCATATACATACCTCCGATATTAATATACATATTATTACATATTACACGGACAAATTCAATATTAAAGGCAGCTTTTTCAGGTAAATGTTATTTTTTACAAAAAAGAAGATATCAAATGTTAAAAAAAAGTTAAAATAACAATTGACCCCAAAGAATATTTGTGTTAGAATGATAACTGAATGGATAACTGATTAAGTTTAAAATAAGGAGATAAAAAAATGGATAATGATAAAAGACTCATACAGAGAACAATAACAATTGTCATTACGGTGGCAATACTCTTCACAGCCGGCTTTGTTTTAGGTTCACTTTCAGCACAGATTAAAGAGCTTGCTCCCGTAGTTGAACAGGTTCCGGAAACAACTGAAGCTACTGTTCCTCCTACAACCGAAATCCCCACAACGGCAGCTCCCACAACAACAGAGCCTCCTACTACTGAGGCTCCTACAACAGAAGCTACTACTGCTGAACCTTCAACAGAAGCTTCAACAGAAGCTACTACAGAAACGACTACCGAAGCAGCTACAGAGGAAGCTCCTGAAGAAGAGCCCTGCTTCCTCATCAAGATTGCGCTTACAGTTCTTGATGTAATTAAGCAGATTATCGATATGATAATTTCTCTTCTTTCTTCTCTTTAATACATAACTCAAAATTCTGACACTTCTTTTTCTAAGAAGTGTCTTTTTTTATGTTTCGGATTGAAACCACCTTCTTTTTTGTGATATAATCAAAAAAAGAAATATTTATCGGAGGTAAATATGAAAGGAAATAAAATTCACGTAGCTTACGGATTTCATGTTAATTGTTATCACTCATACCGTGGTGATACAAACGACAATCTCGGATTCGGTTCGGATATAAGAATAATCAGAAAAATTCTTGATGTTCTTACAGAGCTTAACGAAAAAGGCATTCCGGTAAAAGGCACCTGGGATACGGAAAACTTTTTCTCTTTGCAGAAAATACTTCCCGAATATGCTCCCGACATCATCGAAAAGATGAAGGTTAGAGTAGATAAATACGGTGACGAAAACATTATTATGGGTTACAATAACGGTGCTCTTTCAGCTATGACCGAGGATGAATTCTGCGAAAGCATCAATCTTGCTATTACTAACAAAAACGGCAGCGGTCTTGTAGATATCTTCGGAAAATGCGAAAAAATTGTGCGTCCGCAGGAGGTAATGTTCACCCCCTCTCAGGTCAGCCTTTACAATAAACTCGGGATAAAAGCTCTGTGCCTTTATTACAGTGCCGTTCCTTTTGACGCTTTCAGAACAATTGTACCGAAGCTACCCGATGAGGTTGCCTTCAATCCTGTCACATACACCTATAAAGGTGAAAGCATGACTGTTATTCCAACCTACAGCAACTCCGATGTGTGTGATGCCGGATGTCTGCGTGCCTGGGTGAAAGACCTTCACAGTAAGCAGGAAAGCGGTGAAATCAACCGTGACCTTTTCATCTTCATAAACATGGATGCAGATGCTATTTTCTGGGAAACGATGAATCTCGGACCCCTTACAGGTAAGCTCGCAAACACAGACGGAATTCACGGACTTGTTACGGAAATCGCTGATTTACCATACATTGTTTTTGACACACCGGGCGGTTATCTTGAAAATCACGGTCCTGTAGGCATGATAGATTTTACACACGACACAGCTGACGGAAACTTTACCGGCTATGCATCCTGGGCTGAGAAGCCTTTCAACAGAAAAATCTGGACAAGACTTGAAAGAGCAAGAACGATGTCTAAAATAACCGGTGAAAGGGACTCTCTTTCACCCTCCTTTGATGACCGTATACTACTTCTTTCCACCACACATTTCGGACTTGCCACTCCCGTTCTTAACATACAAAGAGAGAAAACAGCCCTTGAATACGGTGACAGGGTTACGGAAAAAGAGCTTTCGGCTATGCCACAGACAGATAAAATCACTCTTTACAATATTAGCGGAACTACTCTGCAGTGTGTTCAGGTGGAAATCAAAGAAAAAATCAAGGATATTTCTGCTCTCACAGTAAAATCAGATGAGCTTGAAAGCTTTACCGCCGTTGCTGCAGACGATTCCTGTAAATCCGCATTTTTAATGCTTAAGTTCCGGAATATCTCTGACAGATATGAAATTGAAGTTGCTTTTGACGAAAAAGAAAAAGAAAAAGAAGAAAAACCCTTGAAATATACTTTGGAAACAGACCGTATGACAATAGATTTCACATCAAAAGGCAATGTTGAAAGGGTTATTTCCGACGGAAGAATCATAGGAAAAAGAGATTTTCTTAATTCCTTTATTACCTATTCAGACAAAAAATATTTCTTCAACTACAAGAATATATCCGTTCTTCCTATGGCAGGCAACGGTGAAGGAATAAGAGTTATAGGTGAAATTCATCTCCCCGATGAAGTGAAGGAAGGTAGCTTTACCTACGACTTTTTCAAAACAGACTTCTCAGATGCCATCTTCGTAAGAGCATCTGTTGACTATCCATACACAGCAGAAACAACCTCCATTTCCACGGAAAACTCATCACTCGGAAGATTTACCGATATGAAATGGACAGAAACAGCACCGTTCCAGCTCACACCATATCTTAACGGAGACATTTCAGTAATAAAGAGAAACTTTATGAATGATATCTCTTCCTTCAGAACTCAATCTTTCCCTGAATGCGACATCCTTAATTCATCTCTCGACTCCTTCAACCATCAGCTTACAGGCGGTTTTGTAGGCCTTTACGACGAAAACGGTGGTATTCTTGTTGCAAATGCCCGTCAGGTGCTTTCTTCTATGGCTCACTGTCCTATGAGACTCGAAAAAGATAAAACGGTAAAAATGAACCCGTTCGGCACCTATTACGGTAAACAGCGCCACCATTGGAGCCGGGCAAAAGGTCAGGTTCTTGATGCCTATACTCTTGTTGCGGCACAAGGAAAAAGTATAGCTCCTTCCTATAACGGAAGCAGTGAAACTGCTATTTTCGGTCTTTATCCCCTCTCGTCGTCAAATCTTAACGATGAACAATACGCGGAGGTCTGTGCCTTTGCTGACGGTTCACTAATAACGGTACCCGTTGGCTCTCCTGTGGCTCCCTTTACCGGAGACAATATAACCGTTAGAGAAGGCAGAGCAGACGGAAAGAGTGAAGCCGATCTTAAAAATCCTGTTATGACGGGATTCAATAAAAACCTCGGTCAATACATCAAAAAAGGTGCAAGAGGTATCGGCCACATTATTATAAGTCAGATAAAGGCGAGAAAATAACATTATACAGAAAGCCTGATGACACAAAAATCAACCCCACTGAAAAAATCAGTGGGGTTAAATTTTATCTGTTTCAATTTTTTATGTCAGTTACACTTTTCTATAATGGGTAATGTTTTTGCAACGACCTCCGCAGGTGCATACTCCATCATCATATGACCACCCTTTTCAAATTCGAATATCTCTGTACCAACGGGTGAACTGTCAATGATTTCTTTAAGGTTATCCGCCATAGCAACCTTATCATTTTTTGCTGTTATGATTACACAAGGTATGTCAATAGAACTTAGTCTTGCAAAATCAGCACCTCTTGTATGAGTTGTCATTATATAGATACCCGCACCGGTGCCTGAAACAGAAAGCGGTCCTGTTACACGGCTAAGGTCATAATCCTTAGCATAAGCTGAATCGCTGAAGCTCAAAGAAACAAAAAGTCTTACAAGGAAAGGGAACCTGAGACAGAAACCCAGTATAGTGTTATATATTTTTTGCATCATAAGAGAAAGAATCGGGTTCTGATGTGAGGTATCAGCCTGAACAGAGGTCTGAGGCGCAAAAAGAATAAGACCTGTCACAGCATCAGGATAATCACAGGCAAGATTAACAGCAATTCCTCCGCCCATTGAATGTCCGCCAACTATCCATTTTCCGCCAAGGTGAGTCATAAGTGCCCCTATAAGCTCCTCTCGTGAAAGCAATGATGTTGATGATGATTCTCTTGAAGAGTAACCGAAATTCGGAGAATCCACAAGAACTACTCTGTAACCGTTTTTTGCATATTCCTGTGCCACTCCCTCGAGTGATACAGTAGAAAGGCAGAAGCCGTGAATGAGCATAATTTGATTTTTACAGGCGCCTTCCGAATCAAAGACTCTGTAATGAAGGGTATAATCACCGAAATCATAAAACATGCTGTTTTCAAAAGGTTCCTCCGGGGTAACCGCAAGAGCTGAACAACAAAGATTAAACATCATAAAGACCACTAAAATAACTGAAACCAACTTTTTCATATTTTATTCCCCCTTTTTTATATAATAACAGATAAATGATTTTCTTTCAAGAAGAAAAAAACAAAGAATAAAAAAAGTCGCTGTGCCTTAGCACAACGACTTATTATGTAATATCAATTAGCCAAGAATACCGCCAAGAACCTTTTCCATAAGCTGAACACCGGCTTCTGTGTTACCGTTATAGAAGAGTAAACCGATGATAGCACCGAATACCTTTGTAAGGATACCCATAATTGAACCCATTGTATCTTCAGCAGGAGCAGAAGGAGCAGAATTAACTTCGAAAGTAATAAGGTTGCCTGTATTGGGTGAAAGCATATTTTCGGTAATTGTTGTTGTACCGGCACCGTATCCTACACCGTTAGCCCTACATTCCCAAGCAGTGAACTGTCTGCCTTCGGGAGCTAAGAGAACAGGAAGCTCAACGCTTGCACCTACATATAATTCTTCACCGTCTTCGGGAATCATATAAAACTCGTTCTTTACATCAGCCATAAATGTAAATGTCTTTGTGTCTGTGTCGTAAAGCTTAATGGGATCCATTACTGTAAAGCCATTAAGAACAAAACGAATAACAACATACTGATGGTCGGGGTTTGCAAGTGCAACAGCATCCTTCTTGGTCATTGCAAGATTTGCATCAGCAAGAGGAGTTGCAGCAGAAGCTGAGATAGCCACAGTGCTGAAAAGCATAATAACTGCTAAAAGTACGGATAATAATTTTTTCATAATATTTACCTCCATGTGGACATTTTAGTTTCCTACTTTGACTAAATTATATCACCACTTTTAATAAAATTCAAGTCTTTTTTTCAAGTTTTATGATAAAACTGACATTTATAATAAAAATTTAACGGATTTTAACAGACACACAATAAATATATAAAATTGCGTTAAAGTAAAAAAACTAATTTCTTAATTTTATATTTTATTGACTTGAAAAGCAATATTATAGTATAATTTATTTAAGAAAAAAAATAAGGAGAAAATCTATGACGGATAAATTTGGTCTTTTTAACGGATGGGGCCCATACAGCAAAAAATATGCAGGTATTTCAAACATTGCAAAGCATGAAAAATATGACGGTATAAGATTTGACCTTTGTACCTGTCCGGCGGTTTCCGCCTTTGACATCAGAGTTCCGAATGTAACTCTCCCCTCTGCCTACCACCCCTGGCTTTCAAACGAGGATTACGGCTTTTATTCTTACAGACACGACCTGGAATGGAAGGATAAGGTTTATGCTGATGTGTCTTACACGAGAATTACCGATAACAGCTATCTTGTAAGAACAGAAATAGTGAACAATTCAGATATAATCAAAAACTGTGTTGTCAACTATTTTTCTTCAATCGAATATCCCTCTGATGCCTATACTGAGGTTTCTCTTCCTGAAAAATGTGAATTTATAAATGCGGTAAATTACAGCGAATACGAATATAACACCCGCCGTCCATGGGACGAGCAAAACGCTGACGGAAGAAAAAAAGGCGAGTTTTTTGACAAACGATTTACAGCCGAAAAAGGCTTAGGCGACAGAGCGGAAAAATGGCATATGCCACACAGAGTTATAAAGCCTTTTGGAGGAGAAAAAAACGACAGGGTTAAATACAATATTACTGTTAATAACGACTACGAAAATGCTGTCCTTGCAATACGATACAGAACAAGTGACATTTTCTATGAGCAAGGCAAGCAGGTAGGCGTTCATTACATAAACAGCAAAAACACCGCCACCTTCACTCTTAACGGTGATAAAACAGTTACCTTCGCTCCCTGTGATGATCCCGAAATCATTTTCGTTCCTATCGGTAGACTCAGCAAGGGTAATTTTACAATTTCTCTTGTCTCCGAAGGCACAGGTGCGGCAGAGTTTGACTTTTTTGCAATAATCGAGGATGAAGACAAAAATAAAATCTGCGTCACACTCGAAAAGGTCTGCTTTATTCCCGAAGCCATCAACGAAAAACAGAACAGCGGATATCTCAGCACTCTCAGATATAACAGGATTGAAGGTGATTACAGACTTCGCGTCTTTGATGACAACACCCGTTTCAGAGAAATAGAAACAGGAGCACTCGAGGACTGTATGACTGCACGACTTTCCAATGCTGACGAAACCTTCGACGATGTTACAGAGAGCTTTACCGGTGCTTTTAACAGAAAACACAGCGATAACGGATTTTTCCATAACGCCATCAGCCATACTATTTTCGTTGAACCCCACGGCAAGGCTGTGCAGTATGCGGTAATTTCAAAGGGCGAAGCAGATTATCTCACCGAAGACGAATACGAAAAACTCTACACCAAAATGAAAAAAACAGCTATCGATATAAAGCTGAACAGTGATGGTGAAAAATATAAGCTGAGCAATCAGATTTTAGCCGCTACAGTTATGACAAATGCGGTTTATCCCATTTATAAACACGGTGAATTCATCATTCACCACACACCCGGCAAAAGATGGGACTGCCTTTACACCTGGGATTCAGGCTTCATCGGTCTTGGTATGAACGAAATTGCACCTAAGTTTGCAGAATATATTATTGATACATATCTGAGCACCGAAGACAATCCTGATTATGCCTTCCTTCATCACGGCTCACCTGTCCCCGTGCAGATTTATCAGCTTTATGAAATGCTTCAGAGCAGTAACGATAAAGAACGATTCCTTTCTTATTATTCCAGGGCAAGACTTTATTATCTCTTCCTCCGTGGCAAGATAAGAGGCTCAACCACAGGCAAGTTCAAAAGCGGACTTCTCACCACCTACGACTATTTCTACTCCTCAAGCGGTATGGATGATTACCCCGCACAGATGGCTATGAAGGCTGACGAGCTCCGTGATAAGGCCGCTCCCGTAATATCAACATCACAGGTTATCCGTTTCGGAAAAATTCTTGCTATTATGGCTGACAAGCTCGGCAAAAATGAAGACGAAGAAGAATACAAAAAAGACTGCGAAGACCTGACAGAAGCTCTCAATGAATACTCCTGGGACGAGGAAAGCGGTTATTACAGCTATGTTCTCCACGATGAAAATTACGAACCTACAGTAAGATACACCACACCCGAAGGTGAAAATCTCAATAAAGGTCTTGACGGAATTTATCCCATCATTGCAGGTGTCTGTGACGAAAATCAGAAGAAAAAAATTATAGGTCATCTAACCAATGATAAAGAAATGCATACTCCCTTCGGCATCAGTGCCGTGGATATGACCGCAAGCTACTACAAAATCAACGGCTACTGGAACGGCAATATCTGGTTCCCTCACCAGTGGTTTATCTGGAAGAGTATGCTTGATTGCGGTGAAAGTGATTTTGCGTACGATATCGCCCATCTTGCTCTTAATATATGGAAAAGAGAGGTAGACGAAAGCTACTATACCTTTGAAATGGTGAACACCGTCACAGGCTGCGGTGGATGGTTCCACAATTTTGGCGGTCTGTCTACCCCCATTAATATGTGGGCAAAGGCTTACTATTCACCCGGTAAGGTCAACGTAGGCTTTGACACCTATCTTGACAAGGTTAGCTTTAACGAAGATAAAACCGAGGCCGAGATAGCTTTCACCTACTACGGCACAAACGAAAAATTCACTATGCTGTGCGTCATGGGTGAAGAGTATGACTATATCTGCACGCTCGACAGAAAAGAAATTTCTTGCAAACAGAGCAAGGGGCAGCTTACAGTCGAGCTTTCAAGCAAATACAAGGAAAGCCATAAAATAATTATTAAGAGAAAATAAAACGAGGTAGAAATTATGTACGAAAACATTAAACCGTTAAAGCTGAATGTTATTTCAGACATTCACTACTATTCAAAAGAAACAGGCATCTCAGGTAAAGGCTTCGAAAAGGAAAACGCTAAAACTCCCAACGATCTTTTAAACTGCGAAGAAATCCTCACATCACTGATGAATCAGTTAGCCGAGGATGAAAGCGAAATAGTTTTAGTTTCAGGTGATGTAACTACTATGGCGGAAAGAGAAGCTCACGAGGGTGTGATAAAGCTTCTTCGCTCGCTTAAGGAAAGAGGTAAAAGAGTTTATGTCATCACAGCCACCCACGATTACCACGACGGTGATATTACCAGAAGATATAACGGTGACGAGGCTGTTATGGTACCCTCCGTTAAAAGAGACGAGCTTTGGGATATGTACTACGAATTCGGCCCCGAAGAAGCCATTGCCACTCACAGAGAAAGTATGAGCTATGTGGTCCAGCTTTGCGACGGCTACCGCCTTTTCGCACTCAATGATGACAGCAACCGTAAAAACGGAGCAGGCTTTTCAGAAGAATGTTTCGAATGGATTACCGAGCAGATAAAGGATGCTCACACAAAGGGTCAGTTCATCATTCCCATGACTCACCATCCTATGCTCTCACCCTCCCCTTTCTACACCATCATCGGTGGGGGAAATCTGATGAAAGACGCAGATATAAGAATAGACCAGCTCACTGAAATGGGTGTGAATTATATGTTCACAGGCCATACCCATATGCAAGATATTTCCTATAAGGTTACGGAAAAAGGTAAAGTGTTCTATGACATTACAACAGCAGCTGCAGTAGGATATCCCGCTAACTTCCGTCAGGTTACCTTCCTCCCCGCAGAAGGAAAGATAGATGTAAATACCGTCGACGTAATCTGTGATATAAACGGCAGAAAGCTCCAGGACCACCTTGAAGACAAGTTCTTCGGTATGATAAGAAGAGTTATTGACGCCGCAGGTAAGGATATTCCCGAGCTTGCACGACTTGCCACAGCATTCAGCGTCAAAGAAAAGCTTATTTACAAAATCGGCTGGATTATAAAACCCTTCGCAAAGCTTTTATCAAAGCTTAAAATTGGCACTGTGGCAAAGCTTGTAAAGAAAGAAAGCGGTTTGAAAAAAAGTGACTATGCCCATATAAAGAATGAAAGAGTAGTTGACTTTATAGTTTCACTTGTAAGAAACCTTTACGGCGGTGACTCTCCCTATTCACCCGACACGGCAGAATATAAAATCACTATGGGTATTCTCGCTGTCATAGACAGTATCCTGAAGCTTTTCGGAATAAAGATAAGCAGTATCCTCAAGGGCGCCACATCAGTACAGAGCCTTGTTGAGCCGCTTCTTTATAATCCCGGCATCTGCGATGCGAAGGCTGTGCTTAACCTTTACGATAACCTTCCTCCGAAGGAAGGACCAAAGGTAAACTTTGTAAAGAGTAACAAAGGTCTCGGTGTAGTAATCGGACTTGCTCTTACAGTTCTCATTTTCCTGCCTGTTATTCTTGTTCTTGCGCTTGGCGGATTTATCGTAAATCAGATTAAGTATGGGAAGAAAATGAAATAAGAAACACAAAAATCCATTGTAGTGAGACACAACTCATACAATGGATTTCGTTTTATCTTTACAGAACCATTACCTTTTACTTTCTATACGCTCAAGCCGCTATGGCTTTTACTTTGGCCCCAAGAGCACCAAAGTAAACAAAGCGCCCTTTATGTGGGAAAGATACCTTTCCCACGGGCCGCCTTCGTAAACTCGGCGGAGATAGGAAACAGCCGTTTTATCTTTATTGTTTTTGTTCTGCTTAACCTATATGCTTTATATTCGTGAATATTTATTTAAAAGCTGTTTTCAAATATCCACCATATTTCACCGAAGGCGGCTATAGTGTAAAAGATATGTAAACCGAGGTTAATAAGTGCATCCTTTCCGAAAATAACCTTTCTGTCTGCATATATTGCTATTTTTACAATTAAGCTGATAAGGGAAAAGACACCGAAAATATGCCAGGTGAAAAGGTCAGTATAAAAAGGAAACATCAGTATTTTATCGAAGAAATTGAATATTTCAAAATCCCACCACACAGGAAGAATAAGAAAATTTGAAAAGAAATAATAAGCCGTTATCCAAAGACTTATTTTAGCAAACAAGTCAAAGCGGTCCTTCTTCACATATATCTCTCCTTATAATTTCAGTTCGTATCCGTACTCCTTAAGAATAAGGCCGTCCTGATCTTTTACATAATGGCCTTCAGCTTTTCTGTAGCCGTTCTTTTCGTAAAATTTAATAGCAGGTGTGTTATAATCTACCACCAAAAGCCGGATATACTCCCCTCCTCTGTCACGGGCGATTCTTTCTGCTTCCTTTAACATATAAGTGCCGATGCCTTTGTTCAGACAGTCGGGAGAAACACCGAAGCGGAAAAGATAAACACCTTTGGCTGTAGAATTTTCCCACACTATACTCCCCTCGTCATCCATCGGTTCGCAAAGTGCAAAGGCAGAAATCAGCTTCTCTTCCTCTTCAAGGACGAAAAGGCTTTTCCTTTTTATATCATCGGGGAAGGCACAGTCAGGATAGACCTCATCCCATATACAGATTCCTTCACTGTCAAGCTTACGGGTTATATCCGCAAAAAGCTTATGAATTAAAGGAAGATCTTTTTCAGTTGCGATGCGTAAATTCATATTATTTCCTCTTGATTTTCTTTACTGCAAAGTTAATGAGTACTCCTACAGCAACACCGAAAGCAGAAATGACTAAATACCATACAGAGTGTATTAATGCACTTCCGTTATAATGAAGCATAACTGTAGGAAGGAAAACGGCAGCCACTACCGGAGGGTAAAAGTATTTCGCCTTAACATCAGAAAGAGCACCCATTAACAGTGACAGAACAAATGTAGAGAAAATAATAACAACCACTACGCCCATGGCATCTGTGGTTCCGCCGAAAAAAGGAAAGATGAAAAACATAAATAGTTGTAGAATCCATATAATAATTTCTTTAATATATTTTTTCATTTTATCTCCTCCTTTAATTCTAATATAACACAGGAAGGTTAAAATGTAAATAAAAACAAGCTGCAAAAAAACAGGCACCTCACATTATGTGAAATGCCTGTGTATTCATAGTTTAATTATTTAACCTTTACTGACTTAGTTGAACTGATTGAACCGTAAACATTCTTACCACCGAATACCTTGTAAGCCTTGACCTTGAAATAGTACTTTTTACCCTTCTTAAGGTTCTTGATGGTCTTTGATGTTGCCTTAGCATCCTTAACAGTAGTCTTTGATGCGTAGTCGAAATCCTTATCGGTTGTGTAGAATACCTGATAACCTGATGCGCCTGTTACTGCCTTCCAGTTAACTGTTGCAGATTTTGAACCAGCCTTCACACTGCTGATAACTGCCTTTGCAGGAACTGTTGTTGTCGCCTTTTCTTCACTGTAAGGACCATAGATTGCACAGTCATTAAGTTTCTTGTAAGCTCTTACCTTGAATTCATATGTTGTACCGCTCTTAAGCTTTGAAAGCTTAATTGATCTCTTTGTGGTTGTTGAGCCAACCTTAACAAAATTCTTTTTAGCTGTATCATACTTGAAGATTTCATAACCGTCAGCGCCTGAAACCTTAGCCCATTCAAGAGTAAGTGTTGTAGCAGTTCTGTAATACTTAACACTCTTAACTTTACCTAAGTTAACTTCCTCTGATGTCTGGAAGCTGTACTTACCTGTACCGCCTTCAACAACGATGAAGTATGTGCCTTCCTTGAGATTAAACTCATGGACATCCTTGCGTGATGTTGCCTTGCCTTCAAGTGCATTATTCTTGCTGCTCCATACCTCTTTATTATCAAGGTCAAGAACACGGATGCTGTAGTTGGGCATATTTGATACAAATCCAACCATAACACCGCCGGAGGGTGCTTTAACCTCAAAGAAATCCTTGCGGTCAGTAATAGAAAGGTGACCAACTACCTTCTTGCCGAAAGTAATCTTATTGGGTCTGATGATTGAATCGTTGGGTTCAATTGAAGTTGCACCTGCTGATTTTAAATAAAGCTCAAACTGATAGTTACCCTTTGCATATACGGGTGAATCAAAAATAAGAAGCTTCTTTGAACCGACAGCATCAACCTTTATATAATAAACGCCTGCTGAAAGTTCAAGCTTATATTCATCTGTTCTGCTCTTCTTTGAAGCGTTCCACTGATTCTTTTCTGCTGACCAGATAACACCACCGTCAGCATTGAGAATGTACATACCGTAGTATTCCATCTTTGATGTGAACTTAATGGTAGTTGTGTGAGGCTTATTAAGAGTGAACTTATAGAAATCTTTTTCACCGTCGGTGAGAATCTTGCCTGCGTATGTTGAACCTGCCTTAACAACCTTTGCATACTTAAGGTCATTATTCTTGTCAGCATCTGTTTCGGGCTGATCCTTCTTTTCGGGTGTGAATCTGAGAGCAAACTCATATGTACCCTTACCGTTAAGAAGAGATGAACTTACACTTCCTGCACCAGTAACCTTAAGATAGTATGTGCCGGCATCCATTGCGTGGCTGAAAACAAATTCTTCAGCACTTTCAGTTCTTGCTGTTACCCACTTCTTAACTTCCTTTTTACCGGAATCAAGAATAGTAACAGTGAAGGGCTTCATCTTTGTGATAAAGGTGAAACGTACTCTACCGTACTCTGTTGTTGTAAATTTGTAGTAATCCTCTGCATCACCGTTTTCGATGTTTCCTGAATAAGGTGCATCCATAACGATTGCCGGAGTAACATCCCCCTCAGCAGCTGCAGGAACGAAAAGTGTGAACACTACTGTTAATGCCATAAGCAAGCAGAGTGCTTTTTTAAGACAGCTATTCATAGAAAATCCTCCTAAATATATAATAACACACTATGTCATATTATAATACTACCATCTAAACCCAAAAAAGTCAAGAGGTAAGACCGAAGTAATTTTGCAAATTAACAAAACTCAACAGCTTCTCTTATTTTTCTCCGATAAGCTTTTCGCATGCTGCAAGCTTTACGCAGATACAGAGAAGTCTTGTCGCAGCAAGAAGCTCATCAACGGGAGGATATGATGGTGCAATACGGATGTTTCTGTCATTGGGGTCATAGCCGTAAGGGAAGGTTGCTCCAACCGTTGTAAGGGTTACGCCTGCTTCTTTACAAAGCTGATAAACTCTCTTTGCAGTACCGTCCATAACATCAAGTGAGATAAAATAGCCTCCCTTGGGCTTTGTCCAGGATGCTATGCCGTATTTTCCGAGCTGACTTTCAAATTCGTTAATAACAGCCTTGAATTTTGGCGCAAGAATATTTTTATGAAGCTTCATATGGCTCTTGATACCCTTTACATCCTTGTAGAACTTGACATGTCTGAACTGATTGAGCTTATCGTAGCCGATGGTCTGTATGCTCATACGGTCAATAATCATTTTGATATTGTTATCAGAGGCAGCAAGAACTGCAACACCTGAACCGGGGAAAGAAATTTTTGAAGTGGAGGTAAACTCAATTACCATATCCTCGTGCCCGTACTTTTTAAGAGCATCAAAGATATTATCGAGCTTTTCTGTTTCATCTGTAAGATCGTGAATAATATAAGCATTATCCCAGATAATTCTGAAATCCTTTGCAGCAGGTGTCATAGCAGCAATTCTGTCTACAACCTCGCTTGTATAGGTAACACCTGTAGGATTGGAATATTTAGGAACGCAGAACATTCCCTTTACCTTCTCATCCTTGATAAGCTCTTCAACCTGATCCATATCAGGACCTGAATCGGTCATATCAACCGGAATGAGCTTAATTCCGTAATATTCAGCAATAGAGAAATGTCTGTCATAACCGGGACAGGGGCAAAGAAATTTAATTTCGCCCTGATCCTTCCAGGGTGCTCCGCCAGAGCCGGTAAGCATACACTGAGTAATATAGTCAAACATCATATTGAGGCTTGAGTTACCGCAGACAATAACATTGGCTGTAGGTACCTTGAGAAGCTTTGCAAAAATCTCCTTACATTCAATGATACCTGTGAGAAGGCCGTAGTTTCTGTATTCAAGGCTGTGATTGCTTGAATCGTCCTCCCAGTCTCTTGAAGTAATAGCATCAAGAAGTCCGTTTGAAACTGCAAGCTGGTCCGAACCGGGCTTACCGCGTGACATATCAAGCTTAAGACCCTGTGACTTGAAGCTGTCATACTCTTCCTGAAGAGCAGCCTTAAGATCAAGCAATTTTTCCTGTGAGTATAATTTGAGTTCTGCCATAAAATATCATCCTTTATAAGTTTTTTTGCATTGTTTAAAAATCTGCTGAGCCTGTTGTTCTCGGGAACGGAAGCACATCTCTGATGTTTGAAATACCTGTAAGATACATAACGAGTCTTTCAAAACCAAGACCGAAGCCTGCATGCTTTGTGCCACCGTACTTACGAAGATCAAGATACCACCAATAATCTTCTTCCTTGAGTCCGAGCTCTCTTATTCTTTCGGTAAGAACATCATATCTTTCTTCTCTTTGGCTTCCGCCGACAATTTCACCGATACCCATAACAAGAAGGTCACAGGCGGCAACGGTTTTGCCATCATCGTTGAGTCTCATATAAAAAGCCTTGATTTCCTTAGGATAATCTGTCACAAACACAGGTTTTCTGAAAATCTGCTCGGTAAGATATCTTTCATGCTCAGTCTGAAGATCGCAGCCCCAGTATGCCTTGAATTCGAATTCATCATTATGCTCCTCAAGCATCTTTACCGCTTCGGTGTAGGTTACTCTTGCGAAATCAGAAGAAGCAACCGCATTAAGCCTTTCGATAAGTCCCTTATCAACAAACTGATTGAGGAATTCAATGTCCTGATTACAGTTTTCCATTACATAATTAATGACAAACTTAATCATTCTTTCAGCAAGATCCATATCATCGCAAAGATCTGCAAAAGCTATTTCAGGCTCAATCATCCAGAATTCGGCAGCATGGCGCTGTGTGTAGCTCTTCTCGGCTCTGAAAGTGGGACCGAAAGTGTAAATCTTGCCGAATGCCTGTGCCATTATTTCACCCTGAAGCTGACCGGAAACAGTAAGAAATGCACTCTTTCCGAAGAAATCTTCACTGAAATCAATTTCTCCGTCTTCAGTTCTGGGTGGATTTTCCATATCAAGAGTTGTCACACGGAACATTTCACCCGCACCCTCACAGTCACTGCAGGAAATAAGAGGAGTGTGAGCATAAATAAAGCCCTCACTTTCAAAAAAGCGGTGTATAGCCTGTGCAGCCACGGAGCGCACTCTGAAGGACGCAGAATATATATTTGTACGGGGACGAAGATGAGCAATAGTACGGAGATATTCGAGAGAATGTCTCTTTTTCTGCAAGGGATATTCGGGAGCGGATGCACCTTCAAGCTCAATTTTAACAGCATTGATTTCGAAGGGCTGCTTTGCCTCAGGAGTGAGAATAAGGTTGCCCTCAACAATTACAGCAGCTCCGACATTGTACTTTGCAACCTCAGCAAAATTATCAATTTTATCCTTTTCAAAAACGACCTGCACACCTTTAAAGCAGCTGCCGTCATTGATTTCCATGAAGCCCAAAACCTTGGAATCGCGGTTTGTTCTTATCCATCCGCACACTTTTACCGTGCCTTCGGTGAAAGCCTCGGCATTCTGATAAAGCTTTGCGATTTCTAATCTTTTCATCTTTTTTCCTCCATAAATTGCATTGTGAATTATTATATCAGTAATACAGTTAAAAATCAATACAATAAAAGAAAAAACAAACACAAAACGCAGAAAAAGGACGACTTTCCGTAAGATAAACACAACCTTCGTAAAGCGTCCTTTTTTTATTTTTTTAGTGATAAGAAAGAATAATGTCAAGGCCTTTTACCTTGTATGCTATGCCCTGCTTGCCGATAGATTCAGTGAGAGCAGAAAGCATATCGTAGTCAGTAGCAGTAAATCTAGCGTCAACACGAAGCTTATCAAACTCATCATCTCTGTTTCCGGGTATAAAGCCTGTACACCACCAATAGTAATCATAAGGTCTGGAGAATTTTTTCTTCCATTCAGCTTTTTTGAAAAAGCCCTTTTCATACTCGTAAAAATCCATTGACATCTTGATACGCTCATGGTCTTCTACCGCATCATAATGAGGGATTTTACGATCCAAAGGCTTGTTATATAAGCCGATTTCAGCACCGTAGAAAAGAAGTCCGTACTGCCCTTTCCAGATCTGTATCATCCAATCCTCATTTTTATACTTAAACTTAAAGCGAATGGTATCAAAATCAATTAAAGCAAATTCAGAGAATACATCAAAAAGCTCATTATATCCGACTATTCTCTGCCATGGATCTGAAGCTGTGTAGAAGCATTTTTCTTTAGCATCAAAAAGATACCCGGCAATACCCGTCTCACTTAAATCCTTTTCTTCTTTATCATCTTCGGGTTCAACAGGCTTTTGCTCCTGATTATCAGGATTTTCCTGTGCTTCAAGATAATCAGCGATAGCCACAACAACCTTTTTAAGCACTTCAATAACCTTTTTAAGCACCTCAATTATTTCGTCTTCCACTTCAGTACCTGTAGTTTCTGTAACAGATGTTGAAGTGTCAGCTTTTTCATCCACACCAAAAGCAAACATGTTAAGCGGTGTAGCACAGAAAAGCATAACAACACACATAATAATTGAAATCTTTTTCATAAATTTTTGTTTCATAATCTCGTCTCCTACCAAATATCTCGTACTATTCTAACATAAAATAAAAAACAAATCAACAATTATTAATAAAATTCGAATAATTATTAATAATTTCCGTAAATTTTTATGTCTTTTAATATAGGATTGGACCTTGACTGCGTTATTACAATAGCCACCTCGTCAGTGAAAACTGCTTTTTCAGACTTTACAATTCTACCCGAACCGATTACGGTACCTGTATTCAGAAGAATGTAATCCCCTTTTTCATTCTTTGCAAATATTTTAAACTCTTCTGCACGCTGACTGAAGCGAAGATCCTCACAAAAATAAAATGCAACAATGTTACGCTTTTCAGTGAAGGAAACAGTATATCCTATTTCATCATTCTCAAGCATTATTCCCTTATCTTTAATTCTCTTTTCACCATCTGCCGAAAGATGACAAAGAGAAAAATCTTTAATCTCATTTTTAAACGGAGAGGTAACAAGCTCAGTGAATTTCTTTAGTCTTTTTTCTTCACTCTTGCCTATAAGACCGTGACGGTTCGGTGGAACATTTAAAAGCATGGATGCATTTCCGCCTACAGTGTTAAAATAAATTTGTGCCAATTTTTCCGGACTTCTGCCTTTGTGAGCTCTGGCAAAAATTTTATTTGTATGAAACCATCCGAGATTTATTGAAACATCTGCTTCAGCAGGCTTGAAAATAAGCTTTTCATAATTTTCAAGCACCTTTCTTGACCCTAAATCTTCGGTCCGCTCATCAAGCTTTTCTGCCATTTCCTTTGTCTGACTGACATCCTTCTGAGAGCCTTCGGCTACAGTTTCATTACTGTCTTTTTCACCTGGAATAACGCTCCACTCACTTTTTCTGACCCTTCCGCCTTCATTACCTATCCATCTTACATCAGGTCCGCAAATAGTTATGACCGCATCCGGATGGTGCTTTCTTATTACAGAATAATATCTTTCCCAATCGTAAACCTGCTTTTTTCCGTTCTTACCTTCTCCGCAGGCTCCGTCAAACCAGAAGCAAAAAATATCTCCGTAATTCTGACAAAGCTCTGTGAGCTGACCGACAAAGAAGTCGTTATAGGACTCTGTTCCGTAAGTTTTTTCGTGTCTGTCCCACGGAGAAAGATATACACCGAATTTAAGGGCGTATTTTTTACAGCTTTCAGAAAGCATTTTTACTATATCCTTCCCGAAAGGTGTATTCATTACATTGTGGTCAGTGTACTTAGTGTCAAAAAGACAAAATCCGTCATGATGCTTGGCTGTAATGATTATTCCCTTGCTGCCGGTAGCTTTAAGAATACGGCACCACTGGTCTGTATCAAGCTTTTTGGGATTGAAAACAGAAATGTCTTCATCACCCTTACCCCATTCCACGTTATTGATTGTATTGATTCCGAAATGAATGAAATTGTAATACTTCATTTCCATAAAATCAAGCTGTCTTTCAGAAGGAACTACACTTATATATCTTTTAACCTCATTATCCTCAACAGGATAACCGTTGTTGGAAATGCACCAACCCTCATTAATTTTCTTCATAATAACCGTTTTCGGTACAGACCCGAAAGCCTGTACCGGTTCCTTTTCTTTGATTACTGATATTCGATAGTAATATCAAGACCGTTATAATCGCTTCTTACTCCCTGGCTCGTAACCTCTTCGGTATTAAGAGCCTTCCATACCGCTTTGAGCATCTCTTTATCCTTCATCGTTATCGTCGTTTTCATACTGAGAGCATCTCTCGTGTACGGCAGAACGAAAGAAGTAAACAGCGGAAGAGGAACAAAGCCTGTACACCACCAATGAAGACCGTACGGTCTTTCAAACTTCAGGATACCGTTATGATAAAACTCCATAGACATTTTAAGAAGCTCATCATCGGTAGCACAGTCAAAGTGATCAAGTGTTCTGTCCTTAGGCTTATTGTAAAGACCTACCTCAGCACCGTAAAACATCAGTCCGTACTGACCCTTCCACAGCTGAAGCAACCAATCCTTACCGGCATATTCAAATTTAACTCTGACAGTGTCAATATAAATTGATACCAGACCGGCACCAAGGTCAAAGGCTGCATTATATCCTATACGTCTCTGCCACGGGTCAGAAGAGGTGTAAAAGCAGTTTGCTTTTGAATCATAAAGAAAACCGAGAATTCCCGCTTCCTTCAAAACCGTATTATTGTAATTACCGGGAGCAACATAAGTGCTTTTGAATTCTACACTGTCTGTGGGCGTATAGCCTGTATAAAAGATTTTATCACCCTCAACATAAGCTCTTACTCTATACTCATATAAACCCGAATTGGTGAGAGATCTGTCCGTATAGGTAACATCAGGCGTTTTTATGATGGTTTCCCATTCATATGATTTACGGTTGAATCTTTCAACCTCATAGCCCGTGGCTCTTCCGTTACCCTTCCAGCTGAGAACAACATTTCCGTATTCCATCTCAGCGCTGAGATTTGTTGGATCATTCGGAAGAGTATTGGCAGTAACCTGAGCAGAATATCCGCCGTAATTGTAGGACGAACCGTTCTTCTTATAAGCCTTGACCCTGTAAACATTAGCAGTGCCGGGCTTAAGATTTTTAACGGAATAAGATGTTGAAGCTGTATTGATTACCTTTTTCCAACCGTCATTATAACGCTGAAGGACATATCCGTCAGCACCCTTTACAGAATTCCACGAAAGCTTGTAAGAACTTTTTGTCACATCGGAAACACGCATACCTGTTACATCGGGAATAGATGTTCTGAAGGTAAGAGTTGAAGATTTTGAGCCGTAAGTTCTGTTTTTGCCGTCTTTTTTGTGATAAGCAGCAACCTTGATGCTGTATTTTGTGTTCTGGGTGAGCTTTTTGATTCTGCATCCGTTTGATGACACTCTTGCCTTAGAAACATAAATACCCTTTTTGCTGTCGTAGACAAAAACTTCGTATCCCGTTGCGCCGCTTGTTTTTTTCCAACTCAGCTCAACATAAGTTGTACCGATATTTGTTGCTTTCAGTCCGGTAACCTTTTTGGGAGCAGTAACACCCTTTACTACATCAGAATATGTACCGTATGTATTCTTATTGCTTTTTGTCTTATATGCCCGAACCTTAAATTTATAGGCTTTACCGGAATAAAGAGACGGTACCGTATAGGTGAGCTTCTTGGTTTTTCCTACGGATATATATTTCTTTTTACTCGGACTGTATCTGAAAACCTGATAACCTGTAACACCGGAAACCTTTTTCCATTTAAGTGTTACCTTATCCGAAGAGACAGAAGATACAGTTACACTTTTAACTTTAGCAATTTTTGATGCAGCCGAAATGAATGATGAACAGGTAAAAATTACACTGGCACACATAAAAATGCACAGCATCAATTGGTATATCCTTTTCATTTCTATACTCCTTAAGATTTAATTTTTGCCCGTATTTTTATTTTTTTATTTAAGCTAATTTAACTCCGCCGAAGGGTCTGATAGAAAGAACATAGCAGGAATCGTCACCAAAAATCGCCTTCATTGCGTCAGTATATTCACCGATCATATCATTGGGTACAAACGCCTGGATTGTGCCTGCAAAACCACCGCCGTGCACTCTCCACGCACCCTTGCCTGAGAGGATCTGTTCACTTACTGCAAGAGCAAGAGAAAGTGGCTGATTTTTGGGAGCCTTACAGGTATATACATTCTGATTGTACATATAAGATGATCTGCCGCTTGCGATGATAAGCTCCTTGAAGGCTTCAAAATCATTTCTTGCAAGTGCATCAGCCTGAAGAACAACCTTTTCGTTTTCACCGAAGAAGTGAAGAGCTCTTATTACTGCTCTTTCGCTGAGTTTTTTGCTTATATCACCTGCATTTGCAATGATATCCTTCTTTTCGCATTCACGAAGAACTTTCTTTCCGAAATATTCTGCAACGCCTTCCATTTCAAGTCTTACTGCAGCATATTCATCTGTAAGATCAGAATGGCTTCCCTTTGTATCAACTATGCAAAGGCTGTGACCTGAAGAAGCAAAATCAAAATCAATCTTATTTATAACAGGCTTATCTGTATCCTCGAAATCAATTGATACAAAGCCGCCGACAGAGCATGCCATCTGATCAAGAAGACCGCAAGGCTTACCGAAATATACATTTTCACTGAACTGCGAAATTTTTGCAATCTCAACAGGATCAATTTTACCGTCATTGTAAAGATGGTTAAGCATAGTGCAGACAAGCACTTCAAATGCAGCAGAAGAGGACAAGCCCGAGCCGGAAAGCACCTGAGAAGCTGTTGTTGCATCAAATCCGCCAATCTTATAACCAAGCTGTACAAAGCGTGATGCTATACCTCTGATAATTGCCTGACTTTTGCCCATTTCTGTTTCAATTCCTGCAAGATCACTGCATTTCACTTCATCGAGAGGATATCCGGCAGATTTTATACGGATTACACCTTCATCATTCTTTGAAGCAACAGCAATAGCATCAAGGCTGATACCCGCAGCAAGAACAAGTCCGTGGTTATGGTCAGTGTGGTTGCCGCCGATTTCACTTCTGCCGGGAGCTGAAAAGAGAACTACATCCCTTTTTCCGTCTTTATCGAACATTTCACGGAAAGCAGCAAGAACCTCAAGAAATCTTGCATACTGTGTGCCGTACGCTTCCTTTTCATAAACAACAGCAAAGTTTTCGTTGAGACCTTGCTCCTTAAGTAATTTTTCCATTTCAACTGAGTTTATCATTTTAATCAACCTTCCTTTGATTATTTGTTTTTAACAGGTAAAATACTTATCATACCGCTTATAACAAGAAGTGCTATCCCCGAAAATACAGAAAGAGTTATAAAGGGAACAATAAAGCTTGCTGAAGCGGGATCAAACACGTTTCTGCCAATCAACGTATAAGAAAAAAGCTTATGTGTGAAACCGGCAAGAGAAGTCAGTATGAATGTCTTATAGGATATGTCAGTAGCACCGTAAAGGCCGCTTACAGAATTAACAGAAACACCGGGCATAAACCTGAGAGCAAAAAGCACGGCCGGTGAGCCTTTTTTACTTTTATCAATAAAGTTGTAAACTCTGTCGTACTTACGCAGTATCTTTTCTGCGTTTCCGCCACCGAATTTTCTTCCCCAGAAAAATTTGATAGAGAAGAGAATTATGAGACCGACAACATTTATTATGATTGCATAATACCAGGTAAACAGAACCCCGGAAACAACGCATATACAGGAAATCGGGAACCAAGGAATAACAGCCTTTACAGTGTAATTCAGAAGAATGAAAACCACCGATACTGCTGAAGCACCGTAAGCCTGCATCAATATTTCAAAAGAAAGAAGGGTATCGGTGTACTTACTGTACCATTCGAGAAATGGCTCTGCTTTGAAAAGTCTGAGAAGAACAACCAGAACAAAAGCAAAAACAAAGCACAGAAATGCTGAAATATTAAGAGTGTACCGTATACTCTTTTCTTTTTTCATTTGTCTACCTCATATTTAGTTCGGATGTAACAGGACATAAAAACACTATTATACATTATTATACAGTTTCATTTTATAATATATAATCTTCAAGGTCAACCCTTTTTTAAAATTTTAAAATAAAATATACATTTTTCATCTCCGCTGAGATAAACTATGTACTTTTATAAATTAATATGATATACTCTATCAGAAAAGAAATGGTAAAGGAGACCACTATGAAACTTGTTATTCTTGACGGTTATACAGAAAATCCGGGTGATCTTTCCTGGGAATGGCTTAAGTACACAGTTGATGAATACACGATTTACGACAGCACACCCCAGGAAAAAGTTATTGACCGCTGTATTGATGCGGATATTGTTGTAACAAATAAAAAAATCATTTCAAGAGAGATTATCAATTCTCTCCCCTCTTTGAAGTTCATCGCCACACTTTCAACAGGCTACAATGTTGTTGACATAAAAGCAGCAAGAGAAAAAAATATCCCTGTTTCAAACATTCCTGCTTACAGCACCGACGGCGTAGCTCAGCTTGTTTTTGCACTTTTGCTGGAAATGACAAACAGTGTTGCTGTTCACAATGAAAGTGTCAAAGACGGTGACTGGTGCCGCTGTGAGCATTTCTGTTATTGGAAAACACCTCTTACGGAGCTTCGTGGTAAAGTGTTCGGAATTATCGGATTCGGAAAAATCGGTACGGCTGTAGCAAACATTGCAAACGGATTCGGTATGAAGGTTATAGCGTACTCACCGAACACAAGAATCTACAACGGATTCGGTCAGGTTGAGTTTACCGATAAAGAAACGGTAATAAGAGAAAGTGATGTTATTTCCCTTCATTGTCCTCTCACAGAAGAAACAGAGAATATGGTTGATATGAGTTTTCTCAAGAAAATGAAAAGCTCTGCCTTCCTTATAAATACATCAAGAGGTCCCGTGATTGTAGAAAAAGACCTTGCCGATGCTCTGGAAAAAGGAATTATAGCCGGTGCCGGTCTTGACGTGCTTTCACAGGAGCCGGCAGATGAAAACAATCCTCTGCTCAAATGCGAAAAGTGTATAATTACGCCCCATATTGCCTGGGCAAGTCTTGAAGCCAGAACGAGACTGATGAAAATTTTCGAAGGCAATATTAAGGCTTTTTTAGATGGCAAGCCGAGAAATGTAGTCAACTGAATAAAATTTGCCACAGAGCAATCTGTGGCTTTTTCATACAAAAAACACTCCCCTTTTCAGAGGAGTGTTTTCATTATAGCTTTTTTATAAAAAAGTTAGAATAGAGAATCAGTCTTCCTTTTTCTTAAGGCAAACTGCTGCTGCAGCTGAAGCAATTGCAAGAGTTGCCATTGCAACTACAACTGAAGATGTGTCACCTGTTTCAGGAGTCTTGGTTGTAACAACTGCGGGCTTCTTTGTTGTGGTTTCCTTTGTAGTTTCAGCTGTTGTTTCTTCTTCTTCAACTTCACCGATGAAACCGATATACATGTTAGCAAAGAAGTTAACGATCTCGTTATCAAGAATGCCTTCGATTGTTGCAGTATCAAGACCGAGTGCTGTAAGACCGCTCTTAAGTGTTTCAGCAAGACCTGCTGTAAGATTGGTTACAGTTGATGCCATATCCTGAGTTTCACCGCCTGAAAGAACTGCTGCACTACTGAGAACGCTTGTAATATCGAAGCTACCGAGAGCACTGAGGTCGAAGTTTGCAAGGTCAATACCTGCGCCTGACATTGACTCTGAAACAACAGTGAGGAGTGATTCGAGGTTTGATGCATCAAAACCGCTGAGCATTTCAGTAAAAGCTGTAGTATCTGTGGTGAGAATGCTTGTAAGCCAGCTAAGATCAAGAAGTTCAGTTGCTGAAGCCTTTGTTGTGCTTTCAGAATCAGAGCTACCTGCTAAATACTTATTAAGAGCAGCTTCCATTTCTTCTAAATCTTCAGAGCCTACACCGCCAACGATTTCGTCAATCTCAATATCGGAAAGTGCTGCTGATGCAGTAGGAACAAGCATACAAACACAAAGCATGGCCACTACGAAAATACCTAAAATCTTTTTCATGTTAAATCTTCCTTTCTATAGATTTATATCAACGGCAATGCCGCAATATACAAATCATCTACGATATTATACAATATATAGTATTAAAAATCAATATAAAAATCGAAATTTCTTTTAAAACAATGAACTTTATAGGATATTACCAAGTCACAAGAACATCAAGTCCGTCTGTTGCATAATCTTCACCAAGAACCATGCCGTTTTCTTTAAGAGCATCGCAGAAACCAAGAAGCATTTCGTAATCCTTCATGGTGATACGGCACTTGAGTGAAAGCTCAGAACGGTCGGTAAGATTATCAAGTGTGCCGGGCACAAAGCCTGTGCACCACCAATATTTGCCGTAATCTCTGTGATATAATTCCTTGTTATCACGGTAACCGGTCAGTTCCATGTAAAGAGCATCTGCGTTACTTGCTGCATCATAATGGTCATTAGCTCTGTTCTTCGGTTTTGTATATACACCGATTTCATGTCCGACAAAAACAAGACCGTACTGACCCTTCCAGAACTGAATCATCCAATCCTTATCCTTGTAAGAGAACTTACAGCGCATTGTGTCCATATAAATAGTTACAAGTCCCGCGCCCACATCAAAAATTTCGTGATAGCCAAGCGCTCTCTGCCAGGGATCACTGCTTGTGTAATAATAATTACCCTGTGTATCGTACTGATAACCGGCAAGACCTTCCTGGAATATACCGCCGTTTTGGTTGTTTTTCTTTGTGGTTGTTTTGTTATTTTCAATTTTCGGCGCAGTCGTTCTCTCTGTAGTGGGAGCTGCCGTTGTTGTCTGAGCCGTCGTAGGAGCAGTTGTCGTAGGTGCTTTTGTGGTGCTCGTCACAGCTGAAGACACAGGAAAAGTAGTAATAACACTTTCAATTTTAAGGGTAGTTGACAAATCCGCCGCTGTTGTATTGGCAGTTGTCGGTGCTGTAGTTGTAGGCGCCGTGGTTGTAGGAGCAGTTGTTGTAGGAGTAACGGTAGATGCTTCATAAACAGAAGGAACCGTTGTTCCTGTTTCAAATTTATTGCTCATAGCTCTTACGCCAAGAAAAGAACCTCCGCACACTACAATTAGCGCAACAATAATCAGAATGTTATACTTATTTTTTTTGAAATCCATATTTATGTAGTCCTCCTGAAGGAAATCTTATTTAAACCCTAATACAGGTATTATAAGATTAGCAGAAAATCCACTAAAGGTCAAGAGAAATTCATTAAATTTAATAAATTTATTTCATAAAAAACGCACGGACAACTGCTTATTGCAATTGTCCGCTACATTTGTTATCAGTTATTTCCGAAAATATTTCTGCCCTTAAAAACAGGAAGAACATCACTTTCATCCTCGTCAGGTTCATCAAAAATTGAGCCTGTCTTCTTGGGAGGTGTTTCGATTACCTCAAAGGTCTGTGAGGGAGCTGCTTCTGCTTCTGAAGATATATTCTGAACAGGAACAACTGTTTCTGCAACCGGATTCACATTCTTTTCAAACATTGAAGCAAAGCCCTGTCCGAACTTTGAAGAAGCAAAATCAACTGCATCAGTTCTACCTACAGTAAAGATAGAGCCAGCTGAGCTCTTTGTTGACTGACTGATGAATTCAGGAGCAGCCTGTGCGCCCTGCTGTGCATTTGCATTTGTCTCCTGCTGAGGAGCTTCTTCTTCCTTTTCAACGCCGAAGCCTGTTGCAATAACAGTAATACGCATTTCGTCGCCCATTCCCTCGTCGAAAACAGAACCGAAGATAATGTTTGCATCGGGATGTGTAGCCTCAGAAATAAGAGTACCTGCCTGTTCAATCATGTCAAGAGACATATCCGAGGAACAGGTTACATTAATGATGACACCGCTTGCGCCGTCAATAGCTGTTTCGAGGAGAGGACTTGTGATAGCCTGCTTTGTTGCTTCTGCTGCACAGTCAGCACCTCTGCCTGAACCGATACCCATATGAGCAAGACCGGCATCCTTCATAACGCTCTTAATATCGGAGAAGTCAAGGTTGATATAACCGGGAACCTTGATGGTATCGGATATACTTTTTACACCCTGCCATAAAACATCGTTTGCTTTACCGAAAGCATCCTTCATTGAAAGAGACTTATCACCAAGAAGCTTAAGTCTTTCATTAGGAATAACAATAAGGCTGTCAACATGCTTTTCAAGCTCTCTTATGCCGTCTTCTGCCTGCTGCATTCTCTTCTTACCCTCAAACTTGAAGGGCTTTGTGACAATACCTACAGTAAGTGCACCAAGCTCTCTTGCTATTTCAGCAACAACGGGAGCTGCACCTGTACCTGTGCCGCCACCCATACCGGCGGTAATGAAAACCATATCTGTTGAACGTAAAGCATCAGCAATTACATCACGGCTTTCTTCAGCAGCCTTTCTGCCTACAGCAGGATCGCCTCCGGCACCCATACAGCCTGTAACCTTTTCACCGATCTGAATCTTGTGAGTTGCCTTTGAATTTTCGAGAATCTGTCTGTCAGTGTTGATAGAAAGAAACTCAACACCCATAATACCTGATTCAACCATTCCGTTAACGGCATTACCGCCGCCACCGCCGACACCGACTACTTTAATCTGGTTGTAAGCGATATTTTCTTTATCCATTACGAAGCCCATTTTACTTCCTCCTAAAATATATTTGAATTTGGTAATTTACTATCCTGTGTAATGACCTGAAAAGATCACAACAGACTATTATTCAAGTCATTATAACACAGTAATCAGAAAATTACAATAACAAACTGCATATTTTTTTCTTACAAAAGCTTTAAGATTATTTTATCATGCTTCCGGGCTTGAAGGGTGAGCGTCCCTCAAATCTGGTTTCGATATACCCCTCCTGGCCATTTATGATATCCTCGTCAACCTCAATTACATCAATAGCGGAAGTCAGCTGACTTTCAAGCCTTGAGCAATCACCAAGATAAATGTTTATTCGTGAATCGTACACGGCAGTTATATCATTAAGATTTGCAACATTAATAGTCCCCATACTGAATTTTCCCGAGCTTTCAAGGCAGGAAATAATTGCTTTTGCTTTTTCATATCGTTCTTTATTGTTTTCTGTAGGGACAAACATTTCACCTTCCGTGGCAGTCTGCTCTTCAAAGCCTTCAACAAGATATCTTCCCTCTGCAAGCTTTTTCTTTTTCAGAGAAAGAACCTTACCGTCCCTGTCAAGGCATATGTATCCCCTTTCACCGGCAATAAGCATATTTTCCTCGGTAGCAGTAACATTGAGAACAAGGGTATCAGGGAACTGATAATCAACCTGTACATTTTTTATATAAGGCAAGGCTTTCGATACAGCCTCATTTACATCCTTTTCCCTGACACTGAGCATATTGATTCCGGGATAAATATTTGCAGCTTCTGTTATCCTTTCATCCTTATAACGGTTTTCACCCTCTATGTTTATCGTGGAAACAATCGCCCCGTTCTGATACGCATAAAAACAGGCAAAGCATATAAGAACAATAACTGTAACTATAACGGTTGCAATTGCTGCAACCTTAGCCTTCAGTCTTATATTTCTGATTTTTTCTTTTCTCATTTCATCGTAAGATACACCGTCTTTTCTTTTTTCACGTGCTTTACTCGTTGTCCTTACGCAATCCTGTGTTCTCTTTTTTTCTTTTCTCGCCTGATCATCTCTTGTATCAACGTTCGATGTTCTTGTGTCCTTACCCTTAGGCTCACGTTTTTTGCTTCCTACAGGAGCCTTATTGTTTCCCTGAGTTTTTTTATTTGATGAAGATTTTCCTTTTTCCGGAGCTCTCTTTTTATCTGCAGTCTTTTTATTATCAGCAGCGGTACCTGCTTTCTTTATATTCTTCTTTCCTTCTTCCGATTTTTTCCTGTCCGTCGGCTTACCTTTTGAAATTCTGTCCTTTGTAACATCAACACCGGAAGCTTTTTTAGTCTGAGATGTGCCGGCAGCTGCACCTGAACGGGTATTTTTTTTCTTGTTTGCATTTTCTCTGACCGGAGTATTTTTCTCAAGAGAAGGTCCCGTACTTATCGGCTCCCACCTCTCTGATGTTATATCCTGAACTTCTTTGTTTTTATATTCTTCGTTATATCCTTCAAAGGGATTGTTTCTTCCCGCCATAAAAATTCACTCCTTTCAAAAAAATAAGGCAACCTCAGGAAATCCCGAACAGTTGCCGAAAAACGAGTTATTGCTTAATACGTTTAATATCTGCACCTAAACCTTTAAAACATTCCTCTATTTTTTCATAGCCTCTGTCAATATGTCCTACGTTACTTATCACGGTGCTGCCCTTTGCAAAAAGGCCTGCCACCACCAGAGCCGCTCCCCCTCTTAAATCCGATGCAGCTACCGATGTTCCGTAAAGCTCCTTTACACCGTCGATAAGAGCGACCTTTCCCTCAATTTTTATCTTTGCACCCATTCTCACAAGATCGCCCACATGCTTGAAACGGCTTTCAAAAATGTTTTCGATTATAACACTTGTTCCACGGGCAACTGTAAGCATAGCCATAACCGGAGCCTGTGCATCAGTTGGAAATCCCGGATAAGGCATAGTTCTTATATCACGCACAGCACGAAGATTTCCGTCTGAGCTTATTTTTAACATTGTTTTCCTGTCTTCCACGGCACATCCGACATCTTCAAAAACGGGGATTACCGTACGGAAATGATTTGTATTTACTCCGTGAAGAGTAATATCTCCCCCCGTTATTGCTGCAGCCGTCATATAAGTAAGTGCAACTATTCTGTCTGCCATTACCGTATAACGGCAGCCGTGAAGCTTTCTGACGCCTTCAATGACAACCGTACCTTGCATATGAAAGCTTATCTTACATCCGCATTCGTTCAGAAATGCCACAAGATCGTATATTTCCGGCTCCCGTGCTGCATTATGAATTATTGTTCTTCCTCTTGACAGTGCCGCAGCAAGAATGATGTTTTCCGTGGCACCTACACTGGGAAAAGACAAGCTGATAACCGAAGACTGGTTTTCTTTCGCTTTTTCACACCGTATAAAGCCGAAATCCTCTTCAATTCTGTATCCCATTATTTTAAGCGAGCTCAAATGAAGGTCAATAGGTCTCAGTCCTATCTCACATCCTCCGGGAGCCGAAAGCTCAGCCTTACCCATTCTGCCGAGAATAGAGCCAAGAAACACAATCGAGGATCGCATTTCACGCATCAGTGAATCCGGAATGTTATAGCACGACACCTGAGTAGAATCAACTGTAACAGTTCCTTTCCCGTATTTTACCTTGCATCCCAGATGCCTTAATATACTGATTGCCGCTTTTGTATCCGTAAGGTCGGGACAGTTATGTATCTGACAGACACCGCCCACCAGAACAGTTGCCGCCAGAATGGGAAGAGAACTGTTTTTTGAACCCTGCACAGCTATCTCCCCTGAAAGCGGTCTGCCCGAATTAACGATTAAACTGTCCATAGAATCACACCTTTCACCCCATTGTATGCAAAAAAGTGAAAAACGGTGAATTACAGACATAAAATCTTATTTTTTTATCAGAGAAATCACAATATCTGCTATGCGTTCCTTTGCATCGCATACTGCCATTGCGGCAGCATTACTTTCCATTTCGTTTCTCTTTGCCTTATCGTTTACAAGAGAACAGAAAAGCGCGTCCATCTTTTCATCGGTAAGTTCTTTCTCTTCAATAACATAAGCCGCACCCTTGTTTACAAGAGCCATAGCATTATGGTACTGATGATTTTCCGCAACATTGGGAGAAGGAATAAGGATAGATGCCTTACCAAGTGCCTGAAGCTCAGAAAGAGACGAAGCACCCGCGCGGCAGATAACAACATCAGCGGCAGACATACATCTGTCCATATCGCTTATGTATTCGCGTATTTCTACATTGTCTGCCTTTTCTGTATCTACGCCCATTTCCTTAAGCTTTTCGGGAACCCACAATCCGTACTGTCCCATTGCATGAAGAAAACGGATGTTTTCATCCTTATGATGATCGGCAATAATCCTTATCATCGCCTTATTGATAGTTGCAGCACCAAGGCTTCCGCCCATGGAAAGAACGAGAACTTCAGAATCCCTGACTCCTAATTCAGCTCTTGAAAACTGTCTGTCAGCCTTAAGCATCTCCCCTCTTACAGGAAGACCGGTAACAACAGGAGTATTCTTGCACTGAAGATATTTTTCCGCTTCTTCGGCTGTCAGCATCACCCTGTCAACAGTCTTGGCAAGAGTTTTGTTAGTAACGCCCGGAAAAGCGTTCTGCTCGTGAATAGCCGTAGGAATGCCCATCTTCGCTGCCATACGCAGCACAGGACCGCTGACATAACCGCCAAAGCCTACCACTACATCAGGAGAAAAGCCCTTTATAATCTTCTTCACCGCTGAAGATGAGGTTAAAAGATAAAAAACAGCAAGAATATTTCTTATGATATTTTCAACTGAAAGTTTTCGCTGAAAGCCTGCAATTCTTATAGTTTTAAGGTTAAAGCCGGCATTCGGAACAAGCTTTGTTTCCATTTTTCCTTTTGCACCTACAAAAAGAATCTCCGCATCGGGATATCTTTCTCGTATTTCACCGGCAACAGCAAGAGCCGGATTGATATGACCGCCCGTACCGCCTGCAGCAAATAATATCTTCATTCTTTACACCTCTTATTCTTTTTCCACCTTAGAATTCCTTGAAACCGAAAGGACAATACCCATTTCTGTCAGAAGCACAAGCAGCGCCGTACCTCCGTAGCTGAAAAACGGAAGAGCCATACCCGTATTAGGAATAAGATCAGTTACAACGGAGATATTTATTATTACCTGTAAGGCCACCTGTATCATTATACCCATTACAACCAGTGAGCCGAAGTAATCCTTACATTTAGCAGCAATCATAAGACCGCGACAAATAAGAGCAGCAAAAAGAACAATGACAAGCACCGCACCGATAAATCCGAACTCCTCGCAGAAAACAGGAAATACAAAGTCATTCTGCGGTTCGGGAATATAAAGCTGCTTCTGCTTTGAATTTCCGAGTCCTACACCGAACAGTCCGCCTGAACCAATAGCATAAAGACCGTTTACAGTCTGTCTTCTGTTCTCAATATAAGCAGGATTATCCTTATCAAGCCAGCACATAATACGGCTTGCAGCAAATCCGAAGCCCTCAAGAATCTCAGGCTTTAACAGAACAAGAGCTACGGCAGCTCCTATCAGGCCGAAAACTATCAGAAAGTACATTTTCTTAGCTCCGCTGAGCCATGCCATAGCAATAGCCATAAGCATAAGCAAAATAGCGGCTGAATAATGTTTTTCAAGAAGTACGAGCCCGAAATAAGAAAATGCAACTATTGCAAGAAGAACACAAGCCGAAAAAGGCGTTCTTGCAATTGAAAAGACTTTCCTTTCAAATTTCGTAAGACCATCCTTATCGGGAGTAAATTTACCGAATTTATTTTTAGGCGCTCTCAGAGCATTTTTCATAACACATATCATATATGCCATAACTATAATGAGAGTAAACTTAGCAAACTCAGAGGGCTGAATCTGGACAGGTCCGATATAAATCCATCGGGCCGTTTCGGTATCTTTTCCGAGATTATATATAAGAGTGTAGGCAAGAACGGCAATTGTTACAAAAAACGAAATCAAGGCAAATCTTCCGTTGAAAATTCTGTAGTCAACCTTACTGAACAATGCCATTGCGATAAAGCCTATAACAGCATTTTGAAGCTGAGAGACAAAAAACTCATTGGCATCACCTTTGTTAAAGCTTGCATAAGCATAAGATGCGGAATACATTGCAATAATGCCGACGGTAAAAAGAAGCAACACTATACATGCAAAAACCACATCGAAGCTTCCCTGTTGGATGAAAAAAGGTTTGTATTTGAATTTTTCTTTGATTAAATTGTTAAAACGGTTTCTTTCTTTCGGACTGTTCATTGCTTTTTCTTTCACTAAAATCCCTCCTACCTCAAATTTTATAAATTATTAATTATACGGTGAAGTACATTACAGCAACACCGATAACAGAGCCTATAAGGCTTACTGTGCTGAATACAGCAACTATTTTATTTTCGCTCCATCCCGACATTTCAAAATGATGGTGAATGGGAGCCATTTTGAACACCTTTTTCTTGCGGATTTTGATTGAAGCAATCTGAATAACATCAGAAAGAGCTTCAATTACATAAACAATACCGATGGGAAGAAGAATCACCGGACAATCAACAGCATAAGCCAGAGCAACCACAAGACCTCCGAGGAACATTGATCCCGTGTCACCCATAAACACCTTGGCAGGATAGCGGTTCCATACAACATAGCCTGCGCATCCGCCTGCAAGTGCAGCACCGAGAATACCTACAGATGTTGTCTTCATCATAAGAGCAATCACTGCAAAAGCAACACCTACAGGAATGGTAACCGTACCGCAAAGTCCGTCAATACCGTCTGTAAAGTTGACCGCATTGATTGCACCGTAAATTACACATACACTGAATATGCAGAAGAAAATAATTCCTCCGACAGAATCAAAATTCACCTTGCCGAAAAAAGGAATATACATAGATGTGTTTTCACTGATAACGAGTGAAGCAAGATAAGCGCCGATAATAAGCACCTGAGGAATAGTTTTCTGTATTTCCGTAAGACCCAGGTTTCTCTTTTTAACAACCTTTATATAGTCATCTGCAAAGCCTACAAGAGCAAAGCACAAAGCCATCAGTATACCTGAAAAAATCTTTGTGTACTGCTGATGTCTTGTTACATCAAGCTCCGCAAAAATCTGAAGCCCCGTAAATTTACAGATGAGATAAGTTATAGCCGTTGCAAAAACAGTACCTATAATAAACATAATACCGCCCATGGTGGGAGTACCCTGCTTTTTGGCGTGCCAGTTGGGACCGATATCAGTCAGTATATTCTGACCGAATTTAAGGTTATGGAGTATAGGAATAAGTACATAACCCAAAAGAGCCGTAACCCCAAAAGAAATTACAAGTGAAATAATAAGTGATAATGTGCTGTTCATTTATAACATTCCTTTCAAATATCTTTGCGTCAGGCCTTGGATAATCCCAACAAATCCTTAATAATTTTTCTTTCGTCCATAGGTATTTCTTCACCCGCGACAGACTGACTTGTCTCATGGCCTTTACCTGCAAGAAGGATTATATCATTCTCTACAGCATTTTTCAAGGCAAATTCTATAGCCTTTTTTCTGTCCTGATGAATAAACATCGGTGTTTTCGTGCTTTTGACAGCACTTACTATATCTCTGATTATATCAAGAGGCTCTTCATTACGAGGATTATCACTCGTAACGATTACCATGTCGGAATATTCAGCGGCTATTTTACCCATTTCGCCGCGTTTTTCTTTATCCCTGTCCCCTCCGCACCCAAAAACGGTTATAATCCTGTTTTTCGGGAAATTACCGAGAGTAAGCAGCACCTGTCTGAGGCTGTCAGGAGTATGGGCGTAATCTATTATGACCTTGAAATCTCGGTCAGTGGGAACAAGCTCAAATCTACCCTTTACGCCGTAAAAATTTTTCAGCGCAGCGGCGGCACAGTCAAGCGAAACGCCCATTGAGAGAGCGGTTATAATCGCCGCCATGGAGTTTGATACATTGTACGCTCCTGGAACATTCAGCTTCACACGGTGAATAAGGCCGTCGGAAACTATTGCATAATCGGTAACGCCCTCGCTGAATTTCATACACTTGGCAGTAAAATCCGTTTCGTTGCTCTTCAGAGAATATGTTTTAACCTCTCCGATTGCCGAAGAGATAAATTCATTTTTGTATGCATCGTCATAATTTATTACCGAAAGCTTACAGGAAGAAAAAAGGAGCTTTTTCGCATTTTTATAATTCTCCATACTTCCGTGATAATCAAGATGGTCCTCTGTAAGGTTAAGAAAAACTCCTACCTCAAAATCAAGACCATAAAGTCTTTGCTGACAAAGCCCCTGTGATGATGCCTCGATTATGCAGAATTCCGTATTGCATTCGGTCATTTCCCTGAACTTTTTATGCATGTAAAAGCTGTCGGGAGTTGTGAGCACAGATTCGCTGTTTTCTCCGCAAAGTTTGTTGCAGACAGTGCCGAAAAGAGCACATTTATGCCCCGCCATAGTAAGTATATTATATATCATCGTGCTGACGGTGGTTTTACCGTTTGTACCCGTAACAGCAATAAGACGAAGCTTTCTGTGGCTGAACCCGAAAAAGGCAGCGCACAAAAGAGAATAGGTTTTTCTTGTATCCTCAACTATAATCGCATTTTCACATACCTGTTTTTCTGCAACCACCGCTACAGCACCCTTTTCAAGAGCCTGACGGACATAGCTCTCACCTTTTTCATGACAAACGAAGAGAGTCCCCTCTCTTACCTTACGGGAATCGTCGGTGATATATTCTATATCCTTTTCCTCGTCTTTATACTCAATGCCTGTCTGTAAAAGCAAATTGGAAATAAGCATACTGTTCCTCCGTTTAAAGTGTGGTGCATCAATCTACAGCTATATTCTCCTGTCTGAAATACACCGTAATGTTTGAACCGGCATCAACGGCTGTTTCCTTTGCAACATCCTGGTTGTACGAGAGAGCTCCGGAAGCTTCTGCCGGACCGGAGAAGATAACATTAAGCCCATTCTGTGTCGCAAGTGAATTTACCTGAGAGGCCGTTAGACCTGTAAAATCGGGAACTTTTACTTCCTGTGATTCTGAATTCTTTTCTGTGTAAAGGATGATTACACCGTTTTTAGGAATACTCTGACCGGATGCGGGAACCTGAGAAACAACAGTGTCTCCCTTACCTATAACCTTAGCGGTAAAGCCTTCCGATGCAGCGGAAACCTTAGCTGTGCTTACCTTTTTGCCTACAAGAGAGGGAGTTACTCTGCTTACGGCTGCAAGCTCTTTTGCTGTGTACTGAGGCTCAACATTAAGATATTCAAGTGTAGACTCCATAACCTCTTTTGCAATAGGTGCAGCAAGAACACCGCCTCCACGGTAAGGCCCGGGAGCGTTATCGACACCAACGAGAATAGCAACCTCCGGATCGTTTGCAGGTGCAAAGCAAACAAACGAAGCAATATAAATATCTTCATCACTGCCGTCGTCAAGCTTTTCAGCAGTAGCTGTCTTACCTGCAACACGGTATCCTGCTATATATGCATTTTTACCTGTTCCGCCTTCAACAACAGCTTCCATCATTGAACGCACCTTTGCACAGGTCGATTCGGAAATTACTGTTCTTCTTACCGTAGGCTCTGTTTCAGAAACGACATTACCTTCACTGTCAACTATCTTACTTACAAAATATGGTTTCATAAGCTTACCGCCGTTTGCTATTGCACAGGTAGCAGTAATAAGCTGAAGAGGGCTTATTCTTATTGACTGACCGAATGATGTACTTGCAAGATCAACCTTCGACATTTTTTCTTGCTTATGAACAAAAGGATACGCCTCGTTACCTATATCAATACCTGTTCTCTCAGTAAAGCCGAAAGCCTCAAAATATTTGTAATAATTATCCTTACCCAAAGTCTGTCCCACATTAATGAATCCGCAGTTACAGGAATTCATAAGCATCTGGGTAAGAGTCTGTGTTCCGTGCGCTTTTCTGCTCGCACAGCCATAAGGAGTGCCGAGTATATTACATGCACCGCGGCAGGTATAGGTTGTGTTAAGAGAGGCTGTACCCTCCTCGATTGCCGCAGATGCAGTAAATATTTTAAAGGTTGAGCCGGGCTCATAGGTATCGGTAACGCAAAAGCTGCTCCACTGATCATAGAGAAGACTGCTGTATTTTTCGTTATATTCCTCAGTACCCTCTTTAAATTCCTTAAGAATATCTCTGTCTGATTTTTTAACGAGCTTACCTGAATTGGTAAGATCAAAATCAGGCTTATCACTCATAGCAAGAATTGCACCAGTATCAACATCCATAACAATACCGTACACTCCGTCAGGCTTAATACTTTCATTAGCCTGTTCAAGAGCGTTTTCAAGATATGACTGAATGTTTTCGTCAATTGTAAGAACTACACCGTTTCCGTCAGTTGCATCAAAAACGGTTTCATAGCTTGATTCAAGAACATTACCTCTTGAATCCTTTGCAGTAACTATTCTTCCGCTTTCACCGCTGAGAACATCGTTATAATACTGTTCTATACCGGTCTGACCGATACCGTCAGCATTTACTACACCGATAAGAGTAGAAGCAAATTTTTTCTGCGTATAAACTCTTTTGCTGTCGTTTTCATAAGAGAAAAACTTGGACGGTCTTATTTTTCTTTCTTTAAGCTCTGTTGTTTTTTTACCCCAATGTGAAACCTCAACCGGTACTTTAAAAGCATATTCTGACTCAAGAAAAGTCTGAAGAGCAATTTTCTGAGTAGGAGTAACCTCTCTTTTTACGCGGACATACCGACTTTCAGGCCGCATAATGAGAGCTTTTACATCCTTAGTTTTTGCCGACACTGCCTTTGCTATGCCCTTTGAAAGATATGTATAAAATTCTTCAAGATAGCTTGAATCATATTTTTCGAAGGCTTTTCTTATTTCATTGGGATTTGTGCATAAAATCCAGGCAGATGTGCTTGTTACAAGAGGAGTCATATTACGGTCATAAATTGTACCTCTTACAGCATCAATTGTTTCATCGTAAAGCTGATTTCTCGCAGCGGCTTCACGGTATTCCTCACCGTGAAAAACCATAATATAACCTACTGCGCCAAGATTTATACAGAAGAAAAACACCATAAACAGTGCTACAAGGCTTTTCATTCTTCTTACAAAAACAATATCGGTTTTTCTTTGCACCTTGTTTACTTTATCCCTTAATTTCATTGCATCTCACTCCTTCGTTTATATTCAAAACAGGGGCTGCATAGTAAATCATACTTTTACAGTCCCCTTTTAATTAATATTCAGTCCGCTTATTGTTTAATCATATAAAAAGCGTATTAATCTCACTCTGCATTAACAGATAAAATAACTCTGTTGCCCTTTTCCGAGTCAAGGTAGATTTCGTTTTCGGGAGTTACCTTGACAAGACCTAATTTTTCAACGGCAAATTTATCAATGTTCTCTACACTTTTGAGAGCAGTAAGCTTTGCATTAAGTTCCTTGTTTTCCGCCTGGCAGATAACAAGCTGATCATTTGCTTTCTCAAGTCTGCTTTTTGCTCTGTCTTTTTCAACGAAGCTGTTGCATACAACGGCAAACATAGCCAATACAACTGCAAGAAATGCCGCTGCTTTCATTACCTGAACAGTGGATTTTTTTCCCTGAGCCTTTGCAGACTGCTCTACTTTATTTACGTTTCTCTTCTGCTGTGTTTTCTGTCTTCTTTCTTCTCTTTCCACCGGCTGTTCCGGTGCAGTATTGTCATTATAGCCGTAATCGTACTTATATGCGTTTTCTGCTGCCATTTTCTTTCACCCCATAATAAATAATATCTGATTAATCTTTCTCTCTTATTCTTTCGACACATCTGAGTGTCGCACTCCTTGAGCGCTGATTTTCTTCAATTTCCCTTTCTGAGGGAAGCACCTTCTTGAAGGGCAACGAGCCTTCAGGTGTCTTTCCGCAAACACAGATAGGATATTCCGGCGGACATTCACAACCCTTACAGAAGGAAGCGAAAGCCTTTTTTACTATACGGTCTTCAAGAGAGTGGAATGTTATTATTGCCACTCTTCCTCCCACACCTACCAAGCTGAACATATCGTCTACAGTATCACTGATTTTCTCCAATTCGGAATTTGTACGGATTCTGAGTGCCTGAAACGATTTTCTCGCCGGATGGCCGCCTGACCTTCTTGTGGCGGCAGGTATTGCCTCTTTTATTATTTCGGCAAGTTGTGTTGTTGTTTTTATTTCTTCTCTTTCTCTGTATGCGACTATATTTGCCGCTATTCTCTGTGCGAACTTTTCTTCACCGTAATCTCTGAGTATTCTTGCAATTTCTTTCTGAGGAAAGGTGTTCACAATATCAGCCGCCGTCATACCCTTCTGAGACATTCTCATGTCAAGAGGTGCTTCACTGTGGAAGGAAAAACCTCTTTCGGCTGTATCAAGCTGATGCGAGGAAACGCCAAGATCAGCGAGTATTCCGTCAACCTTTTCTATGCCGAGACTATCAAGAATATTTTTTAAATTTGAAAAATTATCGTGAACTACGGTAACACGTTCATCCGATCCGATTCTTTCTTTTATAACACTTATTGCGTCAGGATCCTGATCAATAGCAATCAGTCTTCCTTCAGAGGAAAGTCTTTTAAGAATCTCTTTACTGTGTCCTGCACCACCGCAGGTACAGTCTACATAAGTTCCGACCGGATTTATATTCAAAGCATCTATTGTTTCGCCAAGGAGAACACTTTTATGAGAAAACTCCACTATACCATCCTCCTTTATTAACCGAGATTAAGGAAATCGCCTCTTGCCTGATGCTCACGGTATACCTTTGCTTCATCTTCAAGAGCCTGCTCATCAGCCGCATTGTTAGCAGTAACAAACGCAAGATACTTCTTGTAGTTCGCAGGACTCATAACTTCAATGTGTTCACCGAAGCCGACAAAGATACATGTCTTTTCAATCTCAGCAGCCTGTGTAACCATCTGGTTGAGAATTACTCTGCCCTGTGCATCGCAGGAAGCTACATCAGTGCCCAAATGAAACTGAGCAAGAATGTTTCTTTTCTCAATCGGAGATCTTGCTCTCAGAAGTGCCTCCTGACGCGCCTGCTCAAACTGCTCTGCACTGTAAAGCTGTATGGACGGGTACTTGGAAGCGTGGAACTTACAATAAAACTCTTCTCCGAGACCTTTTCTGAATCTCACGGGAAGTATAACTCTGTTCTTACCGTCGAGATTATGTTCAAAGGTTCCCACAAACATCATTTCAAGCACCGTCCTTTCCTTAAATTTCGCAAGGGCCTCTCCCACAAAATACCATTAAATTAATTCAAAATGGGTCAACTATGGAACAATCCGCCCTTTTTACTTAAAACCATTATAATATTCTCTTTCAGGAAAGTCAATGCTTTTGCATAAAATTCTTCATATTTTCAAAGAAAATTTTTTCGTATAAACCTTTATAAATCAAGGGATTACAGAGATTTACAAGATATTGTAAAGTCACTTTTTGTGTCCACAAAATCAGCTCTACATAGTTCATATTTTATTTACATTTATTCGAGCAATTTTTCTCAGTTTTACAATAAAATTGCACTAAAACAACAACAAAACAGCAAAAAAATCACCCTGAAGCTCCACAAAAGAGTTCAAGGTGATTAAATTTTGCACTATTTTCCCATTTTATCCCTTTGCATCGTACCAGGTTTTACCCGAATGTACATCTGCAAGAAGTTTAACTTTCATTTTACAGGCATCTTCCATTTCCTGTTTGAGAATTATCTCAACAGCCTGTCTGTCTTTCTCATTACATTCAACAATAAGTTCATCGTGCACCTGCATAATGAGCTTGGCATCAAGATCTTCCTTTTTCAGTCTGTTATACACCCTGACCATAGCAATCTTGATAATATCGGCAGCAGTTCCCTGCACAGGCATGTTTTTCGCCACACGTTCACCGAACGCCTGAAGCATTTTATTGCTTGCCGTAAGCTCAGGCAGATATCTTCTTCGCTGAAAGACGGTGCTTACATATCCATCCTCCTTCGCTTTTTCCACGACCTTTTCAAGATAATCCCTGACAGCGCTGTAATGGTGAAGATAGCCTTTAATATAATTGTCTGCCTCTTTTCTCGTTACTCCGATATCTTTTGCAAGAGAAAAAGCACCGATTCCGTAAACAATACCGAAATTTACTGCTTTTGCACGGCTTCTCATAAGAGGAGTTACCATAAACAGCGGCATATTGAATACCTGTGAAGCAGTAATAGCGTGAATGTCCTCTCCGTTATTGAAGCCTTCTATCATTGTTGCATCGTTTGAAAGATGTGCAAGAACACGAAGTTCAATCTGAGAATAGTCAGCGTCAACAAGGCATCTGCCCTCATCGGCAGTGAAAAAGCGTCTCATTTCTCTGCCAAGCTCAGAACGAACAGGTATATTCTGTAAATTAGGCTCAGTTGAAGAGATTCTTCCTGTTCTCGTTTCAGTCTGGTTAAGAGTTGAACGGATTCTTCCGTCAGAGTCAATAACTTTAAGAAGACCTTCGCAATAAGTTGACTTAAGCTTTGCAATTGCTCTGTACTCAAGCACGTGAGCCACTATCGGATATTCGTCCGCAAGCTCCTCAAGTACATCTGCATTGGTTGAATATCCGCTCTTTGTTTTTTTCTTACATGGAATACCCAATTTTTCAAAAAGAGCCACACCAAGCTGCTTCGGAGAGTTTATATTGAACTCAAAGCCGGCTTCTTCGTATATTTTATCTGTGAGTTCCTCCACTTTTTGTGTCATTTTCACCCCGAAATCTTCAATTCCATTCTTATCAACAAGGAACCCTGTATTCTCCATATCAGCAAGAACAAGAGAAAGAGGAAGTTCAATATCACAAAGCAGCTCTTTTTGTCCGTTTTCTTCAATCAGCGAGCCGAGTTTTTCACAAAGTGCTTTAAAAGAAACAGTAACAGCAGCCTTTTCCCTTTCGTTCTCACCACATTCCGCCTCAAAGAGACAGGAATACTCTTCACAAAGCCTTTCGGGAGCATAAGATGAAGCAGAGGGATTAAGAATATAACCGGCAACAGAAGTATCCATTACAACATTTCTGACTTCAAGATTCTTTCTGATTGCATATTTATAAAGCTCTTTGACGCCACTTGTGTGCTTTCTGCTGTCAGAAGAAAGGAATTCACCCAAAAAGTATTCGAAATCAAAGCAATCCTTGCACACATATTTTCCTTCGTCCTGAAAAGAGAAATAAATTTTTGTTATTTCTCCCTTTTCGTCATAATCAGTAAGAAAATATACCTCGTCCTTTATTCTGCCGAGAAGAAGAGGCAGGTCTCTTTCTTCGGTAAAGAGCTTCTTTTTTTCTTCCTTTTCAGGAACAGCTTGTATCTTCTCTCTTGTAAGTCCCAATTTTTCAATTATACCGAACATTTCAAGAGATACAAGAAGGGAAAGTGCTTTCTGCAAATCACCCTCACTGATAATATATGTGTCCATATCAAGATCTACAGGAGCTTCCAGACATATTGTACCGAGTTTTTTGCTCAGATATGCCATATCCTTATCTGCCACAAGCTTGTCGTGAACACCTTTTTTGATTTCTATCTCATCAATATGCTCATATATATAATCAATACTGCCGTATTTCTTTATAAGGTCACCGGCCGTTTTTTGTCCGACACCTGCAACACCCGGAATATTATCCGAGGAATCGCCCATAAGAGCCTTGATTTCAATCATTCCCTGGGGTTCAACACCATATTCCTCCATAAGCTTTTCTTTGTCATAAACAGTAGTAACAGCCTTACCCATTTTTGTTGACGCAAGAAGAACTTTGGTGTTATCAGAGACAAGCTGAAGAGAGTCTCTGTCACCGGTTGCTATAAAGCACATATCCTCTCCCTTACACTGAGCAGAAAGGGTACCTAAAATGTCGTCTGCCTCATAGCCTTCCTTTTCTACCACTTTATATCCGAGGTAAGAAAGAAGCTCCTTGAGAATGGGCATCTGACTGCGAAGCTCATCAGGCATGCCTTTTCTACCCGCCTTATAAGATTCATACATTTTGTGGCGGAAAGTGGGAGCCTTAAGATCAAAAGCTACAGCTACCCTGTCAGGCTGACATTCCTCCTTAAGCTTTATAAGGATATTCATAAAACCGTATATACCGTTGGTAAACTGTCCGTCTTTTGTTGTAAGCATTTTAATCCCGTAAAAGGCACGGTTTACAATACTGTTTCCGTCGATTACAAGAAGTCGCATATAAACACCTCTTTTAAATTCATTGATGATAAGTATATCACATTATTCCGAAAAAAGCAAAACTAAAATACTGTATTTAATGATGGTGATGCCCGTGATGATGGTGATGATGTTCTCTGTGACAGTTAACTTCACAATGCATCTCTTTACATTTTTCAGCAGTGGTTTCTGTTTCTATTACAGAATGAGAAATTCCGTAGTGAGACAGCTCGTGACGTATTTTCTCTTTAACAGCAGAAAAATCTCCGTCGGTTACCACATGCATAGTTGCACAGTTATTAAAGCCGTCCATAGACCAAAGATGTATATGATGAACATCTTCTATCTCTTCAAAAGAAATAATGTGTTGTCTGATTTCCTCAGCAGAAATTCCTTCAGGTGCCTTTTCAAGAAATATTTCAATGCTTTCTTTGAAATTACGGACAGCGCCCACAAGGATAAACAGTGCTACAGCTATTGACATAACCGGGTCAATAAAAGTCATATCCGTAAATCTCATTATAACCGCACCGACCAAAACAACTATCCAACCAAGAGCATCCTCAAGCATATGAAGATTTACCGCTTTTCTGTTGAGAGAATCGCCATCCTTTGTAAAAACAACTGCAAAGAAGTTTACAGCCGTTCCGATAAGTGCAAAAACAATCATTCCGTCATAATTTACAGGAACAGGATTTATAAGACGCAATATGGCATTATATATAACCAGAACAGAGCCTGAAATAAGAATTACTGTTATCGCCAAACTTCCGAGTACCGAATAACGCAGATAGCCGTAGGTGTAATTTCCGTCGGGTTCCTTTTTGCTTTTACGCTCAAAAAAATATGACATTCCTATGCCGGCCGCATCGCCCATATCGTGGAGAGAATCGGAAATAACGGCAACACTGCCTGTAACAGTACCGCCAACCAATTCGAAAACAGAAAAGAAGAGATTCAAAAGAAAAGCAATCAGTATTTTTTTATCCGTTTTCATCCTACACCTCATTCAATTATGTGTTCAAGACCGAGATTGATAATGTCTCTCACGTGTTCATCGTCAAGCATATAAAAAATAACCTTTCCCTCTCTGCGGCAACGCACAAGCTTGGATGACTTCAGAATACGAAGCTGATGGCTTACCGCTGAAACAGAAAGGCCGAGGATTTTGGCTATATCACTTACGCACAGCTCTGTTCCCGAAAGAGAATAGAGTATTCTTATTCTGTTTGAATCACCGAAAATTTTAAAAAGCTCAGCAAGATCGAAAAGTACATCCTCATCAGGTTGCCCTTCTGTCAATCTTTCCGCATCCTCTTTTTCTATTATGAGATATTCTTTATCCATTTATATCACCTTTTTATTTTATCATTTGAACATCTGTTCATATATATCATTATATGTATGTTAAGATTATATGTCAAGTTTTTTTATAAAACATAGTGCATTTTTCTTGTTTTTATGCTACAATACAACGAGATTAACAAAGGAAGATGATGAATGAAAATAGGTAATATAGAAATAAATCCACATTCGGCTGCTCTCGCACCTATGGCAGGTGTTGCAGACAAGGCCTTCCGTGAGCTGTGTGTAGAATACGGTGCTACCTATGTAGTAAGCGAAATGGTCAGCAGCAAGGGGCTTACCATGTGTGACAGAAAAAGTAAAAAGCTTCTCTCCCTTTCAGAGAAGGAAAGACCCGCAGCAGCACAAATTTTCGGAAATGATCCGAAAATAATGGCTGAAAGTGCCCGAAGCTGCCTTGAATATAAGCCGGATGTTATCGACATAAATATGGGATGTCCTGCACCTAAAATCGCAGGGAACGGCGGCGGAAGTGCCCTTCTCAGAAATCCGGAGCTTGCCGAAGAGATTATGAAGGCGGTCAAAGATGCAGTAGATATTCCCGTTACGGTAAAAATCCGCCTCGGTTGGGATGCAGACAGCATCAACTGTATCGAAATGGCTCAAAGGGCACAGAGAGCAGGTATGTCAGCTGTTACCCTTCACGGCAGAACAAGACAACAGATGTATGCTCCCCCCGTCGACCGTAAAATGATTGCCGAGGTAAAGAGAAATATTGACATCCCACTTATCGCAAACGGAGACATTACAGACGGTATTTCAGCAGCACAGATGATTGAAGAAACTAATTGTGACTACCTTATGGTCGGCAGAGGTGCACTCGGCAGACCTTGGGTATTCAGCCAGATTACCGCCTACCTCGAGCACGAAACAATTCTTCCTGAGCCTCCTGTAAGCGAAAGAATGAGAGTTATGGTAAAGCACATCAGACGTATATGTGAGTATAAGGGCGAAAGAGTCGGCATCAGAGAGGCAAGAAAGCATGCCGCCTGGTACATCAAAGGAATCAAGGGTGCTGCCGCCTACCGCCAGCAGGTAGGAAATCTTGAAAGCATAGAGCAGTTAGAAGAGTTGGCATTCAAAATAATGATGGAAAATATATAAAAGTTAAAACCGTTGTATCAACTGAAGAAGCTTCAGCCGACACAACGGTTATTTTTATTCTTTTATACCGTCAGTGATAACTCTGACATCGTCATTTTCCACTGTTGCAAAGCCACCCTGACATTCAGCAGTGAAAATTTCTTTTTCCCCAAAAGCTACGCTTATATTTCCCTCAGCAAGAGAAAAAGCCGCTTTGGCATGACCCTTTCTTATACCGTATGAGCCTGAAAACTTACCGCTTATACTGTCTGAAACAGGCAGCTTTACGCTGTCACATTCAAGAGACGGAAGTTTTCGGTGAGGAGTAAAGAGAGTAAACTTCATTTTTCTCACCCGTGCTCCTTTTTATATTTAGCGAAAACATCGTCAATAGTTCCGGACATAAGGAAATACTGTTCGGGAATGTTATCACATTCACCCGAAAGAATTTTTTCCACACTGTCAACTGTCTTTTCAAGAGGAACATAAATACCCTGCTGTCCCGTAAAGCTTTCAGCTACGTGGAAGGGCTGACTCATAAAGCGCTGAACCCTTCTGGCTCTCTTTACAAGCTCCTTATCCTCTGCAGAAAGCTCATCCATACCGAGAATTGCGATAATATCCTGAAGCTCCGTATATTTTTGCAGAACTCTCTGTGTTTCCTTAGCCGTTTTATAATGTCTGTCACCGACAAAATCGGGTGTAAGAGCTCTTGAAGAAGACTCAAGAGGATCAACCGCCGGATAAATACCGAGCTCAACAATTTTTCTTGATAAAACAGTAGTAGCATCAAGATGAGAGAATGTAGTAGCAGGAGCAGGGTCTGTAAGGTCATCGGCCGGAACATAAACTGCCTGTACCGACGTTATTGAACCGTTACCGGTTGAAACAATTCTTTCCTGCAGCTTACCCATTTCAGAGGCAAGGGTAGGCTGATAACCAACTGCTGAAGGCATTCTGCCAAGAAGAGCGGAAACCTCACTGCCTGCCTGAGTGAAACGGAAGATATTATCAATAAACAAAAGCACGTCCTTATGTGACTTTTCACGGAAATATTCCGCCATTGTAAGACCAACAAGAGGAACACGCAGTCTTGCTCCCGCCGTTTCATTCATCTGACCGAAAACAAGAGCCGTTTTATCAATAACTCCTGACTGATTCATTTCGTTCCACAGGTCATTACCCTCTCTTGAACGTTCTCCGACACCGGCAAAAACAGAGTAACCGTCATGCTCGAAAGCAACATTACGTATAAGCTCCATTATAAGAACTGTCTTTCCTACACCGGCACCGCCGAACAGACCGATCTTACCACCCTTGATATAAGGAGTCATAAGGTCAATAACCTTAATACCTGTCTCAAGAATATCCGTTGACGAAACAATTTCGGCAAAGGGAGGTGCTGCGTGATGGATGGGCCATTTCTCTTCTGTTTCGATTTTATCTCCACGGTCTATGGGAGCACCTGTCACATTTACCATTCTGCCAAGAGTTTCTTTACCTACAGAAATTTTTATGGGTTCACCTGTATCTGTAGCCGTCATACCACGTGACATACCGTCAGTGGGATTCATAGAAATGCATCTTACCTCACCGTCGCCCAGATGCTGGGAAACTTCAAGGGTATATACTTCTGAGTTTACTTCAATGTTTACCGCATTGAAAATATCGGGAATTTCATTGGCCGAAAACAGAATATCCACTACAGGACCTGTTATTCTCTGCACCATTCCAATAGAGCCTTTTGCCATTTCATATATCCCCTTTCATTGAAAATTCCGATGAGATTTCAATAACGTCAGCCGTAACCTGACTCTGACGTTTTCTGTTCATTTCTGTTTCAAGCTTTGCACTGTATTCACAAGCGGTATCATAAGCCGAACGCATTGCAGTAAGTGTTGCCGCCTGTGCACCAAGAGCAGCTTCAAGCACCCTTTTGTAAAGCACTGCCATAAATATTTTTTCAGCTGTATTTCTTATTACTGTCTCTCTGTCAGGCACAAAAAGCGGTTCTGTCTTTTCCGCATCACTTTCTTCATAAGAAAAAAGATCTTTACATACGGGACTTTGCTTTATCATATTTGTGTATTCGGGATACACGGTTTTTACAGACGAAATTTTACCTTCAGCAATCAAGAAACAGATATATTCAAAAAGCTCTTTTACCTGTTCATAGGAAGGAATATCATTAAAAACAAAGTTTCTTTCTGAATCTATACCCTTTTTATCAAAATACTCTGCCGCTTTTCTTCCGCAGCCTATAACTATTCCGTCAGCATCCATATTGCCAAAGAAAGACAGAAGCTCCGAATTAAAAGCACCGCACATTCCCTTATTTGAAGCTATTACAACATAACAACAGGGAGCATCAGGATTACTGCAGTTAAAAACAGAGTTGAATTCACTGCGGTAGCTTTCATAAAGACGCAAATATTCGTCTGCATACTTTTCATATTCAGCATAAATTCCGCTCAGCTTAGAATATTTTACCGTGGAAGCAGTCTTCATGGCACGGGTTACCTTTGCAGTAGAACGGATAGTCTGCAATTTCTTTTTTAAGCTTTGAACTGTTGCCATAATTATGACCTCGTAACAAATTCACCGAGTGCTTCTTTAAGTGAATTTTTCAGTTCATCGTCAAATTTTCTTGCATTTTTTATCTTAAGTGCAAGTTCTCTTTTTTCATCCTCGAAAAACTTATAAAGCTCCTTTTCGAACTTTTCCATTTCATCAGGCGATATTCCGTCTGCATAACCCTCGCTTACAGCAAAAATAAGAATTGTCTGCATATAATCCTCTACGGGAGCATATCTCGGCTGACGCAGTGCTTCCGTAAGAAGTCTGCCTGAAGCAAGAGTTTTCTTAGTTTCATCGTCGATATCAGAGCCAAACTGCATAAATTCGGCAAGCTCACGGTACTGAGCAAGACGTGTGCGAAGAGAAGAGGAAACCTTTTTCATTGAAGGTGTCTGCGCCGCACCGCCTACTCGTGAAACAGAAAGCCCTACATTAACAGCAGGACGCTGTCCTGAATTGAAAAGCTCAGCATCCAGGAAAATCTGACCGTCTGTGATAGAAATAACATTAGTCGGAATATATGCCGATATATCACCCGCCAGTGTTTCAATTATCGGAAGTGCAGTAATGGACCCTCCGCCAAGTTCATCAGAAAGATGTGCTGCTCTTTCAAGAAGTCTTGAATGGAGATAGAAAATATCACCGGGATAAGCCTCACGACCCGACGGTCTGTGAAGAAGAAGTGAAAGCTCACGGTAAGCCACGGCATGCTTTGAAAGGTCATCATAAACAATAAGAACATCCTTACCGGCATACATAAAATATTCAGCCATAGCTGAGCCCGAAAACGGTGCGATATACTGAAGTGCCGCAGATGCAGAAGCAGGAACAGCAATAATTGTTGTGTATTCCATAGCCCCGTGCGCTTCTAATTTTTCCTTGATTTCAGCAACAAGGGTATCCTTCTGTCCTATAGCAACATAGATACAGACGGTGTCCTTACCCTTCTGATTAATGATTGTATCGACAGCAATAGCAGTTTTACCGGTCTGTCTGTCACCGATGATAAGCTCTCTCTGACCCTTGCCGATAGGAACAAGAGCATCAATAGCCTTGATGCCTGTGTGCAACGGAGAATTAACAGGTGCTCTGTCGAGAATGCCCGGAGCCTTATATTCTATCGGTCTTGTTTCCTTGTAGGGAAGATATCCCATAGCATCAATCGGGTTGCCGAGAGCATCAACTACTCTGCCCAAAAGACATTCTCCGACAGGAACTGATGCGATTCTGCCCACTCGTCTTACACGGCTTCCGCTTTCGATATTGGCAAAGTCACCGAAAATAACACAGCCGATACGGTTCTGCTGAATATCAAGAACCATGCCTCTTTCACCGCATTCAAACTCAACAACCTCACCGTACATAATATCAGCAAGACCGTCCATCCAACAAATACCGTCAGAAACGGTCATTACTCTGCCGAGCTGATATTTATGAATGTGCGGTTTAAAGGTTTCTGCTTTTTCTGTAAATTCCTGAATAAGGTGACCGACTGTATCATCGTGCATTATAGGCTCCCGGCTGAGAGTCTTTCCGAACTGATAAAGTTCTTCAGAAACAGTTCCGTCATAAACCGTATCACCCATTCGAAGGCGCAGACCTCCGATAAGCTCCTTATCCTCCAAAACCCACAGAGAGGTTTTTCCGCCCACCTCTTCAAGCAATTCAGAAGTCACCTTGTTAACATCATCGACTATATCCTGAGAAAGAGGATAAGCAGAGGTAAGAGTAACATAAAGAACATCATGCTGCTTCAGATAGGCCATATCACCCGGAGTAAGAGCAACCATTCCGAGAATTTTATCAATAACCTGTCTGTCAAGAGCTCTGATTTCATTCTGATATTTTTCGTAAGAAAAGAGGTTTACAACGTTCTCCTTCATTACAGAAAAAAGCTCCTTACGGGCATTTTCAATCATTACACGATGAATTTCACTCTTTTCTCTTTCACCAAAAGCTTTGATTGAATTAATTTTTTCAGCAACAAGACCTTCAGCCTTTGTTATATCTTCACTGCAATCTACACTAAAGGCTTCTGCGGATGGTTCCTCTAAAAAGGGCATGGGCATTCTTTCGATTTCTTCCGCACGATCAAGATCTCTGTTAATTTTTTCATATCTTCCGCCAAAAATTCTTTTGACGGTTTTTCTTCCCACGACAACGAGAAGCGTGACAAGAATAAGAAAATTTATAATTACATATTGTATTTCCATAATAATATCAAATCCTGTCAGAAATAACATTCTTTGCAAAGATAGCCGCTGCCGTTTCCATTTTAGGCGCTACGGAATACACTATCTTGTTTCGCTCATCTTTTATGCCGTTTCTGTATTTTTCAATATCTGAAAGGCACTTTCTCTGAGCATCTTCGATTTCTTTTTTTCCCTCGGACTGTATCTGCTGTACCTTTTTCTTGGCAAGTGCCACACTTTCAGCTTCAGCACGTGCCTTTTCTTCAGCAAACCGTCTTTCGTTTTCTGCAGTTATACTGTCAATATCACGAAGCTTTTTTTCTGCCTCTTCAAGCTTTTCCTTACGGCTGTCAAGAACCCTGAGCACAGGTGTAAAAAGCAGATTTTTAAGTATAACCATAAGCAGAAGAAAGCATATCACAGTCCAGATTATTACTGATGGCTGTATATTCATAATCTGCTTCCTCAGATTTTGCCGACAAGCATAAATGCGATAAGAAGACCGTAAATTGTAAGAGCCTCCATAAGAGCAAGAGAAATAATAAGTGTTGAACGGATATCCTTTGCAGCATCAGGCTGACGTGCGATGCTTTCCATAGCTGATTTAGCCGTCATACCCTGGCCGATAGCGGGGCCGAGTGTACTGAATGCGATTGCGATTGCTGCTGCGATTGCGATAATTGCTGAGTTTGTCATTTTGAATTACTCCTTTTAATTTGAATTTTTTAATCTTCGGTTACTTCTTCCAAGTATATAGATACAAGCATAGTAAAAACCATTGCCTGCAGTGCACAGAACAAGAGAGACAGCACCATCATTATAACAGGCGCTCCTATGGGAAAGATATGATAAAGCTCTTCCGTTACCATTTCTTCACCGAAAATGTTACCGTAAAGTCTGAGTGCAAGTGATGCAGGCTTTATGAATTCATCGAGAAGAAGAAGAGGCAACATAAAGAACATCGGCATCACGAAGCGCTTGAAATAATGCTTTACGTTATGTCTGAGGCCTGAAATCTGCAGGAAAAGGAACGTGAGCAC
>JAZLBS010000038.1:0-33702 GCA_045613805.1 Acutalibacteraceae bacterium
TTGTACCTGTCTCTCAAGTACGTGCATATAATACACTACAAAAATCAAAAAATCAATAGTTTTTTACAAAAAAATTCTCAAAAATCATCGTTTCTACTCTTTGGTCAAAATGCAAGAACCGTTTTGAATTTTTTTGTTTAAATTGACGAATACAAAAAAACAAAAAATATAGGCGATATCCCGATTGAAATACCGCCATTTGCTTGTCATTTGCTTATATTGTCTTTTATCATCTGCACCAGAACACCTACAAGTCTTATAAGAAGTCTTATAAGATCCTCTGTTACCGTGCTTTCTTTCTTTGTCTCCGGAGCAGTCATAGGCTCCAATCTGTTGCTGTCCTTGGCAGATTTCTGCATAAACTGTGGATATCTTGCGTCACTGTTTACATCTAAATTGTTATAAACAATATCATCTACCATCTGCCAATAATCAGAATTGTTTTCTTCGTGATAAAAGCCCTTGAGTATCCAGGTGTTGAAAGGAAGAAGACCTGTAGATGCATCCACACATCCGTCGGCAGAAATCATATTATATTCAGGATACAGCTTCTGTTTATATCCCTCGGGAAGAGTTTTGTCACGCATTGAACAGGTCGCGCCGTATGTAACGTCCTCAAGGTCCATAAGATTATCACTGAGAACATTTCCCGAAGCACTCAAAGGCTTCGGTGCAAAACCGTATTTGGCAATAATACCTACATGGACGCCTTTTTTCTGCGCTGCGAGCAGATATTCCGGAGCTCCGACCATTACCTCTTCGTGATAATAGGTGATTTTTTCTATAAGCTTTGCGTGGCTGTGTTCAGCTGAGGTATAATCTATACCGTAAATATTTTCGAGAGCATCATAGAAAAACTCATCCTGAACATAAGACCACATAGATGGGAATGTGCCGAAAATATCGTGAATTATATCCTTTACTGCTCTTAAAAGAGCAACCTTAACCACAGGCTCGAGAGCGTAATCAAGAATTTTTTCTAGAGCTCCCGTTTTATTGAGAAGAGAAAAAATCAGATTGATATCTTCATTTCCGAACATATCAGCCATAAAGCCTACAAGCACATCTGCATTAAAATCAAAGGTTCCTCTGAAAAGCTCACCGACAAAATCAATGCCGGGAAGAGAGGGAACGCACAGAAGGAAGGAATCAATGTTCGGCCATTCCTCTTCATATTCGTGAAGATATGCTGCTGCTATTGCTCCGCCGTAGCTGGAGGCAACAAGCTCATACCGTTCAGAGCCCGAATGCACCTTTACCTGCTGAACATAATCATAAAGCTGTGCTGCAATATCCACAGGATCAAGTCGGCTGTCATAACAGAAATTATATTTTCCGTTGCCCTTATATTCGAGAGGACATGGATCGACGGTTACATTAAATTTATTAGTGATACCGTCTGTGTCAAGAGTAGACTTACCCATAGTGTCCCACATAATGGAATATATAACATCAGAAAGAATATCCGGATTATTTTTCTTCACGGCTTCCTCGATGTATCCTGTGATGTTACCGAGATTTTCCATAAGACCTTCATTATCAATAGGGAAAAACAGCGGAGTTTTGTCCGGATCGCCTACCTCATAAACAGCTCTTGTACCGATACCGTTTACATAAATCTGCGGAAGATGCTCCTGGGATTCTGCAGCAAATGAAACGCTCACACAAGAAAAAATCATCATCAGAGAAAGAACAAAGCAAAAAAATTTTTTCATTGTTTAATACCTCCTTAATTTCTTCTATATAAATATAACACATAAAATTCATAAATTCAATATTATCACCGCTTTTATACGCAAAAAAACGAAGCGGAAATGAATCCGCTCCGTAAAATGATATTTTTATCTTTCTGCTCTTTGGGCCTCATAGCTGATGCTTACACTCTTTTTGAAAAGTGTAGAATCATACTGAGGTCTCCACTGGTCGCCCTGCTCGACTGCTCTGAAAGCATCCTCTGCCACAGCAACATTTATTGCGCTGACACCCTTGAGCTGACCGTCCTGCTTGTATACGCAGTCCCAGAAAGCATGATGTCCGATAAATGTTACTGAAGAAGGTATATAAAGATACTGAAGCTCCTGATTGTAGCTGAAAGCATCAGATCCGATATATTCAAGTCCTTCGGGAAGAGAGAGGTAAATCTCACCGAGTGCTTCCTCAGAAGTGAAAGCTGAACCGGTAACATCCTTTGCTGTATAGGTATAAACATTATTGAGCGAAGGAGTGTTTCCGCCCCAGGATGCAGGCTCATGAAGCTTGAACATACCGAGCGGCTCAATTCTTTTGAGTCCTTCGGGAAGATAGATTTCCTGAAGATTGGTATAAGCAAAGGCAAGATCGCCAATAACCTCAACAGTTGAAGGAACAACATATGTCTGAATGTCTCTTCTGTACTGCTCAATTGTTACTTCGGTATCACCAAGCTGCGCACTGTAAGCTGCTGTGTCTAATTCACGGTGCGGCTCTCTGTACTTATCCCAGTCGCCGTCCTTTTTCTCCGCATCGGGAATATCATAACCGTATTTCACACGAAGATACTGGTCGTGGTTACAGGGATAGTTCATAACCACTGTCTGATCCTTATTATAAAGAACACCGTCAACATCCGAATAGTACGGATTATTTTCGTCAACCTCTATTCTTTCAAGTGCCCAACAGGAATAAAAAGCTTTTTCACCGATAAATTCAACATCAGGTCCGATATTAATTACTCTTACATTTCCTTCACCGTTGAGAGCAAAATCTCCGACCGCCGTAATCTTTTTGGTTTGGTCTTTGACCTGCTTGCCGTTTTCCATAGAGAATACATAGTCAATGTCAAGCTCTCTGAGAGGCTCTTTATCAACATTGGTATATCTTGTGAAAGTTATTCCGTCTGCAGTTTCCTTGAATTCGAGACTGCCTCTCTGCACAACACTCATAATACTGAAATACATTGAAAGTGTAACGGATATAACAATAACAAGTACAAGTGCAATCTTTTTCTGAGCAGCCTTTTTGAAGGGCTTGTTTATGTGAGGAGCAGCAAGACCATCTATTTTGTAGGTCCATATTTCCTCCTCGGGGATATCGAGAGTTACGTCCGCGTCAAGCTGAGAAACCTTTGTCTTTGTTTTCTTACTCATTGTATACCCCTCCTTTTAACCTACAAATCCGCCGGAAGCAGATGAACCTGATTCCTTGGCATGCTTTTCGGTAACCTCGGCTCTGCGCTTAAGAACCTCCATAACCATACCCTGCTTCTTGGCATCGTAATCCCAGAAAAGATAAGGAATAGTCATAAGAGCAAAGCCTATAACGTCAACGAGAATGGGGATAACAATAATATTTCTTCTTGTTTCGTCGATGAAGAGAACCTCCCAGTTGCTGTTGAAGCCCCATCCAAGAAGAAGAAGAGGAATTATCATACCTACAAACGAGGTGATAGGTCCTGTAAACCAACCAAAGATACCCGCAAAGCTTTCAAGACGTTCACCTGAAAGATACATCTGATAGTCGTGAATCTTAACACCCATATCGTGACCTGCAGTGGTAGGAATTGTCTTAGTCATTTCCATAAGGAACATAACAACAAGACATATTGTACCGCAAACTACAAGATTATCACCGGTAAACCACATTGCAGCAGCAATCGCAGCATTACCGAGAGCTCTTGTAACCTGATAGAAAATCATAATCTGCTTGTAAGAGAACCTCTTAAGGAAATAGGGCGAGAAAAAGTCGGGAGGAGTACCCGCAAAGGAAATAAGAATTGAAAGCAGACTGTAGGGAAGACCGCTCAGTCGGAAGGTATAGAAATAAAGAATTGTAACAAATGGAAGCATACCGTTGCCGAGAGAGTCAATAAGTCCTACAATAGTATTGATAAGCAGATACTTGTTTCTCAGAACGCCGAAAAGACCGTCCCAGAACTTGATGTGAGGCTTTTCCTCAATGGGCGGTTGGGGTATTCTCTCCTTGGTCTTACCGGCAAAGAGCATAGTGACAACGGCAAGGCTGATAAAGGAAACGGGAATAACCCATCTGTAGAAGTTAATGTCTGCCCATTCAAATCTGAGCTTTCCTACAACAGCCGAAATACCTACGAACATAATTGTCTGCAGGAAGTGAGAAAGCTTAACGGGATATGTACGGACATAAATTCTTTCCTTGGGATCGGGGCTGATGCTCTTGGTACAGATTTCAAGGTTATTTGCAAAACCGAAAACTGCATAAACCGCAAAGAGAAGATTTGCAACCCAAACTCTTGTCGCAACATCCTCAATCTGATAAACGGGAAGCCATCCGATAAGAACAACCATAACGCACTTAGGAATTACATCACAGTAAAGGGAATACTTATATCTGCCGTACTTCGGAAGAAGCTTCTTACGCCAGAAAATATTTCGTGCGCCTACCCAGCCCGAATACAGGAAATGAGTACCGAAGGTTTTAAAGCACGCCGTGGCATTCATACCCTCAAGGCTGTTAAGAATTCTGATAAATCCGCCATCCTGATTAAACAGCAGCGAATAGTCAAAAATTATGGTCGATATACCGAACAGCATCATCAGTCCGTACACCAGGTAAAATTTCTTTTCAAGACGCTTCGGAATAAAGCCGAGGTTATCACATACTATCCACCACATGAGTGCTGTGATGTATCCCAAAGGCATATTGAGAATACCTATAACCGAGAATGTAAGATACGGTATATTGTAGTGGTGCATAATAAGGAAGCAGGCAGAAGCAAAACCGATATACTCCAGCACCTTAGAGCCTGCATAGTTACTGCCTACGGCAAAGAATACATCCTTATATTCTTTATAAGGAACATATTTGCCCTCAGCAGGAGTGTTCCAGTGGGTTTTAATTTCCGTAAAAAGTCCTTTTGCTTTTCCGGCTAACCCTGCAACAGGATTGGACATTTTATTTTTCTCCTTTCTCATATAAAGCCGTATACAGTTTCTGCCTGTATACGACTTATTTTTATAATAGTACCACAATTGTTTTTTTATATCAAGAAGCTTTATGAATTATGAAAAAGTTTATGTATTTTCAACAATAAGTATTGTTACTTTTTATGTTAATTTTTTTCGAACAATGGCCCCGACAGTTGACAATACCGCAATAAAGTTGTATCATATACTATGTATAATAATGGATTGGTATCTCTCAATTTACATATACTATGATTTTCTCAGACAGGAGCGATAAAAATGAAAAAAGCACTATCTGTTTTTCTCTCGGTTTTATTAATTCTTATAGCAGCCTTACCGATGAGTGCATCCGCAGTTGTTGTTTCTCTTGAAAACGGATTGGCATTCAATCCCGGTAATACCCGCAATCCGAATCCGATATATAATTTCGCATGGCTTGATCAGCTCTTTGTAAGAACCGACGATATGGCTGTTGTACCGGCTACTCTTACGCCCACACCTGACGAAAACCCCTATAGCCACACCTATAAGGATTTTGTCGATGAATGTGACCGCTATATCATGCTGAATGACCTTGACGGAAATTCAGTCGACAGTGTTTACTCAGCTCTCGTTGAAATGATTTATTACACCGTTGTATCAGCAGGTATGACCGAAAACCTCGATCATATGTGTGCCGTTCTTACAAGAAACGGAATCATTCTTCCCGACGAAGCAACAAACGAGGATAAAATGAACATCAGCATTGTCTATGCAGCCATCGAATTCAACGCAATTTATGCTATATACGGCAAAAAGACCGAGCTCCCCGCAGACATCACTCTTGATGAAGCAGTCACCCTTATTCTCGGTGCTCTCACCGGTGTAAAAGTACCTTCCGGTGTCAATACCCCCGCCGGTCTCGGAGTGCAGGCTGTCAAACAGTATCTCAGCGACTTTGCCTACATACCTCTTTCGGAAAATCCTACATCTGAAGAGCTTTTTTACTTTCTTAAGGTTGCTGTTATAACAGAAAACGAAGAAACTGTACCTCTTACAAAATATAGCAAGGTAACTGCTGCCGACAAGGAATATGTAGACTACACATATTTTGCTACTATTCTTAAAAATGCATATGAGGTAGAAATCAGTCCCGAGCTTCTCTATTATGCATCAGAAAGCGACAGCAAGCTTGCCGTACACCGCGTTGTTCTTGAAGCAATGCTCAATGAAAAGGGTGTTTCTTACAATGAAAACACTTCCGTGGAAAAGCTTTTTGATCTTGCTTGCAAGCACGGATACTTCCCTCTTGAGCAGGAATTTTTCAGTGACATTCTCAGCTACAGACTTGAAGTTGCTCCTTCCTGTAAAAAAATATGGTTCACTCCCATCACCCTCGGCAATCAGCTCAACGGAGGAAACAAAGCTCCTCTCAGCCTCTATCTTCAGGGTGAATCCATAGCTCCCGGCTCAACAACAGCTACACCTCTTGACACAACAAAAACTGAAGAAACTGTCTTCCTTGAAGTAAACTATAACGACGGAAGCAGAAAAGATATCGCTCTTTACGAATTTACAATTATTAAAAACCCCGCACTTGAATCCGATAGCGGTGCCACCGGTGTAGTCGGCCAGGTTCAGGATTTTGTAAACAACTTAGTTCCGACCGACAGTGAAAAAGCCTCTCAGGTAGTCGAAAGCATTTTCAGCGGCATCGGTGATGCAGCTGAAGCACCGACAGATGTTTCCGGATACATACAGGGCATTCTCTCAACCTACGGTGCTGACGAATACAACGGTTCAGCATCAACAACAGGTTATTTCGACACCGACTATTTAGGACAGCTCCTTGAAGGTGTTTACGCAACCGATGCAAACGGAAATATTGTTACTACAAAAACCTACACAGTAACAACACAAGTCGAAGAAGAAAACGGCACAAGCTTTATTCAGCAGGTAACACAGACCGTTGCAGAAAACCCTGAAATCGTTGCTGCACCCACAAGCCTTATTGCCCTCGGCGGTCTTATTGGTTTTATGATGAACAAAAAGCACAAGGACAGCTTAAGACTTGAGGACGACGCAGACGAAGAAGAAACCGAAAATGAATAATAAAGCATAAGAAATGAGCCTCTCCGAAACAAGGGAGGCTCATATTTTTATACACTTTTACTTTCCGTAATGAACTGTCGCTTTGGTAAGACTCTTGTTTTCCTCGCCCACGGTTATCTTTTTCCATTGCTCCTTTGTTCCGCCGTAATAGACATCTTCAAGGCTTCCGCAATTTTCAAAGGCATATGCTCCGATTTCAGTAACACTGTCGGGAATAGTGATGCTTGTAAGCTTTTCGCAATAGGAAAAAGCATATTCATCAATGGTAGTTACTCCGTCGGGAAGAGTTATTTCCTTAAGGCTTCTGCAAAATTTGAAAGCGTTGTCGCCTATGGCGGTTACACCCTTACCGATGGTTACACTTTCAAGGGCTTCACACGAAAAGAAGGTTAAAGAGCCGATAGATGTCACTCCATCGGGAATAATTATACTTGTCAGAGCATCGCACGAACAAAAGGCTCCGTCAATACTCTTTACACTTTCGGGAAGATCTACCGTACTGAGCTTGTCACACTCACCGAAGACGCTGCTTTCTATCGTGATTACACCCTCGGGAATTATTATCTCAGTTAAGCTGTTACAGGAATAGAAGGCCTGAACGCCGATAACGGTCACACTGCCCGGAAGCGTTACACTTTCAAGGCCTTCGCAATACTGGAAGGCTCGCACGCCGATTTCAGTCACTCCGTCGGGGACTGCATATTTTTTTACCGCAACGCCTGCAGGACACTGAAGAAGCTTCGTTTTATCCTTGTTGAACAAAACTCCGTCTTTGTCATTTGAAAAGTACTTGTTGTTTTTATGGACATTAATTTTTTGGGTTCCAAAATTGTCTAAAGCTCCGTCACCAATGTCGGTTACTGCTGCAGGTATACTGATTTCCTTCAGGCTGTCACAGCCCAAGAGGGCATCCTCCCCGATAGTGGTCAGCCCTTCAGGCAAATTGAGCTCCGAAAGCTCGTAGCAGCCGCCGAAGGCATTCGCACCAATAGCGGTAATATTTTTTCCTAAAGCTGCTTTTTTAAGCTCCGTGCAACCATAGAAGGCTTCTGATCTAATGCTTGTCACGCTGTCAGGCAAGGCTAATTCCTTCATTTTCTCACACCCTGAAAACGCTCCCTCACCGATAACCTTTATCCCTTCGGGAATAGTTATGCTCTTCAGCTTGGTGCAATTCTTAAAAGCTCCATCGCTGATTTCGGTAAGGCCGCCGGAAAGAGTTGCCTCAGCAAGCTTCGGACAGTCGGAAAAAGCCTCTTTGCCTATTGCTGTAACGCTGTCAGGTACGGTTATTTCCGCTAATTCACCACAAGCAACGAATGCATTTTCACCAACAGAGACAACACCGTCAGGAATAATTATCTCCTTCAGACAGCCACAATCAGAAAAAGCCCACGGTGCAATTGATTTTACAGTATCGGGAACGGTATAAGCTCCCTTTAAATTTCCCGCCGGAAACTTTATAAGCTCCGTTTTATCCTTGTTGAATAAAATTCCGTCTTCACTCATATAGTCCTTATTGTTTTCATCAACCGTAATACTTTTAAGCTCTAATCCGTCAAAAGCACATTCACCTATTTCGCTCACATTGGCAGAAACGTTAACCTCTTCCAGAGGGCAACTGCAAAAGGCATAGTCGCCGATACTGGTCACACTGTCGGGGATGTTTACGTCTGTAAGGTTGGAGCAAAAGCTGAAGGCATAGTCTCCTATAGCCGTCACACTGTCGGAAACAGAGACACTTTTAAGCTCCCAGCACCAATTTAAAGCATACGAACCGATATATGTCACACCTTTTTTAACAGCAATCTTTTTAATCTTATAACCGTAAAAAGGCGATTCCTCCTCTGACGGAAAATCCCTCATAGGGCCTTCACCGGAAATAACAAGCTTTCCCGTAATGCCGTTGTAGGTGTACCTGACATTTTCTCCGCAGCCGCCCGTTTTAAAGGCGGCGACAAAGCAGAACGCAACAATAATCACTGCAAGCATCAACAATGTTTTTTTAGTTTTTTTCTTCATAATTAATCCCCTCCGTTTTCTATAATATCAATTTAGCATAAAATAAAAGAAATAGCAAGAAAAAAACGCCGCATATATCAAAAGGTAAGCACATCCGTCTGAATTTACAAAGCGGTACGGGGAGGCGGGGAGCCAAGCGACCGCATGCGGTCAGCCGCGGCGCCCGACGGGCGTCGCGGTTCCCTGTATACAGGAGCTTGGCTCCCCGCCCCCTCTACCGCTGTCTGACGGCAAAGCACTGCCCTTCTCCCACAAAAAAGCCGCCTCCACGGAAAGAGACGGCTTTAATCTTTTTATCAGTCAAACTTAATTACTCTGATAACATTTTCACCCTTTGAAATCTTTTCGACAGTTTCGTCGCTGAGATGTGAGGGTGTGTCAACAATAGTACAGGCATAATCGCCCTTGGAGCGGTTAGCCATATGGTCAATGTTGATGCCCTGGTCTGAAATGAGGGTTGTGATAGAGGAAAGGATGTTGGGAAGATTCTTATGAAGAACAAGAAGTCTTCCGCCCTCAGTTCTCGCCATAGAAATGTCGGGATAGTTTACGCTGTTTTTCACATTACCGTTAAGAAGGAAATCCTCGATCTGATGAGCAGCCATAACAGCGCAGTTATCCTCAGATTCTGCAGTTGAAGCACCGAGATGCGGAGTTGTGATAATACCCGGAACATTGATTGTTTCCTCTGTCGGGAAATCGGTAACATAACAGCTTACCTTGCCGCTTTCAAGAGCTTCCTTGATATCTGCGTTATTTACAAGATCTGCACGGGAAAGATTGATAATCTTCACTCCGTCCTTCATCTTAGCGATGGACTCCTTGTTGATCATACCTCTTGTCTTTTCATTGGAGGGAATGTGAAGAGTGATATAATCTGCGTTGGCATAAACCTCTTCGTAGCTTGAAGCCTTGTTGATTGATCTTGAAAGGTGCCAGGCAGCCTCAACTGTGATGAACTTGTCACAGCCTAAAACCTTCATACCGAGGCTCTTTGCAGCGTTTGCAACAAGACCGCCGATTGCGCCAAGACCGATAACACCGAGAGTTTTGCCCTGAATTTCACAGCCCGCAAAAGCACTCTTACCCTTTTCTACCTGCTTAGCTACGTCCTCAGTAAGTCCGTTTGCCCATTCGATACCGCCGACAATATTTCTTGAAGCAAGAAGAAGTGAAGCAATTGTAAGCTCCTTTACGCCGTTTGCATTTGCACCGGGAGTGTTAAAAACAATGATACCCTTCTCTGCACATCTGTCGAGAGGAATATTGTTAACACCTGCACCGCAGCGTACAATCGCCTTAAGATTATCACCGAACTCCATATCGTGAAGAGATGCAGAGCGCACCATAATACCGTCGGGATTTTCGATGCTGTCACCGATCTCAAAAGCTTCCTTATTAAGCTCATCAAGACCGATGGCGGCAATTTTATTCATAGTTTTAATAGTTTTCATATCTTTCACTCCACTTGTAATTAAGCCTTGGGATTTTCAGCGGCAAACTTCTTCATAAACTCAACCAGAGCCTCTACGCCCTCATAAGGCATAGCATTATAGATTGAAGCTCTCATACCGCCTACACTTCTGTGACCCTTAAGATTTTTAAGCCCTGCCTTATCCGCTTCGGAAGCAAACTTCTTATCGAGCTCTGCGTCGCCTGTAACAAAAGTTACGTTCATCATTGAACGGCTCTCTTTTTCTGTAGGCGCTATATAATACTCCTGTGAATCAAGATAATCGTAAAGAAGTGCAGCCTTTTTTTCATTGAGCTTTTTCATTTCGGTAAGACCGCCGAGAGATTTTATCCACTCATAAACAAGCTTTGCAACATAAATACAATAGCAAGGAGGAGTATTATACATTGAGTCGTTGTCAGCCATAAGCTTATAGTCAAGCATAGCAGGTGTATCTTCTCTTGCGTTGCCGATAAGATCCTCACGGACGATAACAATAGTAAGACCTGCGGGAGCCATATTCTTCTGTGCGCCTGCATAAATCATACCGAACTTGCTTACATCAACAGGCTCGGAGATAATGCAGGATGACATATCAGCAACAAGAGGAATGTCACCTGTGTCGGGGATATAGCTGTACTTTGTGCCGTAGATTGTGTTGTTGAAGCAGATATGCACATAGTCTGCATCGGGTCTGAAGGATTCTCTTGTAGTTTCGGGAATGCGTGAAAAATTGTCATCCTTTGAGGATGCGGCGGCAACAACGTCACCGTATTTCTGAGCCTCCTTGTATGCCTTGGTGGAGAACTGACCTGAAAGAATATAGTCAGCTTTCTTGTTTTTATTCATAAGGTTAAGAGGTACGGCAGCAAACTGAGTTGATGCACCGCCCTGTAAAAAAAGAACCTTATAGTTGTCGGGAATTTCCATAATTTCACGGAGAAGAGCTTCAGCGTCCTTGATAATCTTATCATAGACGGGACTTCTGTGGCTCATTTCCATTACGGACATACCCGAATCCTCATAGCAGAGCATTTCAGAAGCCGCCTTTTCTAAAACTGAAACGGGAAGCATTGAAGGACCTGCTGAAAAATTGAATACACGATTCATAAAAAACACCTCTTAAATAATTCCATATATTCATTAAGTTTATGAATATTAACATTTATTATATTACTTTACCGCGCTAAAGTCAAGACGAAAAAATGCATAAAATTTGTCACATTTTTTGTACAATGTGTATTAATGCGGTAAAGTCATAAAGTAAAAAATAAACTCCCCGCATCTTTCCGCGTGCAAGGGAGTTATTTTTTTCTTGATTTAATATGCTTATGCCTTCTTCTTACCGAGAATGATATTTGTTACCACACCGAGAATAAGAGCGCATGCAATGGATGTAATAGTAATATTACCGAAGGAAAGAGTAAGACCGCCGATACCTGCGATAAGAATTACTGAAACGGTGAAAAGATTTCTGTTATCTTCAAGATCAACATTCTTTATCATCTTAAGACCGGATACTGCGATAAATCCGTAAAGAGCCATACATACGCCGCCCATTACGCAGGAGGGAATGGAATCAACGAAAGCAACAAAGGGCTCGAGGAATGAAATGAGAATAGCACCGACAGCTGCAGTGATGATTGTGTAAACAGAGGCGTTTCTTGTGATAGCCACGCAGGCAACGGATTCACCGTAGGTTGTGTTGGGACATCCGCCGAAGAAAGCACCGACCATTGATCCTACGCCGTCACCGAGAAGAGTTCTGTGAAGTCCGGGATCCTTGAGAAGATCCTTTTCAATGATGGAAGAGATATTCTTATGGTCAGCAATATGCTCAGCAAAAACAACAAATGCAACAGGAAGATATGCAGCAGCGATAGTTCCGATATAAGCACCGTCGATTTCCTTTATACCCTTCATAGCGGTAAGGAAGGTAAATTCGGGAAGTGCAAAAAGGCTGATGCCTGAGAAAACGCTGAAATCGATAAGCTTGATAGCGTCATTGCCTGTCTTGATACCGATGAAAGTGAGCACAGCTGCAAAAGCATAGCCTGAAAGAATACCGATAATAAAAGGAATAAGCTTGATTGACTTTTTACCGTAGGTTGAACAGATCATTGTTACGAAAAGAGTTACAAGACCGCAAGCAACAGCAACGAGAGGATTTGCAGAGGAAACCTTATTTACAACCTCTACAACCTGGCCGTCCTGAATAATCTGTGAAACGGCATCAACCATGAATTTACCCTTCTGAAGGTCACCGACAGCATTGCCTGCAAGAGAAAGACCGATGATTGCAACTGTGGGACCGATTACCTGCTTAGGCATAAGCTTATCAATCCAGTTTACACCAACAAGTTTAACAGCAAGAGCGATTGCAACATAAACAAGACCGGCAAAAACAGCGCCAAGGATAATACCGGCATAGCCTGCCTGAGCAGAAACAGCACCGGCAAAAGCAGCTGACATTGAACCGAGAAATGCAAAGGATGATCCGAGAAAAACGGGAGACGATGCCTTAGTGAAAAGAACATACACGAGAGTACCTACACCTGCACCGAGAAGAGCGGCTGAGGGCTGCATTCCGTTGCCTATGATTATGGGAACCACAAGAGTAGCCGCCATAATGGCAAGAAGCTGCTGAATTGCATAAACAATCAGATTAGGAAATTTTGGTTTGTCCTTGATGTCATAATAAAGTTTCATTTTGTTTCCTCCTTTTCTTTGACGGTACTGTAGCCGTCCTTTTTATAGTAACATTTTGTCGGATTTTTGTAAATGGTAAAGGTGCATAAATCCGTTTGGTAAAATTTAACCCTTTGACCAAAAATGATAATTCAGTCAAAGGGTATTTTCAATCAATATATAAATCTCTTATTCCTTCAAGAGCTCTGATAGCGGAAATTGTCATATTCAGACCTTCCTCGTCCTTTGGGAAAATTACAGCCTTCATAACAATTGAATCACTTTTTCTTTTGGTGGACATACTGTCAGCATAAAGAACCTCAAGAGTGTGAAGGGAACCTCCGTACCGCTTGATAATCTCACCGATGTCAGATGCCTGTCTCGACAAATTTTCCGCCTCAATATACAGATTTTTTGAAGGATTACCTTTAGCAATAAATCTTTTAAGTGTGTTCAGAGTAGCATAAATAAACAAAGTGGTTATGAATGCACCGAGATAATAGCCCGCACCTACTGCAAGACCTATACACGAAACTGCCCATAGAGACGCGGCAGTCGTAAGGCCCTTGACACTGAAGCCCTCACGCAGAATAGTGCCTGCACCGAGAAAGCCTATACCGCTTATTACCTGTGCTCCGAGTCTTGTGGGGTCAAAATTTGCAAGACCTTCATACTCCTTAAAAACAAACCCCGAGGTCATCATAACCAGAGTCGAGCCGACCGCAACGAGAATATGCGTTCTGAAGCCGGCAGGACGGTGAGAATGTTCTCTTTCGTAGCCTATAAGGCCGCTGAAGAAAACTGTAAGCACCATTTTGATTATGGCATCCAAGGAATACTGAATATTGGGATTTGCATACAAATCTCCTAAAAAGTCTTTCACCACAGCCAATCCCGTCACCTCCCGAATAAATCAAAAATGAGAGAGCCTCAACTCTCCCCTCATGTAAAAATTATTATACCACCTTATGTACAAAAAAGCAAATATTTTTTAGAATAAAATTACCTTGATTATCAAAACCTTTTAATGTATAATAAAGAGGTATAAACATTTTCAGCTATAGAAAGGATGAATAATATGGCAGTCAACAAAGTTAAGCTCTCTATCGGCGGCAGCGAATATTCAATTTTAGCCGAAGACGATGTAAAATATGTTCAGGCTCTCGGCAAAGAGCTTGACAAGGCTTTTTCAAAAATAATGAAAGACAATGTCAGCATCTCTACAACACAGGCAGCAATACTTCTCGCTCTCGACTATGCGGACGAATGTAAAAAAGCCGTAGCAACTGCAGACAGACTCCGCGAACAGATAAAGGATTATCTTGACGATGCCTCCGATGCAAAAAGCAAGGCTGATTGGGCAAGACACGAGGCTGAAACAACAAAGAAAGAAGCAGAGAAGCTCCGCATCGAAAATGAAAGACTCAAAGCAGAGCTTAAAGCAATTATGGATTCTGCCGGTAAATGATAAATGAAAAAACCTGAAATTCTCGCTCCCGTCGGCTCTCAGGAAAGTCTGTACGCCGCTGTACGTACAGGCGCCGATGCCGTTTATATGGGATGTAAAAACTTCAACGCAAGAATAAAAGCCGATAATTTCGGTGACGAGGAAATAAGAGACGCCATTGCCTACTGTCACAGCCACGGTGTTAAAGTACATATTACTATGAACACTCTCATTTCCGATGAAGAGCTTCCCGAAGCAGTTGAAACGGTGAAAAAAATCTGTTCCTGGGGTGCCGACGCTGTCATCGTTCAGGACTTAGGACTTGCCTCCATTATGGAAAAAGCAGTGCCCGATCTTGAAAAGCACGCCTCCACGCAAATGTCCGTGCAGACCTCGGAGGGCGTAAAGCTTTTGAAAAAAATGGGATTTTCCCGTGCCGTTCTTCCCAGAGAGCTTACTAAAGATGAAATCAAAAAAATAAAGGACAGCTGTGATATAGAAATAGAAATTTTTATACACGGTGCACTCTGTATGTCCGTTTCGGGACAGTGCTATATGAGCAGTATGTTCGGCGGCAGAAGCGGCAACCGAGGTCTTTGTGCTCAACCCTGCCGACTCCCCTTCGGGGCAGAAAACGGAACAGGAAATGATCTCAGTCTCAAGGATTTATCACTCATTGAAAGAGCACAGGAGCTGACAGACCTCGGCATAGATTCTCTTAAAATTGAAGGCAGAATGAAACGCCCCGAATATGTAGCAGCAGCTGTCACAGCAATAAAAAGCACATTGGAGGGAAATGCAGACAAGGAAATTCTTTCAAATCTTCGTGCAATTTTTTCCCGTTCAGGCTTTACCGATGGATATTTTGCCGGAAAACGCGGCAGAGATATGTTCGGCATAAGACAAAAGGAGGATGTTACCTCTGCAACCAATCAGGTACTCAAGGACCTTTCAAAGCTTTATGAAAAAGAAAAGGGGTCTGTACCCGTAAGCTTTTTTCTGTCAATAATTAAAGATGAAAAAATTTCTCTTTCAGCTTCAGCTATGGGTAAAACCGTTTACGTTGAAGAGGACTGCATACCCGAAAAAGCAATCAGCAAGCCACTCACAAAAGAAGGCCTTGCCGAAAGAATTTCAAAATGCGGCGGAACTCAGTTTTATGCACAAAGCACAGAAATTGACCTTGACGAAGGACTCATTGTGCCTGCAAGTGCCATAAATAATCTCCGACGAACCGCTCTTTCCGAGCTTGAAAAAGCCATCTCATCTGTAAAGCTAAAAAGCTTTACAGAATCAACTTTAAAAACAACCTCCTACAAGGCTCAAGCGCCTTTGAAATACAACATTAGAATAGCAAGACAAGCTCAGCTCCCCGAAAACCTCGAAAATGTGGAAAACCTATACATTCCGCTGAATTTTGAGGAAAACTTCGCGGAAAACGTAAAAAAGCTCCCTCTTAATGTGGGAATTGAAGTACTCAGAGGCATTTTCGGCAACGAAACCATTGTGGAAAAGTATCTTGAAAGAGCAAAAAGCTGCGGTATAAACATCGCATATTGCTCAACCTTAGATGCTCTTGCCCTTGCAAAAAAACACGGCTTCATAATCCACACAGGCTTTTCAATGAATGTTTTCAACAGCCACTCTGTGGATATTTTAGAGTCTTTTGGTGTAAAGGAAATCACCTTGTCACCTGAGCTCACCCTGAAAAAGCTTTCAAAAATCGGCGGAACAGTAAAAAGAGGTATAATCGGCTACGGAAGACTCCCCCTTATGCTCACGAGAAACTGTCCTGTAAAAAACGGAGCTGACTGTGCCGACTGCAAGAGCAACAAATTTCTCACCGACAGAAAAAATATGAAATTCCCTGTTGTCTGTCATTTCGGCGCAAGTGAGATTTTAAATTCACAGCCGATTTATTTAGGCGACAGACTCGGTGAAATCGAAAATCTTGATTTCATAACCTTCTACTTTACAAAAGAAAAAAAGGAAGTATGTGAGGCTATAATTGACGCTTACCGAAAGGGCAAGCCAGTCAAGGGTGAATATACACGCGGACTTTATTACCGCGGACTTGAAGGATAAAAATGAAGAATTACAGAAAAGAGGATTTTAATTATGCCTAAAAGAACAGATTACTTATCCTGGGATGAATACTTTATGGGAATTGCTATGCTCTCATCCTACAGAAGCAAGGATCCCAACACACAAGTAGGTGCCTGCATCGTAAACGAAAAAAACCGCATTATGTCTGTCGGCTATAACGGTTTCCCCAGCGGCTGCAGTGATGATTGCTTCCCCTGGGAGAGAACAGGTGATGCTTATGACACCAAATACCCTTATGTATGCCACGCGGAGCTTAATGCAATTTTAAACTGCCGTGGAATAAATCTTGAGGGCTGCCGTATTTATGTAGCGCTCTTCCCCTGTAACGAATGTGCCAAGGCTATCATTCAGAGCGGCATAAAAAAAGTAGTTTACCTTTCCGACAAATATGCAGAAACAATGTCAACAAGAGCCTCAAAAAGAATGTTTGAGGCAGCAGGAGTAAAGCTTACTAAGCTCACTCCGACAAAAGAAAACATCGTCATTGATTTTGACGAAAACAAGGTATAATTTTAAAAATAACTGCAAAAAAACCGTTGTATCAGCCTTTCAAATCGGCTTTTACAACGGTTTGATTTTATTTCTTTTCTGCTGTACCGAACTCTTTTCTTCCCTCTTCTGTATCTCTGTAATACTGTGTTTTATGGTTGGGGTGCTTGGTACTGTTCCAGAGTGCTTCTGCTCTCGGCGCCCACTCTTCGGCAAATTTATCACACTTACTGCAAAGCATTTCTGCCGTTTCCTCGCCGAGGAAGTTTGTTGACTTAGCACCTGTTCTCTTTACGATGTCACGCAGACACTGGGGGTTTTCCAGCATAGGACAGGGACGGAGATGGTTATCGTTAAAGGGTTGGTCATGTCTGAAAGCCATAAACAGAGGATTCTGCAAGCCTTCAAGAATAGTATGTGTTCTGATATTAGAGTCAGAGAAATGAATGAAAACGCAAGGCTCCATATCACCGGCTGAATTGATGTGGAAATAGTTTCTTCCGCCTGCAATACAACCGCCTACATATTCACCGTCACTCTGGAAATCCATAAAGAACATAGGCTTACCTGTTTTTGAATTTCTTACTCTTCTGAGCCACTTATACATATACTCTCTCTGATCAGGAGTAGGAATAAGGTCAGGCGAAGCACCGTGACCAACGGGCATAAAGTTAAAATAAAGACCGAACTTAACACCGAGATCAACCATCTTATCAAGGAATTCGTCGCTTGTAACCTGGTCAATATTATTCCTCGTGTAGCAAACGCTCATACCGAAAAGACAGCCTTTTTCCTTAAGAAGCTTCATTGCATTGATAACCTTCTGATAGTTACCCTCACCTCTTCTTGCGTCGGTGGTCTCCTCTGTTCCCTCGATAGAAAGAGCAAGAGCAAGATTACCTACTCTCTTCATTTCATCGCAGAACTTTTCATCTACAAGATGACCGTTTGTATAGGAAAGGAAGCCACAGTCAGGATTAGCCTCGCAAAGCTTTATGAGGTCATCCTTTCTGATGAGAGGCTCACCGCCGGTGAACATATAAAAATGTGTGCCGAGAGCCTTTGCCTGAGATACAATCGAAAGCATCTCATCAAGTGTAAGATTATGCTTATGTCCGTACTCAGCTGCCCAACATCCCTCACACTTACAGTTACAGGCTGAGGTAGGGTCGATAAGAATCTGGAAGGGAATGTTGCATTTATACTTTTCACGGTTTTTTCTTACAGCCTTTGTACCCTTGACCCCTGCTCCGAGGCCCATAGCAAGAAGCATCTTTTTGATGACATCTCTGTCTACATCCTTAAGGATATTCATAGCCATTTCATAGTAAACATTGTCACCGTCGCTTATGCCCTTACGGAAAGCGTCAATATAATGCTTAGGGAAGGTTCCGCCAAGAAGCTTTTCACCTACATCAACAAGCTTAAGAAGGTTACCCTGAGGATCCTTGTCAACATATTTTAAAAGCTTATCAAGAACTGCACCCGCAGCGGCTCTTTCTATTTTATCTGCCATATTCATATAGTAATACCTCGCAAAAATCCGCAATTAAAAAATATCCTTAAAATTATAGCATACAGGAAAATAAATGTCTATAGAAAAAAGTAAAAGATTGGTCAATAATTTATTATTGTACAGAAAAGTTTTCTTCAGTCACAGCCGTGATTTCATTTTCATAAGCAGTCAAATCAGCCGCTTCCGTATAATTCATTTTGTCTGCATTTTTCGGTGCCAGAATATAAATAATTCCGACTATAGCAAACAGCAGCACAAGCACAGATAAAACAGTCGCTATTTTCCCGAAAAGTGACTTTTCCGAAAAGGATTTTGAAAGCTCACTTTCATTGTGTCTTATCACGTCTTTATTAAATCTGCTCATAGCTTTCTCCTTTATCAGTAATGCACCGAGCCGCATTTGCACTCGTCAAATAAGCCCCACATTTCTGCTATTCCTCTCAGCTTTTCATAAAGCTTCTTTTTGCCTTTATCTGTGCTGTGACATATACAGTCACACTCTGATTCCTGTAAAGAGATTTCTTTTTCCGCCTCTATGGGGTTGTCTGAAAACTCAGCACATACAAGCCTTACCTCCATTTTTGCTTCATCGCTGTCCTCGGGATAAACAACCGAAGTCTGAGCAAAGATTTCATAGCCGTCAATTACATCCACTGTGCTTTCGGTATAAAGATTGAAAACCTCATAATTATATATGCTTCTGCTTTTATATTCTTTTATCTGACCGTCCGTATATTTTAATTTATAAGAAATACTTTTAAGGTTATGAGAGCTGTCAAGCTCACACTCTGTAATCTCACTTATCTCAAAGGGTCTTTCCTTTATTTCTGTCTTCAGGACACATTCCGCATCAGCTAAAAATACATACACCTCATCGCCCTCATCGGAAAGCCATGTTCTTAGCTTCATTCCGCCCAGTAACTGCCTCCATCTGCCATTTTTATCAATTTCACTTTCTGCCTTTGCCGTTACCCTTCTGCCGTCGCCGTAAACTATTTCAAATTCTCTTCCTTCCACTACAGCCACATCGGCGCCTTCATAAACAATTACCTTTTCATCGTTCAGCGGCTTTATGCTTTCCACGACACAGGGAGCAACGTTCATCTGAAAGTTTTCACTGTAAATCATCCTTTTGATACGTTTTTCTCTGGTGGTAAGGCAAGCCGTCACGACAACCGGCTCACCGTTTGCGAATGCTCTTTCACACTCCTCTTCGGTGACATTTATTTCCAGCTCTACCCATGTGTTTCTGTCCAGATAATACGGTCCGTCTGCAGTAGAAATCCTATGATAACCGTAGCCCTCGATTTCTACGCCGACAGAATAATTTATCTCCGAAAAGGATAAATTAAGAATATTGCTCGCACTGTTCTCGTTAAGCACCTTCTCCTTTACCTCTCTGTAAGAGATAAAGTTGTTATCCTCTCTTTTCATTGAAATGATTTTATCAGGCAGAGTATACTTTCCGCTGCTCATTTCAGCAGCAAAAAAAAGTCCGACTGCAACAGTTATCAGCACGGCAATTATCACTATCGCTATAAATGCCTTTTTTTCACTTTTCGTATAATCTGAAAAGGTTTTTAATGATTGCTTCCTTCTGTATTCTAACTCCTCCTTGCAATTAAGAACAGTAATATTTCTCATGTCAGACATCTACATCGTCATCTCCTTCTACATTCTCCTATTTTATAGTACTACTCATTTTATAATACTTTAAGGTTAAAGTCAAACCCTATATTAATAATATCATTTGTCACAAAAAAATACATAACAAAAGGTGCAAAAAACACCTTATTTATATACATAAACTGTAAATTTTATTCCGTAAAATAAAACATAATATAATAATATAAAAAAACACTTGATTTTCTTTCATCTTTATATTATAATGTTAAGGCTAATCAAAGACAGGGGTATTCCCCCGAATAAAACAAAGATACTTTATTTTGGTCATGCAGCAGTGGGTTCTGTGCGACAGTACACTGTGAACCATGTCAGGCGGGGAACCGAGCAGCATTAAGCAATTCGTCTGTGCGACACAGGTCAGCCTGCTGCTGTATGACCAAGGCAAAGTATCTTTTATTTTAAAGGAGGCGAAAGCGTATGTATCAGGTATTATACAGAAAATACAGACCTAAGGTTTTTTCCGATGTAGTGGGTCAGGAGCACATTACCACCACTTTAGCCAAGGAAATCGAAACAGGCAAGCTTTCTCACGCCTACCTTTTCACAGGCTCCAGAGGTACGGGTAAAACCACCTGCGCGAAAATTCTTTCCAAGGCTGTCAACTGCCTTCATCCCATAAACGGTAATCCCTGTAACGAATGCGAGGTTTGTCAGGGCATCGAATCGGGTGCAATTCTCGATATCGCAGAAATCGACGCCGCAAGTAACAACGGCGTAGATAATATCCGTGACATCCGTGAAGAAATCAACTTCACTCCCGCTTCCTGTAAATACCGTGTGTACATCATCGACGAGGTGCATATGCTCTCCATCGGTGCCTTCAATGCTCTTCTCAAAACACTCGAAGAGCCCCCCGCACACGTTAAATTTATTCTCGCCACCACTGAGGTGCATAAGCTGCCTGTAACCATCCTCTCCCGTTGCCAACGCTTTGACTTCCGCAGAGTTACTCCCGAGGCTATGGCAAAGAGAATGAACTACATCGCTTCTCAGGAAGGATTTACCGTAACAGAGGAAGCACTCTCTCTGATTTCAAGAATAGCCGACGGCGGTATGCGAGATGCCCTTTCTCTTCTTGACCAGTGCACAGGGCACAGCAGCACAATAGATGCTGACCTTGTCTGCTCCGTAGCAGGAATGACAGGAAGAGATCATCTCTTTGACCTTGCCTCAAGCGTAAATGAAAAAAACTCCGCAAGAGCTCTCGAGCTTATCAGCGACCTTCACGGTAAAAGCTGTGACATGGAAAGGCTCTGCTCGGATATGATAAATCACTTCCGTAATCTTATGATTGTAAAAACTGTCAGAAGTGCCGAAACTCTTCTTGTATGCACCGCCGATGAATTACAGCAATATAAAGACCAGAGCGGAAGGTTCACCCTCGAAAACATTTTATACTGTATCTCTCTTTTACAGGATACTATGGCTAATATAAAAAGAGGTGTGAACAGAAGAACGGAAATGGAAATGACCTTTATAAAGCTTTCTACTCCGTCACTCACTGCCGACAGTGAAAATCTTCTCAGGCGAATCGCCGACATTGAAAATAAATTGCGTAGCGGCTCATTCACCGTTGCTTCTTCGGCAGTAACCTCAGAAGAGAAAAAAACATTATCTGAAACTCCTCCCTCCGCAATGCATCAAGCAGCAGAAGAACATGCTGTAGCAGCACAGGAGTCACCGTCCTATAGCACCTCCCCGTCCGAAGAAGAAACCAACTTCAGCGAAGATCTACCCTGGGCAGAGATTTTACAAGAGCTAACAAGACTCAATATGCCATTGTGGGGTGTTCTGAACGGATCTTCTGCAGTGATTCAGGGTGACTTTGTTCTCATCAAGTGCGATAATCCGACTCTCAGTGCCTTCATAAAAACAGGCACTAATGCAAGAGACATAAAAACCGCAATAAAAAATGTAACCGGCAGAGCATACCGTCTCGGTCTCTCTAACTCATCAGCACCTAAAAGCGATGCCCCTGCCCCGCAAAAAAAGGATTCTCTTGAAAACCTTATCGACAAGGCAAGAAATTTAGGCATCAATGTTGACGTAAACAATTGATTATTATATAATTAAAAAGACAAAACTTATTAAAGGAGATACAAAAAATGAAAGCAAGAATTCCCGGCGGCATGGGTGGCGGCCAGATGAATATGATGAAAAAAATCCAGGAAATGCAGGCTCAGCTTGAACAGAAGCAGGCCGAAATCGAAGCAAGTGAATTCACCGCTTCCGCAGGTGGCGGAGCAGTCGAAGTAACTGTTTCTGGCGCTCACGAGGTAAAGAACATCAAGCTTCAGCCTGATGTTGTTGATCCCGACGATATAGAAATGCTCTCCGATCTTATTATTGCTGCTACAAATGAGGCAATGAGAAAGGCCGACGACGCTATGGAGCAGGCAATGAATGCCGCTAAGGGCGGTCTCAACCTTCCCTTCTGATGGCAGGCTATAATGTAGCCTCTCTTGCGAGGCTTATTGAACAGTTTGAGCGTATGCCCGGCATAGGACATAAAACCGCCCAAAGAATGGCTTTTTATGTCCTCGGTCTGAAAAAAGAGGAGGCTCAGGCTTTTTCCGAAGCCATCCTCAACGCTCACGAAAAAATCAAAAGATGTACACGTTGCTGTAATCTTGCCGAGGATGAGCTTTGCCCCATATGCAAAAGCACAGGCAGAGACGAGAGCGTAGTGTGTGTTGTAGAGGATCCGAGAGATGTTATGGCTTTCGAGCGAACTCACGAATACGAGGGTACATACCATGTTCTTCACGGAGTTATCTCCCCTATGAACGGCATCGGTCCTGAGGATATTACCGTAAAGGAGCTTATTGCGAGATTTTCCGACGGTAAAATCAAGGAAGTTATTATGGCAACCAATCCCACCGTTGAAGGTGAGGCAACTGCGATGTATATATCCCGTCTGCTGAAGCCACTCGGTGTTACTGTGTCAAGACTTGCTTACGGTGTCCCCGTAGGTGCAGACCTTGAATATGCCGACGAGGTTACTCTCACCAGAGCTCTCGAAGGCAGAAGAAGCCTGTAAATGCAAAATACAAAGTTCAAAATGCAAAATGGCGACCGACACTTCATAAAAGAGAACGTACTATCCGCCGTATTTACGAATATAATTTTACAGGAATGAATATATGAAAAGCGAAGCTGTAATCTCTGCACACAATTTTTCTACAAATCATAAAGCAGAGCTGATTAAAGATAAAAAATGTGGTTGCTTTTATTGTCTTGAAATTTTTGAGCCAAAGGAAATAATTCAGTGGCTTAAAGATTCTGACGGAACAGCACTTTGCCCCTATTGCGGCATTGATGCTGTAATAGGTGAAAGCTCCGGCTATCCGATTACAAAAGATTTTTTAAAAGCAATGCAGGAATATTGGTTCTGATAATACATTTAGTTTTATTCAGACCTTACCGAGCGGGAATGAGCTTTCCGTTACATAAGCGCTCCGGCGCAATTCTGCATTTTGCATTTAAAGAAAGGTGGTGCCTTACTTGGCAGTATCACAACCTGACGAAAGACAAGTTGTAGCCCAAAACAAAAAAGCAAGGCACGACTATTTCGTTCTCGAAACCTATGAAGCCGGAATAGAGCTTTTCGGCACAGAGGTAAAATCTATCCGCAAGGGTAAAATAAATCTCAAGGACTCCTGGTGCAGTATCGATGCAGGAGAAATCTTCGTAAACGGTATGCACATCAGCCACTATGAGCAGGGTAACATCTTTAACCGTGACCCTATGCGTGTGAAGCGCCTTCTGATGCACAAAAAAGAAATCAACCGACTTTTAGGTGTCACTAAACAGCAAGGACTTACCCTCATTCCTCTTTCTGTTTATTTTCTCAAAGGCAGAGCAAAGCTCGAAATCGGTCTTTGCAAGGGTAAAAAGAACTATGATAAGCGCGAAACCTTAGCCAAGCGCGATGCTCAGAGAGATATAGAAAGAGCCGCCAAGAGCAGGTAAATAATACATTTGATTTCAACATATCAGCTGTGTTATAATAACAAAGCAAAAAGCTTTAAAATCAACATGGGGATGAAAGGATTTCGACGGGGGTTTTGAAGCACGATAAGCGGGTAGCGCTGTGGCAATCGCTTTAAAAGGTCACACATTTAAAAATAACTGACAATAATACAGTTTTAAAGGCTGCTTAAGCGGCCCGTCTTGGCTAAGAGTACTGCGGCTTAGCTAAAGGCGTCGATCAGCAGTGAACGTGTACGGCAAAGCATCCTCGTATGCCGTCACGCATCAGAGGATACTGAAGCTTTAAGCCTGTCATTCGGCGTGAAGCTGAGGGAATGCTAAAAGACTGACTGCACCCGGAGAAAGTTGTGTGAATGGATTTTCGGACGCGGTTTCGATTACCGCCATCTCCACCAAACAAGAGTCAGACGAACACCTACTACTTCTTCACAGGCGGCTTCGCCGTGAAAGTGGACATCTGACAGAAAAGCACCAAGGAGATTTCCGACCTTGGTGCTTTTTTAATAACACAGACCTCCTTGTAAAATGGTATTACCAAATACAAGGAGGGCATTTTTATGTTCAGCAAGAAAACCAAACTGAAGCTCACAGATTTTGAATGTAACCTTTTATGGGCGGAATGAATGAGTTCCGTAATATGCTTCGGATTTTCTTTTTATTTATCTATAATTCTCTTAACGCTTTTAAGAATCGTTCTGACATAGTTTCTATCACGAAGATATACCGAATCTGCGCAGAAATCTTTAAGAATTGAAAACATATAATTATTCAGCTCTTTAAGAACAACATCGTTTGATCTTTTTTCATTATCCGCCAATTCAATTACTTGGTTGTCAAATTTTTCCACATCGTAATAATAAGATAACAGCTTGATGCAACTTTTATAATTTAAAAATCTGAAGGGTTCCACATACATATCAAACCATTTATCGAATTGCTCCTCTCCCAGCCCGGATCTATTCCATACACCCTCAAGACCAAGAGCAGATATATACCATTCTACGTAGCTTTTATGAATTGTATCAGTTGACTCCGGAGTTTTTTTCGTGCTTATCACCTCATACAGGATTTCTGCCATCTTATCCTTCATTGCCGGCTATTCCTTTCATTTTGTTTGTGTTCATTATTGCGAATATTCTTCTTACCCTTTTCCTGTGACTATTGATCCATCTTATATTTCCAATAGTTCTTAAATATTCTCTGTTTGTCCCTGCAGCGTCAAGACTTTCCACTAACATATCCCAGCATTTTTTATCGTCGCAAAGTGAGTTTACATATTTAATAAGCGGCTCTGAGTCACCCGAAAAATACGCATTATACAGCAATTTTTCACCAACCAGAGCTTTAAAATTCAGTGCCCATTCCACACTGTAAATATATTCCGATGACGGCACATAATCAATACCGTAACGTCTCAGTGCAGCAATAGTAAGGGTCTCAGTAACCCCTTCATTAAGCGACCAGTTGCTCATTTCTCTTTTCTCTTCCGTTCCGCTATCCGCGATCCTCGTAGTAATGTCCCTTACGCAAAAGCCTGTTATGTATTTTTTGAGGGTTGTATCACCTTCTGTTATTTTTTCTTTATATCTATAAGAAGCAGAGTGTATTATTTCGTGAACAAGACACTTCAAAACGGTCAGCTCTTTATAAATCGGCCGACACCTTATTGTCAATTTCCGGCAATCGTACGATGCAGCAAATAATGAAGTTCCCATATCCTCAAGATATATATTTGATAAATCTCCGTTAAAGGCCTTCTCTGTAAATTCATTATATTTATCGGGATAAATCTCTGCACAACAGCTGTATGCTATTTCACGTGCAATTTTAGCAACAGTATAAAATCTTTCTGCTGTTACTGTTTGATTTAAAATTTCAATTTTCTCACCTGAAGCAGTGATAATAACTTTCTCTACATCTACTTCAGATGCCTTGTTTTCTTCCGTCAATGGTTTCACCTCTTTCATAAAATCTGATAACCGCTAAATTTTTTATAAATTATCATGCCCCGCTGAATAAACAACGGGGCAATAATTGTTTTCTTTTACTGTTTAGCGCCCTTATCGAACTTTTCAAGCACCTTTACGCTTGCTGCGAAGCAGTCTGCAAGGCACTTGGGATTAAGTGCTTCGGGAGTGTCAAGACGCGTATGATAGAAATCGGGAAGTGCGTGATTAAGAGCTGTAATACCTGTGGCACGCATACCCTCCTGTGCAAATGCGGCTGAGTCTGTTGCACCGCCGAGAGGAGGAACGAAGCCCTTCTTACAGGGAATGCCAAGCTCTTCGCAAGCCTCAATAAAGAGGTCGCCAACATCCTTGTCGGTCTTAACAGTAGAGTTAAGGTCACGGTAGTTTACCATAAGATGCTCACACTGTGTAATAGTATCATATGAGTAAACGAAGGTGGGAACATCGCTCATTTCGTCCTTATGCTTTGCAGCCCATGCCTTTGCACCACGAAGACCTGCTTCTTCAGAGCCTGTACAAACCACACCGATTTCAGTGTTTTCAAGCTCAATTCCTTCATCCTTGAGAGCTTTAAGAATAGCCATACCGATATAACAGCCTGAAAGATTGTCATTAGCACCGTCAACTATCTTGTTTCTGTTCCACATAAAATAGAGACCGAACCAGAAAGGAGCGAACACAAGAGCAACAAAACCAAAGGTATTTGAAAGAGCAGGATTAAAAATCTTTACAATGGAGATAGCAAGAAGATAGAATGCTCCGATAAAGCATGTGATCATGTGAATATCAAAGCCGAGGTATGTAAACTTATACTTGAAGGGCCATTCCCAGGCACCGTCAGGATGACCGTTAAAGATAATACGGCGCTTTACTTCACCTGTGGGCTTTTTAAAACCGGCTACGTTGTGACCTGTCTTTTCAGCAAAAAGCTTATCTACAGTCTTTTTGTAAAGACCGAACTGAAGAACGCAGAGAATAAGACCGAGTGCAATGAAGACTACTGAAAGCACGGGCATAAAGAAATATGATGCAAGTGCAAGGAAGCAGCAGCTGATAGTAATATAAATCCAACCGAAGAATGAGCCGGGATTTTCCTTGAAGCCTTCGACCTCAACTCTTTCGCATCCGAGCTCCTTCATTGTCTCCCCTATATACTCACAGGAAAGCTTTTCACCCTCAGATCCGGGGCCTCTCTTGGGAAGCTTTGTGCAGATATGGGTGATTTCGTCAACCATAAACTGCGCATATTTTTCTTTTTTGTCGATTACGCTTTGTAAATTCATAAAAATAATCTCCTTTTTTTGTATAACTACGCTATGATTTTATCATAAAATGGACAACGCTTTATTAACATTCTGTTAACTGTTAACAGAGTTTATCTTTTTTTCAGTCAGAAGTCTCCTGAATTTCCGTGATTTATGAAGATATATGATTATAAGAGGAATATCCGCTAAAAGCCAGGCCGCAGGACCGGCATAGCACACGGCATCAAAGCCGAGAGCAGGCGTGAGTATAAAGGCAATAGAAAGTCTGCCGAAAAATTCTCCTATGCCCGCCACAGAGTTTGCATAGGTAAAACCGAGCCCCTGCAAGGTATTACGCATTACAAAAAGAATAGCAACAAGGCTGTAGCACTGTGCAATAGCAAGTATATATCTTGATGCAGCAGCCATAATTTCCGGGTTTTCTTCCGTAAGAAAAAGAGAAACTATAGGCTCCCAGATAGTAAAAAGGAGGATACTCATTGCTACAGAAATACATACATCAAGAACAAAGATTTTTTTAACCGAGTTCAAAATTCTTTCGTAATTTCTTGCACCGTAATTTTGCCCCACAAAGGTCTGATTAGCTACACCAAGACCTGACATAGGTATGTTGGTAAGCTGTTCTACTCTGCCCGCTGCAGTAAATCCTGCAATAACAGATGTGCCGAATGAGTTAACAACACTCTGCAGACACATTGAACCGATGGAAGTCACCGTAAACTGAAGTGAAACAGGAATTCCAAGTTTAATCTGTCTCCAGGCCGTTTTTCTGTTTATACGCAAATCTTTTTTTGTGATGTTGACCTGACTGTTAAATCTCAGCACATAAATTCCGTTGAGGGTACAGGCGACAATGTGTGAAATAAGTGTAGCCACAGCGGCACCCTCAACGCCCCACTGAAATTCTTTAACAAAGAGCAGGTCGAGAAAGAAATTCACCACCACACTTACACAGAAGAAATAGAGCGGCTTTTTGCTTTCGCCTACACTTCGGGAAATAGCGGTAAAGTTATTAGAAAGCATCTGAAAGGGTATGCCATAGTAAAGAATATTTATGTACGCTGAGGCAAGACCGATAATCTCGTCGGGCGTACCGATAAGACGAAGAAGAGGACCCGAAAGAATATGTGAGGTCACGACCAGAACAAGACCGATGACCAAGGCAAGGCTGATGCTTCCGCCTGCGTAATGTGAGAGTTTTTTCTTATTCCCCTCACCGAAGGCGTGAGAAACAGGAATTGAAAATCCGCTGGTAAGACCCAAAGCCGCACCGACTATAAAAGAGCCGATGGGGCCCACGGAGCCAACCGCCGCCAAAGCATCCGAGGAAACATATCTGCCCACTATTATATTGTCTACAAGGCTGTAATTATACTGGAGCATCGAGGAAGCCATAATCGGCAAGGCAAAACGGATAACGCTTTTAAGAGGACTTCCCGTGAGCATATCTATTCGTTTTTTGTTCATTGATAAAATTCACTTTCTGAATTAAGAGTCATTAAGATTATACCGATGTTTCCTATGTTGTCAAGATAAAATATAATTTTTAATTTGTTTTTCACACTCTGTCGGACGACCAATGGCCGCCCCTACGATCAGAAATCAGCAAAAAATAGAGGCGGATAATATCCGCCCCTAACTATAATTATTTAACCTTTACATTCTTTACTGAGCTGTATGCGCCGTAGATTGTCTTGCCTCCTACTGTCTTATATGCTCTAACCTTGACATAATACTTTTTGCTCTTCTTAAGCTTTTTGACAGTAGCTTTCGTGGCTTTTGCCCCTTTAATTGTAACCTTCTTTATTGAATCTGATGTGAACTTGCTTGAGGTAGAACAGACAACCTGATAGCCTGTAGCACCGCTGACGGTTTTCCAGTTAGCGGTTAACTGCTTTGAGCCTGCTGTGAGCTTGGATAATACCGGAGCTTTGGTTTTTGTGGCTGTTTCCAAAGCATAGGAATATTTGCCCCATATTGTTTCACCGTCTTTAGTGTACGTCCTGACCTTGAACTTATAGGATGTGCCAGGTTTAAGGTTACTTATCTTAAAAGTTGTCTTCGCTACATCTTTGAGTTTTTTGTACTTCTTTGTTTTTGTGTCATATTTATATACTCTGTAGCCATCCGCACCCGTTACTTTGTTCCATTTAAGAGTAATAGCAGATGTAGTCTGAGTAGCACTTACCGAGCTTGTTGCTTTCGGTTTAATTGTGAAACTACGAATTACAGTACCCGTATATTTTCCTTTAAATTTAATTTTAACAGTATACTTTCCGGGCAGTTTACACCCCTTTTCATAAGAAAGTATGTAATCTGTTCCTTCCTGCAATTTTTTCCACTGTAAGTCTCTGACAACAGCTTTTGGCTCTTTGGCTTTCCCGTCATAGGTATAGGCGCTCTTGGTTAGTTTAAAATCAACAGGCATTAAAATAGTTTCAGTAGTGCACTCATAATCACAGAATGTGCACTTTTTTATAATACGGCCATTACGGCTCAAAGTAGCTTTTTCAGTAATATTTTTTGTTTTATGCTCTTTGGTATATTTAAAATGTACAGGCGCATTATTCAGGTGGTCGTTACCGTTGAGCTTCACCTTTTTCCATTGTGAATTTGTTCCTCGGTAACAAACATAGATATCTTCTGCACCAAGACCCAGACTAAAAGCTTTTTTACCCATTGTCTTAACAGATGTTCCGAAAACAACCTGCTTCAGATTTTTACATCCGACAAAAGTCTCTTCACCAATTTCTACAACATTATTCAAGTCAATTTTTTCAAGTGCTTTACAGGAACTGAAAGCTCTATATCCAATCTTTTTGACACCGTCAGGAATAAAAATTTCTGTAATTGCTACGCAATCATCGAAAGCGTTGTTGCCTATAGTTTTAAGTTTTGACGGTAACTTTGAAAGAGTTAATTTAAAGCAGCACTTAAACGCGCTCTCTCCGATTTCGGTTACACTGTCAGGAAAATTTATACTTTGCAATCTATTGCAGCTATGAAATGTATGATCAGCGATTTTTTCAATATCGCCCAGAAAAGTAACTTTCTTCAGATATAAACAAGCCTCAAATGCTCCGATGCCGATTTCCTTTACAGTTGCAGGTATTATAATTTCAGTAAGTTCTGAAAAGACAAAGGTAGCTGCGGGGATTTTCGTCAGTTTAGACGGTATATTAATTGTTTTTATTCCGCTTCCGTAAAAAACACCCTCGCCCATTTCTGCCAGAGAATCTGGCAAACTTATTTTCTTCAGTATCGACGTGTTTTCAAAAGCTCGTGTACCGATATATTCAAGTTTCGCAGAAAGCCTTATTTCTTGCAAATATACGCAACTTGAAAAAGCATAATCACCTATATAGGTAACAGAATCCGGTAGAATTATTTTTGTGGCCTTTGTGTCGCAAAATGCTCTTTCTTCAATTCTGTTTATACCGTCTGAAATTGTAATCTCGGTAAAAACCTCGTATTCAAAAGCCTTTTCTCCAATTGCGGATACTGCATATCCGTCTATTTCGGATGGTACTGTGATTTTTCCTCCGCTACCCACATAACCGGTAATAACCGCTTTGCCATCCTTAATCGAATAGGTAAAATCTGATGCAGTTTCCGCCTGTGATATCATCGTAAATGAAAAAGTCAAAACTGTAAAAAGCACAAACAAAAACAGTAGCTTACTTTTCTTCATCATTATTACCCCCCCTAACTGTGGAAAATTGTGTCGTTTAATCTTTATTTAGTTTTTAGGTTCTTAACAGAACTGTATGAGCTGTAGATTTTCTTTCCGTTTACCGACTTATACGCTCTAACCTTGACATAATACTTCTTGCTCTTCTTAAGCTTTTTGACAGTAGCTTTCGTGGCTTTTGCCCCTTTAATTGTAACCTTCTTTATTGTATCTGATGTGAACTTGCTTGAGGTAGAATAGAGAACCTGATAGCCTGTGGCACCGCTGACGGACTTCCATGTTGCAGTGAACTGCTTTGAGCCCGCAGAGAGTTTAGAAAGTACAGGAGTCTTTGTCTTTGTGGCAGTTTCTAAGACATCGGAATATTTGCCCCATATTGTCTTTTCATTTACCTTTGTAAAAGCTATTACTTTAAACTTATAAACTGTCCCTGCTTTAAGCTTGCTTATTTTAAGAGTTGTATCTGTCGTATTTTTAAATTTTTCGTACCTCTTTGTTTTTGAGTTATATTTATATACTATGTACCCGTCTGCGGCATCTACTCTATTCCATTCCAAAGTAATTGTATTCGTTGTCTGTGTGCACGAAAGTTTGGAAACCTTTTTTAGTGTTATATTAGCAGTTTTACTTTTCTGCTTATAACGAACAGTTCTGTTATTAAGCGCTTTCTTCCATTTTTTTGGAGCCTTGGTTGCATCGGTATAAACTTCAACCCTACTACAAGCTAAGGCTTCTTCTTCAAGTTTTTCTACAGATTTTGGAATAAAAACTTTCAACGGCCCCACATCATAAAAAGACCAACTTGCAACAATTTCTACTGATGACGGAATTACATATTCATCTATCAATTTACCTTGAGGATATCTCAATAAAATCTTTTTATCTTTACTGAAAACTACACCGTCTATACTACACATATAAGGGTTTCCGGCATCAATAATAATCTCCTTCAGTTTTTCACAACCGTACATAGTACCGATATTTTTCACATTCTTGGGAATTCTCAACGATTGTAGCTTGTGACAACTTACGATACCTAAATTACTCATATTTTTCAACTTGCCTTTATTGATTACAATAGTTTTCAATTTTGCGCAACTTGCTATACCCTCATCTTCAATTACTTTAACACTTCCCGGTATCACCAAGTTTTCCAATTTATCAGCATCTAAAAAGGCAAATCTACCGATTACGCTTACAGTTTTACCACCAATTTTTGACGGAATAGTATAGTTTTTCTCCTCACCGTGATATTTGGTAATTTTTAATGTATTATCATCCAAGACAATATAGTTCAAGGAACCCTTTGAATATTCCTTTGATTCTGTCGCATAAACCTGCGTTGCGAACAGACACAAAAGGGCAGCAATACACATTGCAAACATAATAAAACTTTTTTTCTTCATAACTTTTCCTCCTTATTGTAAAAAATCAAGATTAGTTCACAGCATAACTCATTATTTGCGAAAGAAAATCATTATCTGTAAAACAGTATGGTTATCTCTTCACAATAACACACTAACACAATTCTAAAAAGAAATCAATCGGAAAGAAAAAAGTTTGTAAATTATGCACACAAACTTTATCTGTTTTGCAGATAAAAGTCAATATCTGTATTCAAGATATTGCATAATATTTATGGGTGATAGTATGATTTTTAAAAATGTTCGTGCTTTGCGTGAAGACAAAGATTTAAAACAACGTGAAATCGCAAATTATTTAGGTGTATCACAAAACACATACTCTCAATATGAAAATGGCATTATTGCATTTACTGATCAGGTTCTGCTAAAGCTTGCCGATTTTTACGGTGTCAGCATTGACTATCTGATGGACAGAACGCAAATCCAGGAACCATATCCGAAAGAGAATAAAAGTTAAAAGCCGAGCGTTATGCCCGGCTTAAATTTTTGATTAAGACAAAAATAAAAAACAGCCTACTTTCGTAGACTGTCAGATGTACCTTCAAAACTGAACAAAGTTTGTAGTAAAGTGAGTTTGTAGCACTTGTTTGAACCAAGGAATTATGGTCAAGCCCTCGACCTATTAGTATTGCCTAGCTGAATGCATCACTGCACTTACACATGCAACCTATCAACCTCATAGTCCTTGAGGGGTCTTACTAACTTAAGTTATGGGAAATCTAATCTTGGAGATGGCTTCACGCTTAGATGCTTTCAGCGTTTATCCAATCCGCACTTAGTTGCCCAGCTGTACCATTGGCATGATAACTGGTGCGCCAGCGGTGCGTCCATCCCGGTCCTCTCGTACTAGGGACAGCGCTCCTCAAATATCCTACGCCCACGACAGATAGGGACCGAACTGTCTCACGACGTTCTGAACCCAGCTCGCGTACCACTTTAATC
>JAZLBS010000039.1:0-9264 GCA_045613805.1 Acutalibacteraceae bacterium
AATAAAAAAAGGTACCTGCAAACGCCGACATCCCATAAGGAAGTATTTCTTTAAAAAGTGAAATAGCATCACAATAATGTGTTAAAAACCACCGATATGCGTCAGCATTATCGGTGGTTTTCGCCTTTTCTTGTAACACTAATTCGCATTTTAAAGTGCTTCGCAGTTTCGTAAGAACTAAAAATTTCTTGTATTGAAGCCACAAAATGCAGCAAGGCTGTCGCCTTGCGAGGCTTTTGGCAAAAATACATGGAATTTTGTTCGAGAAACAAATACTTCCTTATGGGATGTCGGCGAACGTATCACTCCCGGTTTTTCTTGCCGGGGGTGTTTTTTTCTTTTTTCCTTATTGACAATCAGTTCTCCTAAATGGTATTATTATTCTGTACAATTATATATTAGGAGGATATGTAAAATGAAAGCATATAAATTCTGGTTCTGCACAGGCTCACAGGACCTTTACGGTGACGAATGTCTGCGCAATGTTGCAGAGCACTCAAAAATCATTGTAGAAGAACTCAACAAAAGCGGAATTCTTCCCTACGAGATTATCTGGAAGCCTACTCTTATCACAAACGAGCTTATCCGCAAAACCTTCAACGAGGCAAATGTAGACGAAAGCTGTGCCGGTGTTATTACCTGGATGCACACCTTCTCTCCCGCCAAAAGCTGGATTTTAGGTCATCAGGAATACAGAAAGCCTCTTCTTCATCTTCACACACAGTTCAATGAAGAAATCCCCTACGATACCATTGATATGGATTTCATGAATGAAAACCAGTCCGCTCACGGTGACAGAGAATATGCTCACATCCTTTCAAGAATGGGAATCGAAAGAGAAACCGTTGTAGGCCACTGGTCACTCAGAGCAGTCAAGGAAAGAATCGCTGCCTGGATGAGAACTGCAGTAGGTATCGCTGAAAGCAGCCATATCCGAGTTATGAGAGTTGCCGACAATATGAGAAACGTTGCCGTTACCGAAGGTGACAAGGTTGAAGCACAGCTTAAATTCGGTTGGGAAATCGACGCTTATCCCGTAAACGAAATCGCTGAAAGCGTTGATGCCGTTTCAGTTTCCGACGTAAAGGCTCTCACCGACGAATACTACGAAAAATACGATATTATCCTTGAAGGCAGAGATCCGGCAGAGTTCCGCCGCCATGTTGAGGTTCAGGCTCAGATTGAACTCGGCTTTGAAAGATTCCTTAAGGAAAAGAACTATCAGGCTATCGTAACCCATTTCGGTGATCTTGGTGCTCTCAAACAGCTTCCCGGTCTTGCTATTCAGAGACTTATGGAAAAGGGCTACGGCTTCGGTGCTGAGGGTGACTGGAAGGTTGCAGCTATGGTACGCCTTATGAAGATTATGACCGAGGGTATGGAGAGTGCAAAGGGTACCTCAATGCTCGAGGATTATACATATAATCTTGTACCCGGTAAAGAAGGAATTCTTCAGGCACATATGCTTGAAATCTGCCCCTCTATTGCCGACGGTAAAATCGGCATCAAATGTAAGCCCCTTTCAATGGGTGAAAGAGAAGACCCCGCAAGACTCGTATTTACCTCAAAAGAGGGCGAGGGTGTTGCCTGCTCTCTTGTTGACCTTGGCAACCGCTTCCGTCTTATCATAAACGAGGTTGACTGCATAAAGACAGAAAAAGAAATGCCTTCTCTTCCCACCGCCACTAATTTCTGGGTACCCAGACCGGATTTCTACACAGGCGTTGAAGCATGGCTTATTGCAGGCGGTGCTCACCACACAGCATTCAGTTATGACCTTACATCAAAGCAGATGTGCGACTGGGCAGATGCTATGGGTATCGAATCAGTAGTTATCGGTAAAAACACAAACATTGCTGACTTCAAAAAAGAACTCAAGCTCGGCAGCGTTTTTTACAGATGAGGTAAATTATGGATAAAAAATTAATGATTATCGAGGGCAAGACCGCTTTAGGTATCGAGCTCGGCTCAACAAGAGTCAAGGCGGTGCTTATCGGCGAAGATTCTCTCCCTCTCGCTTCGGGCAGTCACGAATGGGAAAACAAGCTCGAAAACGGCTATTGGACATATTCTCTCGAGGATGTTCATTCTGCTCTTCTTTCCTGTTTCTCTGCTCTGAAAGAGGATGTAAAAGAAAAATACGGCTGTGCCCTCACGACCACGGGTGCTATGGGTATTTCAGCCATGATGCACGGCTACCTGGCTTTTGATAAAGACGGAAAGCTTCTCACACCGTTCCGCACCTGGAGAAACACAACCACAGGCGAAGCCTCCGCAGCTCTCACAGAAGCACTCGGCTTCAACATTCCCCAAAGATGGACAGCCTCTCACATTTATCAGGCTATCCTTAACGGTGAAGGGCACGTTCCCGAAATTGCTTATGTTACTACCCTCGCAGGCTATGTTCATTATATGCTCACAGGTGTCAATGCTGTGGGTATCGGTGAAGCATCGGGCATCTTCCCCATCGACAGCACCGCAAACGATTACGATGAAAAAATGATGGAGACCTTTGATAAGCTTACTGCCGAAAAAGGCTTCAGCAAAAAGCTCCGCGACATTCTTCCGAAGGTTCTTGTTGCCGGCGAAAACGCAGGTTATCTCACCGAAAAAGGCGCACTTATGCTTGACGAAAGCGGAGAATTCAAAGTGGGTATCCCCTTTGCTCCCGCCGAGGGCGATGCAGGTACAGGTATGACTGCAACCAATTCCATCAGCGAAAGAACAGGTAACATTTCAGCAGGTACATCTGTTTTTGCTATGCTTGTTCTTGAAAAGAATTTAAGTAAGGTTTATCCCGAAATCGATATGGTAACTACTCCCACAGGCAAGCCTGTTGCAATGGTACACTGTAACAACTGCACAAGTGACATAAATGCCTGGGGCAGTCTCTTCCATGAGTTCGCACTTGCTTTAGGTGTGGATGTATCAAAGGGAAAAATCTTCGATATGATGTACGAAAAGTCACTTGAGGGTGATGCAGATTGCGGAGGTCTTCTCTCCTATAACTACTATTCAGGCGAACCTGTTACAGGTCTTGATGAGGGCAGACCTATGTTCCTTCGTACTCCCGACAGCAAAATGAATCTTGGTAATTTCTTCCGTACACAGCTTTATTCGGCTATGGCTTCACTGAAGATAGGTCTTGATCTTCTTTTCAGAAACGAAAATGTTCAGACCGATAAGCTTTACGGTCACGGCGGATATTATATCTATCCCGGTGTAGGTCAGAAATATACAGCTTCGGCGCTCGGCACACCCGTTTCGGTAATGAAGACAGCCGGTGAGGGCGGTCCCTACGGAATGGCACTCCTTGCTCTTTATTCACTTTACAGCGGTGAAATGAGCCTTGATGAATTCCTTGAAAGCAAGGTCTTTGCCGGTGCAGAATGTTTCACGGCTGAGCCGGACGAAGAAACAGCAAAAGGCTTTGAAAAATTCCTTGCAAACTATGTTAAAGGTCTTGACTGTGAAAGAAAAGCAGTCGAGTGCATTTAAATAACATTAAAGGAGACAAATAAAATGAAAAAAATAATTTCTATCCTTCTTTCCATGATTATGGTGTTCTCTCTCATTTCTGTGGGCGTTTCTGCTGCAGACGAAACGGACGAACTCAAGGCAATTGTTGTAAATGACCTTCATTACAACTACACCTACGACGTCTTAAGCGATCCGATCTACAAGGACAAGGATTACAGCCACGTTTCCTCCAACGGTCAGCTCTGGATTGAATCTGTTATTATCATCAAAACCTTCCTCGCTGAAGCTGCACAGAGTGACTGCGACGTAATTCTTATGCCCGGTGACCTTACCGACCACGGTAATATAAAAGAGCACGAGGAGCTTACCAAGCTTCTTGACAAATTTGAAAAAGATAACCCCACAAAGAAAATCTTTGTTGTTCCCGGCAACCACGACTATCACAGCAAGCAAGACAAAATAACTCCCGCTGATTTTGCTGACCGTTATAAAAATTTCGGTTATGCTGAAGAAGGCATTACCCTTGCGAACGATCCGAATTCAGCTTCCTATGTAGCAAAGCTCAATGATGAATACAGACTCCTCGCCATCGACTCATGCATTCCCGGCAGCGGCGGTTCAGGAATTGACGAAGAAAGAAAAGCATGGATAATTGAACAGGCTGAAAAAGCACAGGCTGACGGCGTAAAGCTCATCTCCATGATGCACCACAATCTTCTTGACCACTTTGTTTTCAGCGAAATGTTACATCCCACTTCAATGGTTGATCCCGAGCTCGGTCTTGCCGAAATCTTTGCACAGTATAATATCAAATACACCTTCTCAGGCCACACTCACGCTCACGACATCAAATCATACACAGGCTCCAACGGCACCACAATCTACGATGTTCTTACAGGCTCTCTCAACCTCTATCCTGTTCCCTACAGAACAGTTGCCTTCGGCAAGGAAGTAAAGATCAGAACTGAGTTCATCGAATCCATCGATATGACAAGCAAAAAGGATATTATTTCCGATAACTGCTATGCTCTTGCAACAAAAGATTTCCAGGCATATGCACTTGCCTGTGCGCACTACGGTCTTGATAAGGTATTTGCTAATTATATAGATGCAGAAACCATTGCAGATATGCTCAACCTTGACAAGATAAAGGATGCAGATCTCTATTCAATAATAGAAAAGCTTGCTCCTAAGCTTTGGGAGCTTATCAACACTCCCCTTTACGGCCCCGGCACAAGTGAGAATCCCACCATTGAAGCTTACGCAAAAGAACTCGGACTCGATTTGCCGAAAACCGATCTCGAAACATTCAAAGATCTCGGAGCCTTCTGCTACGAACAGTATGTTGTCGGCGACGAAAACTTCGGTCTCTTCAGTTCCGAATACATTCTCATTACCGCAACCCTTACACCAATCCTCAATGAGCTTTTCAAAGAACTTTCAGCTGAAGATTACGCAAAAATCCTCAATTATCTTGCATCTTACTTCAAACTTAAAAACCTCAACAACTTTACCGCATATGCCGGTGATGCTATTTCAAGAATACAGGGTATTGAGATTTTTGTTTCAGCTCTCGGAAGCTCTGTTCTTCTCTACTTCACAACCGATGAGCTCCCTGCAGACAACTTTGCAACTCTTCCCGGTTACGATATAGCTCCTGTTGTCGAAGAAAATCTTACCTTATGGGACAAAATCATCAATTTCTTCCTTTCATTCTTTGATAACATCCTTCGCTTCTTCGGTGTAGGTAAATAATAATGCTTCATTTTTTCAGCTGTCACTTGACCGGTGGCAGCTGTATTTATTTTTTCCTGAAAAATAAGTTGACAAATGCATAAAAGAATAATATCATTATTATGTATACTCATTTCAAAGGAGGTAAGTTATGCAATTTATTACGGCTGTTTCAAGGGTTATCCTTCCCGCCATAACCCTTATTATCATAATCAAATGTATTCTTTCTCTGTGGCTCGGACATCCGAAGGAAAAAACATACGGATATATCATAGATATGTCAAGCGGAGAAAGACACGCTCTTAACATGTGGGAAACCTCCATCGGCAGAGGTAACAGCTGCGATATTACCCTTTCCTATGACAGCGTTTCCCGTACACACGCTGTTTTTACGCGAAGGATAGACGGCTGGTATATACATAATGTTAATTATGTCCGTTCACAGAGGCTGGCAGACCTTGAAGCAAGAATTTTCCGTCTTCCGCGTATAAATGCTTCAACAGTTGTTAAGGTCAACGGTACAAAGGTAGAAAAAAAATCCGCCACCGTTTCGGACGGTGACATCATCACCCTCGGCACTCACCGTCTTAGATTTGAGGTTGCCGACGACCCGGTACAGAAGGCCGGCAGAAAAAAGAAGAAAAAGGCAAAAGCATCTGCACCCTCAAAAAGCAATATCAGCTCACCGCAATATGACATTGACCGTTTTTCGGGAAACGGCAATTCATATACAGTAGAAACTCCGCAGAAGCAGAGTTCTTCACGAAAATCAACTCAACCGAGAATTATCAACAAAGACACGGGAGAATCCTTTATTCTGTGCGGTAACGAGGTAACAATCGGAAGAGGCAGATGTGACATCAGGCTTTCCTCACGTGAGGCAGCAAAGAAACACGCCGTACTCATTCTTTACGAGGACGGGTGGGCACTTTCCAACCATTCAGACAAAAAAGGAACTTATCTTAACGGCAAGCTTATCACATCACCCCAGCTCCTTTTCAGCGGTGACGTAATAGGTATTGCAGATGAAAGACTCTTTTATGAAGGAGGCAGACTATGACAAGAAAAAAGAAGCTCAATAAAGGGCTTGCCGCCTCCACAATGACGGGCGGAGACAGAATCCGCAAAAAATATAAATATGTTGACCGCGGATTTATTCTCACAATGCTTACTATTTTTCAGCTTGTGTCCTTTATCCCTGTAGTTTTCAGTGATGACAAGGTTTATTTCAACATCATTCTTCAATTGCTTTTTTATATTTCGTTTGAATGGTTTTATGTGGGCATAATGAGAATATTCGTCAAAAAAGTCAACTTCGAGCTTGAATTTATCGCCTTTTTTCTCAGCGGAATCGGTCTTTGTCTCACAGCAAGTGTAAACAAAGACAGCATGCTTAAGCAGCTTATCACAGTTATGGCAGGTATTCTCGTTTACGATATCCTTCTCTGGTATTTACAGGACATAAAAAGAGTTATGTTTATAAGAACACCTCTTGCAATTTTTGCGCTTTTGTTTCTCGGTGCTTCGTTTGTTTATATCAGAATGTTTGTCGGTGCCATTAACGGTGCCTACAACTGGATTTCCATTTCGGGGATTTCACTTCAGCCCTCGGAATTCGTAAAGATAGCCTTTGTATTTGTCGGAGCAGCTTCCCTTGATAAGCTTCTCTCCTCAAGAAACATTTATATGTTTATTTTGTTTGCTATGGGCTGCATCGGTGTGCTCTTCCTTATGAAGGACTTCGGCACGGCACTTATATTCTTCTTCACCTTTATCGTTATTTCAATTATGCGCTCAGGCGATCTCAGAACAGTAATCTTTATCTGTGCCATTGCTCTTCTCGGCGCTTTACTTATTATCTATTTCCGACCTCACGTTGCTGCAAGATTTGCTTCCTACCGTCACGTATGGGAAGACATTTACGGCAGAGGCTATCAGCAGACAAGAGTTCTTATCTATTCCGTCAGCGGCGGTCTCTTCGGTGTCGGTGTCGGTAACGGATGTCTCCGTAACGTCTATGCAAGCACCACAGACCTGGTTTTCGGTCTGATTTGCGAGGAAATGGGTATTTTCATCGGCGTAATAATAGTTGTTGCTTTTGCTTCCATAGCCATTTACGCTATGATTTCTTCAAGAAGTGCCCCATCCACCTTTTATTCTATTTCAGCCTGCTCGGCGGCAGCTATGATTCTTTTCCAGACATGTCTTAACATTTTCGGAATAACAGACCTTTTACCGCTTACAGGTGTTACTCTGCCCTTTATAAGCCAGGGCGGTTCAAGTATGATATGCACCTGGGCACTCTTTGCTTTTATAAAAGCTGCAGACGTCAGAGCATATCCAAAAATCTACAAAACAAACTGAGGAGGCGGTATTTTGCGTACAATAGCAAAAAGAACATATATAGTAATTTTCCTTGTCCTTGCCTTCTTTGCAGGTCTTGCAATTATGCTTTACTCATTTTATGTAAACGGAGGCGAATGGGCATCAAACAGAGCAAACGGCCACATTTACTCTTCGGGTGAGCTTACTGTTGCCGGCACAATATATGATCGCAACGGTGAAGCACTTGTCTCCACAGACAGAAATGAACGAATCTACCACAAGGATAAAAATACACGGCTTGGTACTCTTCACGTTATCGGTGATTCACAGGGATTTATTTCTACAGGCATACAGACCGTCTACCGTGCAGAGCTTATCGGATACAACTTTGTTGACGGAATCTATAAAACCATAAGCTCCGACGAGGGCTGTGATATAAAGCTCACCGTCGATGCCAAGGTTTCCGCCGCAGCATATAAAGCTATGAACGGTAACAAGGGAACAGTCCTTGTCTACAACTACAAAACAGGTGAAGTTATCACTATGGTATCTGCACCCACCTACGATGTATATAACAAGCCATCTGACATTGACTCCAACAAAAGCGGAAAATATGACGGCATTTATCTCAACCGTGCTCTGACAGGTGTGTTCACACCCGGATCAACCTTTAAGGTTGTCACGGCAATCTGCGCCATCGAAAACATACCCGATATATACGAAAGATCCTTCACCTGCAAGGGAAAGTATACAACGGGAAAAGGAAAGGGCAACGGAGATGTTATCTGCAACGGAACTCACGGCAAGGTCAATTTTGAGCGTGCTCTCAATGTTTCCTGCAACAGCGTTTTCGCTCAGCTTGCAGTTGAGCTCGGTGCAGACAAGCTTACAAAAACAGTCAGAGACCTTGGCTTCGGAAAAAACATTTCTCTTGGCAAGATAAAGACCGTAAAAAGCACATTTTCTCTGTCAGGCAGTACAAATCTTGACATCGGCTGGGCAGGAATCGGACAGTATACCACACTTGTCAACCCCTGTCAGATGCTTATGTTTATGGGAGCAATAGCAAACGGCGGCCAGGCAGTTTCACCCTATCTTGTAGAGAGTCCTTCCGAGCTTCTTTCCCTTTCACCCTTTTCTTCAAACATCACCCTTTCCGCTGAAACAGCAAGCAAGGTGAGAAAGCTTCTTCGCAGTAACGTAAAAAACTACTACGGTGACAGCAAATTCCCGAATCTTAAAATGTGCGGAAAAACAGGCTCCGCTGAGGTTTCAAACGGCAAAAGCCACGCCTGGTTTACAGGATTTTCAATAAGAGAGGATTTGCCCTACGCAATTGTTGTCTGCCTTGAAAACGGCGGACTGGGATATACCCACGCCATACCTGTTGCCAATAAGGTTATGCAAGCGGTAGCAAATCACCTCAGTTAAAGCATTATATCCTTCAACAGTCAGCAACCGACGGAAAATATCCTTCGGTTGCTATATTTTTCGTATATGCGTTCTTTCCTTAAGGTGACGGTAATCGAACCGAATAAGCCTTAAATGCCAGATTTACAGCACCTTTAATAATTTTTCTCCTCACAAGACGCGGGTATTGTTTCGTCGAAGAAATTCTTAAATGCACTATAACTCGGGCATTTAAGGTTCTTCGAAGTTTAATGGTAAGAGATTTTTGTTGCAACAAGGCAAAAAACGCAGAAAGGCTGGCGCCTTTCAAGGCTT
>JAZLBS010000040.1:0-51084 GCA_045613805.1 Acutalibacteraceae bacterium
TTCTTCTTTCACTTATCATTAAGAAAAAGATTTATCTGCCTATGCTTTTAGGCTATGCCTTCTCATTTATCGGTCTGTATCTTTTCCATGTTATCTGGGGCGCAGATGCAGGCTTCGGGGCAATCTGCTCAGGTCTTGGAGGCTGGTCAACGGCTGATAAGCCTCTCTTTGCACGCGTAGGAAGTATTCTTACAAGACTTAACCTCGTAGGTCTTGTAAGCCTTCTTTACTGCTGCATTATGTCCGCTGTGATTCTTCTTTCACTTATCATTAAGAAAAAGATTTATCTGCCTATGCTTTTAGGCTATGCCTTCTCATTTATCGGTCTGTATCTTTTCCATGTTATCTGGGGCGCAGATGCAGGCTTCGGTGCATTCTGGTCAGGTCTTGCAGGCTGGTCAACGGCTGATAACCCTCTCTTTGCAGGCGAAGGAAGTATTCTTACAAGACTTGCAGGTAACTTCCTTTTAGGACTCCCTGCTATTGCTTCATTCCTCGGTCTTCTCTTTGTGGCAAAGAAAAACGGTATGAAGTCCTGCGCAAAGGGTGCTCTTTCAGCAGTACTCAGTGTGCACCTTATGGCTTCATCAGTACTCGCTGTGCTTACAGGTAACCTTCGCACAAAGCCCGTTACAGACAGACTCTGGGATGGTCACGACGACTACCTTGACGGTGTTGACAAAAATACTCAGGGCAAGCCTAATGTGCTTCTTATCCTTATGGACGATATGGGTTATGGCGACACAAATCTCAACGGTGCTATCTATGATACACCCAATATGGATTCAATCGGTGAAAACGGTCTTAACTTCGAAAACTTCTATTCAGGCTATTCCGTCTGCTCACCTGCACGCTTTGCAACTCTCACAGGTCGCTATCCTTACAGAGGCTATGCAGACAACGTTATCTATCCTACAGTTTCAACCTTCAGCCCCTTTGCTCAGACAAGAGTTTACAACTCCTTTGAAATGGGTAACAATGTTGACGGTATGCTTGGTGATGAAATCACAATCGCAGAAGTATTCCAGCAGGCAGGCTATGCTACAGGTGCATTCGGTAAATGGCATCTTGGCGACTACGGTGAGTACCTTCCCACAAATCAGGGCTTTGACTATTTCTATGGTTCACATCACGTTAATGATATGAAACCCTTCTATCACGCAAGTGAAGAAAACGGCGAATACACCATCGTACACGGTGTGGATGAAATGAAAGACGAAAACGGAAAGAAAGACCAGAGCAAGCTTACAGAGTGGATTCACGGTGAAATTACTCAGTGGATTACTGATGTAGTTACAAACAGTGACGAACCTTTCTTCGCTTATTATGCAACTCCCTGGCCTCACGGCCCTGTTTTTGCGGGTGACGATTATGACGGTGTCAGCGGTATGGGTACATATGTTGACTGTATCACAGAATTTGACACATATCTTGGTGAACTGTTTAACACAATGGAAGAGCTTGGTGTGCTTGAAGACACAATTATTATCTTCTCAAGTGACAACGGCCCTGCGCTTGAAGGTAGTACAGCTGACCTTCGCGGTGCAAAATATCTGCCTTATGAGGGCGGTCAGAAAGTACCCTTTATGATAAGATGGGATAACAACGGCGGTCTCTTTGAGGCAGGCAGTACAAGAAGCAACAGTGCAACATTTGTTGACTTCTTCCCCACACTTATTGAGCTTTGCGGTATCACAAACGGTGGTGAAAGCAATGTTATGCCCTCTGACCGTGAAATCGATGGTGTTTCATTTGTACCTGTAATCAGAGATGACAGTGTGGTACATACACAGGAGCATCCTATTCTCCATATGAAGAGAGAGGATATCAAGGCTATTCAGTACACAGTAAAATCAGACAGTGTAAAGGAAATTTATCCAGAATACAAATACGACATTCTTGACAAGGAACACATTACCTTCAAGTATTTCGACAAAATTCAGAATGACAACTCAGCATTCTGGGATAAAAACAGAAAGAACTGGCTCCACATTCTTTCCGACGACTATCAGGAAAACTACAACCGTACTCCTGTTTACCCCGAAATTTCCACAAAAATGGGTGAAAAGCTTAAGGAAATCCAGAAGGGCTTCGCAGAAAACAGAAGAGGTATCATCGAATAATGCCCGCTTTATCCATAATGATAAAGCCCGCCTCGAGTCTTTGCAATCTCAGATGCAAATATTGCTTTTACTGTGATGTCGTTTCACAAAGAGAGGTATCCTCCTTCGGCGTAATGAAAGAGGATACGGCAGAAAAGCTTATAAAAAGCGCCCTGGAATTCGCAGACGGCTGCAGTGTAGCCTTTGCCTTTCAGGGCGGAGAGCCTTTAATAGCAGGACTTGACTATTTCAGATTTTTTACGGAAAAGGTAAAGGAGTGCAACAGCAAAGGATCAGAGATATTTTACTCTATCCAGACTAACGGTACTCTTGTTACTGACGAGTGGGCGAGATTTTTCCGTGAAAATAAATTTTTGGTAGGGCTCAGCCTTGACGGTGACTTTGAAGGAAACAAGTTCCGCGTAGACGAGAAAAGACAGAACTCCTACTATAAAATCATCAAGGCGGCAGATAAATTCAAAAAGCATCAGGTTGAGTTCAATATTCTTACGGTTCTTACAGGCTACTGTGCAGAAAATGCCGAGAGAATATACAAATACTTCCGTGCCAACGGCTTCAAGTATATTCAGTTCATTCCCTGTCTGCGTCCTATGGGAGACAGCAGTGAAAGTGAGCTTTATATGACAAACGAACAGTATGCTGACTTTCTTATTAAGATATTCAACCTTTATGTGAAGGACTTCGTAAGAGGAAATTATATCAGCATCCGTCAGTTCGACAACTGGGTAAGAATGTACTTAGGTGAAAGAGCCGAGCAGTGCGGTCTTATGGGACATTGCACCCATCAGTTCGTAGCAGAAGGCAACGGCAACATCTACCCCTGCGACTTTTACTGTACCGACAAATGGCTTCTCGGCAACATTAACAGCGAAAGTCTTGAGAATATGGCGAACAGTCAGAAGGCAAGAGATTTCATAATGGAAAGTCTGTCTGTGAGAAAAGAATGTAAGGAATGCAGATTTTACCCATTATGCCGTGCCGGAGGCTGTAAAAGAAACAAAGAAAGCGAAAACTACTGCGTGGCTTATAAACGCTTTTTCGGAGCGTGTCTGCCACTGTTCAGGGCATTCAGAAGATAAAGAAAAACCATTGTAAAAGCATTGAAGCTGATACAATGGTTTTTATGCTTTATTAACCGACGACCAACGGTCTCCCTACGGGATGGTGCTGAAGCCACAGAGAAAACGCGTTGTGTCCCTACATGATTAACCCAATTTCAGTCTAGCATTATAATCATCTATATCATAATTACCTGCTGTGTTTTTAAGCACCTCGTAAAGGTCAAGCTTGTCGCCCTTTTTATCCTTAAGCTCAATTTTCTTAAGAATAAAGCCGATTCTTTTGAGGAAAGCAAGAAGCAAATCACCCTTCGCTGTCCCCTCTTTATAATACTGATTACCCTCAAAGATATTTCTGACAAGCTCTGCGGCATAATCCAGAAGAGTAATCTTTCTTATGCTTTTATCACATTTAATGAAAAGAAGACGGGCAAGAGTACCGACTTTAATATTACAGATTATCTTGCCTACAATACCGAGAATTTTTTTAGTAACACCCTTATCCTCAATGTGGAATTTACCCATCATTCTCGGTGTGTCATAAGCCATATCCTTAAGAACATTGACTATCATATTATCGAACATATCGGAAAGATACTGCTTACAGTCCTTACCATTGGTGTCAAAGTCAAAATCGGGTGTGGGAATACTCTTAATCTCCACGGTCTTTTCGTCCTTGAATGTCACCAGACGGATAACAGCCGGATCGGCAATCACAGCACCCGTGCAGACATCATAGAACTTGTTTCCCTTTTCGGTTATGTATTCGTTGATGCTCTGATTATGCATATGTCCTGTGAAGATAAGATGTACACCCCTGTCAGCAAGAAACGCAGCAAAATCATAGGGCTTACGGATAGTTGCCGGCTTTATAACAGAGAAAATCGGCTGACCGGGTAAAACAGGATAGTGAAGCATCGCAAACATTGTCTGTCCGTCTTCTCTTGCCTTTTCGGCCTGCTCACTAATCCACTCGAGCTGTTCATCATCAAAATTGTACTGTCCGTCCTCTTTAAAGTCAGCATTAAGAGCTAAAAGACGGACATTTTCACTTATCTGTGCCACATAGGAAAGGTGCTTTCTGTCGCTGGCTATAGCCTGACCGAAGCCGAAATCATTGTAAATATCGAAAAGCTCATCACGCTCTATACCTTCAGGTGAATATCTTCCTTTTTCACCGAAAGCAAATGGCTCACCACAATCGTGATCGGCGGTAACCACAAAGATTTTCTTGCCGCTGTCACGAAGCTCACCTAAAAGAGCCGAAAACTCCTCGTGGCTCTTTTTTTCGCCGTTGAAAACAAGATCACCTGCAATAAGGACGGTATCAGCCTCATGAGCATTTTTAAGGAATTCAATAACACTTTTATTTATGCTCTCTGTTTCAGCAAAGCACTTCTGCTCGTAGTGCATAAAGTCATCATATTCTGCACCGCTGCAGCCGAGACAGGATGCAAAGTAATGGGTATCGGTTATGAGATAAAATTTAGTTTCTTTCATATTTTCTTTTCCTTTCGGTTTATACATATTATATTAGCAGATTTTTTAACATAAAGCAATAGGAAAAAAATCAAGAAATATTCTTTAATCAATTGACAAACCATAATCAATATGATATTATATTTGGGCATTCGCAAACAGAATAAATGAGGGTGTAGCTCAGTTGGTCAGAGTACTTGCTTGACATGCAAGGGGTCGGTGGTTCGAGCCCACTCATCCTCACCAAAGGAAAAGCCTTGAAAACACTACGTTTTCAAGGCTTTTCCTTTTTTACACTTGCCATTCCAAAAGACCGAAAAACACGAAAGTGTCAACAAAGTGTCAACAAAATGTCAACAAGTGTCAACAGATACGCCATAAAATCCCATGCGGAAAGAGGTATTTTATGGCAAGTATTAAAGAAAACAGAAAAAATGGAAAGATAGTTTCTTTCAGGTTCAGGGTCTTTGTCGGACGTGACGAAAGTGGACGGCAACTGTACAAAACAAAGATTTGGAAGCCTGACCAAGAGTACACAGAAAAGCGGCTGAAAAAACTTGCAGAAGCGGAAGCGGCACTGTGGGAACGAGAAATCATGCAAGGGGTCTATGATGAACCAACAGAAGAAGAAACGCCCTCATACATAAAGTTTTGCGACTATGTAAATGATGAATGGTTGCCCTCATTATTAAATGATGATTGCCGCGCCACGACCTATGAATTTCGCACTTACATTTTACAGACTATGCTTCCGTATTTCGGTGATGTTCTTCTCTCGGACATTGACACGCCAAAAGCAAGTGCATACCTTGATTACCTCAAAAATGAGCGCAAGAACACACAGGGAAAACCACTCTCACCGCAGACCCGCAAACATCACTATTCAACATTGAATATTATTCTAAAGAGTGCTATTCAAAAAGGATACATTTCAGATAATCCGATGAACGGCGTTGCATCACCAAAAATTAAACGTCATAAGGTCGATGCTTTTTCCAAGAGTGAAACAACGTTATTCATAAACGCGATTGATGAACTGCCACTCATGCAACGTACAATGTATTATATTTTGCTTACAACAGGCATACGGCGCGGAGAATGTTTCGGTCTTAAATGGGGTGATATTGATTTCAGAAGCGGCTTAATGAGCATAAATCGCAACGTTACATACACAACTAAAAGCGGCGCAGTTGTAGGCGCACCGAAAACAGACAACGGCTACCGAACAATTCCAATAGCAACGAAAACTCTTGAACTTTTGGAAATGTACAGACGTGCGGAAGCACCCGCCGCGAATGACAATTTTCTTTTTCATAGTGAAGAAGATAAGACGATGCCCCGCGACCCGTCCTACATTACAAAGCACATGAAAAAACTGATGCTCCGTTGTGACTTGCCGAATATGTCACCGCACGACTTGCGGCATACATGCGCTTCTCTTTTGTTGCAAGGCGGCGCGGACATTAAAAGCGTTCAGGATATATTAGGGCATGCCGATGCGCGTACAACTTTGAACTTTTATGCACGTTCAGATATGTCAACTATGAGGGCATCAATAAATCACACTTTCAGTTTCTGACAAGACCAAAAGTAAAAGGCGAGAGACATACACGTCTCCCGCCCTTTTTTATAATTCACTTATTATCTTTTCGGCATCAATTTCCCGCACTTCAAAATGCGACCAATTTTCTGCTTTTGGTATTTGGGTATTGAGAATAGGGTTATATTTACGGATATACTCTCCTTCTTTTTCTCCGATTTCAGCAAGTCGTTCAACATAATTGCGGCTCTTGGCATAGTACAAAACGTCAAAGTTTATATTATGCCCTTTGCGCCGAGCTTCGGCTAACACATAATACTTCTTTTCTGTTTCATTCTGTATGCCTACATAATGCTACGCCACCCGCCGCAACATGTTCGTGCTTTTGCCTATGTAGACTATACTCTAATCTATCTTGATGCAGTAAATGCCCTCATGCTCATACTTTGCCGCATACCCTTGACGTTTTAGCCAATTATACATATTTTCTGAATAGTTAGCCATTAGAAAATAAACTCCGCTTTTTTAGGCTTTTCTATTGGTGAGGGTCTTTTCTTTCCCTCTGCTTTTGGTGGTGGTATAACGATTTCTTTTACTTGCGGCTTTTGGACTATTACTGCACTTTCATCAACTGTATTATTTATCCCTGACTTATTTGTTTTTATTTCTTTATTTATTTCTATATCCTGTTGTAACACAGAAAATCCGTCAGGGTTTTCGAGTGCTCCGTCACTCGGCGCATCTTCAAAATTCAATCCGTCTTCCGACACGTCTTTTTTTGTTTGCGCGGCGGATTGCGGTACTTCGTAGAACTCAAAGGTGTTCCCCGTTGAAGGTACTAAATAACCCTTATCAACGAGCTTGTGGAATTGGTCATGGTACGTTGACCTTGCCATTCCTATTGCCTGACGTACCGCGACAGGTGATAGTGCAAGATTGTACCCGTCGGCATTTGATGCAAGGTACATATAAAGCATGAGGGCATGTGCGCCCAAGTCACGTGCGGCGGCTTGCCAATTATCATTTTTGATACCGAGAAAATCGCGCTTTGCCACTTCTCGGTTTATTTTAATTGTACGCTAATTAGGGAAAGTATAACCCATAATAATATCTCCTTTTACTCATATAAATATATTTATTATTTTCCGAGATTTCTTAACATCTCATCTAACTGTTTAATAGCTTCATCTTCAAGCCTGATGCTGATGCGCGCAAGCACTTCCTATATGATTTCTTCTTTCATTTTTTCGCACTCTTGGCGTTCAAAAATAGAGTTTTTAAACATTTCTGTTTGAAAGTAATAACGAAGCATTATATCTCCTGTATTGCTCATAGCGTCAAGCATTTTTTCAAACATGGTTTGCTAATTTCTCATTAGTTTCTCTCCTTTCATCAATATTTTTTTTGTAAATTATTATCTTTAACTTACATATATATTATAACAATTTTTTTCTGTAAAATCAAACAAGACCGCCTTACGGTCAGGTTATAATCACCTATGAGGGCGGGGGTATATTTCGGGAAAATTATATTGTTTTCTCTCTTGGTTGTGTTTGTGTGGTACGCCCCGCGACCAAGAGTGATTTTTGTTTGACCGTCTCCGTTTCCGTCTGTTTTACTTGGTTTTATTTTGTTTTACTTGATTTTACAAAAATACAAACAAAAATAAATTAATACAAACAAAAACAAATGAAAATGTTTGTAAACACATCATTTTTTTGTAAAACAATCCGTTTTCTTTTGGTTTCATGTAAATATATTATTTTTCATTTATTTTCGTCTAAATACTTGACATTATATATATATATATATATAATTGATGTACGGATTTTGTCAAAAATTGGCAAAACGTACATTTTTTATTTTACTTTTGGAGGTAGAAAATATGAGAATTATTCTCGACACAGACAAGAAAACAATCACAGTTCCTTGGAATTATCAGCAGAAGCTCGATGCTATCAATGAGTTAATCATGGAGGTAACCGAGGACAAAGAAAAGAAAAAGACTTTCGATGGTTACATTAACGAAATTTGGAAAGAGTGCATGGAAAACACAGACAAATGCCTTGTAGTTGCAAATAAGCCCCCTCGCAAGAAAGATAAATAATATGGCTAAACGAGTGACACCCGAAGAAATTGTTGAGATGCACCGCCTTTATGCTAAATACGGCAATTATGCCGAGGTCGGCAGACAAATGGGAAGAAGCGGCTCAACAGTTTCAAAGTATGTACAAATGATTGGTGTACCGCAGAGTATCAGAATTGCGGTGAACAATTTAATTAATGCTACATAATTAAAGGGTGGAATTTCCACCCTTGTTTTTTTATACGTATATCTGTTATAATTGAGTTAGATAAATTAGAATTTGACGAGGTAAATATGTTATGTGCATTATATGCGATAGAATACAGATGATTAAAGAAAATACAAACCCTTGGTTTGTCAAGGAATTAGAAACAGGTTATGTTGTCATTGGCGACAATCAGCATTTTAAAGGGTATACACTATTTCTTTGTAAAGAACATAAAACGGAATTGTTCCAACTTGACTATGCAACCAAAATGAAGTTTTTAGAGGAAATGTCTGTAGTGGCAGAAGCTGTAGCAAATGCATTTGGTGCAGAAAAAATGAATTATGAATTATTAGGTAATGGAGATAGCCATCTTCATTGGCATCTCTTTCCAAGAGTAAGCGGGGATTTAGAGAACTACGGAAACAAAGGCAAAGGTCCTGTTTGGTGGTATCCTATGAAGAAAATGTATAGTAATGATAACCGACCATCTGATATTGAGTTGAAAGAAATGAAAAGAATATTAAAAACAGAATTAGATAAATTACTATAAAACAAATTCCAATTTGTTGAATTAACGGCGCGGGGTACAATCTCTGCGCTAATCTTTTTGCTCTTGGTGTTTCAATAGGGTATACCTTAATGACAATGTGAAACAGAACGAATTTATGTGTCACATAAGTCATAAAATTATTTTGCAATATTTCAGAATATTTCATATACCCTATTGACATACTTTGCATTTTGTGGTACAATAATGACACAGTAAAGCAAAGGAGCAATTATGATATGAAAGTTAGTTACATCAGATGCTCGACTATCGAGCAAAACGAAGCGCGTCAGTTAAAGATGATGCAAGAGCAGGGCGCAGAGAAATTATTCATTGACAAGGCAAGCGGCAAAAACACAGACCGCGCCGCGTTCAAGGAAATGATGTCATTCGTCAGAACAGGAGATATTGTGATAGTCGAAAGTATTTCACGAATTGCAAGAAACACCCGCGACTTGCTCTCTATTGTTTCAGAACTCACCGAAAAGGGTGTTGAGTTTGTCAGCCTTAAAGAAAGTATTGACACAACAACACCGCAAGGACGATTTATGTTGACCGTCTTCGGTGCGCTTGCAGAGTTAGAAAGAGAGTCAATTTTAGAACGTCAGCGTGAGGGCATCGAGATTGCAAAGAGTGACGGAAAGTACAAAGGTCGTAAACCTGTTGACGTTGATGAGAAGTTATTCAGAACAGTTTGCAAGAAATGGCGTAACGGAGAAATGACCGCCACCGCCGCGATGAAAGAAGTCGGTTTGAAGCCGAATACATTCTATCGCAGAGTTAAAGAAATGAAGTTGTAAAAAGTGTCAACAACTTTACAAAAAATATAAAAAAATAATCATAATTGCATGTGGTTTCATGGTATTCTGTGTCATTTTCGCCGTCAGGCGGGCTTGACATGCAAGGGGTCGGTGGTTCGAGCCCACTCATCCTCACCATAAAAAACGCTTGAAACCACTACGTTTTCAAGTTTTTTTTATTTTACATCTTGCTGTTCCGAAAGCCTAAAAATACGAAAGTGTCAACAAAATGTCAACAATCATTGAATTGTTTTCGTCAAACTGTTATAATGAAACAAACTAAATTTTTGTAAAGGAGTGCGTATATGAAAAAAATTATATGTGTTATGATTACTCTATTATTAATGTTCAGCTTTAGTGCTTGCAATATTAGTGATGAAGCTAAAGGCTTTTTTAAGGATGCTTCAATTGTTTTGAATGAATATGATAAACTTCCGGATGAAGAATGGAAGGAAGTGTTAAGTATTGTTGAAAATGAGTTTAACACCTGGCCCGGATTTGTAATGCATTATATAGAAGATGTTTATGTAGGAACCGATACATCGTACTGTGAAATGTTAAGCAATGGTGTAGAGTTTGATATGTGCATAATATTGAAATCCTCTTTTACTACGGGTGAAAACGCATGGAGCGGTTTTTCTGAAAATTTAACTTATGAAGATTTTAATTGGTATCTTGCAAGAACAAAAGACGGCGAATGGCAATTAGTAGAATACGGAGTATGCTAAAACATTCTCTTCTTTTGCACGCTTGTATTTCAATATAATCACTGTAAAAGTGTCAACAACTTTACAAAAAATAAAAAAAATAATCATAATTGCATGTGATTTCATGGTATTCTGTGTCATTTTCGCCGTCAGGCGGGCTTGACATGCAAGGGGTCGGTGGTTCGAGCCCACTCATCCTCACCAAAAAAAGACAAGCTTTGAAAAAGGCTTGTCTTTTTTTATTCAATCCGAAGGATTGATATGTAATCGCCGCAAGGCGTATGCAATCAGCGAAGCTGTATGTAATCATCATAGATGTATTTTCTTCGAATTGATTACATACCTTTCTATGAAAGGATTACATACATCCCTGCGTGATGATTACATTCCGTCTTCGACGGATTATATACAAGGCTTTGCCTTGATTTATTTTTATAGACACTCGCATCCGATTAGAAAGCAAGTTTGCTGAATCCTTTTAATATTTTTGAAAATAATTGAATTTTATTCCAACCCTAAAATATAGTCAGCACTTACACCGTAAAATTTGCACAAAGCTATAATGTGTCTTACCGGTATTTCATTTTCGCCTTTTTCATACCTCGAATAAACCTGTTGCGTTGTACCGAGATATTCAGCAACTTCCTTTTGAGTTTTGTCGCTGTCTTCTCTTAAATCTCTTATAATTTCGATATAATTTTTCATATAACTATCTCCTTTAAATTTGATAGTTAATTTTACAATACACTATATTTAGTGTATTGACTTTACATCAAATATAGTGTATTATATTCTCGATATGATGCCAAAGGAAGCAAAGCAATATGAAAAAAGAGTTATCACTGCAAGAAATAAAGGAGACAGAATTTAACCTTCTGAAAATATTTGATTCCTTTTGTAAAGAAAATGATATCAAATATTTTCTTTCAAACGGAACGCTTTTAGGAGCAATAAAATACAAAGGATTCATTCCTTGGGATGATGATATTGATGTGCTTGTTCCGAGGGGAGATTACAACAAATTGTTATCTCTGTTCCGGGACGATGAAAAATACAAGCTTTTAGCTTTTGAAAAGAATCAAGCTTACCGTTTTCCATTTGCTAAGCTTTGTGACATGACAACAAGAAAAGAGGAAGAGAATATCAACAACGGAATTGCTCTTGGTGTTGATATTGATATTTTTCCTTTGGATTTATGGAATTCTGATTTAGATAAGGCTAAGCATGAAGCTTATTCTATTAATAAAAAAATGTTTTTTCTGACATTAACTAAATTAAACAAACCCGATTCTCTGAATCCGATAAAAAGAGCCATCAAATTGATTGTTATGCTTTTTGTAAAAATGTTTGGAAGCAGTTTCTTCGTTCAATCAATTATAAAAAGTGCAACAAAATCGAATTCAAAAAAATGTACATTTCTTGGTTGTAAATCCTGGTGCATATACGGTGAACGAGAAATAATACCTGCCGATGTTTTTTCAGACACAACACAGGTTGACTTTGAGGGCGAAAAATTTCCTGCACCTATCGGATATGACAGGTATTTACGCAGCTTATACGGAGATTATGAAAAAGACCCGCCTCTCGAACAGCAAAAAAGTCATCACAAATTTTCAGCCTACATCATTTAAACTCGGACAAAGCATTATTATCTATACCAAAGGGACGGCTTTTACCGTCCTTTTTTTACCGTTTAGTATTGATAAAAATTAATATTTGATTTATAATTATGTTATAAAAATATTAAGGAGAGATATGTATGAGCAAAAAAATCATAATTGCCGGTGCAGGTCACGGCGGTATTGCCGCAGGTGCTCTTTTAGCAAAAAATGGCTTCGACGTAACAGTTTACGAAAGGCAGAAGAGAAAAGACATCGGCTATGACTGGACGGATATCTTTGACAGAAAGGCTTTTACCGCTATCGGTATGGATGTTCCCGACAAAAGCTTATGGAATCTTAAAAACGATATGACCTTCTTCGGTCCCGGTATGGGAATTGCCCTTCGTCAGAAAACACCCGAAGATAAGCTTGAAATACAAATGGAAAGAAAGACCCTTTACGATGTTCTTATCTCCTACGCAGAAGCTTGCGGTGTCAGTTTTGAATTTGGAAAGACCGTTGACGGCCCTCTTATGCTCGGAAACCGTGTAGTTGGTATAAAAATCGGCAAAAAGGATATCTATGCCGACCTCGTGATTGATGCTTGCGGTATCAATTCTCCTGTCAGAACAAAACTCCCCTATCACCTCGGCATACAGAATGAACCCGTTAAATATGAAAGATTCCACGTGTGGAGAGGCTTTTATGAAAAAGGAGAATGCAGTGAGGTTGAAGACAAATTCAAGGTTATTCTTTTCCACGGCGGAAAGCTCGGCATTTCCTGGGTTGCAGCCGAAGAGGAATACACAGACATTCTTATCGGCAGATTTGAAAAATTTGACAAAAACGAGGTAGAAAAAACTCTTGAAGCCCTTCGTAAAGAAAATCCACACCTTGGCAAAAAGCTTCTCAGAGGCGGTGAATTTGTAGAAATTCCGGTAAGACAGCCTCTCGGTGTGCTTGTAGCTGACGGTTATGCAGCTATCGGTGACAGTGCATTTATGACAGTTCCCATTATCGGCTCAGGCATTGCAAACAGCATGAAGGCAGGCGCTCTGCTTGCAAATGCCGTAATAGATGACGCAAGCGAAAGCTACAGCGGTGCAACTCTTTGGAAATATCAGAAGGATTACTATAATAATATCGGTGCCGGACTTGCACCCTTTGCTTCAATAAAGCTTCTTCTTACCCGTCTTGAATGTGACGAGCTCGACTACATATTTGAAAATGGTGTTCTTAACGCCCGAGATATGACTGCGGGTGTTATTTCCTCAGATATTGTTGAGGTGTTCAAGGGTGTAACTGCAGAAGATATAAAAATAAAGGCCGATGCTCTTATGAAAAACACAGCCGTATTCAAAAAGGTTATGAAGCTCGGTGCAGATATCGCGTCAGTCACTGCCGTTACCGCCGCTATGCCTAAAGAATACAACCTGAAAAAAATATGCAAATGGGTTAAAAAGTACAACGATTGTTTCAAAAGATAAATATATAAAATTTTACGGGACTGTGAAGTGTTGCTCTTCACAGCCCCGTTTTTTACATTTAATTTATCCGAGCACCGGTGTATCAACAAATTCAACCACCGGCTCACCCTTTAATCCGTCGGACTCGAATACGACAATCTCGTTCTCCCCTTCCTTAAGAAGAGAAGCAGGAATATAAAGTGTCTGCTGAGGTCCGATTTCCCAATATCTGCCGATGTTGTAGCCGTTCACTGTTACAAAGCCCTTAGCAAAATTGTCAAGCTTAAGGAAGGTGTCAAGGGTTTCATCAACGGTGAAGCTACCCTTATAAAAGACAGATTTTTCTTCAATCTCAGCTTCAGAATAGATAACGCTTTCAAGATTATTCATAGGAAGAGTGTATACATCCCAATTAAAATGTATCTTACTGTCAATAAGGCATCTGCCTGCGATTCCCTTTTTACGCATCATTTTACTGCCGAAGTTGGCTCTGCCCATATTCTCGCAAAGAACGGTAAGTCTGTCTCCCGCTTTGGCAGAAAAGATCACTTCAAGAGAGTCATTTATGTACACAATCCCGACAAGAGCTTTGTTTATGTATATCTGCGCTCTGTCACCGAGACTTTCAAAGGAAAGCTTCGCATTTTCATAATCTCTTCCGAGAACGGTAGTATACGCAATATATCCGTAGCCCTGTCCGTATTTTTCCATGCAAAGAGGAACGTCAGAATGAACAGGTGAAGAAAGATTATCAAGATTAGCAAATATACCCGCCTTTTCCGTAAGAGTGAATTTACCGTAAGCCTTCTTTTTTCTGTTTTCGGGAATTTCAGGCAATTCCTCTCCGATGTGCTTCATAATAACATTTCTGACAGCGTGATATTTTGGAGTAACATCACCGCACTCCGTAAGCATCGCATCATAATCGTAGCTTGTAACATCGGGAGCAAATTTTTCATAATGATTTGCTCCACTCATAAAGCCGAAGTTTGTGCCGCCAATGAACATATACATATTAAGACTGCCTTTTGTAAGCATATCATCCACTACCTTCGCGTAATCCTCGGCAGAGGTAGTATGGTGCTTTTCGTCACCCCATGCATCAAACCAGCCGTTCCACATTTCCATACACATTTTCGGCTGATCAGGGAAAAGCTCATCGTGAGCCTTGAAGTTTTCCTCAACACGGCTGCCGAAATTAAGAGTAGCCATACAGCCCTCAATATAGCCGTCAAGAAGATTATCCTTGCTTGTACCGTCAGAGGTGAAAAGAGGTACATCTATCCCCTTTTCACGGTAGCTTCTGTAAAGATGATTAAGATACTCTTTATCGTCACCGTAGTAGCCGTATTCGTTTTCGCACTGAAGCATAATTACATTACCGCCATTTGTGCAAAGGTGAGGCTTAATCTCGGCAAAAAGTCTGTCAAGATAACGGTCAAAGTATTTAATGTAAGCCTTGTTGCTGCATCTGATTTCAATATCCTCATCAGCCTGAATCCACCAGGGAAGTCCACCGAACTCCCACTCGGCACAGATGTATGGACCGGGTCTTACAATTGCCATAAGTCCCTCTTCTGCTGCCTTTTTGATAAAGAGCGATATATCAAGGTTGCCCTCGAAATCGTACTCTCCCGGCTGTTTTTCGTGAAGATTCCATGCACAGTAAGTCTCAACACAATTAAGACCCATCGCTTTCATCTTTCTGAATATATCTGTCCAGGTATCGGGCATATTACGGAAATAATGCACCGCACCTGATATAAGCTTTACAGGTTTACCGTCCTTCAAAAATTCATTACCTTTGATTTCAAATGTCATATTTACACCACCAATTGTTTTCTTATCAGGATTATAGCATTATATCCTGTTTTAATCAATATTTCTTCTTAAGGTTTTCAGCATCAAAGCCGACGCAAGAATGAAAAGGCACATAACCGTAAAAAGAAAATAGGGAAAAATGCCTGCCGAAACTTTTTCTGCAAGAATACCGAACAATGGCGGAAGTGTCATTATTCCCACATAAGTAGAGGCAAGCTGTACACCGATAACCGATGAAGAAATGTCTCTGCCGAAAAGTGTGGGAACAAGATAGGAAAGATTCGGAAAGGTCGGTCCCATACCAAAGCCGAAAAGAAGAAGTCCTGCTGCCGCTGCAAATGACGGTAGCGGTAAAGCAATTATAACCGAAGCAGAAAGCAGAATACATACACAGATATAAAGGATTCTTTTGCTCCCCAGCTTATTTCCGACAACACCCGACACAAATCTGCCAACAGTCATACCTATATAGAAAAGCATTGCAGTTTTTGCCGCCTTTTCCGGGGAAAAGTTTTTATATTCAGCAAAGAAAGTACTGCTCCACACCCCCGCCGTATATTCCGCAGCACATATCAAATAAAAGACAATGCAGCTTAAAACCACAGAAGGCATCTTTACCATCTCTTTAAGAGAAAGAGTTTTGGGCACAGTCTCTTCTTGTGAAATATTTGTCTTTTCCTTCTTTTTCCAGTACGGCACTGCAAAAAAGAGAATAAGTGAAATAAAAGCCTGAATAAGTCCTATGTAAAAGTATGCTCTGTGCCAGTTATTATCATCACTAAGACACAGAGAAACAAGGTAAGGACTGAATGTTACACCGAGACCGTAGAAGCAGTGAAGATAGCTCATCTGCGAATTACTGCAGTAGAGAGCTACAAATCCGTTAAGAGCAGAATCCACTGTACCGGCCCCCATACCGAGTGGAACAGAAAGCAGAAAGAAATATACGGGATTTTGTGAAAACGAAAGACCGATAAGAGCTGCAGCCGTCATAAGAGCACTTGCGGCAGAAACAAGACCCGTACCGAATTTAGCTGTCAGCCTTGTGCTGAGAATACAGGAAACAACCGTGCAACCGCTGACGGTCATACCGATATACCCCGCCAGAGACACGGGCAGATTAAGGTCGTTATATACCGCCGGCCATACTGTGCCGAGCACTGAGTCGGGAAGTCCCACTGCTATATAAGAAACAGCAATCAAAGCAAGTAAAAGCATTATGCTTCCTCCCTTTCAAGGCTTTTGAAAATATTTTTCAGAACAATAACAGCCACTATACTAAGAACAAACTCAGCACAGAACTGTGACCAGGCAAGTCCGTAAAGAGGGAAAATTCTGTTAAGAATTATAAGTGCCGGTATCTCAAGAATTATTTTTCGTGTTATGGCAAAAATCATAGCGTTTTTGCCGTTGCCGAGTGATTGGAATACACCTACGGCAAGAAAATCAAGACAGAGAAATGGAAGTGCCATACAGAAGCCCTTGATAAGACCTGTACCGCAAGTGACAACCTCTTCATTTTTCATAAAGAGTGTTATTATCCCCTCTCCGCCGAAGAAAAGAACGGCTACGGCAACAAAAGCAAGAGAGGTAATAAGAGTACCCGTAAAGGTTACCGTACGCTTCATTCTTCTGTAATTTTTAGATGCGTAGTTATAAGCGATAAGCGGTGCCACGCCCTGAGACACGCCGAGAAAAACATACAAAGGAACCTGAGTAATTTTCTGCACGATACCCATAGCGGCAATAGCTGTAGTACCGAAAACTGACACAGAATTAGTCAGAATTGTCATACCGGTAACATTCAGAAGATTCTGCACACATGCGGAAATACCTACAGTAAATATACCTGTTACAATAGGTTTTCTGATATGAAAATCCTTTGGATTTATGCTGATAGAGGTTTTCTTACGAAGAATAAAAACAATCAGCACAAGGAAATAGGTGCAGGAAACACAGTTGGAAATAAAGGTAGCAAGCGCCACACCCTCTACCTCCATACCAAGACCGAAGGGAAGTGCAAAAATCGGGTCAAGTATAATATTAAGTACACATCCGCTGATAGTACCCACGGAAGCCATAGCCGAATAGCCCTCCGAGCGGATAATGTACGCCATCGTAGTCTGAAGGATAGCCGGAACTGCACCGAAAACCACTGTCCACCTGATATAAGTCATAGTAGCTTCAATTGTTTCACTGTCTGCGCCCAGAACATAAAGAATATTTTCACCAAAGAAAAGAAAAAGAAGAGAGAAGAAAACACTGCATATAAGCGCTCCGTAAAAAGAAAATGCCGAGCTTTCTCTCACCGTACGGTAATCCTTTCTTCCCAGCGCTCTGCTCATCATGCTTGAACCGCCTACACCGAAAAGATTATTTACAGCATTGAATGCTAGTAAAACGGGAGCCGACAGAGTCACTGCTGCATTCTGCACGGGATTGTCAAGCATACCGATAAAATAGGTATCAGCAAGATTATATATAATCATTACAAGGGAGCTCATAACTGTCGGCAGAGCCAGCGAAGCAACTGCGGCAGGTATGGGCTTATTTTCAAAAAGATGGGTTTTATCAGTCTTCGCCAAAGGTTTTTACCTCCGAAAAATTATCAAAAGGCTGCTGCACCGTTAAGCACAGCAGCCTCGAAATTTAATATTCAGCTTCACCCTCGAATACGAGCACAGCGTTACCGGTAAGGTAGATACCGTCATCGTTGTAGGTTACGGCAAGATCGCCGCCCTTAAGCTTGACAGTTACCTCTTCGCCCTTCTTGCAGAAGCCGTTTTCAACAGCGGCAACTACAGCAGCACATGCGCCTGTACCACATGCAAAGGTTTCACCGTTGCCTCTTTCATAAGCTCTCATCTTAAGAGTATGAGAGTTGACAACTCTTACAAATTCTGTGTTGATTCTTTCAGGGAAGATGTCAGCCTTTTCAAATGTAGGACCGATTTTCTGAAGGTCAAGACCGTCAACATTCTTTTCAAATACAACACAGTGAGGATTACCGATGTTAAGACAGGTGATGTTATAACTGTTAGCACCGATTGTGATGGGATAATCGATAACCTCATCCTCATCGAGTGTGCAGGGAATGGATGCACAGTCAAAGGAAGGCTTGCCCATATAAACCTGAACGGCTGTTACACGTTTATTGGAAATGTAAAGCTTAAGCTCCTTGATGCCTGCACCTGTTTCGACAGTGATTTCTTCCTTGTTTACAATGCCCTTGTCATAAAGGAATTTACCTACACAGCGTATAGCATTACCTGCCATAGCACCTTCGCTGCCGTCACGGTTGAATACACGCATCTTTGCATCGGCTACATCGGAATTTTCGATAAGGATGAATCCGTAACCGCCGATACCGTAATGTCTTTCACAGAAGTTGATACAGAGTGATTCGGGGCAGGTAATCTGTCCGTCACGGTTATCAATAAAAATATAGTCATTGCCTGTACCGTGCATTTTTGAGAACTTAAAGACATTTCTGCTTGTTCTCATGCTGTTTATGTCGATAAGCTCAGTGTTATGCTGAGTGTAGTTACTTGCCATAATGTCGAGCATTGCATTAGCTGTGTCGAGAGATGTGAAGCAGGCAATACCGAGCTGAAGAGCCTTTCTGTGAAGCGCGATGTAGTTATCCATTGTTGCATCAAAGAGTGCACCTGTATAAACGATGAAGTCAATCTTACCGCTTTCAAGAAGCTTGAAGCAGTAGTCGCTTTCTCTGATACCCTTTACATAGGTTACATTGATGCCGAGATTTACAATTGCTCTTGCAGTATCCTTTGCAGCATAGATGTTTATGCCGAGATCCTGAAGCTTCTTTGCAATTGAAACGATTTCATCGAGGTCGTGCTCATCAACACTGAGAAGTACGCCCATTTCGGTTTTGTCACCCTTTGCATTAACCTTAATGCCGGATGAGGTAAGACCCTTGAAGAGAGCCTCGTTAAGAGTTTTACCGATACCCAAAACTTCACCTGTGGACTTCATTTCAGGTCCGAGATAGCTGTTTACATCGTTGAGCTTTTCAAAGGAGAATACAGGAGCCTTTACTGCAAAGTAAGGAGGAGCCTCGTAAAGACCTGTGCCGTAGCCTAAATCCTTTAGTGCAGAGCCTGTCATAACCTTTGTTGCAAGGTCAACCATCGGAACATTTGTAACCTTACTGATGTAAGGAATTGTTCTTGAAGCTCTTGGGTTAACCTCGATAACATAAAGCTGATTTTCATAAATGAGATACTGAATGTTAACAAGTCCCTTTGTACCGAGAGCAAGAGCAAGCTTTTCAGAGCAGTCAACAACTGTCTGTGTCATCTTGTCGGTAAGAGAGAAGGGAGGATAAACAGCGATTGAGTCACCTGAGTGAACACCTGCACGTTCAACGTGCTGCATAATACCGGGAATGAGTACATCTGTACCGTCGGAAATTACATCAACCTCAATTTCAGTACCGCTCATATATTTGTCAACAAGAACGGGGTTTTCGATACCTGTTGAAAGGATCTTCTTCATATATCTTTCAACCTCAATATCGTTGTGAACAATCATCATGTTCTGACCGCCGATAACGTAAGAAGGTCTGAGAAGCACGGGATATGTGAGCTTATTTGCAGCTTCAAGTGCTTCCTCAAGAGTCATAACACCGCAGCCCTTAGGACGCATAAAGCCGTATTTTTCAAGAAGAGCGTCAAACTTTTCTCTGTCTTCGGCTGTGTCGATACCCTCCTGAGAGGTACCGAGAATCTTTATGCCGTTATCGTCAAGGAATTTGGTAAGCTTGATAGCAGTCTGTCCGCCGAAGGCAACAACAACACCGATGGGCTTTTCAACCTTGATGATGTTCATAACATCCTCTTCATTGAGAGGCTCGAAGTAAAGTCTGTCGGCTGTATCGTAGTCGGTGGAAACGGTTTCGGGGTTGTTGTTTACGATAACAACATCATAGCCAAGCTCCTTGAGAGTCCATACACAGTGAACGGATGAGTAGTCAAATTCGATACCCTGACCGATTCTGATGGGACCTGAACCGAGAACCATTACAACGTCCTTGCCTGAGCGCTGATAACGTCTTGATTCACAAGCCTTATCGTAAGAGGAATAGAAATAAGGTGTGGTTGCGCTGAACTCTGCTGCACAGGTGTCAACCATCTTATAGCTTGCTTCTCTGTGGAACTCTTCGGGGAAGGTGCAGAACTTACGCAGTGCCTTATCTGTATATCCGAGCTTTTTGGCTCTGATGTACTGCTCCTCGGTAATTTCCTTGCCTTCGATTTCATTTTCGAAGTTTGCGAGGTTACGGAGCTTTGCGATAAACCATTTATCAATAGCTGTGATTTCGTTAATCTTATCGTCAGATATACCCGCCTTGATAGCCTCAAATACAGTGAAAATTCTTCTGTCGTCGGCAATGTCAAGTCTTTCAAGAAGAGGAAGGTCGCTGACAGGAGCAGCATTAAGGGTATCAAGAGAGATTTCTGCACCTCTTACAGCCTTCATAATAGCTTCTTCGAAGGACTGACCGATGGACATAACCTCACCTGTTGCCTTCATCTGTGTGCCGAGCTTTCTTGAAGAGCCGAGGAACTTATCGAAGGGCCACTTGGGGAACTTACATACTACGTAGTCCAGTGAGGGTTCAAAGCATGCACAGGTCTTACCTGTGATGTCATTTACGATTTCGTCGAGATTGTAGCCGAGAGCAAGCTTTGTTGTCATCTTGGCTATGGGATAACCTGATGCCTTTGAAGCAAGAGCAGATGAACGGGAAACGCGGGGGTTAACCTCAATAACTGCATACTCAAAGGAGTCGGGGTTAAGAGCAAACTGGCAGTTACATCCGCCCACAATCTTAAGTGCGGAAACGATGTCAAGAGATGCCTGACGAAGCATATTGTATTCCTTGGTTGAAAGAGAAAGTGCGGGAGCAACAACGATACTGTCACCTGTGTGAACACCGACAGGGTCGAAGTTTTCCATTGAGCAGATTGCAATTGCATTGCCTGCGCTGTCACGCATGGTTTCGAACTCGATTTCCTTCCAGCCTTTTATATATTTTTCAACAAGTATCTGTGTAATGGGAGAAGCGTCAAGACCTGTCTTGGCATAAAGTCGAAGCTCCTCCTCGTTGTAAGCAACACCGCCGCCGGCACCGCCGAGGGTGAATGCGGGACGTACGATTACGGGGTAACCGATTCTGTTTGCGATTTCGAGTGAAGTTTCAATGTCATTCGAAATGTCCGAAGGAATACAGGGCTGATTGATGGACTGCATTGTATCTCTGAAAAGCTGTCTGTCCTCAGCCTTGTCGATAGCTTCTACATCAGTACCGATAAGCTTTACACCGTTTTCCTCAAGAAAGCCTTCCTTTGAAAGCTGCATAGCAAGGGTAAGACCTACCTGACCGCCGAGACCTGCAAGAAGAGAGTCAGGCTTTTCAAGCTTTATAATTCTCTTGACAGTTTCGGTTGTAAGGGGCTCAAGATAAATAGCATCAGCAAGAGCCTTATCTGTCATAATAGTAGCGGGGTTGGAGTTAACGAGAACTACATTTACACCGGCTTGCTTAAGAACACGGCAAGCCTGTGCACCGGCATAGTCAAACTCGGCAGCCTGACCGATAACAATAGGACCTGAACCGATAACAAGAACTTTTTTGATATCTTTATTAAGTGGCATCTCTTACTCCTCCATCATCTTTAAGAATTTTTCGATAAGTGCATCATCAGGCTCAAACTGAACGGAGAATGCTTTCTTATCTGTATATTCAATACCTTCAACTGTACCGTCGTTACCGTTAAGGTGAGAGATAACTCCTGTCTTAACGCTTTCCTTTTTCACAACATAACCGTGATTCTGGGTAGTGATAAGAGTTCTGGGAGTACCTACAATTTTAACAGGCTGATTTGAGCCGTGATGTCCGTAGGGAAGCTTTTCTGTGTCTGCACCCTGTGAAAGAGCCATAAGCTGATGACCGAGACCGATACCGAAAACGGGAAGCTTACCTATAAGTGCACCGATTTCAGCGGTTATCTCTGCATTTGCCTTGGGACATCCGGGACCCTCGGAAATGATAACACCGTCTGCTTCAACCTCACTTGCTTTGAAATTATAAGGAAGAAGAGTCACCTTGTAGCCCTTTTCCATAAGAGCCTGTTCCATATTCTTTGTGGAGCCGAGGTCAACAATAGCGATGTGCTTTTTGACGGCAGCTGACGGAACGAATTCGCTCTTTTCCTTACTGCCTGTATTTTCTACAGCAGAAACGATTTTATATTCCTTGATATCATCAGTTGAACCGGGAATTTCATCGCAGATTTTTGCGTTTACCGTTCCGCCGTCACGGATGATGTTTGTAAGCTCTCTTGTATCCACACCGTAAATACCGGGAATACCGTTATTTTTAAGGAAGGTGTCAAGGTCATACTCACAGCGGAAATTAGAGGGTGCCTCGCACCATTCTCTTACAACATAGCCGTGAAGCTTAGGCTGACCGATGAAGTCTGATTCGATAATGCCGTAGTTACCTACCATAGGGAAGGTCTGCATAACAATCTGACCGTAGTAGCAGGGGTCGGTAAGAGTTTCAATGTAGCCGACCATATTTGTGGTGAAGACAAGCTCACCGATATTTTCGCCGTCGGCACCGAAGGCATAGCCCTCAAAAGCAGTGCCGTCCTGTAAAACCAAATAACGCTTTTTCATACTTTTGACCTTTGTCACACAAGGGTGACATCCTTTCTTTTAAAATTTATCGGTTAGTCAAGAAAGCACTTGACAAGAACTGCTTTCTGCGCGTGAAGTCTGTTTTCCGCCTCATCGAAAATCTGGTCTGCATGCTCTTCAAGAACCTTGTCGGTAATCTCCTCGCCTCTGTGTGCGGGAAGACAGTGAAGAACCATTACACCTTCGTTTGCGGCATTAACTGCATCGTCATTAATCTGATAGTTTTTAAAGATTCTCTGTCTCTTTGCAGCTTCGCTTTCCTGACCCATGGATGCCCATACATCTGTATAAAGAACATCTGCACCCTTGCAGGCCTCGAGAATGTCCTCAGTGATAAGAAGGTCACCGTTTTCTCTTGCCCAGGCAACAACGCTGTCATCGGGCTCGTAGCCCTTGGGACAGGCGATAGCCACCTTCATGCCTACCTTGAGACAGCCGACTATAAGGCTGTTTGCCATATTGTTGCCGTCACCGATGTAGCAAAGCTTTCTGCCTTCAAGATTACCCTTATATTCACGGATTGTCTGAAGGTCAGCAAGAACCTGACAGGGATGACAGAAATCGGTAAGACCGTTAATTATGGGGATGGAGCCGTACTTTGCAAGATCCTCAACCTCCTGCTGATCGAAGGTTCTTATCATAATACCGTCAAGAAAACGGGAAAGAACTCTTGCTGTGTCCTGAACAGGCTCACCTCTGCCTATTTGTAAATCCTTTGATGAAAGAAAAAGAGGTGTACCGCCAAGATCATACATTCCGACCTCAAAGGATACTCTTGTTCTCGTTGAGGATTTCTGAAAAATCATACCGAGAGTTTTGCCTTCAAGAAGATGATGCTTAATGCCCGCCTTCTTTTCAGCCTTGAGCTTGTCGGCAAGGTCAAGAGTTTCAAGAATTTCTTCTTTTGACCAGTCAAGCAATTTAAGTAAATGTTTCATCTGTACCACTCCTTTTTTGTTAACTGAAACATAAAACGCCAATTTATAATTATTCAATCTATTATATAACAAATATTTCAATAAATCAATAAAAATCAACGCAAAAAAATAACGGGCAACAAAAAAGTTACCCGTTAAAAGAGACAATATCAATAAAAGAAAAAACAGGAATAAAAGGAGAAGAAATACGAGCACCGGCTAAACAGCTTTTGCACATATTTTTCACCTTCCTTCAAATTAATTCGATGTAGTATAGCATAAGAGAGGTTCTGTGTCAAGACCTTGAGTTAAATTTTTTAATAAGATATGCTAAAACAAGACACAAACTTATACCGACAGCAAAAGGAACAGCAAGAAAAAACGCCGTCTCTGCAGGTGCGCTGAAGCCCTGATGCTCAATACCGCAGAGAAGCCCCCTGTAGTTATAGGAAACACTGACACACATAACGTGTGAAAGTATGATACTAAAAATGACAAGCACACGGGGAAGCTTTCTCATAAAAACCACCTTTCATAATCAGACCGTTCAAATTATCGTGTCAAAACGACAATTGACGTTATATATAGTCCTCACACCGTTTTCAAAAAGTAACGGCCGATTAATTTTATTTCACATTGAATTTTTCAGAAAGATATTACCCGTAAAATTCATAATTTAACAGCAACGTTTTACGGTCTGACTTCTTCCCTTACTTTTTTTAGCTCCTCTGCCCTTTCGGGTGTCACGACAACAAAAATATGCTCATTTTCACCGTATCTGAGTTGCATATCAAAGAAGTCTTCGATTTCAAATGTATAATATCTGAATCTGTCTGCAGTATCAACAACCTTATACACACTAAAAACATAAGCATCACTGTAAAAATCTATATCAAAAGATACGGCAACATCAAAGAACCCGTTATGCTTGTAAAATCTCCATTCATAAAGCTCTCCGTTTTCATAAGTCTTTGTTACTGTTCCGCCTAAAATTTTATCATAATGATAAGAATAGTGCTTATCTTCTTCGCCCTTATTTTTGTAAAATCCTTCTGTAATCACGCCCTTATCATCACGTGAATATATATTCTGCATAACGGTTTCACCGTTTTCGTCAAGCTCAGATTTTTCGGAAATCACACCCTTTTTGTCATACTTTGTAATACGGGTATTTCTGAACTGTCTGTATTCAGTTTCGCAAACAACATTACCTTCTTTGTCATATTCATAAACGGTTCTGCTGTCTCCGTTATGCGAAGAGCAGTTCACGTCGGTAAGATTGCCTTTTTTATCATAACGGTAAAGAGTAGTTTCGTAATTTTCCTTATCACTGCTTTCTTTTCTTACAAGCTTACCGTCTTTTCTGTATGAGTAAAAGAAATCATTTTCCTGTCCGTCGCTTATTTTTACGTTTTTCTTTATAAGCCTTCCCGCTTCGTTATAGCTGTTAACGTGCTTTTCATACTCCGTTCCGTTGTCATACCAGACTTCAGAAAGAACATTACCCTGTTCGTCATAATCAATTGTTTTCAAAAGATTTCCGTTTCTTTTGTAAGATGTCTCAAGCTGTACAAGCTCCATTCCTTCGGGTGCTTCGGGCAATTCTCCCCCGCCGACACCCCAGAAAAGAACAGCAGTAATAAAAAGAAGAAAAACAACCAGCAAAACTTTTATTATTTTTTTCATCATAACCACCTCATACAAATTTTACCACAATCCGACTTAAAAAGAAAGACTTTGCCGCGCAAAAATTATTTTGCGATTTTTAACAAAAGATTGCGATATACTTCACACACTGAAAACCATTATTTTACTTTTTTGAATTAATAAAAGCCTTACAAACGTAATGCTTGCAAGGCTTTTGATTATTTATTTAGCTCTGATACTTTTTACAGAGCTCCAGGCACCGTAAACAGGCTTTTTATTAACCGTTTTATATGCACGGATTCTTACAAAATACTTTTTGCCCTTTGTAAGCTTCTTGATTGTGCTTTTCTTGGTCTTTGAGGATTTTACAGTTATCTTTTTTGTTGTCTTTGAAGTAAACTTCGCTGAAGTAGAATACTGAAGCTCATAACCCGATGCACCGCTTACGGTCTTCCATGAGGTGATAAGCTGTTTCTTACCGGCAGTCAGCTTTGAAAGGTTCACCTTTGCGGGAACTATTTCAAAGGTAAGCTTTTTGCTTCCGCTGTATTTGCCCTTAAACGTAACCGTTACGGTATATTTGCCGATAGCCTTTGTGCTTTTTGAACACTTGACTGTATAATCGGTATTCTTTTTAAGAGTTCTGCCCTTACTGTCCTTGACTGTTACAGAGGGAGTTCTGTTCTTTCCGTTGTAGGTATAAGAGGTTGCAGAAAGTCTGATTGATTTCGGATAATAAACCGTTGTGGATTTAGTGTGACCGCAATACTTGCATTTTTCCGTAACCTTTCCGTTCTTGGAAAGAGTTGCCATTGTTGTTTTTACTGTTTTATAGGAATGTGTAACGCTTCTCTTTACACCGCATACATTGCAGCTTGTATCACAGGCGTTAGTGTAAGTATGCTTTGTTGTACGCTTCGCATTGCAAGTGTTACAGTCTTTATCGCAAGCATTGGTATACTTATGATTGAGCTTTTCAATCGGTTTGGTATAAGAGTCACCGCAGACACATGTATAAGTCTTTACACCCTGATTTGTGCAAGTAGCTGATACAGTTATCTTTGATGTATATGTGTGATTTATTGCATCTACATAAGTGTCTGTGTGGCTTTCGCCGCAAGCCGAACAAACATGAGATGTATAACCCTTTTCCGTGCAGGTAGGCTTAACTGTTACCGACACATGGCTATGGTCTTTTTCCGGTATTTCGGTAATATCCTTTACCTCTTCACATTTTTTACAGTGTATGCTCTTGCTGCCCTTTTCAGAACAGGTCGGCTCAGTATCAACAGTAAAATCAGCATCCCATTCGTGAGTGTGTGTAACATAAGCAGTTTCAGAAAGAACAGGATAAGTAAAGCTGAACACACCTGTGCCCGAAAAGTCATTTCTTTCGGTGCGTTCTGCACTGATAAGTACATTATTAAATCCTACAGTGTTGGTGTCAGCCAGGAAATATGTATCGTATATTTTGCTTTTCTGGTCGTCCCATGTGGCGTCTACGAGATACCATTTACCGTCGTCCATCTGCACATAGTTCCACATATGGTTTTCGCCCGCATAGCCGCTTACAAGAACACAGAGAATTCCGAGTCTGTCACAAAGCACCTTGAAGCTTTTGGCATAGCCTTCACAAACCACACCGCCGTCTCCGATGAAGAAGGGTGCTGACGAATGGACACTCTGCTCGTCAACAAGATTGTACCAGGCAATATTACAGATATAATCGTGAATATTTTTCAGAGTTTCGTATCTGCTCTCTGTTACTGTTATGGAATCAAGAGCTGACTCGACCGCTGCGTCATACAGAGAGATTTCAGCCGAAGCGCCGTCGTAAACCTCTTCGGAAATGATGGTGATTTTTTCAATAATGCCTGTGTAACCGTCAAGAGAATTACCCGAAGCAGAAATGCCGTAGGAGGTACTGATTTTTTTCAGCCAGAAGACCTCAGGGTGATCATAAAGGAATGCATCCATAGCAGCCTGAACTGCATACTGAAGCTCAAGCTGAATCGCCTCAAGCTCATCATTAGTAACGATAGTGTCACCTGCAATCTCGGCATCAAAAGTAAAGGGAGTGTCAAATGAGTGAGTGTACTCCCCTGTTATCTTGTCCTCAGCGTAATTTTTCACAAGTGAATCATAGATTTCTTTCGCCGTGCCGGAAAGCTGGTTGCCGTAGCAGCCCTCAAACTCAGCACAGTTGAAGAATGATACCCCTGTGAGAGCATTACCGGCATCAAAAGAAGATTCAACACTGACAGTTTCTGATTCGAAAATGTAATTTTCACTTACGTCATCAGCTGCACCCACAATGGTAAAAGGAACAGCCGAAACGAGCATCAGTGCCACCATAAAAAGAGATATTATGCGGTTTAATATTTTCATATTATTACCTCCAAACAGAGTTATATTCCATATTGTTAATATATCACATAACACTTAATAAATCAATTATATTTTTTTAAGCTGTTGTATTTTTTCCTGTATTATCCTATTGCTCAGACATACTTACATAGCTTTTTTCAGCTTTTTGCAGTACCTCGACTTTGACTTTTTTGCTCTGTTTTTCCGTCTGAGATAGCTTTCCTTTCTTTCTTCGGTCATTTCACTTACCGTTCGTGAGACGCTGTATTCTCCGTCATCCCATTTTCTGAAGTTGAATTTCACAAACAGCTCTCTTCCCGATTCTCCCTTACCTACAGCCATAAACTTTCGGCTGCTCTGCTCCACGAAATCCGAACAGATTATTTCTTCACCGAATTCGGGATAGTTAAACCTTATTACTTCCTCATCCTTAAATGCAGCCTTCCTCGACGGATAAAGCTTTTCCGGCTTTTTCGGAAGGATTTTTTTCTCCTTCGGCTTCTTGCGTGCCTTCGCCTTTCTGACCCGCCTTGTTATCTCACAGCCTTCAAGTCCGTTCTCCATATCGAGATGAGTACAGATATGAGCCGTATTAACCGCATCGTTAAGAGCATCGTGAAACCTTAAAGCAGGCTCTCCGAGCATTTCCATAGCTCTTGCCAGAGAAATCTGCCTGTTTTCCTTCGATATCTGATTATCAAAGGCAAGCTGAAGATTATATGTAAGAGGCATACACGATGTATCTATGCCGTGCAGCTGCATATTATCACAAAGCATATCAAGATCTTCTATCCCCCACACAAGAAACACACAGTCCTCACCGCACCAGCTTCTGAACCGCTCAAAAGCCTCAGGAAACGACAGACCGCCCTTCAAATCCTTAGTGGTAATATTTGTAATCTCAGCAACCGTCTTATGCATCACTTTGTAATGCACGGGAGATATCATTATTCTGAAGGTATCATTCACTGAATAGCTTTCATCAAGCCTGACAGCTCCTATCTGAATTATTTCTCCGCGAAGCCTTACAGGCTCTGTTATTCTATCCTGACCCTTAAGGCGTTGATTCCATTCAAGGTCAAGCACAATATAGTTCATTGCTTTATCTGCCTTTCAAAATCTGTTTTCGGTATAATATCATCTCAGGCTTTCCAGTAATCCCACGCAGCCCTCATAAATATCTCTGTAAGCCACATCAAATCTGCCTGAATACCAGGGATCTGCCACATCACTGCCCTTACGGTCAGTATAATCCATCAGCTTGTGAACCTTTCCGTCAGGATCATTGCCGAAAATTTTTCCTATATTACGCACATTCATATAATCCATAGCTATAAAAAGATCGTATTTATCATAGTCACTTTTTTTAAGCTGAACAGCTCTTTTCCCTTCGCAGGAAATCCCGTGTTTTTTCAGTTCCTGTTTAGCCGGCGGATAAACAGGATTTCCGATACTTCCCCATATTTCTTCTGTGCTTGTGGCTGAGGAGCAGACAACAAAAGCATACTCTCTCCCCTGCTTCTTTATTAAATCCTTAAAAATAAACTCCGCCATAGGTGAACGGCAGATATTGCCGTGACAGACGAACATTATTTTAGTCATAGCAGTGCTCCTTTGACTTTTTTTCGGTTACACATCTTTCAGCTTTTTATAAAAGAGATGTGAACTCTTCGTAAGCCTTTGGATTGGCAAAAACAACATCATCAGGTGACAAAAGACTGATTTCTTTTCCTTCGTAATTCAAGGCCACGCCACCGGCTTCCTTTAAAATCAATGTTCCCGCTGCAATATCCCAGGGCTGTAAAGATTTTTCGAAGAACACCTCACATCTGCCACAGGCTATCATACATATATCGTAAGCTGCCGAACCGCTTCTGCGTATGTCACGGGAAAAATCAAATACCCTTCTTAAAAGAGCAAAGGTTTCATCCGTATTTTCGGGATGATAGGGAGATGTTCCGAAAAGAGCAAGTCCGTCGGAAAGAGGACGGTCGCTTACCCTTATTTTTTCTCCGTTAAGGAATGCACCCTTACCTTTTTCTGCACTGAATATTTCATCGGTGTAGGGGTTGTATACAACACCCGCAATAACATCGTTATCCTTGCAAAGAGCCACGGAAATACAGCTGCAACGGTAATCCTGCATAAAATTCGTCGTACCGTCAATAGGGTCTATTATAAAACGCAACGCCTTACTTCCGAAATCATTTTCGCTTTCCTCGCCCACAAATTCAGCTTCAGGAAAAGCCTTGGCAAGTTCCGTGAACAGAAAATCCTGCACTGCTACATCGTACTTTGTTACAAAGTTTTTCTTCCCTTCCTTTGCAGTAACAGCTGATTCACGGTTATGGGCAGAAAGAATAATGGTTCCCGCACTCTTTATAGTTTCGATAATCTTATTAAGCATATCCTCATAATCCTCTCGCCAAAATTTTCTCAATGAATTCATTACCGACAATTTTAACACTTTTATATATTACTTTCAAGTAACAATGCAAATCAAATTAACATTTTTTCGGGCATACGGATTATACGTACCCTTAAAGATTCAACTTTTTTCAAAAAACTCAGCTGACCGTTATTTCCCATCCGCTTAAATCACCCTTTATACAATCAACACTGCATTTTCCGTCAGTAATTTCTACCCTCGCCAGAACATCGGGAAGAACAAGCGGAAAAACAATATTTTTATTAAAGGGAGAAAAGCTAAGCTTTTTATTTTCATAGTCAACAGCCATACCCGAAGCAGCCAGAAGTGTACTCCAGCTCGACATAGGTCTTGTATAATGGTGGCCGCATTCCCAATGATCCCAGAAATGGCCTAATCTTAACTGATTGTTATGTATAGATTCAACTACCGTATCGGATATTTCATTAAGACCTACAGAAAGTGCAAGAGCTGAAAAAGCATATCCTATGCCCGTCCACACAGCACCCGCCTGACAGTTTTTGTAGGTGTGAATCGTTGTCCTTTTATTTTCGGCAACGGTAGCATTGACAAGACCTTGCTCCTTATCGAAATTACTGCGGAAAATAAATTCCGCTATCTCACGGATTCTGTCGTCGGAGAGATTTCCGTCCAGACCTATCATCCTGAGGAACCATTCACCGTCAAGCTGGTTTGTCATAAGCGATTCATCCGTTTCTTTGCCGTCAACCCAAAGATTATAATATTCACCGTTCCACAGCTTTTCTTCAAGTGATTTTTTTCCTTTGGCAAGAAGCTCATTCCACTTGCTGCAATATTCACCGTCTCCGGCTTTTTCAGCCATAACCGCAGCGGCTTTAAGTGCAGAAAGCCACAAAACAGAAATATAAGCAGATGCGCCTGAAAAATTCCACGCATCGTAAGTATTACGTCGGGTATCATAATCAGGCAAGCCGTCACCGTCAGTATCAATTTTTTCAATGGAATCCATCGCTCTTTTTACATTATCCCAAAGTGACAGCAGATAATCCTTATCGCCCGTGAAAAGATAGTCACGAAGCACCATCAGAACAAACTGCATATTCATATCAACACGGTCATATCCGTTATCTACCTTTTCAAATCCGGGCAAAAACAAATGATGCACTCTGCCGTCCTTGCGCTGAAACTCTGCGCCCATTTTCATCTGTTTTTTTTGCAGATCCGGAAAGATATTTATCAATCCGAAGGAGGCGTGATAAGTAATATCCGTAGTGTGGAAGCCGCAATAACCAAGGCCCTCCCACAAGCCGAAGCTTCCGTTTTTAATGTAATGTGAGCTTTTGATAAGCTGAGAAAGATTGGATGACCATGAGTCGGGATAAACGGACGGAAGGCTCGTAGAATAAAGCAGCTCCGCAAATTCTACTGCTTTTCCGCAAATGTCATCACAGTTGTCAACCAAAAATTTATTGGCCTCAAGAGAGTTTTTATAAAGATTCTCATAATAGTGACCGAGCTTTTTGTGTCTTAAGGTGAAAAGATTCGGAAAATACCAGGAGAGAACAAAACGAACTGTCTTCTTTTCCCCGGGCAAGAGCATCACTTTACTGCATAAGGCACAGGAGCCGAAGTCTTTACCCATTCTGAACATCTGTTTACAGCAGCAGCTGAGAAACGCAATTTTATCATCTCTCGTACCAAGAAAATCAGGATTGCAGTATCTGATTCTTTCAAGAAGAGATGCACCGAAGGGATAACGGGAATACTCCTGGCAAAGACAAGCAAGACGGTCATCCTTAAGAAGTTGAAAATTCAACGGAAGCATACCGGGCCTTTTTCCTATGCTGCTGTCAGGCAGGACTCCCTCTTCTCTGAAATTAAAAAGAAAGGATTCCTGAGTTACACCGAATTTGGATTCACCGATATACTCCCTCATAAAACGGAAATAGTCAGCGGTTATATATGACTTGTCGCCGTCGCCGCTTACGGAAAGACAAGCATCTCCGCAGCAAGCAGAGTCAGAATTTTTCTCAGGCTCAATATGCACGGCATATCCGTTACCGACAGTATGCAGAGTGTTTCTGTTGCCTACCTTTTTGTTGGCAAAATTCGGCTCAAGTGCACCCAGAAGACTGACTTCAAGGCTTTCATCTGTGGGATTCTCCACGGTGAAATCCATATAAAAGCCGGGTGTTGACGATATATCTGAATTATGAGGTACAAAGGGTGAAACTGCTCTTAATCTGACCTTACAGCTCAATGCACTGTCAAAATAATCCAAATCACAAAGAGGAAACCTTCCGTCAAAATCAATTCTTTCAACCGGCTTATTCCAGGCAAACATCCGATAGGTAAAATCCTCTGCATCGGTTTTCATACCGAGCTTACGTATAACAGGCTTTTCGTTTTTCTTCTTTTCACGCACCCAAAAGGACAGTGCTCCTGTACTGCCCTCTCCGTCGTCTGTCTTTTTCTCGTTGCTTCTTCTTGCAAATCTCGGAGGATTTGCTATCTGCCAATAATGAAACTCACCGTCAGGCAGCAGCTCAACGCTTCCTGCACCGATACCGCCAAGAGCAATACCGCTCGTATGTGTTTTTGTTGTAGTAATTTTCGGCATTATAATCACCCGTTTATTTTTTAATAGTATGCTTTTACAGTAACAATTTCAAAGGGTCGGAGCTGTGTATTGAATACCCTTGAATCAATCACCTCTCCTGTTTCCTCCTCGAGCATATTTGTCAACACAAATTTCTTTATATTATCAGCAAATTTTACCGTGCAGTTTGTACGGGTGCCCTCAGCTTCGTACATACGCACAATAAAGGCTCTGTCTTCATCCTCACAGGGCTTTACGGATTCAACGATAATGTTTGCCTTGTCTGTGCTTACAAGTGTCTTGGCTTCAAAAATACCGTCTGACACAATATGAGGAACATTAAGCATATAAGAGGGTCTGACAACAGCCTCAGCACAGAAGCCGTCATTATGAGGCATAAAGGAATATACTGCACGGTGCAATCCTTTGTCTCCCTTGAAGTCAGGGTGATTTCCGCCCTTATGGAGAGAAAGACCGATTTGCGAGCCGTTGACCGAAATACCGTATTTGCAGTCGTTCATCATTGTAACACCGTAGCCCGGCTCAGAAAGGTCAGTGTATTTGTGGTTAACGACCTCAAACTTCGCCTGCTCAATAGAGTTATTTCTTGTGGTCGGGCGTTTACAGTAACCGAACTGAATTTCGTGTCTTGCAAAATCCTCACGCACATCCGTATCAAACAGAGTTTTAAGGAAGCGGTGATCATCCTGCCAGTCCATATATGTATCAAAACGAACCTCAGGAGAACAAGCGAAGAAAATCATATCCTGAGTAAGTGTGGATTTTTTACTGATTTCATATTTACTGCGGATAATAAATGCTACATCGCCCTGAGAGATTACCTCTCTTTCAAGAAGAACGGCACAAGGCTTCAGCTTCATTTCAAGGTCGGCGTCAACATCCCAGTTATCCCAGCTCATCGGTACATCCTCTGCCATTACAAATGTATTGAAGGGCATGCCGTTTACAAGCTCTCTGCCGGCATAAGTGTCAATAAAAGATGAGATAAAGCCGTTATCGTCAAATGTTACCTTCGCAAAGGGAGTTGTAAGTGTATTGTTTTCATAAACAAAGCACTTTTCTTCTGCATTTTTACCATCTCCGAAGCCGAGCTTAACCGATGAAAATGCAGGTACATTCACACCGCCGATAAGTCGTATTTTCTTGCCGTCCAGAGCTGTATACACCTGCTGAGCAACACCGGAAACAGCCTTGCCTTTATCCTCGGCAAAGACAACGTCATTTCTGTCAAAGGAGAGAGTATTTGTTATACTGATGCAGTCTTCACTGCTGTCTGTAATAGCTTTAATCTGCGCTTTTGCTTCTTTTATTACTTCACGCATCTGAGCCTTACATTCTTCGTGGGCTCTGTTGATGCAGGTGCCGGGAAGAATATCGTGGAACTGATTGAGAAGAACCGTTTCATAAAGCTTGTTCGTCTCCTGAGTACTGCAAGGAACATCCTTTTTAAGACTTTCACATACTGTCAGGAATTCTAAATCTCTTAAAGCAAGCTCTGCCTTTCTGTTGTTATATTTGATTTCATGCTGATTGGTAAGAGTGCCTCTGTGAAGCTCAAGATAAAGCTCACCGCGGTAGGTATTAGGATTTACGCAGGTGCTTTCAAGGTCTTTCATAAAGTCGCTTACGGTTGTGTGGTATGTCTTGGGAACATCGAATAAATCTTCGCATCGGCGGGCAGTTTCAATCATCTCAAACTGAGGTCCTCCGCCGCCGTCACCGTAACCGTACGCCATAAGCCGCTTATCGGTAACCGTAGGTTGATCCTTACGGCGGTCACCGTCTGTAAGACTTTCGCGGATTTCTTTTACATCAGGCCAGGAATGACTTGTATTAAAGTGAGAGAATACCTTCGTGCCGTCAATACCCTGCCACCAGAAGGTGTTATACGGAAAAGCATTGGTATCGTTCCAGTTGATTTTTGTGGTAAGAAAATAATCCACACCGCACCCCTTCATAATCTGAGGAATGGATGCAGAATAACCGAAGGTATCGGGAAGCCAGAATGCATCAGAACGGTAACCGAAGTATTTATCTGTAAATCTCTGTCCCCAAAGGAACTGCCTTATCATAGACTCGCCCGATGTTATATTGCAGTCACATTCAACCCATACTGCACCATTAGGCTCATATCTTCCCTCGGCAACCTTTTCTTTGATTTTTTCAAAAAGCTCAGGATAATGTCTTCTCACCATATCACTGTGACAGGACGAGCTCTGCACAAAACGGTGCTCAGGATACTGCTGCATAAGGCTAAGCTGATTGCTGTAGGTTCTTGCACATTTTTTAATGGTTTCATCCACATGCCACAGCCAGGCTGTATCCATGTGTGAGTGGCCTATAAGACCTGCAGTCGGTGCAGCATCGCCGTTTTTAAGCGAAAGCACCCTTGTAAGATAAGGCTGTGCCTTTCTTATAGCACCGAAGAACTCTTCCTGACTGACATCTTCGGGAGAATAGTAGAGAAGCTTATGCACCTCGGTCAGAGCATTAACAGCCTGTGCTTTCATATAGCTGTTTTCCGGAAGAGTGGTTGCAAGCTGAACTGCAATTTTCAAATCAAAATAAAACTGATTTATTTCCTCGTTCTTGACACAGATATCAAGACTCTCAAAGGTGAAATCATAGTTATTTACCTGACGTAAATCTCTTGAGAACGGGTCGCAGCCTCTGTAATCGTGTCCTGCATAATATTCAATGGCAATATTAATTTTTTCATTTGCCACGGCATTTTTCTTTATAAGACCGCAGTAATGATTTCCGTGTGCAGTGTAAACGATTTTAGTATTAAATGTACCGAAGGGAACACCGTCAACCCAGAGCATAGCCTCATATCCGCCCATTTTCGGCATAATAAAAATATCCTTGCCTTCAAGCTCTTCCGGTACGGTGTAGTTTGTCTTAAGCCAGCAGTATGCACCCTCACCGCCCCATCTCCATCCATTTGAGATTTTCTCAAACCTTTCATTTACGGGGATGGTGTGATGCTGCTTATCTGCCACAAAGGCAGTGGCGGTAACAGATTCAATTTTTCTAAAAAGATAGGGATTCAATGTTTCTTCAAAGCGCGAAAGCTTCGCAATCATTTTTTCATAATGTTCTTTACAAAGCATAATTTTCTCCTTTTATTATTCTTCAATGAATATTTCAAATCGGTCCGAAGAAAGATATTCCTTTTCTCCTTTTTCGTTTATGTGGGTAAAATCATCAGCGTTCAGGATAAATTCCACCCTTTGTTCTTCACCTTTTTTCAGATGTATTTTTTTGAATCTGACAAGAGACTTTAAAGGCTGATCAACTGCGTTCTTTTCAGATTTAAAGAGTCTTACCACCTCTTTGCCGTCAAAGTCACCTGTGTTTTTTACCGTAACAGATATCTTCAGCTTACCGTCACATTCTTCACTTTGCAATTCACCGTACTTAAATTCCGTATACGACAAGCCGTAGCCGAATTGGTATTCCGTTGTGCCCTTGAAGTATCTGTATGTCCGGTTTTTCATCGAATAATCGTCAAAGTCGGGCAAATCCTCTGTAGAAGAATAAACCGTAACGGGAAGCTTTCCACTCGGTGAGTATTCTCCGAAAAGAAGCTCAGCTATTGCCTTTCCGCCCATTTCACCGGGATACCAGCAGTTCAATATAGCATCTGAAAGCTCCTTTGCTTCACCGAAGGTCACTGCTCCTCCGCAGAACATAAGAAGTATTACTTTATCATTTACCTCTCTTACTGCACGAAGAAGCTCAAGCTGAGCATCAATTATCTCAACAGTTTTTCTGTCGCCTGCGCAGTATGGATTATTGGCGTCACCCTCTTCGCCCTCATAAGTAGCATCAAGTCCGAGACAGACAACGGCAACATCACTGCTTTCCGCAAGGCTTACAGCTTTTTTGAGAAGTCTTCTTTTTTTCTTGAAAAATTTACAGCCCTGCTCAAAAGCAACCTCTGCACTATTTCCGAGATAGTCACTTATACCTTTGAATACAGTATGATACTCCACGGGAAAGCCGTTATAATTTCCTAAAAGAACTTCCTTACTGTCACCGTTGACTCCGATAACAGCAACCTTTCTGATTTCTTCTTTTTTCAAAGGCAGTAATCCATTGTTCTTAAGCATAACAATACTTTCACGGGATGCACGAAGAGAAAGCTCTCTGTGACTGTCGCAAGCAACAACCGAATAATCAATTACGTCATACTCTGTGCTTTCATCAAACATACCGAGCTTAAATCTCGTTTTAAGAGTATTGTACAAAGCCTTGTCAATATCATCCTCACTGATGAGATCTTCTTCGTAGGCATCCGTAAGATAGTTATAGATATCACCGCAGTTAAGGTCGCAACCCTTTTGCAGAGAAAGCGCTGCCGACTCTTTGTGGCTGCTTGTGTAACGGTGGTGCTTCTTTATATCGTAAATCGCCCCGCAATCGGAAACAACATGTCCGCCAAAGCCCCATTCTTTACGCAGTATATCATTAAGAAGCAAGCTGTTACAGCTGCAAGGCACACCGTCAACAGCATTATATGCACTCATAACCGCCTCAACCTTAGCTTCCTTTACACAGGCTTCAAATGCAGGAAGATATGTTTCAAACAAATCCTTTTGTGAAACATTGACATTGTAACCGTGTCTTGTGTCCTCAGGCCCTGAATGCACAGCAAAATGCTTTGCACAGGCGGCGGTACGCAAATGCTCCGCACCGTTGTTCTGCAGACCCTTTATAAAGGCAACACCTAATATTGATGTAAGGTACGGGTCCTCACCGTAAGTCTCCTGTCCTCTGCCCCAACGAGGATCTCTGAAGATATTGACATTCGGACTCCAGAAGGTAAGACCGTAATACCTTTTATGCTTCCCCTCTTTCACCGCCTTATTATATTTGGCTCTTGCTTCGGTAGAAATAACCTGTGCAATTTCAAAAAGAAGCTCATCATCCCACATTGCTGCAAGACCGATAGCCTGAGGAAAAACCGTGGCTGTACCTGCTCTTGCCACACCGTGCAAGGCCTCATTCCACCAATCGTATTTATTTATACCGAGTCTGTCGATTGCCGCGGTACTGTTTGTAAGCTGTGACACTTTTTCTTCTACAGTCATTTTGCTGATAAGCTCATTCATTCTGTTTTCTGTATTTTTCATAATTTTTCTCACTTAGAATATAATATCAGATACAGTATAGCATACAGAATGAATTTATACAATGTGTACTGCAAGTTTTTTAGCTATATTTGTTGCAGAAATGAATAACATTAAACATAAAAGAAACGTAATTATATACAGTGAACACGGATTTATCTGTACTAACAGCAGTGGAAGCTGATTTTGAATTCAAACAACGAAAAAAGCCTTGCAAACGCAGTGTTTACAAGACTTTTACTTTGGCAGGGGCAGAAGGGCTCGAAAACTATGCCCTATAAAATTCAAGGGTTTAAGAGGTGTTTTCTCCCCTTAAGCTCTCTTTTTTCGCTATAAAATTATACTGAATATAACGCAATAACACTCAGTAACATAGAAATTTGTTAGAAAAGTGTTAGAAAACGTCAGAAGCATCTATGCCTTCTTATGAATAGCAATAAGAGCCGCTTTCATCTTTTCTCCGGACATTCACCTTTAACCCACTTTTCCGATGAAAAACAAGCATATTCAGACACAGGTATACCTCTAATTTTATTAAGAGTATCTGCAAAATTAACAGCCGATATTTTTTGAATACACATGATATTATATTATTCATTTTCATCGTTACATATTTGTATTATATCATTAAACCGAATAGAATACCAGTGTTTTTTCATTTAAACTTTACTTTATTCTATATTTGCATTAACAACAAAAGCGGTGAACAAAAACGTCCGCCGCTAAAAAAATCACTGTTTAATAGAATTAAGATATTTATAATCGTTTCCGTTCAGATACTCCAAAATCTTTTCATAATACTTCACCGCAGCTTCAGTCCAGTCACTATACTCCTCTTTTCCTCTCTTATCTTCAAAGCCGTAATTTTCGATAAGATAGTCGGAAATATAATCAGTAATTTTTATTGAGCCATGAATATTTGCGTGCTTGTCATCATAAAAATCACTTTTATAATCAATTCCTGTCTCCTCATTCATTTTTCGAAGATCAAGAACATCAAAGCCGTTTTCTTCAAGGGTTTTTATAACCGTATTTTGCCTGCTGTTACGCTTTTCATCATCGATACCCTGAGGCATAACAACAAAAAGAGTTCTTATTTTTTCATTTTTACAGTAATTCATTACATCCGTAAGAACAGTTCCCATGCGTTCATTTATTTCTCCGCAGTCAGAAAAATCTATTTCTGGATTTTCCTGCTCAACACTCTTTTTCAGATACGAAGAATATCTGCTTGCTGACTTATAAGGTTCTTTATCGGGATTATAATCAAAAGCGGTAATTTCGTCCCACCTGCTGTGAAACTTAATAATCGGAAACAGATATTCAAATCTCTTTGAAACAGTTGTATCCGATAAAGTAAACATATAGTTGAGAGCCTTGAATTTGTTAAGAGTAGAGGGATAACTGCCGATAAAACGATAAATTGTCACATCATTGTTCTCGTCATCCTCAATAGGTCTTGTTGCATTGATTATATAAAGAGCATCAGGCTGAGTTTTTCTTGCATCTTCAATCAGAAAGGGGGTAATCTCAAAGGGCTGTGAAGCATTTGACATTGAGTATACAGCAATGCCTTTTTCAGTCCATGCAGTCAAAGGATTCCAGAAAGAATAAGTGGTGCTGGCACCGATAAAAACCGCATCAAGAGAATTGGCAGGCTCTTGAAAGTAGCCATACATTTTCTGATAATCCTTTCCCTGCTTATCTGTTAAAACATTCTGTGCATAAAAGAGACCGATTAAAAAGATAACGATGAAAGCTATAACCTTAAAAAATGCTTTAATTTTGTTTTTCATTTCTGTTCCTCAATTCTCTTCTTAAAAGCTTGCCGTTAAAACTACGTGGTATATCCTCAATCTGTTCAATAAGCTCAGGCACCTTATAGGGTTCAAGCTCAGCAGAGATAAACGCTCTTATCGAAACAGGATCAAAAGCTTTACCGCTTTTGATTTTTACATAAAGTTTGGGCTGACTGCCTCTCATTTCATCCTTTACACCGATGCAGCCGCAGTCAGCTATATCAGGATGCTTTTTAGCCACATCCTCTATCTCATCAGGTGAAACCTTGTTACCGCCTACATTTATGGTGTCACCCTTTCTGCCCAGAAGAATAATATCTCCGTCAGAATCGATGTAAGCTTCATCATTGGAATAGATAACACCGTAAGAAAGAGCCTTGGTTGTTTCCTCTTCATCCTGCCAATAGCCCTTCATATTCATAGCTCCCTTTGAGGAGAGAAGACCTGTGTTATCTTTATCGGATTTTATAGGCTCTCTGTCATCACTCACTATAATAATCTCTGCATTATGTGTAGGTTTACCAATGCAGTTAGGCTTATCGACACCGTCATTAAAATCATAAATACATATACAGCCACTCTCGGTGCTACCGTAGAAATTATAAAGATGGGTTTTCGGCAAAAGGGAGCAGATAGTCTTTTTGTCACTCTCTGCCAAGGGTGCCGAGCCAAGCTGAATATAACGGAGAACATCACTGTATTCTGCAAACTTGTTTTTCGAAAGCTTAAGAAGAACGGAAAGAGCTGTCGGCACAAGGTCAATAGAATTTACACCGTAGGTATCCATCATACGGAAAAAGCCAAGCACGTTCATCACACTTGAAACTAAAACCACAGATGCACCCCTATACATATTGGCGTAATATCTTCTCAGACCGTGAGAATGGTTCATAGGTGAAGGGATAAGCTCCACATTATCCTCCTGGAGCTTAACCCCGTAAATAACATTTTCAGCCAGAGCGATATTATTTCTGTGTGTAATTATTATACCCTTTTCCTTACCTGTGGTACCTGTAGAAAATAGAAGCTCAGATACATCATCCTTTTCAGGAAAGCGATAATTACACAAGGGCATAAACTTTGTCACTGCTTTACAGAAGTCGCTCATTGTAAAATGAGTTATATCACATTCATCAGGAGCTTCCTTTTCGGTAATCAGCAATGCCGCCTCACATACACCGGCGATTTTTACCGCTTTTTCAAAGGCACAGTTATGCTCAAGGGGAACAAAAACACCTCCGAGAAGCTGGATGGCTAATTCGACAGCAAGAAAATTCACTGTCTGTGATGCCTCGACTACTACCTTCGTATCCTTTTTTATGCCGAGCTCTTTAAGGAGAGCTGCCATACGACAGATCTCCTTTTTATATTCACCGTAGGTAACCTGACGGTTTTCATCTGCCAGGCAAAGCTTTCCGGGTTCTTTTGCTGCGTGAGCAAAGACAGCCTCAACAATTGATTTAAACATCTTTTCACCTCTGATTATACTGTACTGAATGTGGGCCAGTAATTAAGAAGCACATAAGCGGCAGCACTCATAAGAGCAATTACGATAACAGTAATTATGACACCCTCTTTAAACATAAGCTTAGGCTTGAGACCGTAGCCTACAGGGATGGCACGAATGGATGTGGGAAGCATATAGGAGAGATTTACGCCTATAGATGCTATGTATACATAAGGAATAGGATTTTTACCCATACCGCTTACTATGCTGATAACAATAGGAATGGCCACCGCTGCTGTGGCAGTGTTACTGGTGACATCGGAGAGAATAATGGTGAATACCACTATGATGAATATCAGAAGGAATCCTTCACCGAGATTTGCCGATGAAACCGCTGCACCGATATCCTGTGCCGCACCGCTCTTATTAATAAGAGTACCCAGAGCCATACCGCCTGCGAAAATATATATTAAATCCCAGATAATTTTACCCTGAACATTTTTCCATCTCATCAGTCTTTCGCCGTCCTTCTTTTTGACAAGGAAGGAAAGTATAGCACAGATGACGAAAACATAAGCCGGCTTGAGACCGGGAAGGATATCCTTGTAAAGCTCTCTTGAGAAGGACATAACTGTAGCAAAGGCGAAAAGTGCAAGAGAAATCTTTTCTTCCTTTGTGATGGAGGGCATTTCCTTATAAAGACCGCTGAAATACTCCTTGGAGCCGGCTATTCTTTCACCTTTTTTACAGTGTCTGATAAGAAGAAAAGCAATATTACTGATAACGAGCACTACCATCACAGGAAGAAAACGGATAACCCATGAGGTGTACATATATTCCTCTCCTGTAAGCTGCTCTATGTAATCTACCGTTACCAGATTCATCGCACCGCCCAAAGGTGTGGCAAGACCGCCCACACCTGCTGCATAAGCTATGGTAAGAAGAATAAGTGAGCCTTTTTTACTCTCAGAAATATCCTTTTCGCCGATAAATTTAAGCATCGACACAGCGATAGGAGTGATAGTGGCACATACCACCGCATTGGGAAGAATTGACGAAAGTGCTGCTGACAGCAGGAACCAGAAAACTATCTGTGTGCTGAGCTTACCGCCGACCATTGAAAGACATTTGGCGGCAATTCTTTTATCAAGACCTGTAATCTCCCAGGAAACATTAAGTATAGATGCACCTAAAAGCAGCAGAATGGTTTCAGAGGCATAGTTTGCTATAACCTCTGCCATCGGAACAAAGCTGAAAAGTGCATTCACTCCTATAGGTAAAAATGCAGTTACTGCATAATCTATCGGACCGGTAACCCACCACAATGCCATCCATACCACGGTACCGACAGCACCTCTTGCCTCAGCTGTGGAGAAAAGGCTTTCGGGAAGAAAAAGATAACAAAGTAAAAACAGTAACGGACCTGCAATCAAAAAAATCAGATTTTTCTTGCTTTTCATCTTACATCAGCTCCTCTATCATTTCCCACATAGTCTCGGCGGACTGAAAATATGACGGCTGAATGTATTCCATAGTTACAGAAATATCAAAGGCTTCTTCGATTTTGGCTATGATAGTAACCACGTGAACGGAGTCGATTATTCCGTCATCATAAAGATTTTTTTCGTTGTCAAAATTGACAGCAGGATACATTGCTTTCAGAAGTTCTTTTAATTCGTTCATTGTTTTTTAGTCCTTTCTTTTTAAAACTGTTCATATATAAAGCTGCTCGCATCGTATCCGGGTCCGTAGACACCGAAAACCAGAAGAGCAAAAATACCCGCAAAAATGATAATCCATCTGAAAATTATCCCTTGCTTCTGAAGCTCTTTTCTGACGTGAAAGCGTTCCTGGAGCATATCCACCGCCCACAGAACACCTATGGCAAGAATTACAAAAGCAAACTCCAACACATTAAGTCCGTGGGTGAAAAGCTCATCTGAAGCCACCTGACCCATCTGAATACCCGTAAACATATTTTTCAGTATGATAAGAGCTGCCTTAAGTCCGTCAGCTCTGAAAAAGACTCTGCCTATACTGCAGATAACAAATGTTCTCGCCATCTGAAAAAGCTTCCAGGAAAAAACTTCTTCATTTATGCTCAGACGCTTTTTCATTTTTGTACCTGCAGGCTCAAAGATTACAGACACAATCATAATAACTGCATAGTAAAGACCCCACGCCACATAATTCCATGCGGCACCGTGCCATATACCTGTTATCATCCACACCACAAAAATGGGAAGACAGGCGGCAAAAAGCTCGGTAAATCTCTGGCTTTTACTGTTCTTTTTTACCTTCTTGACTATCTTGCTCACAGAAACGGGATAGTAGATGTAATCCTTGAACCATTCACCGAGAGAGATGTGCCATCTTCTCCAGAACTCCGGTATATTTTTGGAAAAATAGGGATGGTTGAAGTTTTTATCGAGCTTTATTCCTAAAGCTTCTGACACACCGCTTACGATGTCAATGCAGCCCGAAAAGTCTGCATAAATCTGTATGGAATAAAGAACTGTCGCCAAAGCGAGAATCGCACCCTTGTATTCTCCGTGGTGAGAGTAGATATCACTGACGAAAATATTCAGACGGTCAGCAATTACCAGCTTTTTGAAAAGTCCCCATAAAAGAAGCTGAGCACCCTGTGAAACTACTACAGGATCGAAGGACACGCCCTCAGGCACTATCTGATTTTTAAATCTGTTATATCTTCCTATGGGGCCCTGTACAATATGGGGAAAATATGTAAGAAACAAAGCATAGTCAAAAAATGACTTTTCCGCACTGTATCTTTTCCAGAAAATATCGAGCACATAGCTTACAGCCATAAATGTGTAAAATGATATTCCGATGGGAACTATCATACTGAAGCCTTCAGGAATCTGAAGTCCGGATACAGCTGTTATATTATTCAGAATAAACATCGTGTATTTACAGACAACCAGCAGACCGACAATTATAATAAAAGAAAGTATAAGTCTGTTCTTTGCCTTCTTTTTACTTTCAGCACGAACCTGCTTTTTCTCAGCAGGTACAGAGCATTCCGACAGCAGAAGCTTTTCTTTTTCGTAAATCCCGCCTATTGCTCTGCCTGTAAAATAGCTTGTCAGAAGTGTGGCACATAAAAAAGGTACATACTTAACTCCCGCACACACATAAAAAGCTACATTAGCCGTAAGCAGTACATATTTCTGACATTTTTTCGGCAGTACATAATAAACAAACACAACTGCCGCCGAAAAGAGTAAAAATGTGAATGACTGATAACTCATAAAAAATAATACTTCCTTTGCTTTTCTGACTTTCTGTATGATATTGCCGTTTTGTGAAAACTGTATGTAAAAAACTTTATTTATTCAGCGGAACAGACAAATAAAATCTGTTTTTTCCGTCCTTGCTTTCCACACCAACATCACCGTTATGAATTTCAGCGATACGCTTTACCATAGCCAGACCTATGCCGTGACTGCTGTCTCTTCTTCGTGATTTATCGTTTTTATAAAAGAGATCCCAAATCATAGCCTTTTCATCTTCGGAAATTGCAGCACCTTCGTTCATTACACTGAACACATATCTGCCATCGTAAAGTGCTCCCGAAACAATTATTACTTTATCCTTTTCACCGTATTTGACGGCATTTTTAACATAATTCATAACTGCTCTGGAAAGAAGAACACTGTTACACATAAGCTCACCGATTTCAAAGCTCATGCAGATTTTCTGAGAGGGATATTCCGCTTCAATTTTATTTTTCAGGATCTGCTCTATGTCTTTGGAGCTTACTGCTTCTTTATCACAAATGTATTCTTCACTCTCCATACGGGACATATCCAGCATTTCTTCCACCAAGGAATTTATTTCATCACATTCTTCATTGGCGATTCTGCAGTATCTCTGCAATCTTTCATTATCTTCTGTAATAAGCTGTATGCTTTCTAAATATCCCTTAACAGTAGTAATTGGAGTTTTAAGCTCGTGAGAAATGTCTCTTACCAATCTTTTTCTGTGCTCGATATCCTTTTTAAGCTCCTCTATACTGTTTTTCAGCTCATCAGACAAGGTGTCAATGGAATCGGCAAGAATACCTATCTCGTCCTTGCTTTTATGATTTATTTTTTCCTCAAAATTAAGCTCAGACATTTCTTTAGTTATGCGGCTCATCTTTTTCATAGCATCCGTAAAGGATTTAGCGAAAACGCTCCAAACCGCCGTACCTATTACAGCTATACTGCACCCCATAATCATAATAAATATGGAGACGATCTTTATGTCCTCTTCAATACCTTTGACAGCCTTGTTCATTACAACATAATAATCCTCAACCTTTGATACATAGATTATCTTTTTGACATTATCGATTTTATCGATAAGCTCTTTAAAATAATAATTATCTTCTGTCCTTTTTTTATCATAAAGCTCTATATGACGTTTGTATCTTGGCTTCTGTATATTAGTCTGATTTTTCTGATATGAATATCTGATAACACCCTTTTCATCCACGATATACGTTCTTATTCCGTAAGAAAGGTTAAGCTCTTCCAGAACAGCTTCCACCCTTTCCGGCTCATCCGTAAGGGTAACTGATATTTTATTGGTATAATCCAACATCATTTTTTTAGAGTTGGAGACAAACACCGGTTTGAGAAGCACCGAGCTCATAACAGTAAGAGCTATCATAGACACGAAAACAATAGCAAGAAACGCCGCTATAACCTTCCATCTGAAGCTGAATTTCATATCTCATTTACCTCCCCTTCGAAGCAGTAGCCGACACCTCTGACAGTTCTTATTCTGTCTCCGTAATCACCTAAAGACTGCCTGAGCATTTTAATATGGGTGTCAATTGTTCTGTCATTACCGCAATATTCCACACCCCATATTTTTCCGAGTATCATATCTCTTTCCAGAACGATTCTGCTGTTTTTCATAAACAAGAGGAGAAGCTGATATTCCTTGTGAGTAATCTTTATTTCCTCCCCGTATAAAATCACCTTCATCTCCTTCTGCAGCACCCTGAGCTCTTCACAGATAAGCTCACTGCTGCTCTCTTTATGAAAGCCTGACATAAGCTTTTTCACCCTTTCAACCAGGGCAGCTCTCTTAAAGGGCTTTATAACATAATCGTCTGCACCGTTTCTGAGTCCCTTGGCTTCACTGTATTCATCGGAAAGAGCCGAAAGCATAATTACCTTTGAATCATAGTGCTCCTTCACGTAAGAAAGCACCTGCCAACCGTCAATCTCAGGAAGCATAACGTCGAGTATGATAAGAGGTATTTCGGGATTTTTATCCAGTACAGCCACAGCCTCTTCTCCGTCATATGCCGAAATAACTTCGTATCCTTCAGTGATAAATATATCCTCAAGCAGACCGTTAAGTCGTTTATCGTCATCAACTATAAGTATTTTATTATCCATTTCTACACCTCAGTTTCAACAGAAATTTTAATATACAAACATATACCCATTTTATCTTTGTATTTTACATTTATAATGTGTAATTTTTGTGAAAAGTAAAATTGCAACAACAAGGCATCTGTAATGTAGCAAGAGTATTTTTCGAAACCATCTTAATTATAGTTTATATTACTAAATTAAAACTTCATATTTTAACCTAAGCTTTCAGATAAAAAATCTCCTCATAATTGGTCGGTTATCCCCTTGATTCTGCAGGGTATAACCGCCAATTATTGTTTTTCTACGGGCAAAAAGTGAAAAATTTTACTTATGAGAGAAAATATTTTTCACTTCAAATCTCTCATACTTATAGTACAAATATTTTTACAAAGGAGAGATTTTATGGGTAGATTGAAAGAAAGTATCCCTGACTATATCTGGGATTTGCCCGAAGAAGAAACAAACAAATTCTGGTTAGAGAAAGACATTGAGGCTATTGTTTCAAACTGCAAGTCTGATAACGAAGAACTAAAAGCCTTCCTTAATACTGTTACACCAATAACAGGTCCCGATTATTTTATTTATGTAAAAGATGAAGCAACAGGTACATACACAAATATCAAGTTTAACCGTGAGAAATATATCAATGCTCTTTGTTGCTTATCCGAAGAAAAGTATACTGTGTTCTATCATATCGCCAGCTTCAAGGGTTGGATTGATAATGACAGTGCAACTGCAGTCAGATGCATATATATCGACATAGATGACATCGGTATAAATGCTGACGAGGCTAATTTGAATGCTGTGATATCATTCTTGAAAGATGTTCTTAAACTCACAGAAGAGCAGTTCCCTGACTACGCAATGCTGAGCGGTCATGGTCTTCATGCTTGTTGGCTGATTGATGAAATAACAGCAGATAAAGAAGAAATCCGTGAAAGATACACGGATTCTATGATAACAAGATTAGGCGGAGACTTTAGCGGATCACCCATATCGCATCAGTTCAGATGCCCTTGCAGTTTTAATCTGAAGGACGAGGTTATAAAAGGCAGATTATTCAAGCTTACAGACTGTAATAATACAGATATACACCGCCTTGATTGGTGTCTGCTCTCCCCTGACGAGGTAAAAGAATACAGAGATAATCACTATAAAAGAATAACTAAAAAAGGTCTTGAAACAAGAAAGAAAAATAAACAATTAGAAAAAGAATTCATTGAAAGCTTAGGCAATACAACTTTAGAAGAATATCTTTCCGAAGATAACATTTCTGCCAAGAACAGAAAAATAGCAGAAAAGCTTTTGGAAATCAATAAAAGAAAAAACACGGCAGAAAAATTTCGGAAATATATATCAGAGAAAACCGATGAACGCATAAGTGCTATGTTTTCTGAGGATGATTTAGAGTCATATGTGTACTGTGACAAGGCTTTGCCTTTTGAGCATCTTCGCCTTTATGACGGTTACAAACCCGAAAACAGGACAATGAATATTATTCTTGACCTACATAACTTTTTCATCCGAAATAAAGGCTGTCTTGTGTCAAGAAATATGTTTTTCACCATTTTGGCAAGTCTTTTCAAGTACAAGGGCGAATCTGACAGAGCTGCTATCAAGTGGTGTAAAAAGTATGTTGATTCAAGTTATTACGATGAAATGGTGGAAACGGTGCTGAACGTATATAAAAGCGATAAGATATACAGATTCTCTAATGAAAAAATTGCTAAACTCTTATGTTTCACTCCCGATGACATTGAACAAAGCTACTGCTGTTTTAGTGAAGAGCGAAAGGCAGAAGCAAAGAAGGCACGTAACAAAAATCACTATAGCAAAAGAAGAAAGCAAGACGGTAAAATGTCTCCTAAAGAGAAACAACAGATGTGTCTTGAATATTTAAGAGATCATCCGGGCATTAAAGAAAAGGAAGCCATTAAAGCTTTGAACATCGGACGCTCTACCTTCTATAAACTGAAAAAATTGCTGTAAAACGGACTGTCTGAATTAATCAGACAGTCCAAATTTGTAAGACTCACTATAGCGTAGTATACGGAGCTAAGTGGTTGAAAAATGCTCTTTGTGATTTCATATTGTTAAATAGAGGTATCACATACGAGATAATTTTCTATACAGACATTTAGACGATAATGGCTTAATTTCATTAGTGAAGTATATAATGCACAGAGCCTATGATATTTGATAGGTTTATTATTTTCCTGAGCTGCTTTTCGGACAGTTCCCCTCGTTACATACCAACCTTTAAACTTATCAGGATTAAAAGGTTTAGGCTTTCCCGTATCTTTATTTAAGTTGTACTTATTCCAACGTCTTTGAATTTCATCAAGCATCTGCTTTTCAAAATCAAGATCTGACATCAACCTATTCAGACTGATATTATAAAAATCCTGAGCCGATAAGGCTCGTAATTTATGAAAGTTAAGATCATTATTGATTTCTTTATCAGTAAATATTAATTCACCCTGTGCTTTATTTTCAAAATAAGGTCTGATGAATTCTAAATCTTCTGTACTGTTCAGTCTCTGCAGTTGAATTTTATGCCCCTTGCCATTTTTAACCAGTACGGCCCATTCATCCGATTCATCTATTACAAGGCAGTCTGAAGTCAAATTAGCAAGCTCTGCCCTACGGATTCCGACTCGCTTCTGAAACTCTACGACGGATGCATACTCCGGATCATTTAAATCCTGATTGGTATGATTGACGGTGTTATTACGTCCTCTTGTAAACTCACCTATATGACGGATAGGCTTCTGAATTTCTTCCATGGGTATATTAAAAGTGGAACAAACAGAGGCGATATATGTATGAATCGTCGAAGGTGAATAGCCTTGCTCCTGTAAATAATCAGAATAATCCTGTATATGCTCACGGCAAGACTCGAAACCTCTGCAGTCATATTTTTCTCTGCAGAATTTTATGTACCTCTTTGTATTGCGGATATAGTTTTTACGAGATAAGTCGTGCGGCGTCTTTTCATTCTGAATCTCTATAACACGATTCATTATTTTATGAGTTACGCTCTCACGGCGTTTTCTTTTAGCCATAAGTATTCCCCTTCCTTTATATTTATCGCTAAACTGTCAAAGGCTGATATTTCCTGATGCTTTCAAGCATCGCCCAGCTGGCGGACATCACGGTCAGACACTACCGTAATCGTCGGTTTCTCCTTTTCTCATGCGAGCAATCGCAAAGTGTTTTATTGTATTTTGTCATAATAAATTTTGTGTTGTTTTAGTACTCTGTTTGTCTTGTGTTATATAAATATTATGAAAGATACGGTTATCACATAAACGAAAAAACGCCGCTCATCGAGCAGCGTTCATTTTCTTTTCTCTTGTTCGTCTTCTCCATATCTCCTTACAATAGGCAGCGTTATTTAACATATTTTCGGCAAAATTATGTAATGATTCTATGTCATAGTCAGGTGATGTTATAGCACCAATCATAAACTCATTGTCTCCATCGGATTCGGCTAATGTTATCTCACATCTAAGACCTGCTTCAACACTTTCAAACTCAAGATAAGCATGAAACTTATCCGTATACTCGAGTTCAAGAACCTCTGCCTGATAATAATATCTTGTTTTCATTTTTTAATTCCTTTCTTTAAGAGTAGTGAGAGAACGCCTTGACATTCTCTCCTCAGCCATGAAAAATACACAAAACTACTCCATACGTGTTATTAACGTACAATATTATTATGACAGATGAGGTGTGGGGATAACTGAAAAATTTCAATTATCGACAAATGTGTCATATGTAAAATTTGCCCCATATTTAAATCCACTGATGAAACTGTCAGAACAGCTAACACATATGAAGTCACGTTGCAGTTCAACATATTCCTCAAAAAGCTTCAGATCTTTACCGGAAAGCATATTTCTTATTGTTTCCTCTTTATCCGTAAGCTTCTGATGATTTGCCTTCACTTTTGATGTAAGAAATGTGTTCATTTCCTGTGGCTCGTGATTACCGTAATAAAACTCTTCAATAAAATTTGACATAATATATTCCTTTCAATAAACCAAAATCGGAGGCCGACTTAATTAAAAGCCGACCTCCATTCTACAAAAAATTATAAGGAGTTCTCCAATCGTGTGAACTTAATATTATTATGACATATGAGATGTGGGGATAACTGAAAATATTAAAGTCACC
>JAZLBS010000041.1:0-44630 GCA_045613805.1 Acutalibacteraceae bacterium
TTGCAATTACGTATATAGTACTTGGAGTAATGTTTATAGTTGGAACATTTATAACTAAAACAGAGAATGATTTTATTTCGACCTTTGGTTTTATGATGATATTAATGGGACTTGTCCGTATCAGAAATTATCGTATAATTACAAAAGATGAAGATACAATCAGAAAACAACAAATAATTGAAACAGATGAAAGAAATATTTCGATTATTCATAAGGCAAAAAGTGCCGCATTTGCTGTATATACATTCATTTTAGGTGCTGCAGTAATTGTTTTGTCATTTATAGGTATTCACGAAGCAGCAAAATGGGTAGCATATTCTGTCTGCCTTCTTGTGATAATTTATTGGATTTGCTACTTTATATATCAGAAAAAATCATAATCTATATATGCAGTTAATGTTTTGTCAGAAAATTTGAAGTTAATGAGGTGATTTGAATGGTGGATATTACTACTTGGATGAATGACTTTTTACAGAATTTAAATCATACATTTGAACACCGTGTATGGTTTGTCGGTTTGCAAGGCAGTTATGGTCGTGGCGAAGCAACAGAAACAAGCGATATTGATGTTGTTGTAATTTTAGATGAATTGTCTGCTATGGATATTCAAACCTATAACAAAATGTTGGATACTCTTCCGCACAGAGAACTTATTTGTGGTTTTCTCTCAGGTAAAGACGATATTATGAATTGGGAGCCATCTGACCTATTTCAGTTTTGCCATGACACCACACCGATTAAGGGAAGTCTTGATGAAGTTTTAACTCTTGTTGACGAAAACGCTGTGAACAGAGCAATCAAAACTGGTGCTTGCAATATCTTTCACGGATGCGTTCATAATATGCTTCACGAAAAGAGCGAAGAAATCTTAAAGGCACTGTATAAATCGGCTTCATTTGTTATTCAGGCAATCTGCTTTAAAGAAACGGGAAAATATATCAGACGACAGAAGGATTTGTCCGATTATCTGTCTGATGATGAACGGGGGATTGCTGAACGTTTTCAGGCTTTGAAAAATGGCACAGACTTTGATTTTTCCGAAATGTCAGAGTTTTTATTCAATTGGTCAGCAGGTCAGATTTGCAAAACAGAAAATTCTTAATTGCAAGACTTATATAATACAAGACATATAAACAAGTCTCCCAAGGCTTCAGCTGCCTTGGGAGACTTGTTTGATATTATATAGTTATGTTCACTTTTTCTGCGGTGGCTGACAGGTTTTTATCTGCTATTTTAACAGGTACATCGCTTTCAACATAAGTAATAAGTCCGTCTGCCCACCTGAAGCTTATCTTTGCTTTGTTGACCACCATGTTCTTTACTTCGCCTGACCTTCTGTAGTTTTCGGGCAAGGCTGTCAGAAGCTCAATAATTCCGTTTTCTTCTGTTATAAGCATCTCGTTTATGCCGGCAATAAAGCCGAGATTTCCGTCAATCTGGAAATAGTGAGGCGGATGTACACAGAAAAGATTGTCGAAGACTGCGAAACGGAGAAGATTGCGTATGACCGTCTGCAGAGTTTTTTCGTCACGGAGCCTTGAGGCAAGGCACATAGCCCAGGCTGCAGACCAACCGATGTGCTGACCTGAATTCGCAAGTCTGAACTTGAAAAGGCTGTCCACCCATTCTGTTTTTTCTCTGTCGGCATTATAACCGATTGTGTTGCCGGGATAAAAGCCGTAAAGAGGTGAGAAATGTCTATGACCTTTTTCGGGTGTTTCAAAGTCTGTGTGCCATTCGGAAATTCCCTGAGCAGCTTTTTTATAGGGATAAAGAAGGGGAAGCTTTTCACTTATCTGCTTTCTGAGCTCCTCATCCGCTGTGATTTTAAGAGCGTTATTGAACACCTGGCGGACAAGAGCCATATCGAAAGCAGAAGCATAGTCGAGCTTACATCTCTTTCCGTCCTTTGTGAAGGTGTTTTCCGGTGAGGTTGAGGGGCAGACTACATAAAAGCTGTCGTGTAGAACAAGAAAATCATTTGCAAATCTTGCGCTTTCTGTAACAATCTCATTGATTTTATCTGCGTATTCGTTTAAAAAACCGTTTTCATAGTGGGTATAGATTTCATTGGCGAGCCATACACCGCAAAGGGGAGCAAACATATAGCTCGGACAGCCCTGAACAGGAGGAGTCTTACGCCAGAGGTCAACATTGTGGTTACAGGCAAAGCCCCTACATCCGTAGTTGATTTCGGCGGTTTTTCTGCCGTTGGTAAGCGCTTCATAAACCATATTGATGAGTGGTTCAATACACTCGGAAAGACCTGCACGGGAAGCGCCCCAATAGTTCATTTCGGCATTGATGTTTGTTGTGTAGTTACTGCTCCAGGGAGGTCTGAGGCTGTCATTCCATATACCCTGAAGATTGAGAGACTGTCCGCCTTTGCGGCTGCCCGAAATTGTCATATATTTACCGAAGTTATAGAAAAGCTCACTGAGTGCTCTTTCGTCGGCACCGTCCTGAACCTGTTTTATAAGTTCATTTGTAGGAATATCCGTGTCAGCATCAAAGGAAATCTTCTGCTTGTTGTAAACAGAAGAGAAATCCTCTGTATGGCACTTTTTGATTTCTCCGTAATTCATTTCAATTCTTTTAAGAGCAGAAATGCATTTTTCCTTTACCGCTTCACGGGAAGTTTCGGGCATTTTGTCAAAGCCGAGATAGCCTGTAGCGGTTACAAAATACAGGGTGAGCTCAGTTGCATCGGTAATTGTAACACCCTTGCTTTCAGGAACAATTTCACCGTCAGTGTCAAATTTTGTGCGCAGACAGAAAGCCATACCTTTTTTCTCGTTATATCGGATAGGATATATTTCATCTCTCATATAGTGAGGTGCGGCATAGTCGGGAGCGTTACCAAGAAGATTAAGACCGCCGTCAAAATCCACCTTGTGACGGAGCTTGCTCTTTACGGTGATTTTTACGGAAAAGGGTTTATCTGTTTTTACTTTGTAAACAGAAACCTTGTGAGGATATGAAGAAAAGCACTCGGATGAAAAGCCGTCAGCAGTAACATTGTGAACAGCCGTGGCAAGGTCGAGAGAACGGATAAGGTTTTTGCTGAGTGTGTTTCTGAAATGCAGATTCATCTCTCCGAGGGGCATAAATGCTTCGCTGTAAAAGCCGATAAGCTCTTTTTCACAAAGCTTGTCCGCCTCGTGATTCTTGCCTTTAAAAATAAGAGAGCGTACCTCTTCAAGATGCTCAAGGCTTGACGGAGAGTCGTAATTTTTAGGGTATCCTGACCATAAGGTTCCGTCGTTGAAGCAGAGCTTTTCTCTTTTTGACGAACCGTAAATCATAAGTCCTGTGAAGCCGTTTCCGAGCGGGAGAGCCTCATTCCATTTTTTAGCTGTTTTTTTGTACCATACTTTATTCATATTGCACCTCAAATATCATATCTGAATTTTCAGTCAGATAAGGATTTTTTTTGTTCCTGAAACTATATAGATTTCATCTGTTGAAACCTGTGTATCTACGTCAAAATAAAAACTCATTATTTCTGCAAGCTCATAAGCTTCGGGAAGGATAACTGACACCCTTTCTGCTCTGCCCGAGTGATGCTTTGTAAGTGCTTCTCTGCTCATTCCGTGAGCTACCGTTATTCTTCCGCCCTCCTTGAGACAAAGAGAAATGTTTTGAAAAAGCCTGTCCGGATTCACGAAGTGTGGGAAGGCATTGTAAATAACTGCTGAATCATATCTTTCTTTAAATTTGCAGCTTTCCGCATCGGCACATAGAAATTCAACGATTTCCTCTTTGGAAAACTTTTTCCGTGCAATTTCAATCATCTTTTCTGAAACATCAACAGCGGTGCATTTGTGAACTCCTCTGCTTATATAATCGGGGATCAGGACACCTGTGCCGCAAGCAACATCAAGAACGGACGAGCCTTTGTTTATTTTTGCAGTATCAAGGATACAGTCGATTTTCCATTTCTCTCTTATCATACCCTCATCCCAGGTGTCGGCAAGAGAATCGAAAAACTCAATAACATCTTTTTGGTTCATTGCAAATTTCTCCTGTGTTTTTCCTTTTGAAAGCTATATCCCTATTATATCACCTGAAGTCGGTTATTTCAATCGATATATGTAAATATTTGTAGCTTCAGGTTGCTTTATAAAGTATATTGTGATATAATTATCATGGTTAGTTATAACTGTAAAGGAGATGGAAAAAATTGGAGGAAAATGCAACCATAATTGCTCTTTCCGGCAAGGGCGGTGTAGGTAAGACCTCAATTTCTGCGGCTATTGTAAAGCTTCTTGTAAAAGCCTATCCCGATAAAAAAATTCTTGCCATTGACGCTGACCCTGCGGTTGGACTGTCTACGGCACTGGGTATAGAGGCGGTGACAACAATTGACGATATAAGAAAAGAAATTGTCTCTACCGTTGAGCAAGGTAATACAAGGGCGGCAATCGAGATTTTAGGCGACGCGAGATACAGGATCTTTGATGCTCTTGTTGAAACAGAGGGCTTTGCCTTTATTGCCGTCGGAAGACCTGAAAGTGCGGGCTGCTACTGTAAAATCAATGCATATCTCAAAGAGGTTATCAGTCTTCTTTCTGCTGATTTTGATTATGTTGTCATCGACGGTGAGGCGGGCGTTGAGCAGATTAACCGCAGAGTAATGGAAAAGGTTACGCATCTTCTGCTTGTTACCGATGCAAGCAAAAAGGGGACACAGGTTATCTCTACCATCAAAAGTGTTGCCGATGAGCTTGTTATGTACAAGAAAATCGGTGCAATAGTAAACAGAATACCCGATGAGAGTGTAATATCCCACATAAATACAAACGGAATTCCTGTTCTGTCCTATATTGAAAACGACAAAAATCTTGCTATATATGACATCGAGGGTAAGAATATAACAAAGCTTCCTGATGATTCCCGGGTTGTAACCGGCGTAAGGGAAGCTCTTGAAAGATTAGAAATACTGTAAGGAGACGGCTATGAAGGATTTAAAGCATCTTTATGATTTTGAAAAGCTTTTGCAGGAGGCAAACAACGAGCTTGTGCAAAAGGCAAAAAAAGACGGAGGCATAGCTCTCGGCTATACCTGTTACCATATTCCGGAGGTATTGCTTAACTGCGGAAACTGCTTTTCCGTAAGACTCAGAGCACCGCGTACAGGCTCTATGGATATCGCTACATATTATATGAGTAACTTCCTTTGCGGTTATTCCAAGGCTATACTTGAAAGAGCGATAGAGGGCGGATATAACTTTCTCAATGCCCTTCTTGCGTCAGAAACCTGTTCTGAAATGAACAGAGCGGCCGAACACTTTGAGCTTCTTAATTTAGTACCCGAGGAAAAGTTTTTCCTTACCTTTCTTGATATGCCCTTTAAAATAGAGGAGCATACAGTAAGACATTATGTTAAGCAGACAAGAGTAAAAATTCTTGACAGGCTCAGCGAGGCTTACGGCATTGACACCTCTGATGAAGCTCTTCTGAGGGCTGTTGAGGAGCACAATGAGGTCTGCCGTCTTATGACGGAAATAGGGGACTACCGTAAAGAAGATAATCCCCGTATTACAGGCTACGAATATCATATTCTCAATCTCATTACATATTGCTGTCCGAAGGCTCTTATTCTTCCCGCACTTCGTGAAACTGCTGAGGAGCTTAAAACAAGAGAGCCTGATGCCAAGAAAAACTACAGAGCTAAGATTGTTGTTGTAGGCTCGGAAATGGATGACCCTGATTTTACTGCACTGATTGAAGACAGCGGAGCTCTTGTGGTAGCTGACAGATACTGCTTCGGTGCCTTGCCGGGCAGACAGGAAATCATTATCAATGAGGGCGAGGATGTGCTCACACAGATTTGTATGCACTATCTTAAAACAAGTCAGTGTCCCCGTTATATGAGTCACGAAAAGGTTCAGGAAAGACGAGACTATGTAAAAAATCTCGTTGAAGAATATCATGCAGACGGAGTAATGTACGAGCAGCTGAAATTCTGTGAATACTGGGGCTACGAAAGAGCACTGGCGTCCTATGTAATGACAAATGATTACGGTGTACCCACTGCTGCAGTTGACCGTCAGTATACAGCTTCGGCTTCAGGTCAGCTCCGTACCCGTGTTCAGGCTTTTGTTGAAAGTCTTGAAATCAAAAAGATTCAGAAGGAAAGGAAGGCAAGGGATAATGGATAATTACGGTAAACTCTATAAAGAACATACCGCTATACTCAGGCACAGAGAATGGCGCGGCTTCAAAGATACAATGTATGATTATTACCGCTGGATGGTCAACTGGAAGGATATGATAAAAATGGTGCTGAAGGCGCCTGTATCCACAGTCAAGGGCTTGTGGAGATACCGCTGGATGGCTTCATATCTGTCGGCTCCGTCTTTTGTTGACAGACATGTTGCCGGACTTAGAGGTCCCCATTTGCGAATTGCGCATCTTCACTACAATATGATAATAAAGCATACTACGGATCTTATCAACATCTCTTTCCGCGCTGATGAAAAGATCAATCCGGACAACAAGCTTTCAAAGAAAATCGTGCTTATGGATGAGATTGTTCCCAACGAGGTTTTTACCGGCTTCCCGAATCTTATTCCCGTGCCGCTGCAGACTCTGCCTATTTTCCTTTCATCAATGGTTGACCAGCAGATTACACCTCCATATCTTGAGGTTACTGAAAGCTTCGGTGTTCCGGCTGATGTATGTCCTCTTCCTTCCGCTGAGGCAGGCGTTGCCATAGAGGATGACTATCCTAAAATGGGATGCTGTATGATCGGAACAAATATGCCTTGTGACGGTTCGATTATGAACTCATCCTTCCTTGACAGAAGAATCAATCTTCCTACACACTTTTTCGGTGTACCTCTCCGTTATGATAGCGAGGATGTCCAGGAATATGCAGTTGAGGAAATCAAGTCCCTCATAAAATTCATTGAAGATCAGACAGGTGAAAAATTCGATTGGGATGCATATTTCCGAAGAATGAAGGATTACAACAAGCAGCTCGAATATGAAAGACAGAAATGGGATATCAACAAAACTCCCTATCCTCAGATGACGGGTGCAGCCTTCTGGCTTTACAGAATTTTCTATTTTAACCTTTCAGGCGGTTCCAATGAACGGTTCCTTAAGGTTGACGAAAAGGTAAACAAAATTATGATGAAGGCATATGAAAAGAAAACACCCGTTTCAAAGCATATGCGTCACAGAGCAGTTGTCTGGTCGTGTCCCGCAAACTACTACACAAGCTTTGCCAACTGGCTTGAAAATTGTTGGGGTATGAATGTTGTTATGGATATGGAAACAATGATTTCATATCTTGAAATTGACACAGAGGATAAAGAGCAGTCTCTTAAGGACCTTGCAAAAACCTACCAGCGTTCAATTATGCGTAAGCATACGAAGGGCGGATACAGAAATGTTGTTGATGAGCTCTGGCGTATAGTTGAAGAGTACAATGCGGATACGGTAATTATGTATGATCAGATTTCCTGCAAGGGTATGGATGGCCTTCAGGGCATATTTGACGACCAGGCAAGAGAAAGAGGTATAAATTTCATCTGGGTACGTCAGGACCTTATGGACCCCCGTACAATCTCGAGAAGAGAAATGCGTGATCAGGTAAACAAATATATGCAGACAGTGCTCCAGGAAGAGCCTGTTGATGCATCACTTTTAGATTTTGAAGACGATTTAGCTTGGTAAAGGAGAATTAGTTATGAAATATTTTGGCGGATGTGACGTAGGTTCAACCTACACTAAATGTGTGATACTTGACGAAAACGGCAAAATTGTTGCCAACGTTACAAACAGAAGTAAAATCAACCCTGTTCAGAGCGCACAGATTGCTCTTGACGATGCGATTGCTCAGGTTGACGGACTTGAGAAGGCGGAAGAGCTTACATATCTCATCGGTACAGGCTACGGAAGAAACAAGGTGCCCTTTGCTGACGAAAATATTTCGGAAATCAGCTGTCACGCTATGGGTGTTCACGTTACTAATCCTGAGGTCAAGGCTATTATTGATATCGGCGGTCAGGACGTAAAGGGTATTGCAATTGACACAGACGGTACAGTTAAAAACTTTGCAATGAACGATAAATGTGCAGCGGGTACAGGCAGATTCTATGAGGCTATGGCAAACGCCTTTGAAATGTCACTTCCCGAATTTTCAAAGCTTTCTCTTCAGGCAAAGAACACTATTCCCATTACTGCACAGTGTACTGTTTTTGCTGAAAGTGAGGTTATCTCTCTTGTAGGTGAGGGAAAGCCCATGGATGAAATCGCAGCAGGTATTCAGCTTGCCGTTGCAAAGCGTTGTTTTGTTATGGCTAAAAAAGCGGGCGCAACAGACAGCATCACTCTCACAGGCGGATGTGCTAAAAATGACGGTCTTAAGGCTGCCATTGAAAAGGTGCTCAAAATCAAGGTTGTTGAGCTTTCAACAGACCCTCAGCTTATGGGTGCTTTAGGTGCAGCTGAATATGCACGTCAGAAAGGTCTTGCACAGGTGAAATAAGATGGAAGCTGTATTGATTATACTCGGTATACTTGTCGGATTTTTTATCCTTACATTTACTGTTTACTGGTTCAATCTTGATATGAAGCTTGTAAGAGCTGTGTATGATTGGCTTTGGAAAAACCGCTATGACAAAATGAAAAAGGATAAGAAGCTGTAATGAATTTTTTTGATTCAATTATCAATGAGGTCACGGAGCTTGTCGGAAGGTCTGAAAAAAAGACTTTTCTTCAGCTGCAGGAAAACTCATGGAAGGATACAGGCTTCAGTGAGGTTATCCTTCAGCGTGATACTGCCTTTGAGCTTGACGGTGTGGGCTTCAATCTTGTTACAACCTCAGAGGTGACCGAAGGAATAACTGTGGTTGGTGACAATCTCGCCGACATAGACAAAAGCCGTAAATTTGCACGTATCTGCATAGTGCAGCTTGAGCCCTGTGACGATGAGCAGGAGACTTACAAGCTTATAAAAAAGGTTGATTATGTAAAATATCATCATTTTCCGCAAGGCTATATGATAAGAACAACCTCCCGTTCTCATAAAGAATCAGTCCGTGTTGCTGAAAGTGCAGTAAGGGCGGGTGTTGATTTTGCAAAGATAGGCAGTCTTTATATCGGAAAGTGTAAAGAAATTCCTAAGGTGAAAGCAGTAAGAGCAATCTACATAACAGAAGAAAGCGTTGATTATAAATACCTCGAAGACCTTGCACGGAAAACAGGGGATATAACTGAAACTCTTAACCATGTTATGAATAGTGTGAATTTTGATTGCGATACCTGTAGCCTTAAAGCAGTATGCGATGAGGTGGAAGGAATGAAGGAGCTGCATTTCAGCAAGGGAAGAAGCTGAAATGTGTTGTATTTAAAAAATATTAATATAATTTTTTATTAAAGTGTTGCAGTTGTGAACTTTTTGCTGTATAATTATTTCGTTTAACTATGCCTTGATTTACATATGATGTGTATCTGAGGTTTATTTTTGTGTGACATTTTGATTTAAGGAGTTATGAAATCGGTTATGGATAAGCAAAGCAATAATCCCTTGGAATATTCTACCATTGATATTCTGCATATAATTAAATATCTGTGGAAGAAGGCGTGGATAATCTGTGTGTCAGCATTGTTGGTCGGAATACTTACTTTTTCGGTTTTTGCCTTTATGGTTGCACCAAAGTATTCATCTTCCATTATGCTTTATGTAAATAACAGTTCTTTTTCCCTCGGAAACACAAGCTTCAGCATCAGCTCGTCGGAAATTACCGCTGCTCAGAGTCTTGTAAAGACCTACGGAGAAATTCTCAACAACAGAACCACTCTGGAGCGTGTAATCCAAAAAAGCGGCCTTTCCTACGATTATGAAACTTTGTCAGAAATGGTGAGCTCTTCGCTTTCCAATAATACAGAAATTATGAAGGTAACCGTAACAACAGAGGATCCCTATGAGGCTGCAAAAATCGCAAACTGTATTGCTGAAATTCTGCCTGTAAGAATTTCTGAAATTATCGACGGTGCATCAATGGAGGTTGTTGATGCAGCGGTTCCTGATAAAAATAAGGTTTCGCCCAGCATAACAAAAAATACGGTTATAGGTATGCTTGCGGGTGCGGTCATTGCTGTAATGGGACTTACCCTTGTTGCGGTGCTTGACGATACAATTCACGATGAAGAATATGTTATCCAGACTTACGAATATCCCATTCTGGCAAAAATCCCCAATCTTTTGCAGTCGGGTTCAAAGCAATCCGGATACTACTATTACAGTAGTCACAAGAAAAAGGAATAATCAAAGGGGGCGAGTCAGAAAATGAATTTATTTAAAAAGTTATTCAAAAAGAAAAATGAAGACGAATCCTTTGCACTTGCAGAAAGCAGAAGCACGCTTCATAAAAATCTGAAGTTTACGGCTGTTGAGCAGTACAAGCTTCTCAGAACCAATCTGAGCTTCACTCTTCCGGAGGGTGAAAAGTGTCCGGTTGTCGGTGTGACAAGCTCTACACGAGGTGAGGGTAAAAGCACAACCGCCATAAATCTTGCCTATGTTCTTGCAGAAAACGGCAGCAAGGTTGTTCTGATAGACGGTGATATGAGACTTCCCTCTGTTGCAAGAAAAATGCGCATCAAGAGCACTCCGGGACTTACAAATCTTCTTTTAAAGAATGATATAGACATAGAAGTTTTTTCTACATCTCTTCTTGAAAATTTCTATATTATCCCGTCGGGGGCAATTCCTCCGAATCCGTCAGAGCTTTTAGGCTCGGGCAGAATGCAGGCAATTCTTGACGAATTAAAAAAAGAATTCGATTACATTGTAATAGACCTTCCTCCCGTAAATATTGTTTCCGACGCCTTATCGGTTTCAAATTTAATTACCGGTATGATAGTGGTTGTCCGTGAAGAATACACTGAAAAAAAGGAGCTTGAAGCCTGCTTCAGACAGCTTAAGCTTTCCAATGTAAACATTCTCGGCTTCGTGATGAATGAGTCAAGAAGTAACGACGGCTCATACAGTAAATATAAAAAGAAAAGCTATTATAAATACGGTAATTATTATAAAAAAGACAAAACTCCCGGCAAGGTAAAAGACGTATGATTGATTGGCACAGTCATATACTTCCGGGAATTGATGACGGCAGCCGTAATGTCCGTGAAAGTTTTGATATGCTGGAAATGCTTTCCCGGCAGGGTGTAGACAAGGTTGTTGCAACTCCTCATTTTTATGCCGACAGTAATACTGTTGAGGAGTTCCTGAAAAAAAGAGAAAATGCATATAACTCTTTGATTAAGGAAATGCCCTCCGGTTTACCCGGTATAATCCTCGGTGCAGAGGTATGCTATTATCCCGGCATTTCAAATCTTTCGGAACTCAGTAAGCTTTGTATAGAAAATACTGATCTGTTGCTTCTTGAAATGCCCATGGCAAAATGGACGGCACATACCGTTAATGAGGTTGCGGAGATAGTTTTTTCGGGTGAAGCTACCGTTGTCCTTGCACATATAGACAGATATCTTAAATATCAGAATGAAACGGCAATTCTGAAGCTGAGGGAAAGCGGAGCTCTTATGCAGCTCAACACAGCTTCCTTCGACAGCTTTACATCGCGGAGAAAGGCAATTGAATATCTTCGCAAAGGCATCGTCTGTTTTCTCGGCTCCGATTGTCATAATACAACAACACGAAAACCTGAAACAGAAAAAGCGATTGAATATATCCGAAGAAAGCTCGGCAATGAATTTCTTGACCGTATGGACGGATTCGGATATTCAATAATAGATTAATTTATATATTATTTTGAAAGGATGATATAAAAATGAAAAAAGTATTAGCAGTTTTAATGATGGTTCTTCTTATCGCTTGCATGAGCTTCAGCTCTCTTGCAGCAGTAGGTGAGTTTGTTCAGAGCCCTTCTAACAACAAAGCACCTGTTCTTGAAGACGCTACCCCCGGAAACAGCAGTTGTACAGCAAAGATTGTTATCACTTCCTATGCTGACAGAAGCAGCTTATCCGATAAGGAAGCAGATTTACTTGAAAAAGCATACAACGATATTTCAGGCAGCAAAAGTGTTACTGAATTATGCAAAAATTTCAGCAGCATTTCAAAGAAGCTCGGTATCCCTGAAACAAATCTTTCAGTAAGTGATTTATTCAATGTCAAGTATGAAGGTTGTAAGGAGCACGGTAATCACGGCTTTATCGACCTTGTTATTTCATCTGATACCTTCAAAAACTTTGTAGGTCTTATGTATCTTACAGATAACGGCTGGGTATATGTTGACGGTGCAACCGTAAAAGAAGTAAACGGTGAATATCACCTCAGCTTCAAGGCAAACGGCTTCGGTCCTTATGCTGCAGTTGTTAACTCTTCAGTTATCGCTGACAAGAATCCGCATACCGGCGACAGCAACACTGTTTATGTATTTGCTGCTCTTATGGTTATTTCTGTTCTTACAGTTGTTGCACTTGTTCCTAAAAAGTCAAAGAAGCAGGAAGCATAAAAAATTTGAGGAGAGTTGTAATGAGCGGCAAAAACAAAAAAACTAAAAGGTTAAAAAATAATATAAGGCATGCTGTTTTAGTCTTGGCTTTGCTTGTGCTCATTATCTCCGGTTTAATGTTTATGCAGGCTTGGGAAAAGAACAGGGGCGTATACTCTGATTCGGACAGCACGGAAGTTGAGCTTACTTATGAAGGGAAGAGCTATGTTCCGAATGAAAGTGTTGAAAGCTTTCTGGTGCTCGGACTCGATAAGTATGATGACTACAATGATGATGAGTCCTATAATAACGATAAGCAGGCTGACTTCCTTATGCTTTTCGTGTTTGACAATGAAGCAAAGAAGTGCACCGGTATACACATAAACCGTGATACAATGGCTGATGTGAGTGTTCTCGGAGTTGCGGGTAACATAATCGATACCGTAACCCGGCAGATTGCCCTTGCCCATACATACGGCAACGGTAAGGATGTCAGCTGCAGAAATACGGCTGATTCGGTTTCGGCGCTTCTTGGCGGTGTCAAGGTTAATCATTATATTTCCGTTACTATGGATTCCGTTGACATAATCAATGATTATGTCGGTGGAGTTGAAGTAAAGCTTAATGAGGATCTGACATTGATTGATAAGTCATTCGTAAAGGGTGCAACCGTTACTCTCAGGGGTGAAAAGGCTCTGGAGTTTGTACGTACACGTTACGGCCTTGATGACAGCAGTAACATTGCCAGAATGAAGCGTCAGAGACAGTATATTGAAGCACTTTACAGTAAGATTGTCAGTCTTTCCGAAAAAGACGAGGAGTTTGCTATGGATGCGTTGCTTGAGATGTCTGAGCATATAGTGTCTGACCGTTCGATTTCTCAGATGCAGGAGCTTGCCGACAAATTCATCGAATATGATTTCGAGGGAATAAGAGTTATCGAGGGTGATAATACAGTCGGTGAAAAATATATGGAATTTTATGCAGATGATAAGTCTGTGAAGGATATTGTTTTTGACTTGTTCTATAAGGAAAAGACAAAATAAGCTTTGTGATTTTGTTTAAAGACCCGGAGATTTTTAAATGGATAAAGTTAATATCAGATGGAGACTTGTTCTCTACGATATATCAGTATTGTTTTTGATCAATTTAACCTTACTCATTCCTTATGATATGAGTAAGGTTATTGGCATTGATACAATACTTTTTCATTTTACTGTTTCTTTTGTCTGTTTGTTTACGGTAAGACTTCTGGGCAATATTTACAAACAGGTTTGGCGCTACGGTGGTATTCAGTGCTATATAAGACTGCTTATTGTTGACGGTATTGCCGGTGCTGCTATGCTGATAATTGAGTTCCTTTTGTCGGAGCTTCTTCATATCGGAAGAGTTTCTCTTCTGCTTGTGCTTTCGGTTTCGTGCATTAATCTGCTCGTGAGTCTTGCAATGCGAATGATGTACAGATTTGCATATAAATGCGGAAACTATGAAACATTGCTTGGCAGAACGCTTAATTTTCTCCTCAAAATTTTTGCGGGCGTAAAGACAGGCAAGGCTGTAATGGATGAAGACCACAAAATAAAAATTGCAATTGTAGGCGCAGGAAGAGTGGGCGCTTCTTTGGCTCAGGAGCTTCAGGATAACAGAATGTCTTCCTACATACCGCGCTGCTTTATTGATATAAGCGAAGAAAAGATAAATAAAGAAATTCACGGAATACCCGTTGTCGAGGAAAATGAATTAACCTCGCAGACTCTTAAGAAGCTTGAAGTTCAGGAGGTTGTTTTTGCTATTCCCGAGCTTAACGGAGAAAAGAAGAAGACAATGTGCGACCGTTATATGAAGGACGGTTTCAAGGTCAAGGTTTATGATTTTCCGGTAATGCAAACTGAAGGTAATAAGCGACACCTCAGAAATTTTGATATTGAAGAGCTTCTCTTCAGAAAGGCCGTCAAGGTTACAGACAGCAGAACAAAGGATTATTATAAAAACAAGGTTATACTTATCACCGGCGGCGGTGGATCAATCGGCTCAGAAATTTGCAGACAGCTTGCAAAAATGGAGCCGGAGCATATAATCATTCTTGATATTTATGAAAACGGAGCATACGATGTTCAGCAGGATCTGAAGATTATTTACAAAGATGCACTGAATATCAGCATTGAAATATGCTCTGTTACCAACAGAAATGCTCTTGAAAGAGTATTTATAAAATATAAGCCTCAGATTGTAATCAATGCCGCTGCGCATAAGCACGTTCCTCTTATGGAGCGTAACTGTATTGAAGCGGTTGAAAATAATGTTTTCGGAACACTGAATATTGTTGATTTCTGTGAAAAATACGGCACGGAACGTTTTATGATGATTTCCACTGATAAGGCGGTTAATCCGACAAATGTAATGGGTGCAACCAAGAGAATGTGTGAAATGATTGTACGTTGCGCAAGCGAAAACGGCAAAGTAAAATACAGCTCCACAAGATTCGGTAACGTCCTTGGCTCTGCAGGGTCGGTAATCCCTCTTTTTAAAAGGCAGATAGCCTGCGGCGGTCCCGTTACAATAACCGATAAGAGAATAATCAGATATTTTATGACAATTCCCGAAGCTTCTCAGCTTGTTCTTCAGTCGGGAGCGATTGCTGAAAACGGTGAACTGTTCGTGCTCGATATGGGACAGCCTGTAAAAATTCTTGACCTTGCTGAAAGCATGATAAGAATGTCAGGCTTTACTGATATTGAAATTGTCGAGACAGGTCTTCGTCCCGGTGAAAAGCTTTATGAAGAGCTTCTTATCGGAGAGCGTGAGCTTGAAAAAACAAGCAATGAGCTCATTTTTATAGAAAAGGACGAAGCAGTTGAAGCAGAAAAAATGAAGGAAATTCTTTATATACTCAAAAAAGCCTGTGACTCAGGGGATGATGAAGCTGTCCGAAGGGCATTAAAGAAGGCTGTGCCTACTTACAGAGGTCCCGAAGAGGTCAATGTTCTTTTCGGTGAAGAGAAAAAGCTTATGGCGAATGTATGAGCAGAAAATTCTGAATCGGATGAAGGTGATTCAATGGAGCCTTTTAAGAAAAAAATATGGTTATCGTCACCGACTATGCACGGTGACGAATTGAAATATGTGAACGAAGCATACGAAAACAACTGGATGTCCACAGTAGGAGCAAATATCGGCAGCTGTGAGCAGATGGTATGTGAAAAAACAGGCTGCAAGCATGCCGTTGCCCTTTCAACGGGAACGGCTGCTCTTCATCTTGCGGTGAAGCTTGCAGGAGTCAGAGAAGGTGACAGGGTCTTCTGTACGGATATGACCTTTGATGCTACTGTCAATGCTATCGTTTACGAAAGAGCTATACCTGTTTTCATTGACACGGAATATGATTCGTGGAATATGGATCCTGTAGCTTTGGAAAAAGCCTTTGAGCTTTATCCTGATACAAAAGTAATTATGTTAGTCAACCTTTACGGAACACCCGCAAAGCTTGACGAAATCTGTGCCATTGCAGAAAAACACGGCGCAATTATTATTGAAGATGCTGCTGAGTCCTTAGGTGCCACATACAAGGGAAAGCAGACAGGCACCTTCGGTAAATACAGTGCTATTTCTTTTAACGGAAACAAGATTATAACAGGCTCTTCCGGCGGTATGCTTCTTACCGACAGCCGTGAAGCGGCAGAAAAGGCACGCAAGTGGTCTACACAAAGCCGTGAAAACGCCCCCTGGTATCAGCATGAGGAAATCGGTTACAACTACCGTATGAGTAATGTGATTGCCGGTGTTGTCCGCGGTCAGATACCTTATCTTGAAGAGCATATTGAACAGAAGAAAGCTATCTATGAAAGATACAAAGAGGGCTTCAGGGATTTGCCTGTAACGATGAATCCCTACGATGCAGATATAACTGAGCCGAATTTCTGGCTTTCCTGTATGCTTATAAATGAAGACGCTATGTGTAAACAGGTACGCAGCGACACGGAAAGCTCTTATATTTCGGAAAAGGGAAAAACCTGTCCCGATGAAATTCTTGAACGACTTGCATCGTATAACGCTGAAGGCAGACCGATCTGGAAGCCTATGCATATGCAGCCTCTTTACAGAATGCACAGCTTTGTTACAAGAAGGGGCGAAGGCAAGGAACAGAGTAATGCTTATCTTGAGGGTGAGACTGTTGATGTCGGTGCAGACATTTTTCAAAGAGGTCTTTGCCTTCCCAGTGACAATAAGATGACTGCTGAGGAGCAGGATAAAATAATTGAAATTATAAGAAGCTGTTTTGAATAAGAGTATGAGGTCGAGAGTATGTATGCGAAAATATTTAAAAGGATGATAGATGTTGCCCTTTCTTTTGTCGCTTTAATCATATTACTGCCTGTTTTCGCTGCTCTAATTATTGCGGGCGCTGCGGCAATGGGAGGTAATCCCTTTTTTACTCAGCTGAGACCGGGAAAGATTGATAAAAAAACCGGTGAAGAAAAAATCTTCAGACTCATTAAATTCAGAACTATGAGCAACAAGAAAGACCGTGACGGAAATTTTCTGCCTGATGAAGTGAGACTCAACAAATACGGCAGAATCCTTCGCAGTACCTCTCTGGACGAGCTTCCTGAGCTGTGGAATATTTTTAAGGGTGATATGTCGATAGTCGGTCCGAGACCTTTGCTTGTAAAATACATACCGAGATACACCGAATCTCAGCGAAGACGTCACCTTGTCCGTCCGGGTCTTACGGGGTACGCCCAGATAAACGGCAGAAATGCTCTTTCCTGGGAAGAAAGATTCAGATATGATGTTGAGTATGTTGATAACATAACCTTTATGGGAGATGTAAAAATCATTCTCGGAACAGTCAAGGCAGTTCTGAAGCGCGATGGCATCAGCAGTGAAACAAGCGTAACTATGGAAGAATTTATGGGTAGGGAAAAGGAGTCAATTCATGAATAAATTGATTATTTTAGGCGCAGGAGGCCATGGAAAATCAGCGGCAGATATTGCGGAATTGATGGGCTACACTGATATTGCTTTTTTAGATGATAATCTTGAAGTATCTTCAAAGGTAATCGGAATAGAAGTAATCGGAAAAATCAGTGAATTCAAAAAATATATTAACGAAGCAGATTTTTTCATAGGTATCGGTAATGCTGACATAAGAAAAAAGTTGTATGATGATGTATCCGCTTGCGGTGCAACAATTGTAAATCTTATACATCCGAATTCTACGATTGCAAAGAGTGCTTCTGTAGGCAAAGGTGTTTATCTTTCAGTCGGTTCCGTTGTCGGTGCTGATGCTGTTGTCGGCGATGGTGCCATAGTTAATACTTTGGCTACAGTAAATCACGACTGCCGTCTTGGAAATTTTTCCCATATTTCTGCCGGTGTTCATATGGTGGGGGGCACTCAGATTGAAGATTTTACATTTGTCGGTGTTGGTGGAATCATAATTCATAACGTTTGTTCAAATTGTTTAATCGGAGCAGGAACAGTAGTGGCAAAGCCGATTACGGAGAGCGGAACATATGTAGGCGTTCCGGCGAGGAAGATTAAATGAAAATTCTTTATGTGACAACAATTTCTATTACAATGAATGCTTTTTTTAAGCCTCATATTGAAATGCTGATCCGTGAGGGTCACAGTGTTGATCTCGCTTGCAATTTCAGTGACCTTGAGCCGGATAAATTATACAGTGAGCTCGGCTGTAATTTTTATCATATAGATTTCTCACGTTCACCCTTGTCACCTGACAATATCAGGGCATACGGTCAGCTGAAAAAGGTTGTTGAGAGCGGAGGCTATGACATTGTTCACTGTCATACACCCAATGCATCTGTAATTACCCGTCTTGTTTGCAGAAAAATGAGAAAAAGCAAGGGGCTTAAGGTTTTTTATACGGCTCACGGCTTTCATTTTTACAAGGGTGCGCCAAAGCTTAACTGGATGATTTTTTATCCCGTGGAAAAGCTTTGCTCCCGTTTTACGGACAAGCTTATTACAATAAACAAAGAAGATTACGAGCTTGCTAAAAACAAATTCAGAGCCAAAGAGGTTCATTACGTTCCGGGTGTCGGTATAGATTTGTCCAAATTTGATAATGCAGAGACTGATAAAAAGGCGAAAAGAAATGAGTTTGGTATTCCGCAAGAGCCGGTGGTGCTTGTATCTGTTGGTGAGGTCAGCAAAAGAAAGAATCACAAGGTTGTTTTGCAAGCTCTAAAAAAGCTTGATGATAATGTTCATTATGTCATTGTAGGGCAAGGGCCGTTATTAAAAGAACTGCAGTTGTTTTCTGAATCTAACGAGCTGACTGATAGGGTTCACTTTTTGGGACAGCGTAATGATATTGCTGATTTATATAGATGTGCGGATATTTGTTGCTTTCCGTCTCTTCATGAGGGACTTCCTGTTGCCTTAATGGAGGCTATGGCATGCGCTTTACCTGTTGTCTGCAGTAAAATCAGAGGAAATACGGATCTTATTGATTCTTGCGGAGGATTATTTTTTGATCCCTACGAATCAGATGACTGTTATCAGGCGATTACAAAAATGATGAAATCTGATATGGAGCAAATGGGAAAACATAACCAAAAAAACATTCAGTGTTATTCAGTTGATGAAATAACCTTAAAAATGAAGAGTATATATGAAAGTTGAAGATAAAATGTATTTACCGAAGATTTCTATTGTTATACCTGCATATAATGCATCCAACTATCTTGCTCAGGCTATAGATTCTGCTCTGGCACAGACTTATCCGAATTTTGAAATTATTGTAGTCAATGACGGCTCTTCTGATGACGGTGCTACTGAGAGAGTTGCTCTTTCTTACGGTGATAAAATACGGTATTTTTCAAAAGAAAACGGCGGTTCCTCATCAGCTTTGAATCTTGGCATTGCCAACATGACGGGCGAATGGTTTTCCTGGCTCAGTCACGACGATTTATATTTACCCGAAAAGCTTGAAAAGCAAGTAGAATGTATAAATTCAATGAAGCTTGCATCGGAGGACTTGTCCGGACATATTTTCTTTTCATCTTGTGAGCTGATAGATGCCGACGGAAAAACTATAAGAGCATATAACAGCAAAAAAGAAAGTGAGCTTTCTGATAAGGTCAACTCTTTTCCTCATAACGGTTATCTGATAGCAGAGCCCACATTTTATAATTTTTACGGATGCTCATGCCTTGTTCACAGAGACGCCTTTTTGAAGGTGGGACGCTTTGATGAAAATCTCAGACTGATTAATGATTTGGACCTCTGGTACCGTTTTTATGCGGACGGTTATAAGGTTCATTATATACCTGAACCTTTAGTTAAAGGACGTATTCATCCTAAGCAGGTTTCAAAAAGCATAGGCTATTCCTATCACAATCCCGAACAGGATATGTTCTGGAAACGCAGTCTTGAATGGCTGCTTGAAAATTATCCCGAAGATGAAGATTTATTGTTTTTATTTGGCAGAAATGCTTATCTGAAGACAAGAAATGCAGAAGGTGATTGTGCTTTCGCATGTATTAAATCTAAGCATTTAAAAAAGCTGCTATTTAAATATATATATATAACTATAGCATTTGCGAGAAGTTGCGCAAAAGCTCTGTATCTGAAAATCAAAGTCTGATTAAGCGGCATTAATCGGCTGATAAAAAATTATGAGGAGGATTTATGGGAGTATTTGCTGTTTTGCTTTTGGTTCCGGTGATGATGCAACATTTTGTTATTAAACCGACGAATATCAATTATGAAAAAAAGAACAGAAATGCACTGTTTTTCTTTTTCGTTTTTTTCACTGTTCTTGTTATGCTTCGCCATGAAAGTGTCGGAAATGACACAAGAAACTATATTTACTTCTTTAATAAATTTTCACAGTTGAGCTGGGGAGACGTTGGAAGATACAATCTGGAAGCAGGATATTCCTATTTCAATAAAATAGTTTCTGTATTTACAAAAAATCCGCAGGTGTTTTTTGCAATAACAGCGGTGCTGATTATTGCTATGATATATCCGACCTACAAAAGACTTTGTGTGGATGCATCTTTAACGGTTGTTCTTTTTTGCACGATGTCAACATTCGTTATGATGTTTTCAGGTATACGTCAGATGATTGCTGTCGGTTTGGGATTTATAGCATATGAATTCACCCGTAAGAAGAAGCTGTTACCTTTTGTTTTTACTGTTATTCTGGCAACTGCTTTTCATGCAAGTGGGTTCATAATTGCTTTTATGTATCCGCTTTACCGTTTAAAAATAACAAAAAAATTGCTCTTTGCAGCTGCACCTGTATTAGCGTTTGTGTTTGTGTTCAACAGACAGATATTTTCTGTCCTGACTGTAATTTTAAAACGTTTTTCGCGTTTTGACGGACAGGTAACGTCGACAGGAGCTTATACAATGCTTTTGGTGTTTGCTGTTTTTGTGGCGTTTGCGTTTATTATTCCTGATGAATCGAAAATTGACGAAGAGACAATAGGTCTCAGAAATTTTCTTCTGCTTTCCCTTGTTGTGCAGATGTTTGCACCTGTACATACATTGGCGATGAGAATAAATTATTACTATATAATTTTTATACCGTTGCTTCTTCCGAAGATTGTTCAGTACAGAAGTGCCAGATACAGACAGGTCGCTGTATTAGGAAGACATATAATGGTGGCGTTCTTTTTGATTTATTTCTTTATCAGTGCAAGAAACGGCGGTCTGCATGTTTTTCCCTATCATTTCTTCTGGGAGGCTGTTTGATGAAAGTTGTACAGATAAACGCTACCTGCGGAGTCGGAAGCACCGGAAAAATCTGTGTTGGAATCAGTGAAATTCTGACAGATAAATTTATAGAGAATTACATACTTTTCAGTAGCTTGAATAACGGATATAAGCTTGGGATTCAATGCTCTGATTATAAGTACATAAAGCTGCAGGCTCTGAAATCTAAGATTTTAGGAAACTACGGCTTCAATTCAAAAAAGGCAACGAAGAAAATAATCAGCGAGCTTGAAAGTATTCAGCCTGATATTGTCCATCTTCATAATATTCACGGTCACGACTGTGATCTTGAGAGACTGTTTACATATTTTAAAAAAAACAAAACGAAGCTTGTGTGGACATTCCACGACTGTTGGGCTTTTACGGGATACTGCCCGCACTTCACTATGATGAAATGCGACAAATGGCAGACACAGTGTAATAGCTGTGTACAGAGAAAAGAATTTTCCTGGTTTTTCGACCGCAGCAAAACTTTATTCGAAAAGAAAAGGAACTTGTTTTCGGGGCTTGACCTTACAATAGTAACTCCATCCGAATGGCTTTCAGATTTGGTTAAACAATCTTTTCTGAAAGATTATCCGGTTAAGATAATCAACAACGGTATAGATCTTGATGTTTTCAGACCTGCAGAAGGTAATTTTCGCGAAAAATACGGTTTGGTAAACAGCAAAGTTGTTCTTGGTGTCTCACTTGGCTGGAGTGAACGTAAAGGGTTGGATGTTTTTGTTGAGCTGGCAGAAAGACTTCCGTCTGGGTACAGGATTGTTCTTGTGGGAACTGACGCAAAAACCGAAAGTCAGCTTCCCGAAAACATAATTTCAATGCCTTGTACCCGTAATCAACATGAGCTTGCAGAAATCTATTCTTCTGCAGATGTATTCGTAAATCCCACAAGGGAAGAAAATTATCCTACGGTGAATATGGAGGCTCTTGCCTGCGGTACGCCTGTTGTGACCTTCCGTACGGGAGGCAGTCCTGAAATGCTTGATGATACTTGTGCAAGTGTGGTTGAATGTGACGATACGGATGCTTTTGAAAAAGAGATTATACGAATATGCACAGAAAAAACTTATACAAAAGAAGAATGTGTAAAAAAAGCAAAGTGTTTTGATAAAAATGAAAAATTCACAGAATATTCAAATTTGTATGAGATAATATAATGCTAAATTCATTTTGCTACGGTGAATGTAAATGAGTGTATAATGCCTGTTGGCTTATATAAATATTTTTGAGAAAAGGAGCTAAAAAATGAAAAATTCTAAATTCAAAAGAACTCTTTCAGTTTTACTGGCGGTCATAATGCTGTTTTCATCTGTGCCCATGACTGCATTCGCCACAACTGTTAATGTTCTTGACGGAAAAGTGTCCTTTACGGATACCAAGAATACTGTAAAGGTATCAGGAAGTACAGTAACAGCTACTGCTAAGGGTAGTATGCTGAGTAAGGCTACAAACAAGATTACTGTAACAAATGAAACCGACAGTCAGGCTCAGCTTTCATTCGATTATAATGTTGCTTCAGCAAATGCATTTAAAATCGGTGGTGCTAGCGCAGCAACGTCGGGAAGTTACAGTATACTGCTTGATTCGAAGGGCTCTGTAGTTATTGAAATTACATCTAACAACGGTTTTTCGAACACCACTGTAACTCTTACTCTCAGCAACATAAAGCTTGAAGCTGCAGCAACTGAGTCAAAGGTAACCTTTGATTTTGACAGCAGTATCGGTAGTGTAACTGCCGGCGGTAATGCTGTTGAAGACGGTGCAGAGCTTACGGTTTCTCTTGCTGACGGTGTTCAGCTTGTGGCTGCAGCAAAGAGCGGTTCCGCTTTCCTTGGCTGGGTTGACGAAGACAGTAAGATTATTTCAACTGCCGCATCTTATCTTTTTAAGCCTACAAGCGATATAATCGTAAAGGCTGCATTTGCAGCAGAAGGCGGTAAACCCTGGTTCTCAGTCGGCGGTGCATCACAGAAGTCCCAGAGCTCAGGTCTTCTCGGCCTCAGCAAGCTTAACTATTATCAGGTAGGCTCAAGCTATCTCTTTGATGACATTAATGCTGCAACTGCAAAAGCAGCAGCCGATGCAGCAAATAAGACTCTTGTTCTTATGAATAACGCAGTTCTTCCCGCAGGTGATTACACAATTCCTGCAGGTGTAACTCTTCTTATTCCCTTTGATTCTGCAAACACAATGTATACTACTCAGGCTATCAGTGTTGGTGAATATGTTAAGCCTACTGCTTACCGTACACTTACATTTGCAGACGGCGCAAAGCTTGAAGTCAACGGTTCGGTAAGCCTTTCGGCAAAGCATCGTTATGCAGCGGGAAGCAAGACTGACGGCGGTTCACCCACAGGTCCCGTAAGCTTTATCAGAATGGAAAACAACAGTGCGATTACTGTTAATAACGGCGGTAAGCTTTATGCATACGGATTTATCACCGGTTCCGGTTCGGTTACAGCTAAAAGCGGCGCAGAAGTATACGAAAACTTCCAGATTATGGACTTCCGCGGCGGTACTCAGTCAACTGACATGGAAAACGGCGTATTCCCTCTTTCACAGTATTATATTCAGAATATTGAAGTTCCTCTCACTCTTGAATACGGATCCAAGGAATATGCATATACAACTGTATATATGTCAAACGCAGATTTCGGCTCTGCAGTAGCTTTCATTGCTCCTTCAGATGCGATGTTCAATCTTACATCGGGCTCTGTTAAAAAATATTATGACGGGGCAACCGACAGACTTATGGTAGAGGCAGACGGTAATCTTACAGTATCTGCCATCAATATGACAGTCGGTACGTCCTCCATCAATTCCCAAAACTATGATCTTCCCATCAACGGTAACCTTACCGTTAAGGTAAACAGCGGCAGTATCACTATGAATCAGGATATTGCTATGCTTCCCGGCTCAAGATTTGAAATCGGTGAAGCGGCTACCTGTACTCTCGGAAAAGACATCAATGTTTATGTTTATGATGCAGACAACTGGGGTACATATTGCGGTGCTGTCAACAAGAAGTTTATTCCGGCAACTTATGTTCCCGGCAGAACATACACAAGAACTGAAAAAGACATTGTTGATGCCGCTATCATTGTAAACGGTACTGTAAACGCATCTGCAGGTAATATCTATACCGCCAACGGCAGCGCAGACATTTCCGGTAACGGTAATGTTAAAATCAAGCACGGCACACAGAAGATAACACATCAGCTTATTCAGAATAGCGGTTATGTAGAGATTCCTCTTACTCTTCCCACAAGGGATGGCTGGACAATCACACATAACACTTCAGGTAATGACTCTGTTATCAATGCTCCCACCTGCACAGAAACAGGTATAAAAGCAATTCACTGTCTTTGCGGTGCTGAAAACGGAACAGCTGAAATTCCCGCAAAGGGACACACAGGCGGAGCAGATGCAACCTGTACCGATGCACAGATATGTACAGATTGCGGTGTTGCACTTAAGGAAGCACTCGGCCATAATGAAGTAACTGATAAGGCAGTTACTCCCACTTGTACACAGACAGGTCTTACAGAAGGTAAGCACTGTGACATATGCGGAGAAACACTTGTTGCACAGACAGAGGTTCCCGCACTCGGTCATAATGAAGTAACTGATAAGGCGGTTGCTCCTGACTGTACAGAAACAGGTCTTACAGAAGGCAAGCACTGTGACCGTTGCGGTGAAATTCTTGTAGCACAGGAGATTGTTCCGGCAAACGGACACAGCTTACCCGAAGGTGCAGACTGTACAAATGCCGGTCACTGTACTTCTTGCGGTACCGAGCTCGGCGAGGCACTGGGCCACAAGGAGGTAACCGATAAGGCAGTTGCTCCCACCTGTACACAGACAGGTCTTACAGAAGGTAAGCACTGCGACCGTTGCGGTGAAACACTTGTTGCACAGACAGAGGTTCCCGCACTCGGTCACAACGAGGTAACCGATAAGGCAGTTGCTGCTGACTGTGAAAACACAGGTCTTACAGAAGGTAAGCATTGCGACCGTTGCGGTGAAACACTTGTTGCACAGACAGAGGTTCCTGCACTCGGCCATAATGAAGTAACCGACAAAGCAGTTGCTGCTGACTGTGAAAACACAGGTCTTACAGAAGGTAAGCACTGTGATGTATGCGGTGAAACACTTGTTGCACAGACAGAGGTTCCCGCACTCGGACATAACGAGGTTGTTGATGCTGCAGTTGCTCCTGACTGTTATAATACAGGTCTTACAGAGGGTAAGCACTGTGACCGTTGCGGTGTAGTAACTGTTTCGCAGAATGAATTACCCGTGGTTCACTCCTGGGTTGATTTTCCCGCAAAGGCTCCTACCCGCACAGAAAACGGTTATGAAGCATACCGCGGATGTCAGGAATGCGGTACAACAACAGACATTGTTGTTATTCCTGCTCTCGGCGAGGAGGAAATTGACAACTTTAATGACTTTATCCTTAATCTCGATCTTCTTGAGCAGATGGCTGCCGAATATGTAAAGCAGTATCCCTCAAAGGATCCCGCAGCTCTTGTAATCAAGTACATCCGTACAGGTGTTGAGCGTTACAACTCCGGCTCCTGGGGTATTATGGCTGGCTATGAGGATTCAGATTTCGCAAAGTTTGTAGCTAATACAGAAAATGCCATCAATGCTGAAATTACTGACGGTAGCTACTTAAAGGTTACAGCTCTCAAGAATCTTAAAAACTTCAATCTTCCCAACGGTCAGCGCGCTGACATCGGTCACGTATTCGGCGCAATGGATATCACTTATCACAACAAATTCGGTCTTAACCATGCTGACGTTTCAGGCTGGGCAGGCGACCTTGTTGACCTTCTTGAAGTAGCTTCCAAAGAAAAGATCGACGGAGATCTTGAAAAGATGATCACTCTCATCGGTAAGAACTGCTTCCTTACAACTATTGATAAACCTGACTATCCCTCCTTCAGCAAGGAAGACTTCGACGGCGACCTTGATGCATATTACATTATGAATGAGCTTAAGGGTGCTGAATACGGTCTTTCATATACTGATGACGGTGAATTTGATTCAAAAGACTCAGTTTATTCACTTGCTGAGATTATTTCAGACTATATGACTGAAGAGCTTACTGATGAAGCACGTGCCGCGTATTTTATGGCCAACAGACTCAACACAAACGGCACACGTGCACAGGTAAGAAACGCTGTATATTCAGAATATCTTTCCAACAAGCTTATCTCAACTCTTGAAGGTACAAGAGATCTTTCAGGTGCAAAGGATCTCACTCAGCTCAGAAGAGCTACCTGTTATGCATTCGCAGATTATATCTGTAAGCTTGCAGGTGACTATGTTGAAGCTATTGAAAATCCCTATTACACCACATTCTCTTCTTCATCCGTTCAGCTCGCTCCCGGTATAACTCAGGATATTCATTATGCAACTTCCGCTGACGGAAAGCAGATGGTTTACTATGTCGCAACAGGCGATATTACAAGAGATGACGTACACGTTTATGCAAACTATGCAAACAACGATCCTTCTCTCGGTTGGGAAATGCAGAGAGTTCAGGACCAGGCAAATGCAGCTCAGAAGAATCACGGAGATCCTTCAAGTCCCAATTACATTCCTAACTATAACGTAATTGCAAGCGTTAACGGTGACGGCTTTAATATGTCTACCGGTGAGCCCGGCGGTCTGCTTATTATGGACGGCAAGACATATCACGGAATAAACGGCTCAGGCTTCTTTGGTATTCTCGATAACGGTAAGGCAATTGTCGGCACAACTGCAGAATACAATGCAACCTATAAGGATCAGCTTAAGGAAGCTATCGGCGGATTCGGTACTGTTCTTATCAAGGACGGTAAAATCGCAGTTTCAAGAACAGATAACTACTATACAAGCCGTGCACCCAGAACAGCTGTAGGTATCACAAAGACCGGTAAGGTTGTTCTTATGGTACTTGACGGACGTCAGGAACCCTTCTCCTGTGGCGGTAGTATGCAGGAAATTGCACAGATTATGTTTGAAGCAGGCTGTGTAAATGCTATCAATCTTGACGGTGGCGGATCCACAACCTTTGTTGCAAGACAGCCCGGTGATGCAGAAATTTCTGTTGTAAATAAGCCCTCTGACGGCTTTGCACGTTCTGTTTCAACTTCGCTTCTTATGGTTTCTACAGCTCCCAGCTCTACAGAATTTGACCATGCACTTATCGAAAGTGATTATAAGTATGCAACAATCGGAACACCTGTTCAACTGAACGGTAAGGGTATCAGCCTTGCAGGTAACGAAACTGCACTTCCTGAGGGTTACACCTGGGCGGTAAGTGACGACCGTTTTGCAACTGTTTCCGAAGACGGCGTATTCACCGGCTTAAGAAACGGTAGTGTTGAGGTTTATATGATGCTCGAAGGTGAAGTTATCGGTGCAACCGAAATGAATATTGTTGTTCCCGAAAATGTATACTTCACAAGAACTCATATGGATGCAGTTTACGGAGCTAATACAGTTCTTCCCGTTGCTGCAAGCTATAACAATAAGCCTGTTGCAATCAAGGACGGCGACATCAGATTTGTTCTTGAAAGCGAAAATGTAGGCTCAATCAACGGAAACGTATTCGTCGGTAACGAAGCATCTGGTGTTAAGGTTGTTAAGATTACTGCTTGTCTTGCAAGTGATGAAAGCGTCAGCGGTTCCATTGTCCTCAATATGTTCAAGCAGGGCGAAAACACCTTTGATTTCAGTATGGCAACAGGTGGCAGCCGTCAGTTTGCATGGCTTCGTGATATCAGCAACTCCACAACAGTTGACAACATCACCTACACTGCAACTGACCTTAATGAAGATATGACAACCTCCTATGTCTTTGCTATTGATATGACTCAGATTCCCATTCCCGCTCAGCTTTCAGACCTTGTGTACATGCTTCCCGGTGCGGATATGGAAAATGCAACAGCATGGAACTTCATTCTTCAGCTTGCAGAGCGTGTCAGCGTTCTCACTGAAATCAGTGCAGATATTGATTTCGATGACAATATGGATGTTGACTACAGTGGACTTAAAATCATTAATGAGTATTTCTCACTGACATCTACTGAATTTGATGAAAAGACAAATACTCTTACATTAAAGCTCAACTGGATTGACCAGACAAAGGCAATTGATCCCGCAACAGCTAATCCTCTCTGTATGCTTTCAGGCATTAAGCTTACACCTAAGGACAGTGCAAACTGGGATGCCAATAACCGTCTCAGCGTAGTAAACGGCGGCAGCCTCGGATATTCTGCATATCTCAGAGCTAATGCTCTTTACTCATTCGCTCAGAAACCTGAAAATCAGCAGATTTACGGTCTTAAGCCCTTTGTAAATCCCAACCTTCCCAGTGAATCTGGCGCAAGCTTCGGTGCTACATACACAACCTTTGAAGACAGTTATACAATGGTATACACAGTTAAGGACGGTTGGACAGTAGAAGACGGCGGCTTTGCATATTACAAGGATGGCGAAAAGCTTCTCGGTGTAAACGAAATCGACGGATATTACTACGACTTTGGTGAAAACGGCATCAACAACGGACAGACCAAGTTCTCAGGCTTATTCTTCGATAAGGATGCAGGTGTATACCGCTGTGCTGAAATCGGAACACTTATCAGCGGCTGGAAGCAGATCGGCTCAGACTGGTATCTTTTCGACGATGATACAAAGGCAGCACATACAGAGCCCTATGAGTTCAAAACCGGAAAGTATTACCATTTTGAAGAGAATGGTAAGCTTATAAGCGGTGTATGGGTTAAGTTCCTTAAGGGTCTTCGTTATTACTTCGGTCCCACTTATTACAAGGGCGGATCATGGGGTCATGCTTGGCACGTTATTGATGGTGATCGTTATTGCTTCAACCTCGAGGGATACATTTTAACAGGTGTTCAGTCTGTTGTTGAATCCAATGTAGAAAGCTCTCTTATTTATGATTTTGGTGCAGACGGTAAAAACGCTGTGCTTTATACAGGTCCCTTCGGTAACTACTTCTACAAGGATGGTATCAGAGCAAAAGCATATGAGCTTGTAAGATATAATGATGATATGTACTTTATCAGCGACGGCCATAAGCTTGCAAAGAATGTAAGAATTTATCTGAGTGAAAGTTTTCTTTCAGGAAAGACCTTCCCCGACGGCAGAGAAATCAAGGCCGGGTACTACAGCTTTGATGCAGAAGGCAGAATGGAAATTCCCGAAGCTATAAACGGTATTGTAGGTGATTATCTTTACATCAAAGGAGTAAAGCAGCTTGCATATCAGCTTGTTGAATTTGACGGTAACATTTACTTTATCAATGACGGTCATAAGATTACAAGAAACGCTTCATTGTATCTCACCGAAAAGTTTACTGCAGGTAAAAACTTACCTGACGGCAGAGCAGTCAAGCCGGGTAAATATAACTTTGATGCAGACGGCAAGATGCAGTACGAAAAAATCAAGAACGGTATTTTCGGAGATTATTTCTACATCAACGATGTGAAGCAGCTTGCATATCAGCTTGTTGAATTTGACGGAAACATCTATTTCATCAATGACGGTAATAAGATTACAAGAAACACCTCATTGTATCTCACCGATAAGTATACAAGCGGCAAAACATTACCTGACGGCAGAGCAATCAAGCCGGGTAAATATACCTTTGATGCTGACGGTAAGATGCAGTATGAAAAGATCAAAAACGGTATTTTTGGTGAATACCTTTACATCAATGATGTAAAGCAGCTTGCATATCAGCTTGTTGAATTTGACGGTAACATTTACTTTATCAATGACGGTCATAAGATTACAAGAAACGCTTCATTGTATCTCACCGAAAAGTTTACTTCAGGTAAAAACTTACCTGACGGCAGAGCAATCAAGCCGGGTAAATATACCTTTGATGCTGACGGTAAGATGCAGTATGAAAGCATTAAGAACGGTGTTGTAGGTGAATATCTTTACATCAGCGATGTAAAGCAGCTTGCATATCAGCTTGTGGAATTTGATGGTAACATTTACTTTATCAATGACGGTCACAGAATTGCAAGAAATACTTCACTTTATCTCTCTGAAAAGTTTACTGAAGGTAAGAGCTTCCCTGATGGCAGAGCAATCAAGCCGGGTAAATATACTTTCGATGCTGACGGTAAAATGCAGTATGAAAAAGTTAAACACGGAGTTGTAGGCGAATATCTTTATATTGACGGTGTAAAGCAGCTTGCATATCAGCTTGTCGAATTTGACGGTAACATTTACTTTATCAATGACGGTCACAGAATTGCAAGAAATGTATCACTCTATCTTACTGAAAAGTTTACAACAGGTAAAACATTACCTGACGGCAGAGAAATCAAGCCGGGTAAATATACCTTTGATGCAGACGGTAAGATGCAGTATGGAATTCTTAAGAACGGTGTTGTAGGTGACTATCTTTACATCAACGATGTAAAACAGCTTGCATATCAGCTTGTTGAATTTGACGGTGATATCTATTTGATCAATGACGGTCACAAAATTACAAGAAACAAGAAAATTTATATCGGCGAGATATTTACCGAAGGAAAAATATTCTTTGGTGATGTGTTTGCAGCTGAGGGATATTATACCTTTGATGCAGACGGAAAAATGGTTTTTTAAGCTATAGTTCTTCAGACTGCCTCCTCCTTAAGGGGAGGGGGCAGTTGTCGTATAAAAAACAGTTGCAGAAAAACGGAGTAAATAATGATACGGAACAAGAGTGTTGCCAATGCGAGTTGGATTATCGGATGTAAGATAGTACAGTCGGTACTGGGACTGGTTATATCTATGCTGACAGCAAGATATCTCGGTCCTTCTCAATTTGGCGTTATTAATTATGCAGCGGCAGTGGTTGCTTTTTTTGCACCGATTGCCAAATTAGGTCTGAACCATGTGATTGTACAGGAGATAGTATATTCACCTGATTCCGAAGGCGACATACTCGGAACATCAATGGGAATGTCACTGCTTTCAAGTCTGTTTTGTATTGCAGGTGTTGTCTCTTTTTCGGCAATAGCTAATCCCGGTGATAGTGAAACCACTATTGTATGTGCTTTATACAGTATTTTAATGATATCCCAGACAATGGAGTTTATACAATATTGGTTTCAGGCCAGACTGATGTCGAAATATCCGTCTGTTGTGGCAGTAATTGTATTTGTTATTATTTCAATATACAAGGCTGTCTTGGTTTTTACACAGCAAAGTGTGTATTGGTTTGCTGTATCCAACGCGCTTGACCATCTGATCATAGGTGTAGTACTTCTGTTTATTTATAAAAAGAAGTGCAGCCACAAATTGAATTTTTCTTTTGAATGGGCAAAAAAGCTTTTTAGTAAGAGTAAATTTTTCATCGTTTCGAGTATGATGGTAACAATTTTTGCTCAGACCGATAAGATAATGCTTAATCTTATGATAGATGAAACAGCAACAGGAATCTATTCTGCGGCATGCACCTGTGCCGGTATGACATCCTTTGTTTTTGCTGCTATCATTGATTCATCCAGACCCACAATAGTTGAAAGCAAGAAAAAATCCGGTGTCTTATATGAAACCAATATGTGCAGATTATATTCCGTTGTTATCTTCCTTGCTTTAATGCAGAGTCTTGCCATGACTCTGTTTTCAAAGCCGATAATCTGGATTCTGTACGGTAAAGAATTTTTCGATGCCATTCCTGTTTTGAGTATTATTGTCTGGCAGACAACTTTTTCGTACATTGGTTCTGTAAGGAATGTGTGGATTTTGGTTGAAGAAAAACAGCGGTTCTTATGGATTATCAATTTGTCAGGTGCACTTACCAATATAGTGCTGAACCTGCTTCTTATTCCTTTATGGGGAGCTATGGGCGCAGCAATTGCATCTGTTATTACTCAGATATTCACAAACTTTATCATAGGATTTATTATGAAGCCTATCAGAGAAAATAACAGATTGATGGTCAGAAGTCTGAATCCGAAAATCTTAACGGAGCTGCTGAAAATGATTATCGGCAGAAAAGCTTCCTGATCAGATTTTGTACCTTTGAATGAAAGGTATCCTATGTTGCTTTGATAAAAAATCCGGCTTTTACGGAAGTTTACGAAAGAAAGGAAAATCCGACTGTTCTTACGGATAATCGGACGATACTGGTACGATGAATGAATTACAAAAGGTTGAGTTTGATCTTTTTCGCTCTTTCACTGAAGTTTGTGAAAAATTGAACTTAAACTATTTTCTGCTTTGCGGTTCTGCATTGGGAGCAGTCAGACACGGGGGCTTTATTCCCTGGGATGACGATTTTGATGTAGGAATGTACCGTGAGGATTATAATAAATTTATGGAGCTTGCTCCTGAATTACTGCCGGAAGGAATATTCCTTCAGAATTACAAAAGCGATCCCGGTTATCCCTTTGTTTTTGCAAAGCTGAGAAATTCGAACACTACTTTTGTGGAAAAGCCGTTGGCTGATTTTCGTATGAATCACGGAATATATATGGATATATTTCCTCTTGACGGTTATCCTGCAGATATCACCGAGCAGAAGAAGCTTGCAAAAGGAAAAAGAAATTACCGCCGTAAGCTTTACTGTGGCTTTGCTATGCCACGCGAATTGAAGGCGGCTATGCTGGCAGGCTTATTGAGAATGTTAGGTTATCATAAAAGAACACAAAAAACTCTCGCTGAATATGAAGCTTTCATATCAAAGTATTCTGTCGGTTCCTCTGATATTATCTGCAGCCACGGAAACCGTTACGGAGAGAGTGATTACATTTTAAAGGAATATTACGGTGAAGGAAAATATGTTACATTTGAGGGACTCACTGTCAGAATTCCCGAAAAGTACGACGAATACCTGACATGTCTGTACGGTGATTGGCGTACTCCGCCTCCGCCGGAAGAACAAAAAGGAATTCATTCCTTTACAATTTGCGATACGGAAAACTCCTACGTCAATTATAAAAAAGATTATCTCAGCAAGAGATAATAAGAGACCGGTACGGAAATATGTCGGATGTGCATCATACTGCAGCTTAAGAAAGGTTTATTATGAAAAAAATCGTTTTTGCTTTACAGACAATGGTATTGGGTGGTGTTGAAAAGGAATTAATCACCGTGCTTAAGCATATTTATGCTGATTTTGACATCACTTTGTTACTTTTATCGCCGGGTGATGCTGAGGTTATGGCTGAAATCCCCGATGAGGTGAAGATAAAGGTTCTTGATATAGATAAGGAATATTATTATGGCAGCACATTTGCTCTTATGATGCAACGTCTCAGAAGAGGAAAACTATGGGAGGCGGCTGTAATTGCAGGAAAACGATTATTAAAAAAAGGAATGACGGGTTCAAACATAAATATTGATGATATTCCCGGTCTTGATGAAACCTTTGATGTTGCAGTTTGTTATCATATACATTCACCGATTATGCTGAAATATGTCGTGCAAAAGATTGTGGCGAAGAAAAAGGTTGCGTGGATACATAGTGATTTTTATTCTTCCGGTTACCCGATTCAAAGGCTTAAAAGATATGTTCTTCCCTATGATGAATTTGTTGCTGTCTCAAAAAAAGCAGAACGTGAATTCCGCGATCTCTGCCCTTGGTATCAGGGGAATATAAGTACAGCATATAACTATCTGGATGCCGAGGAAATTTGTGAACGTTCCAAAGAACCTGTTGCTGATGATGTGTATTTTAATGAGAAAAAAGTTAAAATTTTAACAGTATGCAGATTTTCTCAGGAAAAAGGTGCAGACCTGGCAATTTCCGTATCTTCTATGCTGAAAAAAGCCGGCTTGAAATTTCATTGGTTTCTCATAGGGCATGGTGAGCTGGAATCGGAATACCGCAGTCTTATTGATAGGTATGATGTTGCAGATTGCTTCACCATACTCGGCAAAAAAAATAATCCGTATCCGTACATAAAAAATTGTGATATATATGTTCAGCCATCCAGACACGAGGCTTTCGGACTCGTTATAAAGGAAGCCAAGATTCTGGGAAGGCCGATTGTCTGTACTGATTTTGACGGAGCCGATGAGCAGATAGACAGCGGAAGAAACGGTGTTATAGTTCCTGTAAACGGAACATCGGCACTTTTTAAAGAAATAAGTGTACTTATAAATTCATCTGAAGCGAGAGAACGCTTATCGGGGGAACTTGATGAATGGTCTTGTGAGGATGATTTGAAAGAAATTGTAAAGCATTTCGAATAATAAATGCTTTGGTCTTGAAAGGAATTTAATTATGTCTCTTTTTACTAACAAAACCCTCCTTATTACAGGAGGAACAGGTTCCTTCGGCAATGCCGTGCTGAACCGCTTTCTTTCAACTGACATAGGAGAAATCAGAATTTTCTCCCGTGACGAAAAAAAACAGGACGATATGCGCCACGAATTTCAGGTGAAAATGCCTGAAGTGGCTGAAAAAATAAAATTTTACATTGGCGATGTACGTGATATACAGTCAGTACGAAATGCAATGTATGGGGTGGACTATGTGTTCCACGCAGCAGCTCTCAAGCAGGTGCCCTCATGCGAATTTTTTCCGATCGAGGCAGTAAAAACCAATGTACTTGGCACCGAAAACGTACTCACCGCCGCCATTGAAGCGGGTGTAAGCAATATAGTCTGCCTTTCTACCGATAAGGCGGCGTATCCTGTCAATGCAATGGGTACATCAAAGGCAATGATGGAAAAGGTTGTCGTTGCAAAATCCAGAACGGTTAATCCCTCAAAAACTAAAATCTGCTGCACACGTTATGGTAATGTTATGTGCTCACGCGGCTCGGTAATTCCGCTGTGGATTGAGCAGATAAGAAACGGAAATCCGATTACAATTACAGACGGCGGTATGACAAGATTTATTATGTCTCTTGACGAGGCGGTTGATCTTGTTCTCTTTGCTTTTGAAAACGGACACAACGGAGATATTCTTGTTCAGAAGGCTCCTGCCTGCACAATACAGACCCAGGCAGAGGCTGTTTGTGAACTGTTCGGCGGAGATAAGAATGATATCAAGGTAATAGGTATCCGCCACGGCGAGAAGATGTACGAAACTCTCCTTACCAATGAAGAGTGTGCAAACGCTGTCGATATGGGTAAATTTTACCGCGTTCCCTGTGACAAGCGAGGTCTGAATTATGATAAGTATTTCAATGAGGGTGACACAGAGCGAAACAAGCTTGCCGAGTTTAATTCCAACAACACAAAGCTTCTTTCTGTCAATGAGGTAAAGGGAAAGATTGCTTCTTTGGCGTATATACAGGAAGAATTGAAAAAATAAGGATAGAATGAATTTATGAAAGCTATGAAAATAATTCCGCTGATTTTATCGATATTTTTAATATCCTCCTTTTTTTACGGATGCACTGCTGACCGTGATAAGAGTCAGACGGCTGAAATCGAATGTCCCTGGGATGAAAAAGGCGCAAAGCAGCCGTCCGATTATACCTGGGAAGAGTTCGAAGCTCTCGGTGTACAAGAGCAGATGGCATTTCAGTTCAGCTTCGCAGACGCAGATGAATTTGAAGATTGGATGAATAAAGCACAGTCTTCTGAGATTGAATGTCCCTGGGATGAGGAAGATGCCAAACAGCCTTCGGAATATTCTTGGGAGGAATTTGAGAAGCTTGATGCAGAAGTTCAGATAAAGTTTCAGAACAGCTTCGATGAACAAAAGGATTTCGAAAAATGGATGAATGAGGCCAAGGATACAGAGATTGAATCTCCTTGGGAAGAAGAAGGCGCAAAGCAGCCATCCGATTACACAAAAGAAGAATATGATGCTCTCAGCAAAGATGAGCAGAAAGCGTTTCAGGAAAGCTTCGGAAAAGAAGAAAAATTTGAAGAATGGATGGATGAAGCTGTAACGGGCAGCCCTGAAAGCGAAGCTTTTAAACAGCCGACGGACTATACCTGGGAAGAGTTTGAAGCACTCAGCGGAGAAGAGCAGATAAAGTTTCAGAGAAGCTTTGAAAATATAGAAGAATTTGAAAAATGGATGAATGAAGCTCAGTCTGTTAAAATTGAGGTTCCCTGGGAGAAAAAGGATGCAAAACAGCCATCGGAATATACCTGGGAAGAGTTTGAAGCACTCAGTGCAGGGGAACAGATTGAGTTTCAGAAAAGCTTTGAAAATACAGATGACTTTGATAAATGGCTTAAAACAAATAAAAAATGATTATGAGTATGAATATTTTAATTACGGGAGCAAAAGGTTTTGTCGGTAAAAATCTTTGTGCTTGTCTTAAAAACATCAGGGACGGAAAAGACAGAACACGCCCTGAAGTTCAGATTAACGAAATTTTTGAATATGATGCAGATACTCCTGCGGAACTTTTTGATGAATACTGTAAAAAGGCAGATTTCATTTTTCATCTTGCAGGTGTGAACCGTCCTGAAAATCCCGAAGATTTTTCGAAGGTGAATGCCGGTCTTGTTTCAACATTGCTTGAGACATTGAAAAAGTATAAAAATACTTGTCCTGTTATGCTGTCGTCTTCTGTTCAGGCTACCTGTATAGGTCGCTATGACAGCGATTACGGCAGAAGTAAGAAGGCAGGGGAGGAGCTCGTTTTTTCATATGCAGAAGAAACAGGTGCAAAGGTACTCGTTTACCGTTTTCCGAATCTGTTCGGAAAGTGGTGCAGACCGAACTATAACAGTGCCGTTGCTACCTTCTGTAATAATATTGCAAGAGATTTGCCAATTACCGTCAGTGACAGAAGTGTTCAGCTGGAGCTTCTTTATATTGATGATCTTATAACTGAAATGCTTGATGCACTTGAAGGTAAGGAGCATCACTGTACCTTTGAGGGAATTAACACTGTTCTGTCTGACTGCGGTAAGTATTGCGCAGCGCCTGTCACTCATAAGATAACACTCGGTGAGATTGTTGATCTTCTTGATGTTTTCAAGGCACAGACAAAAACTCTTATGATGCCTGAAATACCCTGTAATTCTTTTGCCAAAAAGCTTTACAGCACCTATCTCAGCTATCTTCCCAAAGAAAAGATTTCCTTTCCGCTCAAAATGAATGAGGACGAAAGAGGCAGCTTTACCGAACTTCTCAAAACAGAAAAGTGCGGTCAGTTCAGCGTTAATATATCAAAACCCGGCATAACAAAGGGTCAGCACTGGCATAACACCAAATGGGAGTTTTTTATCGTAGTCAGCGGAAAGGGACTCATTCAGCAAAGAAGAATCGGAAGTGATGAGGTGCTGAATTTTGAAGTCAGCGGCGACAGAATAGAGGCAGTGCATATGCTTCCGGGCTATACCCATAATATTATCAACCTTTCCGATACAGAGAACCTTGTAACTGTGATGTGGGCAAACGAGCAATTTGACGCGAGCCGTCCCGACACTTTTTTCGAGGTGGTTGAAGGATGAAGAAGAACAAAATCGTAATCATCACTGTGCTGATTGTTCTCGCAACTGCATTCATATTTTCCAACTCTCTTAAGAACAGCGAAGAATCCAATGCGGCAAGCGGAGTGATATTAGAATTGGTTAAGCCGATTCTTGAGCTGATAACCGATTCTGAAGCACAGGCAAGCTTTATAGTAAGAAAGGGTGCTCATCTTACAGAGTTTTTCCTTTTGGGATTTTTGGTTTTGTCTGCTGTTACTGAGATAAAAAAGAAGCTTCCCGAAATTGTCGGTTTCGGATTCTTTTATGTTCTTTCGGTAGCGGTAACAGATGAATTTATCCAAAGCTTCTCCGACAGAACAAGCTCTGTAAGAGATGTGCTTATAGATTTTACGGGTGCAATGCTGGGGTTTGCAGCATATGCATTTATCAATTATTGTGTTATCAAAGTTAATAAGAGAAAATCAGATGTCAGAAAGAAGTGATTTGAAGATGTCAGAGAAAACTGAAAACAAGGAAGTCGGATTCAGAAATAACGGTAAACTCAAGCTTTTGATTATAGTGGGTACCCGACCGGAGATAATCCGTCTTTCAGCAGTAATTACAAAGTGCCGTAAATACTTTGATACTGTTCTTGCTCATACGGGACAGAATTACGACTATAATCTCAACGGTGTGTTTTTCAAAGATCTCAAGCTCGGTGAGCCTGAGGTATACTTAAATGCCGTCGGTGCAGATCTCGGAGAAACAATGGGAAATATAATTGCGAAATCCTATCAGCTGATGGCAGAAATCAAGCCTGATGCTGTGCTTGTTCTCGGAGACACCAATTCCTGTCTGTCGGTAATCGGTGCAAAGCGTTTACATATCCCGATTTTTCATATGGAAGCAGGCAACAGATGCAAGGATGAGTGCTTGCCTGAAGAAACCAACCGTCGTATAGTTGATATTATTTCTGATGTGAATATGGCATATTCCGAGCACGCGAGACGCTATCTTGCCGATTGCGGTCTTCCGAAGGAGCGCACGTATGTTACAGGTTCACCTATGGCTGAGGTTCTGCGCAGTAATCTTGCAGAAATCGAATCCAGTGATATACATTCCCGTCTCGGTCTTGAAAAGGGCAGATATATTCTTCTCTCGGCACACAGAGAAGAGAACATTGATACAGAAAAGAATTTCACAAGTCTTTTCAATGCTATTAATAAAATGGCACAGAAGTATGATATGCCGATACTCTATTCCTGTCATCCGAGAAGCCGTAAACGTCTTGAAGAGAATGGCTTTGAGCTTGACAGGAGAGTGATCCGTCACGAGCCTCTCGGTTTCCACGATTACAACTGTCTGCAGATGAATGCTTTTGCTGTTGTTTCCGACAGCGGTACGCTTCCCGAAGAAAGTTCATTTTTTACAAGCATCGGAAAACCCTTCCCGGCTATATGCATAAGAACATCCACAGAACGTCCGGAAGCTCTTGATAAGGCTTGTTTTGTCCTTTCAGGCATTGACGAAACAGGTCTGTTGCAGTCGGTTGAAACTGCAGTTGAAATGATTGAAAACGGAGATTTCGGAATACCTGTACCCGACTATGTTGAGGAAAACGTTTCTACAAAGGTTGTCAAAATCATACAGTCATATACAGGTGTTGTAAACAAGATGGTCTGGCGTAAATTTTAATAACAGAAATGCAAAAAAACGAGATTCGTACTATCACGAATCTCGTTTTTTCATTATAAGACTTTAATTTGTGACTGCACCTTTTAAATAATTCTGCTCAAAAAGTAAACAGCTTTACCTAAAATTTTAATTTCGTCAAGCTCATCCTTTCTGTACTCCAGTTCTTTGTACGCAGGGTTTTCAGCACGCAGAACAACTGTGTCGCCGTAACGGTAAAATCTCTTGAGAGTGGCTTCGTTGTTTATCAGCACGGCGGCAATTTCCCCGTTTTCAACAGATTCCTGTTTTCTGATGCACACAATGTCATTGTCAAGGATTCTCGCTCCTGACATACTGTCGCCCTTGCATCTGAGTGCAAAGTCAACGTGCAGGTTGTCGGGCACGGACACCATATCTTCGATGTTTTCTTCAGCAAGTATCGGCACTCCGCAGGCTATTGTACCGACAAGGGGAATCATCTTTGTTTTGGGAAGCGGTATTATGTTTTCGGGAATTTTTACTGAATCGGGCTTATCAAGTATGTAATCGGTTGTTGTACCGTAAAAGTCAGCTAATTTTATGAGCATTTCACGGTTTGGCTCTCTGTCACCTTTTTCATAGCTGATATAGGTGGTATAGGGCAAATTCAATGCTGCAGCGGCCTGTCTCATATTCAGTCCTTTTTCCTGCCTGAGAATTTTAAGATTAAACAAAACTATCACCTCTTTGTATATATAATATACTTTTCGAATATAAGAGTCAAATGATACTTTAACAAAATACACGTTTTGTGAAAATTAAACAAAAGTGCTACATTGATTTTGGGATGATTTAGATGGCTGTTTTGTTGACATATACACAAAATGCGTATATAATTAAATTGGAGACGTACAAATTGTGTAAGAAAACAAGAAAGGAGAATCAGTAAAATCATCTCATAATGTGGTTTTACTGTGTGTTAACTGAATGATAAAAATTAAAAATGGTCCTTTGTATCAATGGGATATTAACCGTTCATTTGTAATAAGTGATCCGGAAAATAAAATTTCCGAGGTTGAATGTTGCACAGAAACAGATGAAAATACAGTCCTTCTGCCTTTTTCAAGAAACGGTGATAAGGCAGAGGCTTATTTTCCAAACATCTTTTTACAGTCATCTGAAACAGTGCATATTTTTCTGGTATGCAAAGAAAATGATGAGGTAAGAACTGTAATTCACGAATCCTTCGGTATTATTCCGAGAGTCAAACCTTCGGATTATGTTTACGAAGAAACGGAAGTTCTCAAGTATAAAGACCTTGAAACACGGATTACAAAAGAATTGTCTGACAAAGCCGACCTTGACGAGAACGGAAAAATCAAAACGGAGCAGCTTCCTGATAATTATTTTAACAGTGAAGAATTGAACAATGCAGTAAATTCGGCACTTTCCGCAGCAAAGGAGAGGGGAGACTTCAAGGGTGATAAAGGCGACAAGGGTGATAAGGGTGACAAGGGTGCAGACGGCTATACTCCCATAAAAGGTGTTGACTACTTTGATGGCGCAAAAGGCGACAAAGGTGACAAGGGTGATAAAGGTGAAAAGGGTGCAGACGGCTATACTCCCATAAAAGGTATTGACTACTTTGACGGCGCAAAAGGCGACAAAGGTGACAAGGGTGATAAAGGTGACAAGGGTACAGACGGCTATACTCCCATAAAAGGAGTTGACTACTTTGACGGTGCAAAAGGCGACAAAGGTGATAAGGGAGATACAGGTGCCAAGGGTGCAGACGGCTATACTCCCATAAAGGGTGTTGATTACTTTACTGCTACGGATAAGGCTGAAATAGCACAGATGGTAATTGAAAGCTTTGGCGGCAATCCTGTATGCGGTTATGTTGACGAGAATAACAATATTGTTGTCCAAGGTGACCTTGCAGACGGCGCATATTCTGTTAAATATGAAATGGATGACGGATCTATGGTAAACATCGGCGACCTTGTTCTTGATACAAGGGTATATTATTCCGTTGTCAACAGCCTTGCAAATTGCACTAACTCAAACAGTGCAAAGGAAATTGCTGAAGGTGACAGCTATTCAGCAACAATTTCAGCAAACAGCGGTTATGAGCTTAAATCCATTGCGGTAAGAATGGGCGGTACCGATATTTCCTCCTCAGCGGTCAGCGACGGAAATATTAATATTGCAAATGTAACAGGAAATATTGTAATTACTGCCCTTGCAGAGGAAAAGGTAGTAGCACCTGCTTATACAAATTTATTCAACCCATCAACAGCAATTCTTAACAAGAGAACAAATTCAAGCGGTACATTAACAGCCCTTGACGGTCATATTGTAACGGATTTTATCAATGTGGCGGACAAGGTGCCCTTTACAAATGCCACAAAGATATATGTTAAGGGTGCAAACTTTGAAAGGTCTACTGACGGAAATTACCGTGCAAAGGTTATCAGCTACATGAGTAAGCCGGCATCAAATTATAGCGGTGAATACAGCGGAGCAACTCAAGCAGTTATGACTTTAACAGACGAGGGTAACGGAGTTATTTCAGTTTCCAATCTTGCAACTACAATGACGGATAGAATTAACTATATGTTGCTTGTATTAAGAGTTAAGGACACGGCTGTCACAACCGATGATATCAAAAATATTGTAGTCACTATTGACGAGCCTATTAATTAAGAGGTGATGATATGTATAAATACACACATCTCATCCCTGAAAATATTGCTCCTGTTGGTGCTGAGAAAATCGTTGTATATGATAACACAGGAAAAAGAGTGGTAGGAATTCCTTTAGGTAAGCTAACACCACCTGATAAGAATAAATTGTACAGTTTTTGTGCCTTATCAGATGTACATATAACTTATGATACAGCTAATGAGGATTTTCAGCGGGCATTAACCTTTGCTGAAAACAACTGTGATTTCACTTGTATTGCAGGTGATCTGACGGAGACCGGTGCTGTTGAAAGTCAGCTTACAGCTTATAAAAATATTGTCAATACTTATGCTCCCACAAAGCCTGTTTATGCCATAACGGGCAATCATGAAAATTATAACGGCTATAGCGACAAATATCTTGAAAAATACACGGGAAAACCTTTGTATTATTCATTTGCTCAAGGAAACGATGTGTTCATTATGTTGGGCTATTACGGTGCATATTACGGTGACGGTATCGGATGGCTTCCGACAGATTTTGTGACAGCTGAAGAGTTACAATGGCTTTATGAAACATTGGAAGAAAACCGAAATAAAAGGTGCTTTGTTTTTCATCATGTATTCCCGAGTGAACACCGGGTAGGTAATCCGAATAATTTTTATACAAGTGTATTGCCGTGGAAAACAACAGACGGAGCAATAGGACAAGCGTTTATAAGCTTGTTAAAGCACTATAAAAATACTGTATTGTTTCACGGTCATTCTCATTCAAAATTTGATTTGCAAGAAAAGGATAAGACAGCAAACTATTCTTGTAAAAACGGATACAGAAGTGTACATATACCGTCTTTATCTGTGCCAAGAGATATTGTCAACGGAACGGGAACAGAGGTATATGCCGAAAGCGAAGGCTACACCGTAGATGTTTATGATGATTATATTGTCCTGAATGGCAGAGACTTCATCGATAATGATAAGGACGGACATATACTGCCTATTGCAACATATAAGATTGACACAGTCTTGCAGAATGTTGAAGCAAAAACATTCACAGACAGTACAGGAATTATAGCAATTTAAGAAATAGCGGTTTTGTTTTAAATTTTATAATATATTGTAAATTTTCTTTATTCTGTTGACCGTAAGCTGATTTTATTGTAAAATGAACGGGAGAGAATTCTCAATTTTAAATATAAGGAGAAAATTTATGGCTAACAGATTCGTACTTAACGAAACATCCTACCACGGAAAAGGTGCAATTGCTGAAATTGCAACTGAAATCAAGGCAAGAGGCTTCAAAAAGGCTTTTGTATGCTCTGACCCTGATCTTATTAAGTTCGAGGTAACAAAGAAGGTAACCGACATTCTTGACGGTGCTGAAATTGCATACGAAATTTATTCCAACATCAAGCCTAATCCCACAATTGAAAATGTTCAGACCGGTGTTGAAGCGTTCAAGGCAAGCGGTGCTGACTGCATCGTAGCAATCGGCGGCGGTTCTTCAATGGATACAGCCAAAGCAATCGGTATTATCATCACAAATCCCGAGTTTGCTGATGTACGCTCACTTGAAGGTGTTGCTCCCACAAAGAATCCTTGCGTACCCATCATCGCTGTTCCCACAACAGCAGGTACTGCAGCAGAGGTTACAATCAACTATGTTATCACCGATGCCGAAAAGGACAGAAAGATGGTTTGTGTTGACGTTCACGACATTCCTGTCGTTGCAGTTGTTGACCCTGACATGATGGCTTCAATGCCCAAGGGACTTACCGCTGCAACAGGTATGGATGCTCTTACTCACGCTATTGAAGGCTACATTACCAAGGGTGCATGGGAAATGAGCGATATGTTCCACATCAAGGCTATCGAAATCATTGCAAAGAGTCTTCGCGGTGCAGTAGAAAACACTGCTGAGGGCAGAGAGGGTATGGCTCTCGGTCAGTATATTGCAGGTATGGGCTTCTCAAACGTAGGCCTCGGTATCGTTCATTCGATGGCTCATCCTCTCGGTGCTCTTTATGACACACCTCACGGTGTTGCCAATGCTATCATTCTTCCTACAGTTATGGAATATAACGCACCTGAAACAGGCGAAAAATACAGAGATATTGCAAAGGCAATGGGTGTTGAAGGCACAGATGCTATGACTCTTGAAGAAGCAAGAAAGGCAGCAGTTGATGCTGTTAAGAAGCTTTCAGCCGATGTAGGCATTCCCGCTGACCTTAAGGAGATTGTAAAAGCAGAGGACATTGACTTCCTTTCACAGTCTGCTTTTGATGATGCCTGCCGTCCCGGCAACCCCAGAGATACAAGCGTTGAGGAAATCAAGGAGCTTTATCTTAAGCTTATGTAATGATTTGCTTATAATAAAATAAGCGACATAAAATATCAGTATAACACACAACTGAAAGCACGTTTTTTCGGTTGTGTGTTTTTTCGTTGTGCGTCGGGTTATAAAAAACAGGTATTTCATAACAAACGGAAACACCTGTTTTTTTGAATAAAACGAAAAACTGCCTTGAAATCTCTTTCAAGACAGTTCTGGTGCAGACGATGGGACTTGAACCCACATGAAATTGCTCTCACTAGTACCTGAAACTAGCGCGTCTGCCAATTCCGCCACATCTGCATATTTGTTACAGAGCGCGGGACTCTTGCGGTGCCCAAAGCTCATCACGGCTACCGCCTATGACCTTTGACCGCTGCG
>JAZLBS010000042.1:0-5442 GCA_045613805.1 Acutalibacteraceae bacterium
CAGTTGATACCCCAATGCTCCTGAGCCCAATCAAGCTGTGCAAAATTTTTCAGGGGTACTGTGATTTTGCGAAGGTCCTTTCCTTTATCATCCGTACCGACAATAGAAAGGAACCTTTCGTTTTCAGCTCCGTTAGTGCAGGTAATATCCTCGGTTATCCTTGCAAGGAAATTGCTGAGCTTGATATTTACCGGCTTACCGTTTACCGTCTTTTCTATATACAGTGAATTGTTATACGCAAAGAACGGGTCTGAATAGTATAAATAATTCTCCAAAATTTTACCTCTTTCTTGAAATGATTTTCCGAACATCCGTACAGACATTACAAATCTTCAATAACACAAAGCATTTATCTGTTCGGGTTTTATCCGTATAATGTGCCACAGTGTACGCTACAAATACGCACGCCGCAAGGCAGTAGCACAGGGCTTCATAGCACCTTGTTCGGTTGTTCGGGTTTTAGATTTTTGTTGTATAATGTTTTTTCTGTGTGGATGTTTTAAAATGCAATAACATAAAAGTATATCGCCTCATCACTTCCGCCGTTTTTAAGCCTTTATTTTGGCGGCTTCAGGGCATCATAAACATCCACCCATGACCTTTTCGCCGACATAAATTCTGCATTTCTCTGTCGCTGCTTCTTCTTTGCACAGTCGGGACAGAACTTCTGATTTCTGCCGGTTCTCTCTGTTTTGCTGCCGCATAAAGCACAGATAACCGTTTCGGCAGGTGTCTTACCCGTAATGCTTTTCATAAGGACATTATCACTCGGCAGCACACAGTCAAGAAAATATCTGCAGATAATATGGCTCGGTGTTATGAGCTGAGGACAGGTGTGGGTGTCACCGTCATCAAAAAGCAGACAGTTGCCCTGATAACAGTTGCAGCATCGGCCTTTAATCAGTGGTTTGATTTCTGCAAACTGCTTAAGGGATAGCTTTAGTTTTTGCATAAGGGGTTCCTCCTTTCTTTAACAATTTAGTTGTACCACGAAAAAATCTAACGCAGTATTCGTATACCCAAATCAATGGTTTTGGGCATAAAAAAAGCACCTGCTACTTTTGATGTAACAGGTGTATGTAAACTAATTGAATTTTGTTGTGAGGTTGTGGTGTAATGGGTTAGATAAATAAGATTTTTTTATAAAACACACATAGCAAAAACCACACCACATTGTAATCTGTGAAGTGGTTTGTTTTGTGTTAGTTTCCGATTGTCTGTACAGTAAGCTGTGACTGATACTGACCACCGGTGTGAATTACGGTGTTGCCCGAATTGTTTATTTGCGGCTCTCCGCTCATCGGGTTACCGCCTGCGAGATACTGACCTGAAACGGTTACTCTCATTGTTGAACCTGCCTCATATTTAAGACCGACAGGCATAAGAGGAATTGTAACCTCAACAATTTCACCCTCAGAAAGATATTCGTTTTGGTCATAGGTAAAATACGGATGATACTTTATTGATTTGCTTTCATCAATATTTCTCAATGAAACACGAAGTCTGCCCTGTGAGCCTACATAGCTTACAGGTGAAGCAGTATCCTGAGTAACAAGCTTAAGCATAAATAAAGCATTATCAGCCGTTACATCGCAAAGCCTTTTACCGTCACTGCCTACCTTTTCAAGAGAAACAAACAGGTCAATGTCATTTGATTGTTCGGCAGATACATAAAGCTTGAGTGTCGGATATCCGGCTAAGGCTGTATCCTTATCAAAGGTCAGGTCATATGAGAGAAAATCTTTTTTATCTGTACTGTCATATTTTGCAGCAGTGCTTGTTGACGGTACTGATGTGGTAAGTGACATATTGCTGTTGTCAAGATAATAAACAGTGTCCTTTGCTTCTGCGGGAGGCCAGCAGGTTGTAGCAATATTGGTTTCATCATTGCCTCTCATATCAAGAAGAGAATAACGCACTTCAGGAGTTTCATCCCAACCGTTGTCCTCTCCTTTAAGGAAGTAATCATAGTATTTCATAAGGTCTTTCTGACTTTCTTCGTTGTAAAGGTCAGGCCATTCCATTTCGTTATGAATTCTCAGCCACTTCTGTTCTGAAGCAATACTGTCAAATGCACGGAAGGTACCGTTAGAATGAAGAGTATTGGAGTAGCTTGCCACGCAGTAAACGGGGATGTTGATTTTACTGTAATCAACGGTTTTGGTTGCCCAATAGTCGTTGTATAAAGGATTTGCATCGGAATTTGCGGTTATGTCTTCAACTCCGTTCTGTCCCCATATAAGTATTTTGTTTATCATACTGATAAAAGAAATATCTTCTATACCGCCGTTATAGGTAACATCACGGTACATATCCGAAAAACCTTCCCAAGGAGCAATAGCTGTAAGGTGAGGAGGCTGTTCAGCGGCGGCAAACCACTGACACACAGATAGCCAGGAATTACCAGCCATACCGACCTTGCCGTTACACCAATCCTGAACTGCAAGATATTCAACGGTATCATAAATATCCTCGGCTTCCTGCTTGCCGAACATATAGAGGTTGCCTTCGGAGTTAGCTGAACCTCTCGGATTAGGCTGACACACAGCATAACCGTTTGCAACCCAATAGGCAGGGTCGATAGCTTCCCAACGGTCAAGACCTGAAAGCTCACTTGCTTTTACGCCGAACATTGCTTTTGCAATATAAAGGAAGAACATAGGCTCTTTACCGTAGGGACACCAGGAAATAACAAGAGGAACTTCCTCATCGGTGACAGGTCTGAAAACATCTGCATAAATCGTAACACCGTCACGAAAAGTTATGGGAATGTTTCTTTCCCAAATTATGTCGCAGTCAATTTTTGCCGCAAGAGGAGAAGTACGGTATCCTGCTTTAAGCGTTTTGACCTCATGCTTGGTGGAAAAACCGCCTCTTACTAAATTAACCATCGGATTTGACTTCATAAATATCGTCTCATCCTCAATTCCTTCAAAAGCACTGACGCCAAGCACACAGGTCAGAATAACGGAAAGTGCAAGTACCAATGCCAAAGCTTTCTTTTTCATTAGTTCAACAACTCCTTTTAAAATAATTTTTTTCACTTGATTTCATAGTCGCTTTGTGATATTTTGATTATAAGACACTGTGTCTTATTCATCAAGGTTCAATTAAAAGGAAAATGTCTTATAATAAGGAGTATATCATTATGAATAAACAGCCCGAAATCACCGATGTAACAAGAAACAGGATAAAGGATTCCTTCTGGGAGCTTTACAAGGCTACACCTTTAAACAAAATAACAGTCAATATGGTATCAGAAAAATCAGGTATTCACAGAAGCTCCTTTTACAGATATTACACAGATGTTTACGGAGTGCTTGAAGAAATTGAAAAGGATTTATTCGGTATAATTCTGCAAAGCCTTAAAGCAATGAAGGAAAACCGGGCTGAAATCAACCTTGAGGGCGGAGCCGAGGTAATGGTAAATATACTTGTCAGACACTCGGAAAAGCTTTATTACCTTCTCGGAGAAAACGGCGATTCTGATTTCAGGAAGAAATTTGTGGAAACAATTAAAAATCTGCTTTTTGAAGAAGCAGAGAATAACAGTATAGAGAATGCCGATTATTATGTTAATCTGCTGTTTTCAAATATGCTCTTTAACTTCAACTATTGGTATGAGCATAAAGAAAAGTACACCTTCACTCAGGTGAATACAATGGGACAAAGATTTTTGTTTGGCGGCTTCAGGGCATCATAAACATCCACCCGTGACCTTTTGGCAGACATAAATTCTGCATTTCTCTGTCGCTGCTTCTTCTTTGCACAGTCGGGACAGAACTTCTGATTCCTGCCTGTTCTCTCTGTTTTACCGCCGCACAAAGCACAGATAACCGTTTCAGCGGGTGTATGACCCGTAATGCTTTTCATAAGAGCATTATCACTCGGCAACACACAGTCAAGAAAATATCTGCAGATAATATGACTCGGTGTTATGAGCTGTGTGCAGGTGTGGGTGTCACCGTCATCAAGAAGCAGACAGTTGCCCTGATAGCAGTTACAGCAGCGGCTTTTAATCAGTGTTTTGATTTCTGCGAACTGCTTAAGGGTAAGCTTGAGTTTTTGCATGAGGGGTTCCTCCTTTCTTAAAATTTTTAGTTGTACCACGAAAAAATCTAACGCAGTATTCATATACTCAAATCAATGGTTTTGGGCATAAAAAAAGCACCTGCTACTTTTGATGTAACAGGTGTATGTAAACGGATTGAAATTTGTGGTGGTGATGTGGTATAATGGGTTCGACAAATAAGAATTTGGTGAGGTGAGAGAATGAAAAATCCATGGAAAGAGATTCCGTTGTCCGATTATGAAAATCACATGAAGCTTGATTCTGTCATGCAGCTACAGGCTATGAATGAAATGATGAAAGGTCAATTCGATGCTTATCCCATTTCCAGTGTGATGATATTTGGAATTGCGGGCGGCAACGGACTTGAGCATATTCAGAAAGATAAATTCGAAAGAGTATATGGAGTTGATATTAACGATTCTTACCTGCAAGAGGTCATTCAGCGGTATTCAGAACTAAACGGAGTTCTGGAATGTTTGTGTATCGATTTGATAACCGAATCAGAGATGTTACCGAATGCAGATATGGTTATCGCTAATTTGCTGGTTGAGTATATAGGATATCAGTGCTTTCAAAAAGCGGTTAAGCATGTAAATCCAAAGTTTGTTTCTTGTATCATTCAAATCAACACCGAGGACGGCTGGGTGTCTGATTCTCCCTATCTTCATGTGTTTGATGGCTTGGACCAAATACACTATCAAATGGAGGAACAGGCATTAGAGCGTGCGATGCTTGAAATTGACTATCACAGGAAGAAGTCCCTGGAATATATACTGCCTAATGGAAAAAAGTTAGTGCAGATAGATTTTGAAAGATAAACTCCAATTTGTAGAACAGAATATTTACAACTGCTCTCCCCGTGAGGGCAGTTGTTTTTGCTCTTCAAAAAATCTAACGCAGTATTCATATACCGAAATCTTGCATTTTTTATCTTGCCGATATATAATAATCACAGAAATTTTCAGGAGGTGAAGCTATGACCGGTGTAAGATACAAAATACCTATGCTGTCCGCAAAGGCAATTCTTGCCTACGCAAAGCCTGTTGGCGAAGATATATACACTTTCAATCTCAACAAAGCGGAAACAACAAGTGTATTATTAAATCACGGCGAAACATATCAGGATGATAATGCCGTTTTCTATCAGCTGATGTCTATGCTTCACAGAGACGGTTATTCTCCTAAAGATGATGAGCTGATAATTGATGATTTATACGATGCCATTATCTATCTCGACTTCGATGGTATTTTCGACAGAAGTGCAGAATTCCCTAAAAATGCATTAAGGCAGAAAAAGGCTGAATCAATGTTCCGTCCCGAAGGTATTACTCTTGACCTTGGTGGCGGGCAGTATAAATACCTTGCCTTTG
>JAZLBS010000043.1:0-57019 GCA_045613805.1 Acutalibacteraceae bacterium
GAGATATTCGTGAAGACGGGGACCCCAGAAATAGTGTTCACCGCCATATCCGATGAATTCACCGACGAGAGGATTGCCGTCGGGAAGGCCTTCAACCTTTGAAATAAGATTGATAACATCCATACGGAAGCCGTCAACACCCTTTGCGAGCCACCAGCGCACCATTTCGGCAACCTCAGCACGCATATCGGGATTTTCCCAGTTAAGGTCCATCTGCTTTTTCGAGAAGATGTGAAGTGCCCACTCGTCAAGCTCGGGATAATAATTCCATGCTGAGCCGGAGAATACGGATGTCCAGTTGTTGGGAGGTACACCGGGACCCTTACCCTTACGGAAGATATAGTAATCCTTATACTTTTCATCACCGGCAAGAGCCTTTTGGAACCATTCATGCTCGTCGGAGGTATGGTTTACAACAAGGTCCATAACAAGCTTCATACCGCGTGCGTGGATTTCTTCAAGCATTTTGTCGAAGTCCTCCATTGTTCCGAACTCGGTCATTATAGCCTTATAGTCACGGATATCGTAGCCCATATCATCGTTGGGCGAATCGTAAATGGGGCTGAGCCAGAGCACATCCACACCTAAATCCTTGAGATAGTCAAGCTTTGAAATAATACCCTGCAGGTCGCCGATGCCGTCTCCGTCGGAGTCCATAAAGGAACGGGGATAAATCTGATAAATAACCGCTTCCTTCCACCATTTAGGGTCTACCTCATCCTTTGTTACAACTCTTTCGGGAGTATAGCTGAGAAGATTGCAAAGATGCTCTATTGTTTCAAGGGGCATCTTGTCGCCTAAAAGCTTAGGAATCATATTGAGCTTCATCATACCCACTGCAGGATTATGGATAACTGCATCGGGTATTCCTGTATGATAAGCAACCATAGCTACAAGGTCGTTACCTACAGGTGTGGCAAGCACATCTCTGAGGGTGCTTTCCGGTGTGATTTTTTTCATTTCTGTCATCCTTTCTTATCGGTTATATATTTAATCAAGATTGAAAAAGAAATCGTAAAGCGACGAGGTATCTGTTGCGGTATTGTCAACATACCAAAGCATACCTGTTTTACAAACGGTGACAATACATTCTGTAACAGTCTCGTCCTTTTGATTTTTAACAGCTATTTCAAAGACTCTCACCTCTGAAATATCGTCAGTGTTTATACGGTAGGCTTCAAATAGGGCTTTATCAGCAGAGGAACGGTATTCTTCAAGGTCTACCGCCACAGGCTCAGCAACACGTACAGCTGTAAGAGTGTAATCCTCACCGTAATATTCCTCGTAAAAGCCCTGTTTTTTCTTGCTTATCTGCTCACCTGTTTTTTTATCAAAAGCGTCCTCTGTCCCAGTGAGCTTTTCACCGTAGGTTTTGACATTTGCTTCAAAGGCGGTAAAAAAGAGCTCATCCGAAAGATATTTGTCAGCAAAAATTTCTTCACGGACAGATACAAGATACTGCATATACCCGGAATAAATACTGTCGTAATCGTCCCATCCGCAGCTCTGTACAAGCTCCACATAATGCTCATACATTCCGTTGATAAGATGTCTCATAAGTCTTCCGTCGTCAGAAAGCGCCTTTTCACCGAGAAAGGACTCATCATTATAGCCTTTGAATCCGTCGGTGCTGTCACCGATAACATAATCCGTATCTCTGTAAACCACGGGATTTATGTAATTTTCACGGATAAAATCACTGTGCTTCATATTTTTACCTGCAAGGGTGTATTTATGAGCACTGTAGCCGTCGGCAGTCTGAACAATTGTGTCAACATATCTGACTGCGACACGGTCGGGATGAAGCGGTGCGTATCCGGCAGCAAAAAACAGAATTCCGCCGACAATCAACAAAGCAACAGCTGAAAGAACAAGTATAGCGACAGATTTTTTCCTGTTTTTCTTATTTATTTTTTCAGCAAAAATATTTTCGGACATAAAACAATAACCTTTCAAATATAATACATTGTATTATAACATCAAATGTACCGGTGACTCAATTGATTCTTTAAACAAATCTATATGTGTTTTTTTAGTGACTTTTACTGCAGTTGACAGAAAGAAAAAAAAGAAGTAAAATTAGGCTGCAACAAAAATTCAAGGGGCGGTGCATTTATGATTAATCTATCCTTTAACGATATTCTGAACGCAGAATTTTCACTTTATGAAAATAATCCCGTAATAAAAAATCCTTTGCCGAGCTTTGTTATTGCAGACCCCTCTGTTCTCACTCCCAATGAATCCCACGACGGAAAGTGGCATCTTTTCTGTCATACCTTTTTCGGTGTATACAGATATGTAAGTGACGACGGAATAAGCTTCATAAAAGCAGAAAAAATAGTCTCACGCGCCATGAGACCGAATATAAATAAAATTGACGGAAAATATTATCTTTTCTTTGAAAGAACAAGGCCCGTCATTCTCAACGCCCTGTCTCTTGTGGGTGTAAAATGGAAATCTGAAATCTACTGTACCGAATCCGAAGATTTCTCAAGCTGGTCAGAGCCTTATCCTGTCATCAGGAAAACCCGTGATTTTGAAGAGTACAGGGGCGGCTACGCCATTTCAAACCCCTTTCTTATAAAAACAGAGGAAGGCTACCGTCTTTACTATTCCTGCGGTCAGACCTTCATCAAGGATTGCGGCTTCGGTGAACCTGAGCATATATCTTTCGCTGAAAGCAAGGATATTTCAAAAAACTATATCTCGCGCACCGCTCCTATCATAAGTCCGGATAAAAACATCGAATATCTCAACCTCTGCTCAGGCTGTCTCAAGGTATATAAATTAAAGGATTGCTACATAGGTCTGCAGAACGGCCTTTTCGAAAAAAACGGCAAAAGCCATTCTGCCATTATGCTTTTAAAGAGCGATGACGGAATAAGCTTTGAATTTGTAAAGCCCTTCCTCGTGCCGCAAAAATGCGGAAATAACAACTGGATGGCACAGTATGTCTATGCCTGCTGTCTTACCCTTTACAAAGGAAAGCTCCGTCTTTATTTCAACGCAAGAAATGTTTCAGACAACTTAAGAGGCAGAGAATCCATAGGCATTTTCGAAGCGGAATTATAATTTTTAACAGCATGATTGACAAAATCTTTCGTATGTGTTACAATTCCCCCGTTATGAGGGAGTAGCAAGCGCCTTCGGTGTAGCAAGTCAACATACTGACCTGAAAGGTCTGGCTTGTTTTAAATTGCGAGACTCATGTACAGTGGTGAAATATCCGTACATGACGTCTTTTTATAGCAAAGGGTACGAGTACGGTTTTCGCCGTACTCTATTTTTTTACGGAGGAATAAAAAAATGAATCTCAGCTTTACCTTTTTCTTCAACAGCCTTCTTTTAGGTGTAGGCCTTGCTATGGATGCTTTTTCTGTGTCTCTTGCCAACGGTCTGAATGAGCCGAAAATGAAAAAGATAAAAATTTTTGCCGTTGCGGGCATCTTTTCCCTTTTCCAGCTTGCCATGCCGATGACAGGCTGGATATGCGTGTCCGCAGTTGCAGAGCATTTCAAGGCCTTTGAAAAGCTCATTCCCTGGATTGCACTCATTCTTTTAGGCTACATAGGTGCAGATATGCTCCGTGACGGAATAAAGCACAAGGATGAGCCCGAAGAAAAGCCCGCCGTAGGACTTGCGGGACTTCTCGTTCAGGGCGTTGCCACCTCAATAGACGCTCTTTCTGTAGGCTTTACCATTTCCGATTATAATTTTACCGAAGCTCTTCTTGCCTGTCTTCTTATCGGTGTTATCACCTTTTTCATCTGCCTTGCAGGTATTCTTATCGGCAGAAGGGCAGGTACAGCTCTTGCCGGCAAGGCAGGTATTTTAGGCGGCGTAATTCTCATTTTTATCGGACTTGAAATTTTCGTTTCAAGCCTTATATAAAGCTGGGCCTGTTTAAAATTCTTCTTGACACAGCAAAGAGATTGTGATATATTTTGTAAAGATTATGTTAAGGAGATATTAAAAATGACTAAAATTCTTTCAATTGTCATGGCTCTGATTGCCTATGTATCCGGCTTTTTTGCCTTCCTTTTCCCGATGACTGAAAACTACAATCTTTTCAGCAACATCCGTTACGGTAACGAGCCGAGAGAGGTAATGGACATTTATGTTCCTGACCTTGCATACAAAAGAAAGGAAAACGGATGTATTCTCTTTATTCACGGAGGCTCCTGGTCAAACGGTGATAAAAAAGAGATGGCATCAAGATGTATCGAAATGACAAAAAGGGGTTACATCACCGCCACCATGAACTACACCCTTTACTCGGAAGAAAACGCTTCGGATTTCACCGTTGATGTAATGCTTGACGAAATAGGAATGGCACTTGATGAAATAAAAGAATTTTCCGGAAATAAAAAACTCAACATAAGCAAGGCTGCTCTTTCGGGCTTTTCCTCCGGCGGACATATATCTATGCTTTACTCATACACAAGAATCAAGGAATCGCCGATAAAGCTTGTCTTTACTGCGAATATGGTAAGCCCGTCAGACCTCAGCTATGATGTATGGGGTGAAGCCTGTCCCGTAATTGTCAGCGCTCTTTCAGGAAAAAAAGTAACCTCTCTTGCCGCACAAACAGGTAAAGCAGACAAAATCATTGCTTCCGTTTCACCTGTGACATATGTAAATTCCAACTGTATTCCCTCTCTTTTCGCCTACGGCGGCAAGGATTTCATCGTTACGGTGAAGAATTACGAATCGATGAAGGCTGCCTTTGAAAAGACAACGGCAAGATATGACTTCTTTCTTTATCCCAATTCAATACACACTTTACTCAATGACCCTGATGTTCACGAAAAATATCAGGCAAAGCTTCTGGAATATTGCAGAACCTATTTCGGGCATTGAGAAAAACAAAATACAAAAGGAGCTGTGAAATTTTTTTACAGCTCCTTTTTCTTATATCAAATCTGCAAGTTCATCGTTCAGCAGCATTTTCTCTGCTGTTTCGGGATGTGTGTCAGACAAATCAAGAGGCATTTCAATTATACTGCCGAAGCTTTTGTAATGCTCATTAAAGCCAATTATCCCGCTTTCTTCAATTGTGAATATTTCGGATGAGGGTATGCTGCCCTCATAAGCGGCGAAACAAATAGTTCTTCCTGCAAAATTTTCAAGAAATGATGTGTCGAAAAGATAATATATAACACCGCTTTTCTCTGTCGTCCTTATATCCTCACAGAGGGTACTGCTGTTGGTTACCCAAGGCTCCCTGCCATAAATTAGAGGAGTAATTTTTATATGAAAACTTCCGTTTTTCAGCGTGAGGTCATTTCCGTTGCATCCCCTTACGGCAGTGACAAAATATTCTCTGCTTACATCCGCCGAAAAGCCCTCACAGCTATTAATAAATTCTCCAGAAGCAATACCAAGAACGGTAAATGCATATTCTTCATCACCTCTTTCATAAGGCAGATTTTTTCCTTTCTTCCATCTGTCTTCAAAATCGGTGACAGATTCCTGAAACTGAGCTGTGGTAGCACCGGGAGAATGAAGAGAAGGCTCTGCAACACTACCGACAGATAAAATAAGAATAACAAAAATAATTGCCGCTAAAAGTCTTATGATTTTTTTCCTTGATTTAAAAGGAACCGTGTTTTTTTGTGTATCTGCGTTTTTCATAGCCTTCAAAAAACGCTCTTCACATTCAGAGGAAAAGACAAGAGCATCTGTTTCTTTTTTGTATTTTTCTTCAAAGTTCATCTACGAAATCCTCCTTTAATGATTTTTCAAGCTTTTTTCTTGCTCTTGACAGGCGTGTGCCTACTGTGGCGCAAGGCAAAGACAGTATTTCCGATATTTCCTTTATGTTATAATTTTCATAATAGTAAAGATGTATTACCGCCCTGTATTTTTCATCAAGGGAAAGCACATAAGGTAAAACCTCATCACTTTTTTCGCTATATGGAATTTCTTCTGTTAAAGGCAGATTTTTTCTTCGGGCGGCTTTAAGCATATTTTTGCTTATATTTACCGTCACTCTCAGAAGCCAGGCTTTACAGTGCTCGTCATTTTCAAATTCCGGCGCTTTGGTGATAAATTTTATAAAAGCCTCCTGTACCGCATCCTCAGCATCAGTGGTGGATTTAAGAAGGGAAAAAGCTGTCTTCAACATTGAGGATGAATACTTTTCAACTGTCTTTTCTATGTATTCTCTTTTGTCCGAACAGTTCATAAGCCTCTGCCTCCTTTCATTTATTAAACAACTGTGACGTCTATAATTTTTCATCCATATAAAAATACCGCACATTTCTGTACGGTATTGTATTTATTCAAGATTAGCCTTAACCGTAACTTCTTTTCTTCCGTGGTTATAAAGCTTACGGTTGTCAAGTGCCCACATTCTCTGCGAAAACTCACCTTCTTCAAGGTCAGACACAGCACTTGTGATTTCGTTGATTGTTGCGTCAAGCTTGTCAAGCTCGCTGAGAATTTCTGCTTCAAGGAACATCGGTCTTACTGCGGCACCGAAATCAGGCTCTCCGTGATGTGAGATAACCATATGCTGTAAAAGCATGGACTTTTCTTCCGAAATGCCGAGCTGTCTTGCCTTTTCTTCGATTTTTACCGCACCCATAACAAGATGACCTAAAAGCTCACCCTTTACGGAATAGCCTGTTACAAGACCTGCCGGGCTTATGTCAAACTCGTCAATTTTGCAAAGGTCGTGAACGATTGCACCGCACACCAAAAGATCACGGTCAACGGCAGGATATATATTGCATACACCTTCACAAAGCTTGATAATTGAAAGAGTATGGTAAAGAAGTCCGCCTCTGATCGCATGATGGAGCTTGAATGCGGCTGGCCAGAAGAGAATTTTTTGCTCTCTGTCCTTTACGAGAGCAAAGGTAAGATGCTTAAGCTCCTCGTCCTTTACGGATGCAATGACGTTCATAATCTGTCCCAGCATCATTTCACCGCTGTATTCTGCCGTAGGTACAAAATCGGCTATGTTCACTCCGTCGCTGTCATTGACCTTTCTGATACGGTCAATACGAAGCTGGTCGTTGCCGTTGAACTGGGTTACGGTACCTCTGATTTTAACAAGGTCGCCTGCCTGATAAGAGCCGTGGACAAGCTCGCTGTAATCCCAGAGCTTACCGCTGATTTCGCCCTTTTTGTCACAGAGCATAAGGTCAAGATAAGCTGCTCCCTTGACATTCACTTTTTTATCGGCAGTTTTTATAAGCCAGAAGCCGTCGTTTCCTGAGCCGTTCTGAAAAACGCTGTTCATTCTTCTTCCTCCTGTGTAATCATTTCAAAAATTTCATTAAGTCTGTCCGTTTCTCCCTTGAGATAGAGATATCCGAAAAGAGCTTCAAGACCTGTAGCCAGGTGATAATCCGCCTCGCTCATATTTTTTGCCTTGTGATTTGTGTGTGCATTTCTGCCGCGTCTGATAACACTCTGCTCCTGTTCGGTGAGTCTGTCTTTTATTTTTTCCACAGCCTTTGCCTGGGCGGATGCCTTGACCATCCCCGCAGCCAGATTATGAAGCTTATTGACAGGTCTGTTTGCCTGACACACAAGTCTTTCCCTTACAAAAAGGTCGAAGACCGTATCTCCAACAAAAGCGAGATTCAGAGGGCTGAGCATATTCACATCGCATTTTGCCTCGGTTAATTTTTCCATATATCGTTCCTTAATTCATAAATTCAAATTCAAAATCGTAAATGCTTACGATGTCACCTTCCTGTATGCCCTTTTCACGCAAAGCCTCAATAATACCGCTTGAAATAAGAACTCTCTGGAAATACTGAAGAGATTCATAGTCATCAAGGTCTGTCTGGCAAAGAACACGGATAAGGAAGGGTGCTTCAACAATATAGACATCATCCTCAACGGTGATGGTAAAGCCTGTGTTCTGCTTTTTAAGAAGAGTTTCAAGAGGAATCTCTTCCTTTTCATATCTCTTGACAGGGGGAAGTGTGGCAAGCTTTGCAGCCACCGCATCAATAACCTCCTTCGTACCCTCAAGAATGGGTGCACACATTTCAAAGTAGGTATAGCCCTTGTCTTCGATATATTTTCTGAAGGCTTCTCTCTGCTCGTCGGTTGCAAGGTCAATCTTGTTACCCGCTACAATCTGAGGGCTCTTTGCAAGGTCGGGATTGAAGTTTTCAAGCTCAAGATTGATTTTTTCAAAATCCTCAATGGGATCTCTGCCCTCACTGCCTGCAACATCAACTATGTGAAGAAGCATGCGGCATCTTTCAACATGTCTTAAAAACTCGTGACCGAGACCGATCCCCTCACTCGCTCCCTCAATAAGACCGGGGATGTCAGCGATAACAAAGGATGAGCCTTCACCCATTGAAACTACACCTAAAACGGGGGTGATGGTTGTAAAATGATAATCTGCAATTATGGGCTTTGCCTGGCTTACAACGGAAATAAAGCTTGACTTACCTACATTCGGAAAGCCTAAAAGACCAACATCGGCAAGGAGCTTAAGCTCAAGAGTAACCTCCCATTCCTCGCCCGGCATACCTGCCTTTGCAAAACGGGGCGTCTGTCTTGTTGCTGTGGCAAAATGTCTGTTGCCCCAACCGCCCTTGCCGCCCTTTGCGGCCACGAAAGGCTCATTGGTGGACATATCCGCCATAATAACTCCGCTGTCACTTTCACGGATAACGGTTCCGCGGGGCACCTTGATTATGAGATCTTCAGCCTTTCTGCCGTTTCTTCCTCCGCCCTGACCGTCAGCGCCTGTGGGAGCCTTGTATTTTCTTTTGTACTTGAAATCGTTGAGCGTTGAAAGATTATCGTCTACCATAAAGACGATATCGCCGCCCTTGCCGCCGTCACCTCCGTCGGGACCGCCTGCGGCAACAAATTTTTCACGGTGGAAAGCAACTGCACCGTTACCGCCGTTACCTGCCTTTATAAAAATTTTCGCTTTATCTACAAACATATTTCTGCCTCCTGTCCGGTGGTAATATACATTAAAACTTTGTGTAACTGATTTATTATACTATAAAACAAAGAAAATATCAATATTTTATAAGGGAATGGGCTGAATAAAAAGAGGTTGATTAATGTTTTCCTGTGTGATACAATAAAAAAAAACACCCGAAGGAGAAAACCGCAATGAAAATTTATCTCATTGAGCGTAACACAAAAAAATTTAACTGTCTTAAGGAGCGGTTTGCCGATGAAGATGTAATCCTTGTAAATAAGGACTTTCAAATGTTTATGGCAGAAAACCGTGTTCAGTGCGTGGTGTCTCCCGCCAACTCCTTCGGTCTTATGGACGGTGGCTACGACGGAGCCATCACCGATTGGTACGGTGACCAATTGCAGGAAAGAGTTCAGAAATATATCATAGAAAACTTTTACGGTGAACAGCCTGTCGGAACAAGCTTCATCATAGAAACAGATATTGACGACCAATATCTTATTCACACCCCTACCATGCAGACACCGCAGCCGATTGAAGATCCGAGAATTATTTATCACTGTATGCGAAGTACTCTTATAGTTGCAAAAAAGAACGGAATAAAAAGCATACTGATACCTATGTTCGGCGGTGAAACAGGTCGCATAAAGCCTCAGGTAGCATCCGAAATGATGTACCGTGCCTACAAGCAGTTCGAAAATATACCTGAAAGGCTTGACTGGGAGTTCGCAAACGAAAGGAAGGTTTTTCCCGTAAGAGATTTCAGATGTCAGAAGGATGAATAAATAAAAGCCGGGACAGTGATTTCAATGACACTGCCCCGGCCAATTTTTATTCTTTACTGCTCAAAAAAGCTTATAAACCGTCTCAGCTTTAAAACTCCCATGGCGGTTTTTCGTTTTTATCTCTGTGATTTACCTTTCTTTCTTCGGTATCTTCTGTTACAGGGTTACCCTTTTTAAGTCTCAGTATAAGCCCTCCGATAACAAGCAGAAGGAGTACAATAAGAATGATAAAGATATAGCTTACACCGCTGCCTGTTCTTATCTGAGTCGGGCCGTCAGCACCTCCGATTATGGCTATGTCTGAGGATGAATCATCCTCAAAAGTCACCGTTACGGCAGGCGGAGCTGTCTGAAAAACGCTTTCGGCACTGTCTAACAAAATCACGCAGGGAATACCTGTTTTCTCAGTAAATGCCGCAAGAGCATCATCAACAAGCTCTTTGTTCATTTCAAGAGACGTGGAATTTACCAGCTTTGAAAAAGGCTTACTGTAATTATCATAATTGGCAGCCTTATTATCAAAGGATGAGACAAGTCCGAGCTCGTCAATCTTTTCAGTCATTTCCTTTATTACCGACACAAGATCTGTGTCCAAAGAATAAGCATAATACTCTTTGTTGATATATTTTTCCAGAGCCTGACCGTATTCCGTATACTCACCGAACATCTCGTTAATCTCTCTGCGAATATTGTCTCCTACCCAGGCTATGGTGTAATAACCGTCACACTCTTCATTGGTAAGAAAAACCAAAAGGATATTATTTTCATAATTTTCGTGGTTACCGAAATAAAGCTTATAATTTTCGTCAGCAAAATCCTGCATTATTGCTTCATCGTAAAATATCCCATCTTCATTTTCACCGATAACTGTACTCTCTGAAGGAGCAACCTGATAAAACGCAAAGAAAGCCAGGAAAAGAATCAACAACAAAAATCCGCCGCATCCTCCGGTTCTGTAGCGTCTTCTCCCCCATCCCCAGCCTGTACTGAAACGGGGACCGTGAAAATGTGTTCCGTGGTGCATGCCTGTGCCGAAGCCTCCACCCGAAAAGCTTCCTCCGCCGCCGAAAGAACCTCCGCCAAAGCCTCCGCCGCTGCCTCCTCCACCGGGACCTGCCATAAAATCTACTTCCTTTCACTGTAAAATAAGTGTTTTCCTCATATGTAGATTATATTATTTTCACTGTGCACTGTCAATACAGACAACCGTCAGCACAGATTTTTTACAAAGCTTTTGTTTATCTGGAGCAAAATTTGTCTTAAAAGACTGTAAAATTAAGTAAAAACGCAGAAAAAACGAAAATACTGTTGCAATTTCGCTGAAAGATGTGATAATATATACTAAATTATTATGCCAAGGAGTGTGTAGCTATGAGAGTAATTACAGGCTCTGCCAGAGGCAGAAAGCTCATCACCCTTGATGGTGACGATGTAAGACCCACAACGGATATAGTTAAAGAAGCAATGTTTTCTATCATACAGTTCGAAATTGAGGGAAGTAAGGTGCTTGACCTTTTCGGCGGCTGCGGACAGCTTGCTATCGAGGCTCTTTCAAGAGGAGCCGAAAATGCGGTTATCGTTGACAGCAGCAAGAAAAGCGTTGAGGTAATAAAGAAAAACCTTGAGTCTACCGGCTTTGACAAAAAAGCTGTTGTTATAAACAGCGACGCTTCAGCCTTCCTTTCACGCAGAACCGAAAAATATGATATTGCCCTTCTTGACCCCCCCTATTCAAAGGGCATTTTGGAAAAGGCTCTTGAAAAGGTTCCCGATGTCATGGAGGAAACAGGTGTTATTATCTGTGAGGCTCCCTATAACGATATTCTGCCCGAAAAAGCAGGACCGTTTGTGCTGAAAAAGAAGTACAGATACGGTAAAACAGGTCTTTTTCTCTATCGCATCCCCGAAAGTGAGGAAGACTGATGAAGGAAAGAATAGCAGTTTATCCAGGCTCTTTTGACCCTGTTACAAGCGGTCATCTTGATATTATCAGGCGAAGTGCGGCTCTGTTCGACAAAATTATAGTTGTCGTTATGTCCAACTACCGCAAAATTGGCTCCTATGCTTTTACGGTAGATGAAAGAGTCGATTTCATAAAACGCTGCACAAAGGATATTCCCAATGTGAGTGTTGATTCATACATGGGTCTTCTTGCTGACTATACCGGCCAGAAAAAAGCTGTGGCAGTTGTCAAGGGCCTTCGCGCAGTTTCCGATTTCGAAGATGAGTTTCAACAGGCTCTTATCAATAAAAGACTCAACGAAAACACGGAAACAGTCTTTATGGCAGCAGATACCGAGCACATGTTCCTGTCTTCAAGCATGATAAAACAGGTGTGTATGCTCGGCGGAGATATTTCCCCTTTTATACCGGCAGAAATTTCCAATGATATAATAGAAAAGTTAAAGAAAGGATAAGTTAAAATGTCAAATTTTTACGATCTTGAAACAGACCTTGAAGTAGAAGACGTTCTGTCTTCAGAAGAAGCAGCAGAGGGCGAAGAATACGAGGAAGAATACGAGGAAATTACCGATTTCGGTGATTACAACGAAGCAGATGCTGACGCAAGATGGGGAAGCATGGACTTCGATCAGCTTGTAGTAGAAATGGAAGGTCTCGTATCAAGAGGCAAGAGATACTTCTTTTCAAAGACAAAGAGAGTTGTTGACGGCAAGGATATCGCTATGCTTGCTGAATACATCCAGAGCAGATTCCCCGACGAAATAACAAAGGCAAACGATATCCTCTCAAGGGAAGCTACCATCATCAACGATGCAACAGCAAAGAGCAACTCTATCATCGCTTCCGCCCGTAAGCAGGAAACAGATATTTCCAACAGTGCTAAAACATACTATTCCGACACCATTAAAAAAGCTCAGGAGGACGCTGCTAAAATCATTGCACGCGCTCAGGCTCAGGCTGAAGAGATGGTTCAGGAGCACAATATCACCCGCCTTGCAAGAGAAAGAAGTGAGCAGATAAGAACTGCAACTGAACAGGAAACTCAGGCTATGATTGCAAAAACAACCGAGGACTGTGAAGAGCTCAAGGCAAGAGCAAGAGAATGGACAATTGACATTGTCGAGGGTGCACGCGGATTCGTCAACAACGGTCTTGCAAACTACCAGAATATTGCTATGCAGAATCTTGACAACATTGCCGCTGTCAACAAGCAGTTCCAGAACGAATATTCTGTACAGGTAAGAAATCTCGGTATTGACAAATAATTAATGCTACTTTAAAACCAAAGCTTTATGCGGGGCTGTTTTCACAGCCCCGTTAAGTTTTTTACGGGTAAAAAGCTGCTTTAAATTTACAAGGCGGTAAAGGCGGGGAGCCAAGCCCCTGTATACAGGGACCTGCGACACCGCGAGCGGTGTCGCAGGTGACCGTTTACGGTCGCTTGGCTCCCCGCCACCACGCTGGATTAAAAATAACTATTGATAAATTTTCCTTCTCGGTTTATAATAGAACAAAGAAAGAGGGTGTTAAAATGAGCCTTTGCTGTGAACAGTGTGCTTATTATAACTACGACGAGGAATACGATGAATATTACTGCTCGGTAAATCTTGACGAGGATGAAATGGAAAAGTATGTCAGTGGTAACATGGATAGCTGCCATTACTTCACACCCTATGATGAATACAAAGTGGTACAGAAGCAGAATTAAAAAAAGCGGGAGAAAAAAGCATGAAAAGTCTTAAATACTTATATAAAATCGGAAGAGGACCCTCCTCCTCTCATACTATGGGACCGGATAAGGCAGCACGGTATTTCAAAAGCACCTATTCCGATGCAGACAGTTATAAAATTATCCTTTACGGCTCCCTTTCCAGCACCGGCAAAGGACACAAAACGGACGAGGCTATCCTCGATGTTTTTAAAGGAAGCAAAGCAGAGCTTGTTTTCGGCAGCGCAGAAACAGAAAATCTTCCTCACGAAAACACTATGGAATTTTTCGCATATAAAAACGGCAAGGAAATTGCCGCGGAAAGAATAATGTCCGTCGGTGGCGGCGCCATAGTTATTGAGGGAAAGCCTGAGCTTGATGAAGTGGATATTTATCCCCTTCGCACCCTCGGTCAGATAGTAGATTACTGCCGTAGCCATAATATGCGCCTTTCCGATTACGTAGAAGAATGTGAAGGTGAGGAAATATGGAACTATCTTCACGAAATATGGCGTGCTATGAAAAACGCTATCAACGAAGGCCTTTCAACAAGAGGTATTCTTGACGGCGGACTTAACGTGGAAAGAAAGGCACAGTTCCTTTTCAATCAGAGCCACATCGACGAAAGTGATATAACCAAAGAAAACCGACTGGTCTGCGCTTATGCCTTTGCCGTAAGTGAACAGAATGCCGGTGGCGGAGTTATTGTTACCGCTCCCACCTGCGGTGCCTGTGCAGTACTTCCCAGCGTACTCAGATATATGCAGGAGAAAAAAGGCTTCTCAGACGACGATATCTGCCGTGCCCTGGCTGTTGGCGGTCTTATCGGCAATCTGGTAAAAACCAACGCTTCCATCAGCGGTGCCGAATGTGGCTGTCAGGCAGAAATAGGCACAGCCTGCTCAATGGCTGCTGCAGCTCTGTGTGAGCTCTTCCGTATGGGTCTGGGGCAGATTGAATATGCAGCTGAGGTAGCTATGGAGCATATGTTAGGCCTTACCTGTGACCCCGTCTGCGGTCTTGTACAGATACCCTGCATTGAAAGGAATGCCGTAGCTGCTATGAGAGCCATAAACGCCCTCTCGCTCGCCAACTTCCTTTCAACAACCAGAAAGATAAGCTTTGACACGGTTGTTGAAACTATGTACAAAACAGGCAAGGACCTGAACGCTATGTACAGAGAAACCTCTCAGGGCGGACTCGCAGCGACATATGTGCACCCGGGATGCTAAAAAACAAAAGGACAGATTCACTTTTATGTGAGCCTGTCCTTATATTTTTACCCTATCATTTCACCGTTTTCGTTATATTCCTCAACGGTAGATGTGCCGTCCTCATTATAAATAATTATCTTCGACTCATAGAAAAAGTTTTCACCCTCGCTGTAAAAGGCTTCCTTAATAAGTCTGTCCCCTTCATAGGTTTTTTCAGCACTGATTCCGCCGTCGTCATCATATTCATAGACTATTTTTTGTCTGACAACACCCTTTTCCTTTTTTTCTATTGCTGTAAGATTCTCTTCATCATCGTACAAATACTCAAGGTCGTAAGCATAAAGCTTTTCGCCCTCTTCGTTATAGGCAATTTCCTTTATAACCTCACCGTTTTCATTGTAGATTTCTGTTCTTTTCGTGCCGTCTTGTGAATACTCCGTCATTTCAGTAATATATAGATATTCCTCCCCACCGTCATTTCCCTCGGCATACTTCATTTCCTTAGTAAGAATATCATTCTCGTAAACCTTCTCACCGATAAGCTCGCCCTCATCATCGGTTATATATTCCGAACGGTAGGATTCTGTCTGCTTCCCTTCTGCATCATAGGAAATGCTACCAAGATTATCACCGTTCTCATTGTATTCAATCACGGTCTTACTGCCGTCCTCCATATGCTCTGTCTCATATTTTCTGTAGGTAAGTCCGTTACTGTCGTAGTCATACTCGCATGAGGTGATCAGCACTCCGTCATCGTACATTCTTTCCGAAAGCTTGTTTCCGTTTTTATCGTAAGTATATTCAGCTTCAGATTCAGCATAAAGATTTTCTTCTTCATCAAAATACAGTATCTGCACCCAATCACCGTATTCATTGTAAAGACACATATCTGTCAGCATGCCCTCTTGCGCTTTTCTTTCGGTACCGCAGACTGTGCATATTTCAAGCTCAAAGCTATGCTCTCCTTTTTCACTGATTTCTCCGCAGCTGCACTCCTTCCAATGGCTGTCCTTATCAATCCTCCACTCCGGATTATGAGAATGACAGCCGGTAAAGGCAAGCATCATCAAAGCACATATCATAAAAACAGGTAATATTCTTTTTACATTTTTCATTTTTATCATCCTTTCTGCTGTTATTTTATCAAAGAACATCAGTAAAATCAACTGAGATAATTATAAAAATATGACTTGAAATAAAATTAAAAGGGGATGTAAAAAACTTTCGTTTTTTACATCCCACTATACTTTTATTCACCGATGTTGTCTAAAAGCTCCTTAACAGTAATCTGCGGATTATCGATACCGTCGATAATAGTCTTCAGGAAATTCTTATGCATCTGTCTTATCTGAGCCTCGGTAGAAAGCTTCGTACGGTACATATAGTACACATCCACACCCTTATCTCTCGGAGTAGGAATGGTGATGGTATACATCGGAGTGAAATATCTTCCGAGATTATAGGTCTTGAAATGGAATTTAAAGGGGAAGCTGTCATCGATGGGTACAGGAATCCAGGAATACATAAGTGAGTTTGCGCCCTGAATAGGACCGAAGTTAAAGAGCTTAAGAGACATATCTCTTGCCTTGGTATAAGCGAAATCGAGATGTCTGTAAAGAGAGGTTCTGATTCTTACAAGCTCCTTTACAGCCTCATCAAAGGTCATATCCTCGCTGAGCTTTGAACGGAAAATCAGAGGCTCTGCCATACAGCCGCTCATATTCTTTTCCTTAACTGTGGCACGCTTACTGCAAACCGTCATCATGGAAACGTCGTCGATGCGATAGTTAACCGCCGAGCAGTGAGAACGAAGGCCCATAACGAAAATGCTTTCGGGAGAAATCTGATTTTCCTGACAGTAATCAAAAATTTTCTTCGCATCCTCGGGACCGATATGCTCTACAACCATATCGCACTTATTGTAAATAGGATTATATGCCATCGGAACTCTTATGTCGGGATTCTTTTTCTTTTTACGGTAGGCATCGAGATATTCATGGCCGTGAACAGCTGCATAGTAGGGCTCACCGTTTTTAAGGAAGTATTCCTTATAAAACTCCTCGTGCTTTTTCTGTTTGGCCTCGTCACTGCATTTTACGAGCTGCTCCTGAACATATTCCTCATAGCTGTCGAGAACGGGAGGAATTTCATATCCCTTAAGAAGTGCTCTGTAAACACGGAAAAGATCCATATAAAAGCCTACAATGCCCAGAGCATCGATAACCAGATGACTGAAGCAAGAATAAACACCGCTCTCTCCGCCATCGGTAGTGAAGAAGTATATTCTGAAAATTTCATCCTTAAGGAAATAGCAGGGCTTCTGCGCATCGGCATCAAAAAATGCCTGCTGCTCCTCTACGGAAGAAAAGTGCTTACGTTCAACCTTAAAGGTATAGGGCTCGATAAAATACTGTTTTACTGCTCCCTTAACCTTTACAAATCTTATACGAAAGCTTTCGTTACGTTCAATTTCCATATCAAAAGCCTTCTGTAAAAGATCGAAGTCAAGATCACGGTCAACAGTGATAGATGTGGGAATCTGTACCTGCTGCTTCTGGAGATTGAATTTGTACATAAGGTACATACCGTCCTGTGAATTACACAGGTCATGGAGCTTAAGTCCCGATAAATCCTTTTTCTTGCCGAACATAGTTTTTTCCTTATTCTTCAACGTGAGAGAAGAAGAAATCCTTTCTTTCATCAGTATTTATAACTGTAACAGGCTTGATCTGATTAAGAACTCTTCCCTGTTTTTTGAGTAGCTCTCTGTAGTCAGCATAAGTATCCTTTTTGAGAAAAAGAATCTTTGGCATATCAAGCATATTCCAGCGACGGTACTTGAAGTACTTTTCGTTACTTTCATTAAGAAACTCATCAAGTGCCTTTTCCATTTCAGGAATATCTTCCTTTGAAAACTCACTCTCAGGCTCTGCAAGAAGCATATAGCGAACTACGGAAGAACTTGTATCGCCGTAGAAGCTGTAGCCCTTGAAGCTTACGCCGAATTTTTCCTGCAGCTTACCTGCTGCCCAGTCAACCATATCAGTTGTTGTCTTTTCGTTAGCGATATTCAGAGCGAGATTGTTTCTGTAAAGGAATTCAAATTTAGGACAATTGTTATAAAAGCCTGTAATACGGACAACGTCCTCAATTTTATATCTGTAGAGACCTGAATTATTGGTAACAACGAGTTCGTAGAGCTTACCCTCCTCTACCTCTCCGACAGTAAGAAGTCTGTCGCAGTCGGGATCGTCAATGGGAATGAACTCGAAGAATACAGATTTGGGAAGAAGAACGCAGTCATTTACATTGAGCTCTACGGGCATACCCATATAACCTTCAGCTGCAGCATAGCCCATATTATGAATAGGAGCATCACCGATATATCTTCTGAGCTTCTGAACATAAAACTTGAGGGTTGATCCGACCATACCGTAAGACCACATATATTTGGGCCATACTCTGGGTGCGATGGGGTCGTCGAAGCCCTTTGCGCATTCTTTGCGGATTTCTTCTGCTCTTTTCGGGTTGGGTCTGAGCTTCTTTTCATACTTTTTACGAAGCTCGGGCGGACATTTTACGGAAGGATCAATTGTACCCTTTTCAATGTCGTTACAAACCATTTCCCAATTGCTTTCGAAATACTCAAACATAATTGTGAGGAGTGTTACAACCATTGAGCCGATATATGTAACATCTCTGTTTTCAAGAGCGAAGCGCAGATGAAAATAGGATGAATCAACTGCATCCTCGTTTTCAGGATACATAAAATCGTTGGGTGTAGTCATAAAGAACTTTGAAATAGGCTTAAGGTAGGTAAAGGGAACCTGACCTGCGCCGTTACACATTTTGCCGTCAGCCATTTCATGACCTGTAAGAACAATAGCAACCGTACCGACCTGCTTCGGGAATTTGATACCCTTCTTTGCAAACCACATAGATGCACAGGTAGGCGTTGCAACAAAGCCGACAGACTGCATATGGAAAAGGTCTCTTGCTGATTTAGGAAGAATCTTCGGTTTGCCGACAGAGCCTGAGGATGAGCAATAACGGTGGCATTTTGCAGCCATCATAAGGTTGCTCTCTCCGTTATTTATCATACGGTCAACATAATCCGAATAATCGTCGTAGGTTGTAAGAGGAACCATCTTTTGGAAATCCTCTACAGAGTGAACCTTATCAAAACCGATTTTCTTACCGTATTCGGTATTCTTATTTTTTTCAAGAATAGACATAAGAAGCTTTTCCTGTACCTCTGCAGGATTCTGCGATACCTTATCTATACTTTTGAATACGATTTTTCCGAGCTTTACGCCAAGATCTGAAAGTGCCATTTTTCCCTCTCCTTAGTGTTTTTTTGATTAACACCGCTTTCCGTAATAATATTATAAAAAACAAATCACGAAAAGCAATTAAAGACATTTTCACCACTGAAAATATATCTTTAATATATTCTACTTAAAAAAATTTTTTTGTCAACAATTTATGAACAACGCACTTGATTATTAACACTTAAATAATAAAAGTATGATAATTAAAACAACTATTACCAAAAAATACACTCTTTCAGACAAAAATGAACCTATGCATTTTTAAAATATCATATCAGAATAAATAGGATAATGATCTGAAACATATCTGCCGTTATACTGCTCTCTCATTATTCTGTAGGATTTTACATCTGTTATTTTTTCGTTGACGCAGATAAAATCAATGGGGTTTCCCTCTACCGTGCCGTTGTAGCCGTGTGCGGTGCATCCTGAATCTGCCTGCTGTGCAACAGATGAAACATCTGTAAGCTTATCGGAAACGAGTCTTTTATAAAGATCGCTGCCCTTCGGGAAATTAAAATCACCCGTAAGAACTACCGGCATATCAAAGCTTGCCGCCTTTTCCATAACAAGCTCAAGGCCGTTTATCCGTGCATCCTTACCCGCATTGTCAAGATGAGTGTTAACATGGGCGTAGCATTCCCCTGTCTCTTTATTTTTAAGCACTGCCCATGTACAGGTTCTGTAATATTTTGAATCCCATCCGATTGAAACTTTATCAGGTGTTTCGGAAAGCCAGAAGGTACCCCAATCCACCAGCTCATATTTGTCCTTTCTGAACATAATTGCCGTCGATTCACCAAGAAGCGGTATTCCCGTAAGTCTGCCTACACCGATAATCTGATATTCGGGAAGATAGGTTCTGAGAGTCAGAAACCAGGTTCCCTCACACTCCTGAAAGCCGACAGAATCGGGAAGATAATCGGCAACAACCTGAGGTACAATTTCCTCGCGGTCAAACTCTCCGTCCCTGACGTTGAAGGACATAATTCTTACCGTTTCAGGAGCAGGTGCCTTTGCTCCTGTTTCGGGCAAGCCTATACCGAGGAAGGGTAATATGAGCGAAAACAGAGCTGCGATAACCTGTTTTGCCAAAGGTAAAAGATTATCAAGATTCATAACATTTCTCCTTTTTTATTATGAACTTATATTATCATTTATTTTCTTTTTTGTCAATATATCAGGCAGATAAAAGCTACCCGTAAGGCATAATAAAACGCCGGGCAACCACACGGTTACCCGGCTGACAGGATTTGACTAAGGCTTATCTTGTAACGGTGTAGGTGCACTTTACACCTCCGTAGTTTTTGAATACCATTGTCTTTTTGCCCGCAGTTTTTGTTGTGAAGCCCTGAGGCTTTTTGGTTGTTGTCAGCTTATAGGTATGATATTTACCCTGAACCTCAAGAATAAGCTTTGATTTATAAGCCTGCCCAACCTTGTATTTGTTTGGTGTCATAGTAATTTTTTTATACTTTACTACCTTATCAACTGTTTTACAGTTAAGACATTCGGGTCCTGTTTTGCTCCATTTGTGAGCAGATTTGAAGGTAAGAACAGAGGATTTTGCACTCTTGTTTTTACCGTTTACGGCAATTACATAAGCCTTGAAGGTACCGCAGGAATACTTGCTTTCAACTGTATAGACCGGCTTAGCGACGGTTTTTACCTTCTTGTAAGCCTTCTTTGCTGAATCATAAAGATACACTTCATATTTTTCTGCTCCCTTTACTGCCTTCCAGGTAAGCTTTCTTCCGCTTGCCTTAAGACCTGTAGCCTTTCCGAGAGAAATAGTGTATGACAGACTTGTCTTGCCCGAATAGCTGTCATCGGTAAAGGTTACTGTAACTGTATATTTTCCGACTGACTTACTGCTTGAATCGGAATATTTCACTGAATATTTTCCTGCCGGAATAACTTTTCCCTTGCTGTCCCTGACAGTAACTGTCGGCTTTTGTGTTTTTCCGTTATAGGTAAAGGATGAGGAAGAGAGAGTCACCTTGCCGATTCTGTCTATGGCAGTGCTTATTATATTTGTGTAGCTTTTTCCGCCGTAGCTCGCTTTTGCAGTGTGCTCTGTTTTTCCGTCAGCTGATAATGTTGCCTTACTTACAAGTCTGCTGCTGACCTGTGCGTCAACAACGACCCTTTCACCACCCACATTACATTTCAGAACCAGAGAAGCAGAATCAGTTCCTGACCAGCTCCATACCGGTGCTGCATATGAGTGAGCCCTGACAGGTACATTTACCGTTGCAGAAGCTTCATAGTCGGTAAAATTAACTCTTACCCTTGCCGTATATTTGTTTTCACCTGTCTGATTGCAATTTGCCGCTCTTATAACCTCACAGGAGGGCTTTTCATCGGTTTCGCTTACCTGCTTACCGCACGTGTCGCAGACAAAATAAAGCGTTGCCTTCGAGTAATCCTCAGCCCAGACAGTTTTCTCACTGACGAGAGTGAAGCTGTGGTCAGCTATAACGGAATCAAGATTTATTTCACTGTAGGAGCTGCCGCAGCCGTTTATACAGGTATAAGCTGTGTATCCGCTTCTCGAGCAGGTAGGTTCAAAAACTTCTGATATCTGATAATCGTGCCCCGTTGCAGAAAGTGTCTTTGTTTTTTCCTCACCGCACTGAGCACAGATATATGTCATTATACCGCTCTGAGTACAGCTTGCATAATCAGTAACGGTTCCTTCATCCCATAAGTGTCCTGACTTAAGAACAAGCTCCGTTCTTTTTTCTTTACACTTCACACAGGAGAAGGTCTTTATGCCGTCTGTTGTACAGGTTACATCTGTTGTAATTTCACCCTCATTCCATTCGTGTTCAATAACGGGAAGTGTTTCTGTTTTTTCTTCTTCGCAGTTTGCACATTTATAGGTTTTTACGCCCTCGTTTGTACAAGTCGGCTCTGTTGTGATTTCACCCTCATTCCATTCGTGTTCAAGAATGGGAAGTGTTTCTGTTTTTTCTTCTTCGCAGTTTGCACATTTATAGGTCTTTACACCCTCTGCAGTACAAGTCGGCTCTGTTGTTATTTCACCCTCATTCCATTCATGTTCGAGAATGGGAAGTGTTTCTGTTTTTTCTTCTTCGCAGTTTGCACATTTGTAGGTCTTTACGCCCTCTGCTGTACAGGTGGGCTCTGTTGTGATTTCACCCTCATTCCATTCGTGTTCAAGAATGGGTAGTGTTTCTGTTTTTTCTTCTTCGCAGTTTACACATTTATAGGTTTTTACGCCCTCTGCTGTACAGGTGGGCTCTGTTGTAACTTCGCCCTCATTCCATTCGTGTTCAAGAATGGGTAGTGTTTCTGTTTTTTCTTCTTCGCAGTTTGCACATTTGTAGGTCTTTACGCCCTCTGCTGTACAGGTGGGCTCTGTTGTAACCTCGCCCTCATCCCAGCTGTGCTCAATTACGGGAACAGACTCTGTCTTTTCCTCTTCACAGTTTACACACTTATAGGTTTTTACGCCCTCTGCTGTACAGGTGGGCTCTGTTGTAACTTCGCCCTCATCCCAACTGTGTTCAATTACGGGAACAGCTTCTGTCTTTTCCCCTTCACAGCTTACACATTTATAGGTTTTTACACCCTCTGCTGTACAGGTGGGCTCTGTTGTAACTTCGCCCTCATCCCAGCTGTGCTCGATTACGGGAACAGCTTCTGTCTTTTTCCCTTCACAGCTTACACATTTATAGGTCTTTACACCCTCTGCTGTACAGGTGGACTCTGTTGTGATTTCGCCCTCATCCCAGCTGTGCTCGATTACGGGAATCTCTCTCTGCGATTCATATTCACAACTTTCATACTCTGTATCAGCTTCATTAATGCAAGCCTGATTCATTTTTCCCGATGAGGTACAGGTAGCAGCCTCAGCAACGGTTGTATCCTCCAAGGTATGCTCTCTCATTGCAATAACAGTAACAGATTCAGGATTTATATAATCACACACCTCACAGTGAAATGACCTTGAACCGTTTTTAAAGCAGCTCGCTTTTTCATCAACGGTGTACTCCTTCTCCCATTTATGCTCAGTGCACCATACAACCTCAGTAGCGGCAAGAGCACCGAGAGGTGAGAAAAGAGACAAGACGAGAACCGTTGTCATTAAATATGAAATAAGCTTTTTCATTTTCCATACCTCCTGCGGATTATTTTCTGTCAGAATAATTCATCCTGCGCATTGTCTATGTTTTCATTTACCTCTTCAGAATTTACCGAAGGCTTCACAGACGGCCTTACGGGTCTTGTTGTAGTTATCTGAGGCTTTTTTGTAGTGGGGACCGTAGTTTCTGGTGCGGCCCCTTTAGAAATATAAATTACTATTTCGGAATTCAACTCTGCTTCCGTTCCCGACTCAAGGCTTTGAGCGGAAATCTTTCCCTTTTCAACCTTTTTGCTGTATTTCTTGTCTTTTTCTGTTTTTATGCTTTCGGTGGCAAATCCCGCTTCTGTAAGAATTTTCACAGCTTCATCTGCGCTCTTACCGACAACATCAGGAACCTTGATTTTCGGTGGCTCAGGCTCAGTATAGCTGTAAAGCTTTACTTCAATTTCCTTCGTTCCTGCACTTGCAAATATCTCTGCTCCTGCCTCAGGAATCTGTGCTGCAACCTTTCCTTCAAGGCTTATCTCATCAACAGAAACAGTTTCTTCACTTTTCACAACAGTCAGAACAACACAGTACTCCTCACCGATAGACTCACAAAGCCTGTCTATTTCAATTTTTGCCTGATTGAAGCTAAGGTCACAAAGATTTGGAACAGTTGCAACCACAGTGTTCTGCTCAGGCTTTGAGAAAATTGACGGCAGCAAAAAGACTCCGATAACCGCCAAAACAAGTACAGCCGCAACAGCTGCAAGCAGTCCGTTTTTTTTCTTATTTTTATTTCCGTCCGCTCCGGGAACATGTCTCTCGACTCTGTTTCCTGAAAACATTTCGTCAAAAAAACTCTGTCCGTCCTGAGTTCTGTTTGCAACATCGGGCTCAAGAGCATTAAGTATTGCATTTTCCGTGTTTTTATCAATATCTGCCAGCTTGCACGGCGGTATAAGAGTATCCTCCTTCACTCTTTCCTGAGCAAATGGAACATCCCTTCCCGTAAGAGCCTTATAAATAACAGCTGCCATAGAATAAACATCACAGGCGGAGGTAACAGGTGATCCGCTGCGATACATTTCAGGAGCAGAACAGGGGTTCTTTTCAATGTTTACAGAAACAACTTTTTTATCGTTTTTACAGTCAAAATCCGTTATTTTGATACGCTTATCTGCTGTAATTATAATATTTTCAGAACTGATATTCTGAACAGAAAGCCCGAGCCCGTGAAGCTGTCCGATAGCAGAAATTGCAGGCTTTATCATTGTGCTCATGCTTTCAAAGTCGATTTTTCCGCCGCCGACAACCTCTTCAACGCTTTTTCCCTCAATATACTCGGTTATAATGTAAGCCGTTGAATTTTCAACAAAGCAATCTAAAACCTCAATAAGATTCGGAACCTGTTCTGAAACAAGTCTGAATTCCTCGCCCTTTTCAAGGAATATCTCCATTCCTCTTTCAAATTTGCCCTTTGCACCGCTCTGCACTTTTACAGCGTCGCTTTCCTTGTCTCTTTCGCAAAGACTCTTCAGAAAATATTCCTTGACGGTGATTTTACTCTTGCTGAGATTATCCCATCCGATATAAGTGAGCATATTGTCACTTTCTTTTATTCTGTTACCCACAATATATCGGTCCACAAGACTTGTACCCGCCGGAAGAGCATTTCCGATATCTGCAGAACTGTCCTTGTCATATCCGCAATGTGGGCAAGAGCCTTCAATTTCACTGTCATAAACACCCATACAATTCATGCACTGATAATTTAACATACTTTCCATCTCTTTTCTTGAGGCTGCTCCTGACATAGCATCCCTTATCACTTTTAAAATAACATTTTCAGAGCAGAAAAACATCCCCTCCGAAAGAAAAAACACTTACACATATTCTTTTAAATTATACATCCTTTCAAGACTTTTTTCAATAGTTTTAAACTATTGTACATATATAGTTTACTAATTTTGTATATCGGATTCTGCATAAAAAAGCACCGATATGCTGACGCATATCGGCGTTTTTAAACGAATTAATTATTATGAAGATTTTTCCGGCACATTTTTATTTATTAACCTCTGATTCAAGAAGGCTTCTGATTACTGCGGGGTCGCCGTTACCCTTAAGCTCGCGCATAACGGAACCGAAGAGAGCCTGAAGTGCCTTTGTCTTTCCGCCCTTGTAATCGGCAACAACCTTTTCGTTTTCTGCAATTACCTTGCGGACAGTTTCAAGAATGAAGGAGTCATCAATCTTCTGATTAAGACCCTGTTCCTGACAGAAAGCATCAACGTCAACATCATTTTCAAATACAGCTGAAAGCACCTTTTTACCGGCTGCACGGGTGATTTCATTCTTTTCAACAAGCTCGATAATTCTTGAAAGCTTGTCGGGGCAGATATCGAGAGAGACAAGCTCAAGTCTCTTCATAATACCCATACATTCCGTAAGAATCCAGGAAGCGGTGGTTTTAGCATTGCGTCCCGATGCAACAACGGCATCAAAAACGTCACAAAGCTTACGGTCGGAAGCAAGAACTGCAGCCTCCTTGGCGGCAATACCCATATCCTCATAATACTTTGCCTTTTCATCAGCTGTGGCGGGCATACTCTTTCTTATTCTTTCAAGCCACTCGTCGTCAATTACGATGGGCATAAGGTTGGGATCAGGGAAATAACGGTAGTCTGCGGCAGTTTCCTTGTTACGCATTGGGAATGTTCTTCTTTTAACATCGTCCCAACGGCGTGTTTCCTGAACAAGAACCTCTGTATGACGCTCAATTGCATCAACGTGACGCACCTTTTCAAATTCGATTGCATCCTTGATTTCCGAAAGAGAGCTCATATTTTTGATTTCTGAGCGTACGCCGAATTCAGTTGATCCTTCGGGACGGACAGAAATATTTACGTCACATCTCATTGCACCCTCTTCACATTCGGAGATACCGGCAAACTGAAGAGCTGACTTAAGCTTTTTAAGATAAGTGATTACCTCCTCCGAAGAACGGAAATCAGGCTTGCTTACGATTTCGATAAGAGGAACACTTGTACGGTTGAAGTCAACAAAGGATGTGTTTGTCGCTTCGTCGTGGACAAGCTTACCTGCGTCCTCCTCAAGGTGAATCTGCTTGATGCCGATTTTTCTGCCGTCTACATCCACGCTGCCCTCAACACAGATGGGGTTAAACCACTGTGTAATCTGATATGCACAGGGAAGGTCGGGATAATAGTAGCTTTTTTTGTCGAAGGTAGTATACTGATTGATTTTACAGTTGAGCATAAAGCCTGCCTTTACTGCAAGCTCAATTGCGTGCTTATTGGTTACGGGAAGCATACCGGGCATACCGCTGCAAGCGGGGCATACACAGTCATTGGGCTCTTTCGGGCTTGAATGACCGCCGCAGGAGCAGAAAAGCTTTGAATCCGTTGAAAGCTCAACGTGAGTTTCAAGACCTATAACAAGTTCGTATTTCATCGTTTATGCTCCCTCCTTTTCCATACTGTGAGCAACGCTCAAAAGAGTGCTTTCTCTGAAAGAATCCGCAACAAGCTGAACCCCTCCGCTTACAAGTGCAGGAAGACCCGTAATTGAAGCTAAGGCTGTATAAAGGCTTTCCTCAAACACCTTACCGAAGGCATCCTTTGTGTCATAGCTGTCAAAGGAAAGTGTGCTGCATGCGGGAGTGAGAATTGCATCATAGACCGAAAGAAGCTCTTTAACCTTTGTGAGAACAACTCTGCGGACACGAAGGCTCTTGTCGTAGCAGCTTTCGTATTTATCCTTTGCAAGAACATCTGAGCCGTAGATTATTGTTGCCTTTGTAAGGAATGAAAATGCCTCTGTTCTGCTTTTTACATAAAGCTCGTCAATGTTTTTATAGTCTGCGGCACGGTAGCCGTATTTTACACCGTCAAAGCGGGAAAGATTGTTACAGGTTTCTGCTGAAAGAAGAATCTGCCAGGCTGTCTGTGCGGCAAAAACAACATCAAGAGAAACTCTGTCTACCTTTGCACCCTTTTCTTCAAGTGCTTTTACATAGGCATCAAGCTTTGCCTTAACCTCATCGGATGCCTTGTCGTAAAGCTCTGTTACAAGACAAAGCTTCATTGATGAAACATCTTCACTAAGGCTGTATTCGTATTTTTCAGCGGGAAGGCTTGTGCCGTCCTTGCTGTCGTGACCGGAAATTACGGAAAGGATTTCTTTTATACCCTCTGCATTTTCTGCGGTGACACCAATCTGCTCACCCGAGCAAGCACAGGCGATTACACCGTAACGTGAAACTGTACCGTAGGTAGGCTTTAAAAAGTCAACGCCCGAAACTGCGGCAGCACGTCTGGGAGCACCGTTAAGGTCAACATTAAGAGCTGCCTTGATTTTATTTTCTTTTACAAGCTCTGCGGCAGCACCCCTGAGCTGAGCATTTTCACCGTCAGCAAAATATGAGGTTTCGCCCAAAAGATCAAGGCCGAATTCACCTACATTTGTTTTACCCGAAAGAGCATAACCTGCCTTTTCGAGTCTTTCAACAACCTCTGCACTGAAAAGAGGTCTGAAATTTTCAAGCATTCTTGAGCCTGCAGTAGCAGGAATATCTTTTACGAGAATAGTATCGTCTACAGCTACTGTTCCCGCCTTATTGATTTCGTTAATATAATATTTCACCTGTGTCACCTCACTTTACAAGTCTCGGAACCTGCCAGCTGTCTTCCGTGCTCTGAGGAGCACCTGCAAGAAGGTCTTTTCTGTCGAAGGCCTGATTTCTTGCATCCTCGCGAAGAACATTGGTCATGGGCATCACATATACCATAGCTTCAACATTTTCTGTATCAACAGAAGAAAGCTCTGCTTCCTTTTTCATCATACTGTCAAGTATGCTCTGCATATCTTTCTTCTCTTCATCGCTGAACTGAAGCTCGTTAACCTGTTCAAGACCTCTGAGCTTGCTTTCCTTGGTCTGAGCAGTGGCTTTTGCCGAATTGACGGCTGCGCTGAAAGCGGATGTGTCTCCACCCTCTGAGCCGAGAACCTCACTGCTTCCCTTACCTCTGATGCTGACGTTTGCTTCAAAGAGCTGAAGCTCTGTAACCTCACCGGGAGCACTGAGCATCTGATCCTGAGCAGTACCGTCAAGAGGGAATGCAATAACATCTCTGATTGTTTCCGTGTCAGCAAGGAGCATTACTATTCTGTCAACACCGGGAGCCATACCCGCATGGGGAGGTGCACCGAACTGGAAAGCATTGTAAAGAGCGCTGAAGCGTTTTTTAACCTCGTCTTCACTGTATCCGGCAATTTCAAATGCCTTTCTCATAATTTCAGGGCTGTGGTTTCTTACTGCACCGGAAGCGAGCTCAATACCGTTACATACAAGGTCGTACTGATAGGCAAGAATCTCTGTGGGATCCATGGTTTCAAGAGCTTCAAGTCCGCCCTGAGGCATTGAGAAGGGGTTGTGGGTAAAGATAATTTTGTCGGTGATTTCATCTCTTTCATACATGGGGAAATCAACAACAAAGCAGAATTCGAAGGAATCGTTTTTAATAAGACCGAGCTCATTGCCGAGCCAGGTACGGATAACACCTGCATTCTTGTCTGCAACACCGGGAACAGTATCGCAAATGAAGAAGATTGTTTCGCCTTCCTTAACACCGGTAAGCTCAACCATCTCTCTCTTTTCCTCTTCGGTCATAACCTTTGTGATGGGGTCATCCTTGAATTCACAGGTTTCTGAGTTAAGAAGAGTGATATGAGCAAGACCTGCCATTTTTGCTTGCTTTGTGGCAAAGTTAAGAGACTTGTCAAAGAACCATCTTTCGTTTTTACAGGGAGCAACAATACCTCTTACAGGCTTGTTCATAAAGGGCTTGAACTTTATTCTTGTGAACATATCCGTAAGATCGCATATTACAAGAGGATTGCGAAGGTCCGGCTTGTCTGAGCCGTATTTTGCCATAGCTTCCTTGAAGGGGATACATCTGAAGGGAGTATCGGTAACCTTTTTATCGGAGAATGTGCGGAAAATGTCGCTTACAACCTCTTCACAGACCTTGAGAACTTCCTCCTGAGTGGAAAACGCCATTTCAAAGTCCAGCTGATAGAATTCACCGGGTGAACGGTCAGCACGGGCATCCTCGTCTCTGAAGCAGGGAGCAATCTGATAGTATTTATCAAAGCCTGATACCATAAGAAGCTGCTTGAACTGCTGAGGAGCCTGAGGCAGAGCATAGAATTTACCCGGATGCTTACGGGAAGGAACAAGGAAGTCTCTTGCGCCTTCAGGTGAAGAAGCGGTAAGAATAGGTGTCTGGATGTCGAGGAAGCCTCTTTCCTCCATAAGGCGTCTCATATGTCCGATAACCTTGGAGCGAAGAATAATATTGTTATGAAGCGCAGGGTTTCTCAGATCGAGAAATCTGTGCTTGAGTCTGAGATTTTCGTTTGTATCGGTTGACCCGATTTCAAAGGGAAGGTCTCTTGTGCAAGCGCCGAGAACCTTAAGATCATCGGCTACAAGCTCAACAAGGCCTGTTTCAATTTTGGGGTTAACTGTGCTTTCATCACGCTTGGACACGGTACCGTGAACAGAAATAACCGTTTCCTTGCTGATGCCCTTAAGAAGATTTTCGTCGTGAACGACAACCTGAGTCACACCGGTTTCGTCACGCAGATCCACAAAGAGAACGCCGCCGTGGTCACGGACAACATCAACCCAACCGGCAAGCTCAACGGACATACCGATGTGTTTTTCTCTTATCTCATTACAGCGATGAGTCCTGTACATTATATTATACCTCCGTATTTATTATCTGATTTACAATTATCATATGCCTGTGAAAAATCAAAAAGTCCCGGGAATTACACAAGATAATTCCCGGGACGAGCATTAAAACCCGCGGTGCCACCCGTATTGATACAAAAATGTACCCACTTTTTATTAAATTTCAGGTATAGCCGAAGTGTTCCCATACTTACTACTCATCCCAAGTGTGCTTTCAGCCTCTGACACACTCTCTCTGACGGATTTTCCACAAAAGCAGATTCTTCGCAAAAGATTATATCAAATAGAAATTTATTTGTCAATAAAAAAAGTGAAGTTTTAGTGCTTTAAACCAATTTTTTTCAACATCAGAGATACTTTACCTTCTGAAAAAACGCAAAAAGAATAACTGTAACCATACAAAAGCATATTACGGCTGATTTTCAGAAAGATTCTGCTGAAAATCAACCGTAACAGTGTTTATATTATTTATTTTTTAATACCGATCTTAAGCTCATCGTTAACGGTAATAACAGTATCATATTCCTCTGCGGAACCGATTTTACTGAGAGTTTCGTTACAGATGTGCTCAATCCAGCTTTCAGGTGCCTGACCCTCAAGATAGCTGACAGTAACAGTATCGGTGATTTCGCAACCGATCTGCTTTCTTGCATCCTGAATGCTGCGGATGATTTCACGGGCAAAGCCCTCTTCCTTAAGCTCATCGGTAATTGTAAGATCAAGTGAAACAACAATTTCCTGTGAGCTTGCAACTGCAAGACCGTCCTTGGCTTCATAGATAACAAGAATAATATCCTTGCTGTACTTTTTAATCTCACCGTTAACCGTACATTCTACACAGTCATCCTTGATTTCGTAAGCACCTGACTTAATTGCCTTGATAATAAGACCCTTTTCGGTGGGATAATTATTACCGATTGCAGCAAAGTTCGGGTTGAATTTTACTGTTGCGATGTCGCTTACATTTTCAAGAACCTCAATGTTTTTGACATTGATTTCATCCATAATAACATCCTTGAAGCGGTTTACGGTGCTGATGGTGTCATTACTGCTTGAAGCGATACGAAGAAGTGAAAGAGGCTGTCTGTTCTTGACTCTGTTTGTGTTTCTGATATTACGTGCAAGCTCGATAACGCTCTGGGTAATATCAATGTCACGAAGCAGTGCTTTGTTTTCGTATTCGGCAGGAATTTCAGGCCAAAGAGCAAGATGTACTGATTCCTCGTCAGTAAGAATCTTATAAATCTTTTCTGAAATGATGGGAGCTACGGGAGCGAAAAGCTTTGTGATGTTGACAAGAACATAGTAGAGTGTCTCGTATGCATTCTTCTTGTCATCGGAAAGCTTGTTAGCCCAGAATCTTCTTCTTGAGTTTCTGATATACCAGTTGGTAAGACCGTCCATAAGAGGAATAAGGTTTCTTACATATTCGTCAACCTGGTAGCTGTCCATGCTCTCACGGATTTTCTTTTCTGTGTCGTAAAGCTTTGCAAGAATCCACTTGTCGAGAAGATTGTCGCTCTTGGGCTCTTTAAGCTCCTGAGGCTTGAAGTTATCGATATTAGCGTATGAGGTAAAGAACTTACAAGCGTTCCAGTAGGGAGAGATAAGCTCCTTGTAGGAATCGTCAATATCTTCGTCCTTGAACTTGAGGTCGCCGATAAGCATTGCATTTGACTGATAGAGATAAAGTCTGAAGGTATCGGTTCCCTTACCCTTCATAATTTCCATGGGGTCTGTGTAGTTGTTTGAGGACTTTGAGAACTTCTTTCCTGTATCATCAAGAATTGTACCGTGAACAACGCAGTTCTTGAATGCGGGACGGTCAAAAAGAGCAACGGCAAGAACATGCAGATAGTAGAACCAGCATCTGATCTGACCTGTATACTCAACAATGAAATCACAGGGGAAGTGGTTTTCAAACCATTCCTTGTTTTCAAAGGGATAGTGCTTCTGAGCGAAGGGAACGCTGCCACTTTCAAACCAGCAGTCAAGAACCTCGGGAACACGTGTCATTGTTCCGCCGCACTTCTTACACTTGAAGGTAACCTTGTCCATATACTGTCTGTGAAGGTTATCAAGACGGATGCCGCTGTGCTCGTAGATATCCTCAATGCTGCCTAAAACAACCTTTTCGTCGCAGCAGTCACATTCCCAGATAGGAATAGGTGTACTCCAGTATCTGTTTCTTGAAATGTTCCAGTCTCTTGCACCCTCAAGCCAGTTTCCGAATCTGCCGTTCTTGACGGTTTCGGGAATCCAGTTGATATTCTTGTTCTCTTCGATAAGTCTGTCCTTGATCATACCGATGTTGAAGTAGTAAGCATCCATAGCCTTATAGATAAGAGGCTCCTTACATCTCCAGCAATGGGGATAGTTATGAACAAGAGTACCGTCGTCAAGAGCGATGCCCTTATCTCTGAGGAATCGGATGATAACAGGGTTCATCTTGATAACATTATTGTATTCTCCGTCATCCTGTAAAGCATAGAAATCTGTGATTTCTTCGGTAAATTTACCCTTTGCGTCAACGGGATTGACAAGAGGAATGTTATTGTTTTTGCATGTCCAGTAGTCGTCTTCACCGAATGCGGGAGCAGTGTGAACAATACCTACACCGTCTTCAGCACCGACATAGTCAGCAGATACAACTCTGAATGCGCCTTCTGCCTTTTTATCTGCAAAATAAGGGAAGATAGGCTCATAGTTAATACCTACAAGCTCCTTACCTGAGCACTCGTGAACGACAGCGGGATCGCTTCCGAAAATTTTGGGATAGTTTGAAAGAGTATTCTTACAAGCAACAAGAATTCTGTCACCTGCGTCTACGAAAGCGTAGTTCAGGTCAAGACCTACTGCAAGGCAGAGGTTTGAGGGAAGAGTCCAGGGTGTTGTTGTCCATGCAAGAAGATAAACATCCTTGCCCTCATACTTCATATCGCTCTTGAACTGAACGATAATCCATCTGTCCTGACGGGGACGGGTTGAGTCTGACTCTCTTGTATCAGAAATAGAAAGAGAAGTCTCACAGTGAGTACAGTAGGGTGTTACTCTGTAGTCACGATAGATATAGCCCTTGTCATAACAGGTTTTGAATGCCCACATAACACTTTCCATAAACTCGATGTTCATGGTCTTGTATGCGCCCTCATAGTCAACCCAACGGGCCATTTCCTCAACATATTCCTTCCATGCTTCGTTGTTCTCGGAAACGATGTCAAAGCAGGCATCGTTGAACTTATCGATACCGAGCTCCTTTTCGATAACATTCTTGTTGTCGATTTTAAGAAGTTTTTCCGCCTTGTTTTCAATGGGAAGGCCGTGGCAGTCCCAGCCCCATACACGGGGAACCTTGTAGCCGCGCATAGTCCAGTAACGGGCAAGCATATCCTTTATGAATGAAACAAGAACTGTTCCGTGGTGAGGCTTACCTGTGGGGAACGGAGGGCCGTCATAGAAAACATTTTCCTTTTCCGTTCTTGAATCAACGGATTTTTCAAAAATTTTGTTGTCCTTCCAGAATTTAAGGACCTCAGGCTGAATTTCAGCAAAATTAGGATTTGCCGATAATTCCTCATATGATTTGCAATGATCACACATAGGTATTTGATTCCTTTCTCTGTGTTTATGAATTATTTGTATTTTAATATGATATTCAACAGGTTATGTGAATTCAGCTTCCGTTTTTCGGAATAAGCTTTATTTCCGAATTGCAGTCAACTGAATAAATCCTGTCGAAGCCCTCGGAATATTCAGGGAAAGACAGCTGACTGTGAATTTCCCTGACTGTGCTTTCAGGCTCAGTGCGTTCTCTTGATTCATTTCTTCTGATGGCTATTTCCAGCGGCACATCCATAACAAAGGCTTCGCACTCGTCATAGAGCCCCTCTGCCTCAAGCATAATCTGCCTTCTGTATTTTTTCTTGAAATTGGCTGAGTCATAAACAACATCGTGGCCCTCTTTTAAAAGTCTGCAACATTCTCTGCGTGCAAGAATAAAAATATATTCCTCACAAAGGGCTTCCTTCAGCTGTCTGCACTCTTCAGCACTCATTCCCTCAGCAGATATCCCTTTTTCTTTTATAAGCATATCGGATATTTCACTGTTGAAAATCACACTTTCACCGCCATACAGTGCCTTCCTTATACGGTCAGTACTCACGGTCACTCCCCCGAGCCTTCCGGAAAAGGTGGTTTTTCCCGATCCGACACCGCCGACGAGAACAGTTAACTTGCTCATATTATCTCAGACTTATATTATAAGGTCTTATAAAGCTCTTCGAGCTTGCTTACAAGATCCTTTGCCTTCTGTGCCTTTTCTCTGATTTCGTTTACTACCTTTTCGGGAGCCTTGCTGACAAAGTTTTCGTTTGCAAGCTTACCGGTCATAAGTGCAACCTCTTTTCTTGCCTTTTCAAGCTCTACCTCAATTCTTGCCTTCTCAGCTTCAATGTCAACCATTTCGGCAAGAGGAAGATATATCTTTGTATCGGCAGTTGCCAAAGATACCATACCGGACATATCACCGGGTTCCTTTTCGCTCAGCTCAACAGAGGAAGCACCTGCAAGACGGATAAGATATTCCTCACAATCCTTGTAGTCTTCAATGCTTTCGGTAACAATGCTTACCTTTACCTTCTTTGAGTTGGGAACCTTCTTTTCAGCACGGGTTTCACGGATTGCTCTGATAACACCCATGATTTTTTCCATCTTTTCAACCTCACCGAAGCAAAGCTCTTCGGAATATTCAGGCCACTTCTGAAGCATAAGGAAGCCTTCGTCTACAGGTAAAGCCTGATAGATTTCTTCTGTGATGAAGGGCATAAAGGGATGTAAAAGCTTGAGTATGTCAATAAGAACATAGCAGAGAACATTTTCAACTGTTTTCTTAGCCTTTTCATCAGTTCCGTTAAGACGGATTTTTGTAAGCTCAATGTACCAGTCGCAGAAAACGTTCCAGATGAAATCGTAAACCTTCTGAGCTGCAATACCCATATCGTAGTTTTCAAGATTTACGGTGATTTCCTTAATGACATCGTTAAGCTTTGAAAGAATCCACTTATCTTCAAGAGCAAGCTCGGAAACGGGAGGAAGCTCAACCTTATCTATGGAGATGTTCATAAGAAGGAATCTTGAAGCGTTCCATATCTTATTTGTGAAGTTACGCATTGCAATGATTTTTTCATCGCTGTATCTTAAATCGTTTCCGGGTGAGCTGCCCTGGATGAGCATAAAGCGAAGAGCATCGGCGCCGTAATTGTCAATTACCTCAAGAGGATCGACACCGTTGCCAAGGGATTTTGACATCTTTCTGCCGAGGCTGTCTCTTACGATACCGTGAATAACAACTGTATCGAAGGGGAGCTTGCCTGTGTATGCAAGGCCGGAGAAAATCATTCGGCTTACCCAGAAGCCTATGATATCGTAGCCTGTAACGAGAGTGTTTGTGGGATAGAAATATTTGTAATCCTCTGCATTTTCATCGGGCCAGCCGAGAATTGAGAAGGGCCATAAAGCAGAGGAGAACCAGGTATCCAGTGTGTCGGGATCCTGTTCAAGATTCTTACTGCCGCACTTACAGCACTCTGTGGGAGCTGTCTTTGAAACGATAACCTCACCGCAATCGGCACAGTACCAGGCGGGAATTCTGTGTCCCCACCAGAGCTGACGGGAAATACACCAGTCACGGGTGTTACGCATCCAGCTGAGATAGTTCTTTGTGAATCTTTCGGGAACGAAACGAAGCTCACCGTCTTCAACAACCTTGATAGCAGGCTCTGCAAGACTCTTCATCTTTACAAACCACTGCTTTGAAATCATGGGCTCGATTGTAGTATGGCAACGGTAGCAGCTTCCGACGTCGTGGCTGAGATCCTCAACACTCTTGAGAAGGCCGAGAGCTTTAAGATCCTCTACGATTACCTTTCTTGCCTCATCAGTTGTCATACCGGCATATTTACCGCAATCAAGAACCTCAGGCTCGTCCGCAGCAGCTCTTCCGCTGTCTCTGAGCTCGCAATATTCTTTGTAATCCTCAGGACCGGTCATTCTGCCGTCGTATGTGAAGCAGCGTACCATGGGAAGGTTGTGACGTGCACCAACCTCGAAGTCATTGGGGTCGTGTGCGGGTGTAATCTTAACTACACCTGTTCCTTTTTCTATATCTGCGTGCTCGTCGAACACAACGGGAATCTCTTTGTTGAGAAGGGGAAGGATAACGTGACAGCCTGCAAGGTGCTTGTAGCGTTCATCCTCGGGGTTAACTGCAACGGCTGTATCACCGAGCATTGTTTCGGGACGGGTAGTAGCAATTTCAAGATACTCCCCTGTTTCCTTTATCTGATAAAGAATGTGCCAGAAATGACCTGCCTTATCTTCATACTCAACCTCTGCGTCAGAAATTGAGGTCTGGCATTTGGGACACCAGTTTACAAGTCTGTTTCCGCGGTAAATCTTACCTTCGTTGTAAAGATTTACGAAAACCTCAAGAACAGCCTTTGAGCACTGCTCGTCCATTGTGAAATGATTTCTCTCCCAGTCACAGGAGGTACCTAATGTACGGAGCTGTTCAACGATACGGTTGCCGTATTTTTCCTTCCATGCCCAGGCACGTTCAAGGAATTTGTCACGGCCGAGATCTGCCTTTGAAAGACCTTCTTCTCTCATAGCCTCAACAATTTTTGCTTCCGTTGCAATAGCAGCGTGGTCTGTGCCGGGAATCCAGAGTGTTGAATAGCCCTGCATTCTCTTGAAGCGGACAAGAATATCCTGTAAGGTATTGTCAACAGCATGTCCCATATGAAGCTGACCGGTTACGTTTGGCGGGGGCATAGAGATTGAGAAGGACGGCTTATCGGGATCTATAACACCTCTGAAGCAACCCTCTTTTTCCCATCTTTCATAGGTTCTTTTTTCAATCTCTTTCGGGTTGTATGTTTTCGAAAGTTCTTTTGCCATATTGTAGTATCAAACCTTTCTGTTTTAGAGTATAAGCTTCCATTAAATACAACATATCACCGTACAGTATAACACATACTTTTCAGATTTACAATAGTTTTCTGCTTTTTTACTCTGTTCTGTATTATGCATTCGTTAGGAATTTAAAGCTGTAAAAATCAATCAACCGTGCCTTCAAGGACACGGTTGATGTCTTTATGTGTTTTAACCGCCGGCCGCGGGAGAAAGAAGCCTCACCTCGTCTCCGTCGGAAAGCTTCTTAATTTTACGCATGCATCTTTTGCCGAAAACATAACCACCGATGGCGTTGAGCTTTACACTGTTGCTGTAGGCGCACAGCTCAAGGTCGGTGGATGTATCATAGAAATCAGCCGAACCGGAAAGAAATGTCATCAGGGCTGTGCGATACAGAAAAAAATCACTTATATTTGTGAAATGCACATAAAAATCCCAACGAAGCATATTGATATCATCGAAGATATCGGGACTTGCCACACATCCCGCAAAGCCGAGTGTGCAATATATCGGGTCATCATTTATTTGTATGTGTTTTCGATAGGCTGGTCATATTCGAAGCTGATAATTTTTACGTCATCACCTTCGTAAAGATCAAAGAAAAACTCGTTTGCAGGATCTTCTGCGGACGGATCTCCTGATGTGATATAAACATAGGGTTCAGGTTTGGGGTCGTCAGAGTTTTTCATGTTTTGATAATTAGGGTCTGACATAAAGAAATCTGCACAAATATCAAGATCAACTTTAATTACACCTTCATCAGTTGTTTTAAGCTCGTAATTTGTAAAGTCATCGTGGTCCTTTATGTAGCCTTTCCAATCACGTCCTACACCGTCAAGAGCTCTGCTTACGCCCTCAAACTTACACACATAGGTGCCTTCAATCTTTTTTGTTTCACCGTCCAACTCGTAAGTGAGAGCAAAATCAAATTCACCCTCTTTGATTTCGGGCTTCGGAACAGTTACAAAAACGCCTGTAAAAGATGCTGCTATCAGTGCAGATACTACCAAACCCAAAACAAATCCTACAGTTATGCCTGATAATGTTATCTTTTTCATAATTCTTTCTCCTTTTAATATTTTTCTTATAAGCAATTATGCATATTCAATATTACAAACCTCTTACAAAGCATAATCAAAAAGGATACTATAATAATTTTTAAAACTCATTCAGATATATCTGTATTCATTGTCAATAGGCGGATCGTATTCAAAGCTGATGATTTTTACATCATCGCCTTTATACCGATTTCCCATGTATTCGTTTTCTCCTTCTTCAGCAGTCACGATGTAAAGATAGGGCTCAGGCTTTGGGTAGTCTGTGTTTTCATTTGCTTTGTAATGGGGGTCAGACATAAAGAACTTGGGAGAAATGTCAAGATTAACCTTGATTATACCCTCATCAGTAGTTTTCAGTGCATACACAATGCTGTCTTCGTGACCCTTTATGTAGCCTGTCCACTTACGGTTTATACCGTCAAGATAATATTCAACCTTTTCAAACTTGCATACATATGTTCCCTCAATAGTACCGATTTCACCGTCAACTTCATAAGTGAGCGCAAAATCAAACTCGCCCTCTTTAATTACAGGCTTCGTATCTGAGCCGAAAAAGGATATCATACTTATAAATGTAATAAACAAACTGATTATTTTCTGAAAAAAATTCATAGCTTTAATCCCCTTTATCAAAAGAGTTTATGTTAAAACAAAGAATATTGTTCATGTCAGAACGCCAATGTATCTACCTTGTCGAGTGCTTCTGTAAGATTGGCTTTATAGTGATTTACTGTTACTTCATCAGCATCTCTGCGAAGACAACGGCGAAGAAGACGCATATAACCGATAACCTTTGCCTTATTTTCAGCATCAATTATTACATTTTCATCATCAGTGCCGAGATATCTTGCAAGGCTGAGTCTCCAGAAGCGACGGGCAGTATCACTGTCAAAGCCGAAGAAATTTTCCACGCCGCTTTTGTCGAGCTCACCGAAGCCTACAAAAGCATTGAACATTGAGCCGAGCTCAAGAATCGGATGACCGACTGCAAGAGTATCCATATCAATAAGAATAGGCTCACCGTTCTGAACCATAACATTATTTGTGTGGTAATCACCGTGTATAATAAATTTACTGTCGGGGATGCCTTCAATAAGAATGCGCATTTTCTGTGCGTGTGCCGGATCAAGATAGCCCGCAAGGAAATCTACCCATTCAAGCACCCATTTTTTGAAATCGGGAAGCTCATCGCCCTGAGTTTCTATTGAGTGCACCTCTTTTATTGTGTCGATATAATAAGCAACGCTTTGTGATAAATCTTCTGTATTTGCTCTGATAAGCTTCGTTACAGAGGTTGCATTAAGAAGCTCTGTAAGACTGCCGTAGCCGTCACCTATACGTACTATTCCGTAAGGAATTGCCGTATTAACGCCGAGAACAAAGGCTCTTCTTGAATTTTCACGCTCCTGCATAATCTCGGGAAGAGCATCTCTGTTAAAGTACTGCTTTACAATTGTCTCATCGTCATAGCGGTAAACGGCTCCGTTGGCACCCTTTGCAATGAATTCACAGCTGTCAACACTGATTCTGGGATATGTTTTTTCAACCGTCATCATTTCCGTAAAGCCTGTCATTTCAAAAACGCTGTAAACCTCAGGAGAAACATTGATTATTGCAAGCTTAGGCTCTTCCTTTCTCAGACGAAGCATTATACGAAGTCCTGCACTTGAAATGTATTCAAGAGTATCTGCATCAAGAACCGTGTGCATCCCCTCATTGTTTTTTCTTATAACATTTATTTCGTTTTCAACCTCGGCTGCATTTGAAGCATCTATTCTGCCGTCAAGGCTTATATATAAAATATCCTTATCTGTTCTGTATTCAATTTTTGACATATCAGTTATCCTTTCCAAAGACATTTTTCAGACTCGTTATATCCTTACTTCTCTGAAATCAATCGTTAGCCATCACTTAATCACCAGAATGTCAGCAAAGCCTGTCATTTCGAAAATATCCATAACAGCCTCGCTTACACCCCTGAGCTCCATATATCCCTGAGCATTCATCTTCTTTTGTGCAGTAAGAAGAACTCTGAGTCCCGCACTTGAAATGTAGTCAACGCCGCTAAAATCAAGCACTAAGCTTTTGAGCTCATCACCCTCACCGTTAATTGCCTTTTCAAGCTCGGGTGCTGTTGTTGTGTCAAGTCTACCCTCAATTTTCATAAGAGCCTTGCCGTTTTCTCTTTCAACATTAATGTTCATAAATAACTCTCCTTTATATTTTTTTAGTCATAGTGAGAATGTTTTTACCGTTTTCATAGCGGTAAGCTACTGTGTCCATAGTTTTCTTTGTGATGAAAATGCCGAGACCTCCGATTTCACGGTCCGCTGCCGAAAGAGTTATATCAGGTTCCGCTCTTTCAAGAGGATTGAAGGGTGTGCCCTCATCCTGTACCATAAGAGTCATAAGTCTTTCCGCTTCATCAAAGCTGAAGGAAAGAGAGGCTTCACCCGTACCCTCGCCGTAGGCATAGCTTGCAATATTGACGAATATTTCTTCCACGGCAACGCATATCGCCACAGCGCTTTTCATCGGACAGTCAAAGAATTCAAGACATTCCTCTGTAAATGCCATAACCTCAGACAGAACATCCTTTTTTGCCGAAAAGACTTTTTCTTTCATAGCAGCACCTTCTTTCTTTTTGTAGTCAAAAATAAGCATTGTAATATCATCAAACTGAGGAGCTTCACCGGCAAAAAGGTCAATATCCTCTTTAAGTCCTGAAAGCAATTCTTCAGCCTTCAGACTTTTATTTTTATCAATATAAGACAGCAGTCTTTCTTCACCGTAAAGTGCCTCATTTTTATCAGTTGCTTCTGTAACACCGTCAGTATAAAGGAAAATTCTGTCGCCCTTTTTCAGTGTCATTTCATTTGCGCGGTATTTCATTCCCTCCATACCTGCGAGCACAAAGCCTGTACGGCTCTTAAGATATTCACACTCACCGTCAGCATGAACAACAACCGGCGGATTATGCCCCGCATTGGCAAAGCTGAGCTTACCCGTTGAAAGGTCAATTTTACCCATCCAAGCTGTTACAAACATACCCGACTCATTGTTTTCACAAAGCTTCTCATTTGCCATAGTAAAAATCTCATTAACAGGAAGACCTCTTTCCGCAAGATCTCTGATAATGGTCTTTGCCGTCATCATAAACATTGCTGCGGGAATCCCCTTACCCGACACGTCAGCAGCAAGGAAAAACACTGTGTTACCGTCAAGAGTATAAAAGTCATAGAAATCTCCGCCGACCTCTTTAGCCGCTATCATCTGTGCATAGATGGTATATCCTTCTGTGTCGGGGAAATCTGACGGCAACGCTGAAAGCTGAATCTGTTTTGCATATTCAAGCTCCTTGTCTATTCTTGCAGCAGCCTCACCGATATACCTTTTCAGGGTTGCTACGGTTGAGTTGATGTCATCCGAAAGAGATGAAAACTCAGCATTTGAACGGACATCCACCTTTACATTAAGATTGCCACCCGTAATCTCCGACAAAGTACCGTTGATTTTCTGCAGGTTATTGATGATTACCTTTTTTATGAGGAAATAAATAAAGATAAACAAGGCTGCAAAAATCAGAATCAGCGTAAAGATGCTTGTATAAAGAGATGCATCTCTCAGAAGCATAGCCTCAGCAAAAGGCATTGCAGCGATTATGCAGTAGCCCTCAACAAAAGAGAAAACATAGATATATTCTTCACTGAAGGCCGTTTCCTCATTAATTACATTTGTTTTGTAAAGCTTATTTGCCGTTTTACCCTGAAGCATCACCTCGTCAGGGATTATGCCTATGGTGGAAATATGATTTCCTCTTCTGTCCGTATGCGTTACAAGATTTAAATCTTCGTCACAGACAGCAACAAAGCCTGTGCTTCCCACGTGGCGGTTTTTGGTTACGTCAACAACAAAATCATCAAGAATATCGTGGAACTGGTCCGCATCATAGCCAACCTGAATAAATCCTCCGTCATTGAGACTGACACCGGCATATTTTCTCATTGTCACTCCGTCTGAGCCTCTGGGGCTGTACACCTGTACATATTCACTCTCTTCGCCTGTCAGAACCATAAATTCCTTTGACTGCTCGGTGCTGTTCATGTTAAAAAAGCCTATGTGCTTTTCTTCGGTAGACGCAATAATTGTGCCGTCGGATGCAACCACATTAATTTCGATAACGTTATATTTTTTTGCGAGAAAATCAAGAGAGACCTGTTCGTCCTTCTCGTATTCCGAGCGTATATTTTTTGTTATGTCCAGAAGGCTTTCATTTGATTTTCCTCTTACATCAGTAATAACATCGGTCATTGCAGAGGTAAAAACCTCTCTTGTTTCAATTTCAGCCATTCCGTTCTGAAGAACATATGTAAATGTGCTTGTGACTACACAGGCAATAATGATAAGCACAAGGAGCTTGCGCTGAAAGGTCTGAGAAATTCTTTCGTTCTTTTTTCCTGATTTTCTTTCCTCGTGGTTTAAAAGTGAGACAACCAGAAGTGAAATTCCTACAGCAGCCGAATTTCCGATAATCATAGGAGCGGTGGCACCCTTGACGAATTCAAAGGCATATGATGAGTCATCCATGTTTGTGAAGAAAATCATCAGCATATGAATTACTTCACAGACAACGGTTATAAATACACCGTAGCTCCAGGTCGGCTTTTTATTGTCAAACATAAAGCGTCTGAGAACTGCCGCTATAAGACCTGCGAGTATTGTTGAAAGAGTACAGGCTATTCTCGTATACTCCCCTGCTCCCCAGAAAACAGAAAAGAAACGGTACAATCCGCCCAGAATACCTGAAATAATACCTGCAGGAGCGCCGAAAATTAAACCTGCACAAAGAGGTGCGGCATCTCGCACATTTGCCACAGTGCCTAAAATTTCGACACCGTAGCCCGATGCAAAGGCAGACAATCCGCCGAAAACAACACCTATCAGAATTTGTTTTGATGTAAAGTTGATTTTTCTGAAGCCTGTTTTCTTATCAAGCAGATAAAAAAATGCAACAAAAACACAGTTCAGAAAAATCGGTACTGAAAGCCTCATCTGTTTCCTCCTTTTTTAAAAAATAAGATCATAAAAAAATTTGATAAGATCCCAGCATGCATTACCGCTCGCACCGAGCAACACGAAAAGTATCATATATACAAACATACTTGCTTTGCTTATGGTCTGTCGGGATATACTCAGATAAAAGTTGAATTGACCCTTCAAATTGATTTCACGGGATTGCCGCCACTGATAAGTGACAGCATCTGTTGTCGGGAATTTTTCAGGAAGGAAGTCTTTATAAAGCTCCTCCTCCATACGTCTGATTAGGTAACAGGCAGTGTCATTGAGTTCATAGCCTTCATCTATAGAAATGGTCAGAACCGCTTTTTTCAGCTTTTGTCTGTGAAAAGCTCCGATACTGTTGATTTCATCCGGGAGAAGTCTTGCTTCGTTTATTCTTACCGAATAGCCGTAACGCTCGGCAACCATCGGAGTGAGCAGCAAATCACGCATTCTCGTCATTATATTGCCAACATTTATCCGCTTTTTGAACACTTCATCCATAGATTTGTGAGGCACACGGAACATAAAATAAGCCTCATCATTGTCGAGATATTTTAAAAGCTCTGCAAAAGGAACCTTTAACAGTGTTCCCTTTGAAACAGGGTTTACTGTGTAATCAAGAGCAGACAAATGAACTATATCAACTGTCTTGCCGTTATATGCTATTTCTGATGTAGCTGTATTTTTTTTATAATCTATCAGGCACATACTGCTGAAAATTGCCCTCGAAAGATTTTCGTCCTTAAATTTAAGAGAAACATCCTCAATTTCATTTTTATTTACATTAAAGGGAAAATACATACTGAGTGATGTAGTATCCTTGATACCTCTTATATGTATTGCCACATCCATATAGCTTTTGCCTTTAGGATTAAGCCAGTTATTGAGATAAATTGTGCTGACATCCTCACCGTCAACCCACATTGCCCATCCGTCATCGGCAAAAAATTTGTTCTTTTTACTCAAATTATCACATCCTGTTCGCTGATATCAAAATTCTCCGTGCCTTTCAGCATGCTTTTTTACAAGCTTGCTATCGGTACGGTGATAAGGTGCATTTCCCTCAAGCTCACTGTCGTCTATGCTCAAGTCCGCTCTGACTGCATTTTCATAAATGCTTCCTAAAAACGGCAGCTTAATTCTTGCCGCAGACATCAGAAACTGTGCGTGGTACTGAATCTCAGCAGCGAAGCAATTAAAGGAGGTATCTGCAGTATGGGTAGCAAGAATCGCAAGCTTTTCAAAAAGGTCCGGTGATTGCGGATTATCTATATATATTTTATCGTGATCACAAACAATGCGATCCGCAGCTGCATTGTTGCGATTTATAAAATCAGGAAGCCGGTTCACTTTACTTTCCTCATACTGAACCAGGCTTGCACTGTAAATTTCTTCGTATTTCTGCGGGACTAAAATAAAGCCCTTATGGGTAAATGACAGTATATGTCTGATATATAAATCTGCAATAAGATAAGCCGCTTTGCTTTCTGTTTTGCAAAAATATTTTTTTATTGCCGGGTGATGCTTCTGACCTCTGCGTGCGACTACACGGTTGATTTCATCACTCATAGCCGTTTTGCTTTCATTTGTCGGTTTATCAAGACACCTTATAAGTGTATTCACATCGTAAGCTATAAAGCTCACGGTAACCCCAGGAGAATCGTAATCAGCTCTCTCTCCGGCGTACATATCATATTCCTGTTCGCGAAGCTTAAAAAGGCTGTATACAAAGCCTTTTTCTTCTTTTATGGCATAAATATACCAATCATCAAAATAATTATCACATTTTAGTTCGTTGCCTTTATCTGTGGGGAAGGTGTAGATTTCTCTTTCTGCAAGAAGAGAGGAGATTGATTTGTTCAGGCAGAAAAAGCCGTCATCGGTTTTCTCTGTGTTGTCTTCATTTATAAGACCGCCTGCAATAAATTGCGAAAAACAATCAGGTATCATAGTCTGTTTTCACCTTAAATTATTTTGATATATGTAAAATTTTTTTACTTAAATAAGCACCAATGGTCAGGCATAGAAATCTATGCCTGACCTGAATAATTCAATTATTTCTTACCGAAAAGCTTTGCAAAGAAATCCTTGATAGCCTTGATAAGTTTCTGGAACCAGTTGAGTGATTCATCAACATCGGGTACTTCAAGATCAATATCGGGATCAATGCCGATAGCTCCAATGAGCATGTAACCCTTGACAGTAACTCTGATTTCACCGTCATCGTTGGGCTTTACAGCATCACCGTTTACATAGAAGGTGAAGGAGTCACCCAAAATGTCACCGGCCTTGATAATAAGCTCTGTACCGTTCTTAACCTCATATGTTGAGTTGCCGAATACGATATCCCAGCTCTGTCCGCCGTCCTGTGAAACATGATACCAGCCGATACCGTCAGTTTTACCGAACACAATGTGATGTGCGCCGCTGACGGAGCCGTTTCCGTTACCTTCACCGCCGGGAGCATCAGGTGTGTCAGGGTCTGTGGGAGTATCAGGATTGCCGGGATTTTCAGGTTCCTCGGGAACAACCTCAGTAAAGCTGTAGGTGAATGTGAGTGTTTCCAAACCGCTGACGGTTGAGGGAGGAGTAACATCCCATGAGCCGCCTTCAAAGCCTTCGTTTGCCTTCATACCTGTGGGAGCTGTAAGTGAAGCTGAGCCGTCAGCTGCATATTTACCGTCCTTAACAAGTGTAACAACATTAACTATCTCATTTGCTTTTCCGTTTGACCATTTACCGTTTACAACCTTGAAGATTACCTTCTTCTGATACTTGTCAGGTATACCGTCGGATGATTCACCGTCATCACCGACACCGATATCATCAACGGAATAATAGAAATTAATAACATTACCTGAAGCAGAAATTGTTATAGTCTTCTTTGTTTCGCCTACGGGAGTATAACCGGTGATAGATTTTGCTTTTTCAGTTACTTCAGTTCCGTAAAGCTCTGCCATAGATTTTGATTCTGCAAGCGGCTCATCAGTTCCCTCTTCGAGGTAATTAACTGTATATGAATAACTTTTTATGTTGTAGCTGTAGGTGTATGTTTCTGTAGCTGTACCGCTTACCACAGCCGGAGGTATAACTTTCCATTCACCGTTGCCGTAGCCTTCGTTTGCCTTCATACCTGTGGGAGCTGTAAGTGAAGCCGAGCCGTCAGCTGCGTATTTACCGTCCTTCATAAGGTCGAGATAAACAGTCTTGTCTGTTGCTGTGCCGTCTGACCAGGTACCGTTAACAACCTTGAAGATTACCTTCTTCTGATACTTGTCGGGTGTACCGTCACCTTCGTCACCGTCATCGCCGTCTTCACCGCCGACCTTATCAATATCATAATAAAGCTTAAGAATGAGAATGTCACTTGCATTGCTTATTGACTTAAGCACACCGCTTGATGTTGCTTCGGATCTGTCTATGTTGAGGCAATAATCCTCGTAAGTCTTTGCTGTTGCAGTAACTGTATTTCCGATTTTGCCTGTAAGAATTTCTGTATCTTCTTCAACGAGGCTGTATGTGCCGTCTGCGTTTTCTTTGTAATGCTCGACGATATAGCTTACACTGTCAAGAGGCTCAACAGGTGTTGTGCTTCTGATGAAGCTGTATGTGAATGTGAGTGTTTCTGTACCGCTGACAGTTGAGGGAATTTCTGCATCCCATGAACCGTTCTTGAAGCCTTCGTTTGCCTTCATACCGGTGGGAGCTGTAAGTGAAGCCGAGCCGTCAGCTGCGTATTTACCATCCTTCATAAGGTCGAGATAAACAGTCTTGTCTGTTGCTGTGCCGTCTGACCAGGTACCGTTAACAACCTTGAAGATTACCTTCTTCTGATACTTGTCGGGTGTACCGTCACCTTCGTCACCGTCATCGCCGCCACCGAAGCTATCAGCAGCATAGTAGAAATTGATTACATTGTTTTCTGTATCAATAATGATTGTCTTGCTTTCATCATCTACAAGTGTATAACCGTCAATAGTGATTGCACTTTCTGTAACCGCTTCGTCGAATTTTGCTTCAGCAGTCTTTGCTGCTGCAAGCACATTGTCGGTTCCCTCTTCAAGATAATTTACAGTATAACCGTATTCAGCCTTTTCCCATTTAGCATAAAGCTCTGTGTCATTTGCCACTGTTGCAGCAATTACTGTAACCTTGTCACCTGTACATTCAGGATTTGAGTACCAACCTTCGAAAATATAACCTTCACGCTCAGGTATATAATCAAGAACTGTTTCGTAGCTCCAGATGTGCGTTCCGTAAGAAACTACATTTACGCCTTCATCAATGTAATTTTCGTTATAGACAATACCATAACGGTTAGGAATAATCTTAACCTGAAGCACACCTGTGGGTGCATCGTGAAGAGGACTGTAACGTGAGGGAGCACCGTAAACTACCGATACGGGCCACTCTGCTGCTTTGTCGTTTTCAATCTTTGAAAGGTAAGCCTGATAATCATAAAGGTTACCGTCATAAACGCTGTTCCATACTGTGTAGCCGTAATCACCGTCATCCATACCGTTTTCATCCATACCGATTTCGATGCCGTAGGGAACAACTGTATGCTGGCTGATTACCTGATATGCATTATCTGTACCTGTTGCCTTGTACCAGATTTCAACAAGAGTGTCATCGGGTCTTAAGCCTTCACCGATGAGAGTTGCATCAACCTCAACGGGCTGGAAATATGAAGCGGGCTCAAATGTGAGATGTGCATTAACAAAGGTTTCCCATTTGCTGCTTTCGGGATAAACTGCAGTAAAGTCATCTGCATTATAATCGTCAGCATAATCATCGTCACCGTCAACTGCTGTAGTTGAGTTCTGATAGGTTGTGCCGTAGTTGAGGATAAGAACCTCTGTTCTGTATGTCTTTGCAGGGTCAAGACCGGTGAACTTGTATTCCTCTGAAATACCATAAATCATTTCAGACATAGGCCATGCAATATCAACAGTCTGAGTGTCAATAACATATGCACCGTCTGCTGTGATTTCCTTAAGAGCAATAACTGCACTGTTTGCACGGTCAACAGACCATACATTGACAATATTTCCATCCTGCATATATGAGCCTGCAACTCTTACGTAACCTGTAAGAATCTGATCCCACTTTGCATAAAGAGTAATATTATCTTTAAGAATTTCGCCTGTGACTGCAGGCTCCTTGAATTCGGGGTCCTTATACCAGCCCTTAAATTCATGACCGTCAAACTCGGGAACATAATCCTTTATATCAGGTACATAATACTCGTCTTCTTCTGTGTAGGTGTTGCCGCTGTTGATTGTACCGCCGTTTGCGTCGAAGGTTACATCGTACTTTTCAACAGTAATTACACCGTGAAGTGTACCCTTCTGTGAGTCTGTGGCATCATTATAGTACGCACCGTTGAGTGTTTCACCGAATTTTGCACCGTCATCGACAGCACCCATTGTAGCTGTATATTCACCGTCAGTGTATGTTGCAATTTTACCGTTGATGCTCTCGGTGGGAACAGTGATTGCAGAATCTCCGTAAACGAATCCGGTAACAACCGCACGGTATCCGTAAGGATCATTTGAATCTGCATATTTCCATACGGGATATGAGCCGAAGCCTTCACCTGTAACGGGATCAATATCAACTCTTACACCGGGCTTTACATGTACATCTGTCGATGCCTGCTGAGTAATAATTTCCCATTCTTTGCCATTCCAGAATGCTATTTTTACAATTGCAGCATCAGGATAAAGTTCAGGCGGAACATCGTCTGCCATTTCAAGACTGAATTCAATGTCAAAATTTGAAGGAGCGTGTTCAAGTGAAATATTGATAATCCAATTACCAAAACTATCCTGCTTCTTTTCAATTAACGTTACATCATAGTCTGATTTACTTAAAGCAACACCGAAGGCTGAAGATTCGAGAAAACCTGTGTAGGTATAATCTGTTGCAGTATAGATTGACACATTATCCTTTAATGTATAGCTATAATCTTTTTTATTGCCGTTTTCATCTGTAACGTCATCTTTTGTAAAGTGAAGCTTGTCTCCTGTTTCAACAAATGCAGGCGAGTCTGATGTCATTTCGAGGAAGTCAACATCAAGGTCAGCTCTTGTTTCAACCTGGTCATAGCCACCGTCTTTACTGTTATGGTCAATAGTAACGTTGATTGTTACGTTAACAGCCTTTTCCCATTTAGCCTTGAGTGTAACAGGTGCTGTAATTGATGAGGTAATCTGCTTGCCTGAACCGATTGTATTTCCGCTGTAATCCCAGCCCATAAAGATAAAGCCGTCACGTACGGGAACATTTGAGGTTGCATTTACAGCATTTCTTGCTGCATAAACCTCTGCACCGACCTCTTCGCCGGCTTTGAAAGCACCGCCGTTTGTGTCGTATTTTACACTGTAGTGATAAAGATGAAGTTCTGCATTTGCATGCTCAATAACAAGCTGATAGTTACCTATTTTATTGTATGCACCGTCAGCCTTGACATAGGGATTGAATACACCGTTATAAAGAGGTGCTTCATAAATGCCGGTAGATGTTTCAGAAAGAGAAACGTAATCGGAATAAGCGTTGTTTTCACGGATGAGAAGCTCAGCACCGTCACCGTAGATGCTTTCAAAGTCTGTAAGAGTTCCGTCAAGATATGTATAAATCTTAGCTGAATATACAGGCTTTGTAGTGTCATCCACATAACCGTAAACATACTTGGTTTCACCATTGTCATCATATTCAGCACGAACTTCTACTGTGTAATCGGTGTTGGGAGTAAGACCTGTGAAAATGATAGTACCGTCATCCTGTTTTTCTCCTTCAACACCGTCGATGAAATACGTGCAGCGGTCGTCAATATTGTCAACAAGAGTAAGAGTTGTTGTGGTGGTTGCTGTTTTAGGCTTTTTGAAAACATATACTATAGGCTTAGCATCGCCGCTTGTGTTATAGTGGAACTTGCAGGAGCTCTTTTTTACATTAATCACAAGCTGAGCATCACCGTTTGTGCTGTTGTCTCCGGCTTTTACACCTTTAATAAAGTAGTTATAAGTGTTCTTATCCTTTTTTTCAGTTTCAATGTCTATATGCTCATCACCGTTAAGAATATCAGCACTCGAAACACTACTTGAAGTACATGTAATATGAACAATGCCGCTTTCACCGAGAAGGTCAAGCACGTTCTTTCTGTCACCCTCGAAAAGACCGATAACAACATTGTCGAGGTCTCCGTCAAGATTGTGTTCCTTGAAGCTTGAGAAGGAGTCTGAGCCGAGGCTATTGCCGTTCTTATCAAAAACCTCAACCTCTACGGTTCCCTTAAGCGCGGAGGAAGCACTTCCGCCGTTATATGTATAAGCACCGTAAACGGAAGCCCACATAAAGCCTTCCAAAGCTAACGTCTTATTGCCCGATCTGTCTTCTTCAACATTACTGCTGCGATTGATTTTTTTATCGGTGTTATAAATTTCATACTCACCGTAGGTGTTGTTGATACCGTACATATTATGAGAGTTATAAATGTAAAGATAAGTACCGAGCGAGCTGGTCCATTTATATGTAAGCTCTCTGGGGTTTCCGTCATAGCCCTCAACCTGTACCTCTAAAAGCTCACTTGAACGAAGATCACTTACATCTCCGCGCATAAAGCTCACGAGCTTTACTGAGGTTGTCTCTGCCGCAAAAACACTCGCAGGAACCATAGTAAAGAGCATAACTGCTACTAATAAAATACTTAATAATTTTTTCATAGGTTAATACCTCCTTTTTAAAATGCCAGATTATTGTATCACATCACATATTACAAACTGCTTACAAATCAATGTAATAAAAAGAAAAAAGACCGACAAAATATCAGCCTTTTTTTCACTTTTATTTGTTGCTTTTGCTCCAGAGTAAGCCGCAGGTTTCATCAGCCCAGCTGTACTGCGTCATATATTCGCCCTGAAACTCCGGTTGACCTGTTTTAAGATATGAATAGTAGTCACAGGAAATCTTTCCGGTATCAACCGAATAAAGATATCCGTTCTTTTTCAGTACATCCCCTGCACCGACCTTTTCAAGAGCCTGACGGACATCAAGCAAAAGCTGATGAAAATAGTTTCTGTTGTTTTCCTTTGTGCCATCCTCCCAGAGAGCAGCAGCTATCTCCTTTGAAGATACATCCGCACCGTTGCGGTCAATGAGATAAGCGAGCATTTCCTTGCTTTTAGTTCTTTTAAAGGTAAGCTTTTCACCGCCGCAGGAAACATCAAAATTACCGAAGCATTTCGCCTTCAGAATGCCCTTTTCGTCCTTTCTGCCCTTAATAACATCAATTTCCTTTTGCACATCCTCGGCTGAAATGGGCTTGATGAGATAACCGGAGGCATGTATTTTAAAGGCCGAAACTGCGTATTCCTCATAACCGGTACAGAAAACAATCTTACAGTCCGGATGAAGAGCTATGATTTTTTCTGCAAGACCCAGACCGTTGATTCCTCTCATATTAATATCAAGAAACGCCACATCGGGAGCGTTGATTTCTATCCAATCAAGTGCCTCGTCACAGTTTGAAAAGCCTACAACCTCTTCTATATCCTCCGATGCCCTTACAGCCTTCATAAGAGCGTAAAGCATAAGCTGTTCATCATCTATTGCAATTGCAAGCATCAGTCTGCCTCCTTTGGAATTTCAACAGTAATCTTAGTACCTACACCTACTATACTTTCAATGTGAAGAATACCGCCGCACATTGCCTCAAGTCTGCTTTTAATATTTTTCAGTCCGATGCGATTCTCCCTTTCAAGCTCAGACACATTAAAGCCCACACCGTTATCCTTTACACTTATAAAATAACTGCTGTCGGTTTCGTAAACTTTAACCTTGACCGTGCCTCCCGCTTCTCTTTTGAGGATACCGTGCTTGACAGCATTTTCTACTATCGGCTGAATGGTAAGAGCAGGTACGCTGAAATCACAGCAGGTAATTTCTGTAATGAATTCTATATCGGGGAAGCGCACCTTCTCAATGCCGATATAATATTCCGTATGCTCAAGCTCCTTTGAAACACGGATAAGCCTGGTATTGTCTATCTCACAGAAATTTCCTCTGAGATATTTTGAAAAATCATTTACGAGCTTTGCCGCCTTGGGCGGATCAAGCTCACAAAGCTGTTCTATACTTCCGAGGGTATTGTATATGAAATGCGGGTGAATCTGACTCATCAGAGTGGAAATACGGCTTCTGGCAAGCTCGGCATCAAGAGTGATTTTTTCTTTTTCAAGCTCTTCAGCCTTTTTGGCTGCTTTGATGTTTTTAGGAACGATATTAAGGAAAGAAAACACCGAAATAACGAAGCCGACAAGGAAATAAATTTTTGATGCCAGACCTGTTTGCCACCATCCGAAATAAGCCGCTGCAACATCAGCTAAAAACAAAAACAATCCGAAACTTGAAAAAATATACGGAAGCCTTCGTTTGCCTGATGCTTTTGTTGCTGAAAGCAAAGCAAATACCGCAAATATTACAGCTACAACAGCCGCACCGATTGCCCAGACGGCAATCATATCGTAAAAATAAATTTTACTGAAAAGAGAAACTATAATCAAAGAGCTTGTGAATGCACCGTATAACAGCGTGACAACGTTGGCTGCTTTTTCTGCCTTCCCGGAAAACAAATCCTTAGTGAGCACTAAAGCAAACAAAAGATATGCCATTGCAGAAATTCCTTTAAGAATTGTGTTTACAATCAGTAAATCAGACCATAAATATATAGCCTCCGAGGTAAAAAGGAAGAATATTCCCGCTGAAAGTATCAGAAATCCGCAAAAAAAATAATTTTTAAAAGCACTTTTATCAAGCAAATAAGAAAAGATTGCAATTCCTAAAACAAGAAGTGCTGAAATGATAATCATTATTGCAACTACTCTTTCGCTGTTACCTGAACGAAGCGCTGTTTTTTCGGAATAATCACTTGCATAAAGCTTCATCGAAGAAAGGAACTCATCAACAGCAGTTTCATTTCCGAAGCTGTGATTGTTACGGATTATTCCTTCGAAATAACCGTCTTCACCGCCGTATTCTGCCACCATACTGTTGTAGCCGCAGGCATCCTCGCCGAGAGCGGGGTTTTCTATATCGTAAACTACGGTTATATTACCGTTTTCCGTCAGGGAAAGGTTTATGTGATTGAAGGTAAAATACATCAGTGAGCCCTTGGTTAGCCTACCGTAAAAATCATTTGTTTCAGGATTGCAGATTTCAAGCACACCCTTGAGCATAACATCACCTTTTGTGGCAGAGATATGCTCTCCTTCAACAATAGGCTTCCATTCACTGTCTCCGATTTTATATTCACCTACAAGTCTTACATCAGGTACAATTGCCCATTCTGCCTGAGAATTATTCAAAACTGATGTGACAAGTAATACAACGGAAAGCACAAAAAACAGTATCACCGAAGCAAATATGAAGCCATCTTTATGATTTATCTTCTTTAGTTTAAACATCCTTCTACTCCTTTGATTTCTTGCAATAGTATTATAATATCACAAAACCTCTTACAAAGCTCTTACAAATTAATTCCTGAAAGTAAATTTTTCTTTATCTTATAATATTTGAACCCGTTTTCATTTACTTTTAATTATTTATTGTGACATAAAAACACACAAATGAAGCAATCAGTCAACTATTGAACAAAAGAGGTGTTTTGCAAAAGAAAAGGGGCTGTAAAAAAAGCGCAGATCGCATACGACAAGATAGATAAAGGGGTTCTCGGGAATTGAAAGCATCAAGAAGACTTCAAAACATATAAAACTTTAAAATTGACAAAAAAATGCTTTTTTTTGTGTTTTATGCTATAAACAAACTTCGCCTCTCGGCGTACCCTTGTACGCCTTCGGGTAACCGAAAAAAAGCAAATGCTTTGTTTTTCGCTCAGTTTGTTCATTCTGCATCATTTTTTCACGCCCCTAAAAAGGAGCTGTAAAAAAACTTTCGTTTTTTTACAGCTCCTATAATCTTTTTTGAACTGTTTATAAAGCTTCCGCCTTTACAAACAGATTTTTCAATTAGCTTTCTATTGCTTACGGATTTTATCAATCGGGATATACAACTGTTCTGCCTGTGAATAATTCTACGACTGAATGCCAGAGCTTCATACAGATTTCCTGAGCCTTACCCTTGACTGCAAGCTCAAAAGCGATTCTCGATGAATATTTATCTCCGTTATCCTTTGCGGTCTTTATGTAACCGAAATCGAAAACATCGTAAAGGCGCTCTACTCTTGTTTTGTATTCTGAGGTATCCTTTTCGTCAATTTCAACTACACGGTAACCGTACTGAGTTGTATAAGCAAGACCTTTGTAACGGGTCATAGGAGAGGTGTAAATATCAATATTCTGATTTCTTACACCAAAGGCATTTGTGTGGTCGTGCCCCGTAAACATTGCAAGCACATCGCCTGTTTCAACCAATGCGTCAAACTGACCGTCATTGTAATAGCCGGGACAGGGCTTTTCGTTAAGCTTGCCGTAATTGACCTGTTCAGGATCAAACATATAATATTCGCCTTCGTTGTAAATATGCGGAAGGGCATACGGCTTCTTTGAATCTGCCTTTTTAAGAACATCATAAATTTCAGGTACAATTATATGCTGAAATACAACAGAGTTTACGGGTTCGCCGCCGTTTTCTTTTTTGAGCTTTGCGGAAACCTTCTTGTACCATTCAATCTGCTCGGTGCGTACACGGTCATAGTGCCTCGGATCATCCTCGTCATAATCACCTGAGTCAAATATCCAAAGATTGAATTTGGTATTATCGCTGTCAGATTCCAGTACAGGAATGTTGAAGGTAGCACAGTTTTTGAAATCCGTACTGCCATCAGTAGATATAACACAAGAAAAGGTATTGTAATATTCCATAATATCTTTTCTTGTCATCGGACCTTTCTCTGCATCGTGATTACCGAAGGTTACAGCAACGGGAATCTTTCTTGATTCAAAGATATTCATAAGAGCATTGATGAGCTCCTTGGTTTTTTCCGGCTCCTCGTCAGGATGTGTATTATCACCTGTAAGTACAACAAGATCAGGCTTTTCTACATCACAGGCTTCTGCAATTACCCATACTGATGCATCAAAATGCTTATCATAATTAAGATGAGGGTCGGCAATATGCAAAATTTTGAGCTTGCCGTTTTCATCGAACCTTATTGTTTTATCGGTTTCACTCTGTGCATTCGCAGGACTGAAATCAACATTTGTATTTTTGGGGTCCTTTTCAAAATAGATTATTGAAGCCACAAAAAGAACGACCAAAAGAGCAAAAACAATCAGAACTACTTTCTTTGACATTTTAACATCTCCTTATTCAGCAGAATTTATTTTTTATTTGCTTCATAAGCACGAAACACACTGTGATTTCAGAAGTAATTTTCATAAATATATGTTTCTCAACAGTTTGCTTTATTTTTCGTCAAGAGCTTCCTTTGCCTGTGCAAGAGTTTCATTTTCCTTATGGCGTTCTTCTCTGATTATATCAAGCTCACGGTACATCTGTTCCTTCTTCTCACCCTCAACATCATAGAAGAATTTAAGGATAAGTGCCTTGAGAACATTGGCAAGAGTATAGCCAAAGAGGAGGAATGCGAGAATTTTAAGGCAGGTGTCAAGATATGTAGGCTGAGCCTTCATAGTTTTTACAAGGTCACCTTCGACTGAAGACAGATAACCTGCCCAGGCGATCATATAAGGAATAGAAAGATCCTTAATGTAGTTACAGAATGAGTTTATCCAACCGGGTATAATACCCTGAATAGCTTCCATTCTTTCGCCGCACTGCCATTCAAGATAGTCATAGAACTCAACGTCAAAATGAGATTTTGAAAGCTCCTGAATACCGATGCCGATGCCGAAAACAAAATAGAACACATAGAAGAAGATACTGTTCCAGCCTTCAAAGAAGGTTATGCCCATTTTTGCTTCAGCAAAGCAGATACCGAAAAGCACAAAAGCCGCAACAGGTGAATAGATACCGCAGAATTTGAGGAGCTTTGTCGGCTCATATTTCTTTGAAAGCTTTGTGCAGATAAGGTTACCCACAACAGTACCTACAGCGGTAGGAAGCGTGAGAAGAAGATTTTTTGATGAACCGACTGTAATAGCTGCAAGATAGGTAGACATTTTACCAAGCATTGCAAAAGCATTTACCCACTGCATATACTGGAAAGCACGATAGTTTCTGTATTTGAAGAGTGTAAGCAGAGACTTTGAAACCTTTGCTTTCGGCTTTATCGGCAATTCGATTTTTTCCTTACAGAAAAGACCGACCATAAGGTTACCGAAGGCAGTAACGACAGCAGCAACAATTGCAAGTGTCATATACATTTTGTTTTTGTCGTCGCTGAAGAGACCGTAAACGAAGGTGCCGAGATATGCTCCGCCGTAGCCGATATAGTAAGATAGCTGCCAGATAGTTGCAACGGTTTTCTTTTCCTTGGGGTTGGGAGAAATAACCTGAGTAATGAGCTGACTGCAATTGTTGAAGGCATTTAAAAATGTCTGACAGCAGGCTATTACATAACGGAACAGAGTCATCTGCTGAATTGTCCAGCCCTGGGGAACATAGAAATATAAAGCGGTAAGAGCGAACATTGGAATAAGGCAGATAATATACCACTGACGGTATCTGCCCCAGCGGGTCTTCCATTTCTGAACGGTAACACCTGCGATGATACCGAAAAGAATACTGCAAACTGTTGTGAGGGTTGTCTGAACGGCAAGCTTTGCGGCTATATCATCGGAACTGACTCCGACAGGGCCGTAATAAAGCTCGTGAAGGAACGCTGTTGCAAGAGTACCCGTAAGGGTAGTACCGAACATACCGCCGATTCTTGCAAGCATAATACAAACATATTCAAACGTCGTGATATGCTTTGCGCTGTCGGCAGGCAGAGCATCATTCGGCACTCCTATTGATTTTTTCTTTGACACCTGATCATCTCCCCAATGAATTTTTATCCATTTTAACACACATTTCCGTTAAATACAATACAAATTTTATGCAAAAAGTTGTTTTTTATATTTTTTATGATATAATTTATAAAAAGTTTAATTCAGGTGATGAAATGGTATTTGATTTGAAGAATTTCCGAGAAAGAATTATCTGCGAAAAT
>JAZLBS010000044.1:0-47763 GCA_045613805.1 Acutalibacteraceae bacterium
TAAATGTCTTGTTTTCGATATGAAGCCTTATGAGGTCAGAAGCTTTGCACTGACTCTTGAAGCATCAAGCTACAGTGCTGAAAAAATCAAGCAAAGCCCCGTCATTCTCCCCTATAACATAAAAGCAATAACTGAAAACAATTCACATATCAAAGGCATCGGCAGTAAAGGCTACTCGATTCCCGCTGAGATAATACCCGACACAATAACAAGCGGTGGTGTTGATTTTACAATAAATAAGGGGGATTTCGATTCTGTTCTGTCTGACGGCCAGAAGTTTGCTTTGAACGGCGAATATAACAAAATCAGATTCCTTTGTGCAAGCCTTAACGGTGATAAGGATTTCAACTTTAAGCTTGACAACAAGGCTGTAAAAATCAGAATAAGCGATATTGAAGAACGTCCCTTTGCCTGGGATTTATACAGTATGAAGCGTACTGCAAAAATCAAGACAGACACACTTGGTTGGGAATGTACTCACACTCACTCTGCCAAGGGTGACGATTATGCACACCAGCTGTTCTTATTTGAATATGAAATATCCACAGACACAGCAAAAGAGATAACCTTACCGAAGGATAAGGATTTGTTTATTCTGTCAGCAACTGAAATTAAAGCTCCCTGTGAATGCAAATGCGTAACCGAGCTTTATGACAGAGTAAAAGAGAGAAAATTTGACTTTAAGATTAAAGGATTAAAATCAAAGCTTAATTTCGCTTACAGAAAAGTTACAAGCTATGTCTGGAAAATTGACGATATAGGAAGGATTATGTATGTATATTTTAGGCATTGACATCGGTGGTACAAAGTGTGCAGCTGTTACCGCTGAATATACAGACGGTAATATCACTCTGATAAAAAAAGAAAAGTGTGCTACTGACCTGAAAATATCACCGACTGAAATGATACAAAAGCTCTTTACACTGGCTGACAGTATTCTTGATAAAAAGCCTGATGCTATCGGCATTTCCTGCGGCGGACCCCTTGACTCAAAAAAAGGCATCATAATGAGTCCGCCAAATCTATCCGGTTGGGATAATGTAGAGATAGCCAGACTTTTTAATGAGCGTTACGGTGTAAAGACCGTACTGCAGAATGATGCCAACGCCTGTGCAATGGCTGAATGGAAATTCGGTGCAGGCAAGGGCTGTGACAATATGATTTTTCTCACCTTCGGCACAGGACTTGGTGCGGGACTTATACTCGGCGGCAGATTATACAGCGGTACAAATGACAACGCAGGCGAGGTGGGACATATCCGTCTTGATAAATTCGGTCCCGTAGGATATGGAAAATCAGGCTCATTTGAAGGCTTCTGCAGCGGTGGCGGTATTGCACAGTTAGGCTATATAAAAGCCTTGGAAAAAGTGCAAAGCGGCACTTATCCTGCATACTTTACAAAAAATATGACCTCAGCAGATATTACCGCTAAATCCATAGCCGAGGCGGCTGACAAGGGTGACGAAACAGCTATTGAGGTTTACAGAATCTGCGGTGAATATTTAGGTCGTGGACTGTCAATTCTTGTTGATATTCTTAATCCTCAGGCAATTGTTCTCGGCAGTATTTTCACCCGTTCAAAGCATCTTCTTTTAGACAGTATGAAGCAAGCAATTGAAAAAGAGGCTTTGCCTTGCTCAGTCGGCTGCTGTCAGATTTTATCGGCTGAATTAGGTGAAAGCATCGGCGACTATGCTGCTATAGCTACAGCTCTGGAGGAATAACATGTTAAATGAATTGATTGAAAGATATCCTGTTTTAAGCGAAATCAAAGACGATATTACAAAGGCAACCAAAGAAATGATTACCTGTTACGAAAGCGGCGGCAAGGTGCTTCTTTGCGGTAACGGCGGAAGCTGTGCCGACTGTGACCATATTGCAGGCGAGCTGATGAAGGGCTTTTTGAAAAAGCGACCTTTGAGTTCCGCCCAAAAAGAAGAATTAACAACTAATATGCCTTCTCTTGATGATGAGCTTCTTTCAAAGCTTCAATGTGGCTTACCTGCTGTTTCTCTGCCATCAATGACAGCTCCGAACAGTGCCTTCGCCAATGATGTTGACCCGGATTTAATTTATGCACAGGGAGTTTTAGCTTTGGGCAAGGCAGGCGATATTCTGATTGGAATAAGCACATCAGGAAACTCAAAAAACGTGTGTGCCGCTGCAAAAATTGCCAAAGCAACAGGCTGCAAGGTTATCGGTTTGACAGGCTGTAAAGGCGGAGAACTGAAAGAATATGCTGATGTATGTATTTGTGTACCTGAATCAGAAACATTTAAAATTCAGGAGCTGCATCTGCCTGTGTATCACTGCATCTGTGCAATGATTGAAGAATATTTTTTCGAATAGCCTTCAGGTGCATAACATAGTTCTTATAAGCATCCTCATCAAATTCTTCTATCGGTGTATCCGGGTCAAAGAACTTATAAAACTGAGTGTAACTCTGTCTGTAATGGTTGATAGTTCCCTCTCTCAGATTCCTCTGTCGGCAGTATTCAAGATACTTCTCACATCCCTCCTGAAAGGTTAAAGTTTTAGTTTCCGTCATCTTCAAATTCTTCATCAAAATCCCTCACATTTCATATAAAAAAGATAGACACATCATCCGAGAAAACTCAAAAATGATGTGTCTAAGTTTTTAATGTTTAAATTTAATGTGAAGAGAATTTTCAGAGAGCTATCAAAGTCTCAAAAACTCTCACAAAGCCTTGTAAATAAAGGATTATTACGAGTGAAACGAGTAACAAGGTTCTCCGAAACAAAGAAATCTTTGATTTCGTCTTGTTTCGTGAGGTTCTTACTTTGAAGCTTCTTCAATAGCAACTGCACATGCAACAGTCATACCAACCATGGGGTTGTTACCTGCGCCGATGAGGCCCATCATTTCAACGTGAGCGGGAACTGATGAAGAACCTGCGAACTGAGCGTCAGAGTGCATTCTGCCCATTGTGTCTGTCATACCGTAGGAAGCAGGACCTGCTGCCATATTGTCAGGATGAAGTGTACGGCCTGTACCGCCGCCGGAAGCAACTGAGAAATAGCTTACGCCGTTTTCAACGCACCACTTTTTGTAGGTACCTGCAACAGGATGCTGGAAACGGGTGGGATTGGTGGAGTTACCGGTGATAGAAACACCAACGTTTTCCTTCTTCATGATAGCAACGCCTTCGGGAACATTGTCTGCACCGTAGCAACGAACCTTAGCTCTGTCGCCGTTGGAGTATGCTGTTTCGTTAACAACCTTAACAGTTTCTGTATAAGGATCAAACTCAGTCTGAACATAGGTGAAGCCATTGATTCTTGAGATAATCATAGCAGCATCCTTGCCAAGACCGTTAAGAATAACACGAAGAGGCTGAACTCTTACCTTGTTAGCGTTAAGAGCGATTTTGATAGCGCCTTCAGCAGCTGCAAAGGATTCATGACCTGCGAGGAAGCAGAAGCATTCTGTTTCTTCGGAAAGGAGCATCTTACCAAGGTTACCGTGACCAAGACCAACCTGACGGTTGTCAGCAACTGAACCGGGGATACAGAAAGCCTGGAGGCCTTCACCGATAGCTGCAGCAGCATCAGCAGCCTTTGTGCAGCCCTTCTTGATTGCGATAGCGCAACCGACTGTATATGCCCATTTTGCATTTTCGAATGCGATAGGCTGAGTTTCTTCTACGATTTTGTAAGGATCGATGCCCTTAGCGTCGCAGATTTCTTTACATTCTTCAATGGAAGAAATGCCGTATTCTTTTAAAACAGCAAGAATTTTAGCTTCTCTTCTTGCATAACTTTCAAATAATGCCATGTCCGTTTACCTCCTTATTCTTCACGGGGATCGATATACTTAGCGGCATCAGCAAATCTGCCGTAAGTGCCCATAGCCTTCTTGTAAGCCTCGTTGGGTTCCATGCCCTTTTTGATGAAGTCTGTCATCTTGCCGAGGGAAACGAATTCATAACCGATAACCTGATCGTCAGAATCAAGAGCCATTCTTGTAACATAGCCTTCAGCCATTTCAAGATAACGAACGCCCTTAACCTTTGTGCCGTACATGGTACCAACCTGTGAACGAAGGCCCTTACCAAGGTCTTCAAGACCTGCGCCTACTGAAAGACCGTCTTCAGAGAATGCAGACTGGCTTCTGCCGTATACAATCTGAAGGAAGAGCTCACGCATAGCTGTGTTGATAGCGTCACAAACAAGGTCTGTGTTGTGTGCTTCAAGAATAGTCTTGCCGGGAAGAATTTCACTTGCCATAGCAGCAGAGTGAGTCATACCTGAGCAACCGATGGTTTCAACAAGAGCTTCTTCGATGATGCCCTCTTTGATGTTAAGAGAAAGCTTACATGTACCCTGCTGAGGAGCACACCAGCCAACACCGTGTGTGAAACCAGAAATATCTTTGATTTCATAAGCCTTTACCCATTTACCTTCTTCAGGGATGGGAGCAGGTCCGTGGTTAGGTCCTTTTGCGACCTTACACATTTTTTCTACTTCATGTGTGTAATTCATGATGAACAAATCTCCTTCCGGAATTTTATTGGTTTTAGTTTACCATTATTAATAATAACAAATATTTTCTTTTGTTGCAATAGTCAAAAGTAAAAATATTTCAAGTTATTTTCAAAAAAACTGTTATTTTTTCACTACTTCAAAACCGAAAGGTGCAAGAGCAAGCTTTGCCATCTTAAAATACTGCTTACCGAAGGGTATACCGACAATTGTCACGCAATAAACCAAACCGATGCAAAGGTTTTCGAATGCCATAACTGCTCCTGTGACAAAAATCCATATTATGTTCGCTACAGTACTGATAGCCCCACTGTCTTTGCTTTCCTTAACCTCCTTGCCAAAGGGCATAAAGGAAAGATTGGCAAATTTGAAGCACTGCTTTCCCAAAGGTATTCCCACAATTGTGCAGCACCACAGCACACCGTAAAAGCACCATATAGCCGCCGTGATTGCTCCACCGAAAATAACCCATATAAGATTTCCTATTGTTTTCATATTTTCAACTCCTTTATATTGTTATACATCTATCATACATCATAAGCATGAAAAAATAAATAACAGAAAGTGAAAAAATCAGTGCTGAAATTTTCACTTTCTGCAAAATTAAAAGGTAGCTGTATTAAATTACTTTCCTGCAAGAACCGAAGAAGGGAACATATCCTTACCGTAACCCATAACTCTTGCAAGCTGAACAGGAATCTGACGGTTTTCAACCTCGCTGTCTGTTGTAAAGCCTGCATCAGTTGCAGAAACATATACAGGAACATTATCTGTATCGTGATCACCGCTTGTGAAGTAGTATTCATCCTTCTCGGCATTGTACTTCATTCCGCCTGTACCGTGGTCTGCAGTAACAACAACGAGAGTTTCGCCGTCCTTTTCCGCAAATTCAAGAGCTGCAGCAACAGCCTTGTCAAATTCTTCAGCAGAAAGAGTCATATTTTCCATGTCGTTGTTGTGAGCATGCTTATCAATACATGCACCCTCTACCATAAGGAAGAAGCCGTCTTCATCCGCAGAAAGAAGCTCGATAGCCTTTTCTGTCATTTCTTCCACTGTGGGTGTATCGTGCTCGTTCTTTACATATTTGAGATCATCAAAGCTGAACTGTGCAAATGAACGGCTGCCCTCTTCAAGAGCCATAAGCTCTGTTTCGGTATCGATATAAGTCCAACCGTTTTCTGCTGTGTTTTCTTCGTTAATGCTTTCAGATGCTGCACCCCAGATAAGATCAAAGCCGCTTCTGAGCTGATCCTTGCTGATTTCCTTTTCCATTGTTCTTGAAAGAGCATGAGCAGAGAAAGAGGAAGGTGTTGCACCGCTTGTAAGGTCCGTTGTAACTACACCCGCTGCTTTGCCGTTTGCCTTGGCAAGCTCTGCAATGGTAACAGGAACATTGTCAACAAAAGGAAGGGTAAAGGGATCGAACGGAAATACAGAAACAGAATTTATCCAGACTCTTACACCGCTTGAAAGAGCTGTTCCGCCGGCTGCAGAGTCTGTATATGTAAGGCCGAAGGAATTGATGTCACTGTTTGTCTTGACAGGCATTGTTTCCATTGCAAGCTTGGTACCTCTGAGATCCTTGGTTGCTTCAAGGTTGTTGAAGCTCATACCGTCACCTATCATAAGGATAACATTTTTGTACTTACCCTCTGCGTAATTGTCACTCACATTACTGCTCATACCTACAAAGCCGTAGAACATAAGCACGAATGCAGTCATAATTGATACTAATTTTTTAATTAAAATCATATTTTTTCTCCTTTCAGGACATTAAGATAGGTATATTTTACCTCATTAATCTGCTTTTTTCAAGATTTAAAGCGGATATATTAATTATTTTTTATCCTTTCGTTGAAAAGTTTTTCCTTCTGTGGTATCATAGTTCTTGATTTTTTTAAAAAAGAGGACTTCAAATGAGACTCAGACAAGATTACAGATATACCTTTTACGCATCTTATGCAGGATATTTTGTACAGGCCATCATCAATAACTTTCTCCCCCTCCTGTTTCTTACCTTTCAGAAGGACTTTTCATTAAGCTACGACAAAATCTCCCTGCTTATTATCATAAATTTCGGTGTACAGCTGTTTGTGGACATGATTTCTGCTTCTTTTATAGACAAAATAGGTTACCGTGCTTCGGCTTTGCTTGCCCACAGCTTTGCCTTTGCCGGACTTTTCGGTCTCGGCATTTTTCCCTTTATTATGCCGTCCTATGCAGGTATAATACTTTCCATAATTATCTATGCTATAGGAAGCGGTCTTATTGAGGTTATTATAAGCCCTTTGGTTGAAGCATGTCCGAGTCAGAACAAAAGCGGCTCCATGAGCCTTCTGCACTCCTTCTACTGTTGGGGTCAGATGTCCGTAGTTCTTTTGTCCACTGTGTTCTTTACCGCCTACGGCACAGGAAACTGGCGTTATCTTGCATTTCTTTGGAGCCTTGTACCCCTTATCAACGGAATACTCTTTTCTCTCGTGCCTATTCCAGATACACTTACTAACGGTAAAAGCATGAAGCTCAAGGAGCTTTTTAAAACAAAGCTTTTCTATATCTTCGCTCTCATTATGCTCTGTTCAGGCGCAAGTGAAATTGCAATGAGCCAATGGGCTTCCGCCTTTGCAGAATCAGGACTTAAGGTTTCAAAAACCGTCGGCGACCTTCTCGGTCCCTGCCTTTTTGCCGTTCTAATGGGATTTTCCCGAGTTCTTTACTCGAAAATCAGTGAAAAAATTTCTCTTACAAAAATGATGACTGCAAGCTCTTTTCTTTGTATCATAAGCTATCTTACGGCAAGTCTTTCTCCTTTGCCGCTTGTTTCCCTTTTTGGCTGTGCCCTGTGCGGTCTTTCTGTAGGTATTATGTGGCCCGGTACATTTTCTCTTGCCGCAGAAAAGCTTCCCACCGGTGGAACGGCAATGTTTGCTTTTCTCGCCCTCTTCGGCGATATGGGATGTTCAACAGGACCGGGAGCTGTAGGCAAGGCTATCACTCTTTTCGGCGGCGATATGAATAAAGGTATGCTGCTCGGAACAATGTTCCCGGCAATTCTTATTGTGGGACTGCAGCTGATGAAAAAACACAGTCAAAAACGAAATCCTGATTAAACAATTATTTTCCGGAGTTATATTATGAACAAAAAAGTAAAATCCACCCTTCTCGCTCTTCTCAGAGTAGCTGTAGCTATGGCTATCTTTGTCGTAGCTGTGACAAATTATGAAAAGCTTAAAAACATTGACGTCAGAGCCCTTGTTGACGCAAGCGCAAATATGACCGTTGCCATTGCTACCATATGGGGCGTATATCTCGTAAAATCGGTGCTTTTCATTCTACCCGCTTCGCTGATTTACATTTCAATCGGTATGGCTTTTCCCACCCCCACAGCCTGTCTTATCAGCCTTGTGGGAATTATCCTGGAGGTTACTGTCACCTATTTCCTCGGTGTTTTCCTTGGTGGAGATTATGTTGAAAAGCTTCTTATGAAGAGTAAAGGCGGACAAAAAATCCTTGAAAAGAAGTTCAACGACAACTTCCCTGCTCTTTTGATTATCCGTGCGCTTCCTGTTTTTCCCATCGACTTTGTAAGTCTTTTCTGGGGTGCATCAAAGTGCAAATTTCCCCGTTATTTCGCCGCATCGGTAATAGGCATTATGCCCCGTGTAGTACTGTTCACGATTTTAGGTGACGGAATTTACGATTACATCCCCATTCATCTTATTATCAAAATAGTCATATTCTGTATTCCCGTTGGAGCTGTAATTTACCTGATAAGACATTTTATCAAGCTTCACAAAGAGGGATAAAAAGAACAGACACTTACGCACGCCTCCTCTTAAATCAAGGTGAGGCTTTAAAACAAGAGAGACAGCATGGCTGTCTCTCTTGTTTTATTTTGTTGTTTATTCTCCTAAGCTGATATTGATACCTTTACCGCTTCCGCCTGTATTCACATTGATGTACGGCATAAGAGCCTGTGCGGTGTTATAAATAGGCATAGACTGCAGATATACCGTTCCCGGTCCTGTGATAACTGTATTAAAGAATCCTTCACCGCCAAAGAACATATTCTTCGCACCCTTTATTGTGCGCACATCCATAGTACATCCGCCTGTCATAGCGGCAAGATATCCTGTGTCCACAACAATGCTTTCACCGGGAGCGAGAACGTATTCCTTGCAGTGTCCGTCAATTTCAATAAATACCATTCCGTCACCGCTGATTTTCTGCATTATGAAACCTTCGCCGCCGAAAAAGCCTGCGCCTAATCTTTTTTGAAAATGCACGGAAAGGTCAAGACCCTTTTCCATTGCAAGAAAGCCTCTCTTCTGCACAATAACAGGATTACCGGGAGTTACACGGTAAGGGATAATCGAGCCGGGAAAGCTTGAAGCAAAGGCTATCATACCTGTGCCGCCCTGAGGTGTGTATTCATTCATAAATATAGATTCACCGGCAAACATTCTGCCGAAAGCCTTTTTAAGTCCTCCGCCTGCATTTGTATTCATCTGCATATTAGGACTCATCCAGCTCATTGAGCCGCTTTCTGTACAAAGAACCTCACCCGGTTCGGGATAACAGACGAGAACAGGAAGATTTCCGCCTTCTATTTCATATTTAATCATTTCTTTTTCCTCCTTATTATAATCCTAAAGTAATAATTTCAAAGGGCTTATACTCAATAACATCTGTTTCTTCCTGCACTCTTTCGAGCATATCGAGTATTTTTACCTTACTGCCAAGGCTTATTCTACCTCTTCTGCCGTCCTGCTCGGAAAGACGGATAACGGTCATTGTTCCGTCCTCACTCTTCTTTGCACCCTGAAGATAAAGAGGTTCAAAGGTGGGAAGAGACCACTCTCCGTCACATTTAACAAGAGGTACGTTGTATTGGAAAGCGAGGTTATTTATCTTTGCAGAAACCGCATCACCTGCGTGAGGCATAATCATATAGCAGAAATTATGCTCACCCATATCTGAGACTACGTCGGGGCGGATGGTAGCACGCAGAAGAGAAAGACTGATAACATTCTTTTCAAAGCCTGCACCGTATTTGCCCTCATTGATAATAGCTATACCGCCGCCTGTTTCAGAAAGGTCGCACCATTTGTGGTGACAACACTCAAATCTCGCCTGCTGCCAGGTGGTGTTGCGGTGAGTCTCTCTTTCAATAAAGCCCGCCGAAGTGTCGCAAAGTGCCTTTCGTGAAAGGACATTACAGCTGAACTCTGCCTTTGCAAGACGGTGCTTTTCGTGCCAGTCGACGATGTTTTCCACCTCAATACCTCTGCTTCTTCTGAACAGACGGATAATCATTTTCCAGGTGGATTTTTCCGTTTTAAGCACAGCAGTAAACTCGGCACATTCTCCATCCTTTGCCGTGAGAGCAAGAGGAGAAGCTACCTCTGCTTCAATCTTCTTGTCCTTATAGTTGGGAAGAATATCCCAGGCATCGTAGTTTCCTGGGTTGTCGGTGTAAATTTTCAGCTTGTTGAAATCACCCTGCACCCATTCTCTTGAAAGCTCTTTGTCACAAAGGCTTTCAATGGAGCCGTCGGGATTGAATTTGATTCTGTAATAAGGTGTTTCTACTGTTTCTTCTACGGTTATCCACTCATCTGTATGCTTCGTTGCACGGAGAGTACCGCCGCTCATAGCCTTAAGAGAAGGAATAAGCCAGTTACCTTTTTTTCCGCAGCGGACAGATGTACCTTTTTTGTTTTCAACAAAGGTGAGTGCATCACGGGTAAAATTAAGAGTATTAAAGTATCTGCTTCCTGTACCGATAATTTCGTCAATGCCTTTTTCTATCTCCGCGTAATCCTTCATAGCATCGGTGTAAACGGGATTGATATGGGAGCCGGGCAGAATATCGTGGAACTGATTTACAAGGAATTTTTTGTAAAGCTCTGTTATTTTATCTCTGTTATCCTCGCCTCTTATAAGAGAAAGAATTTCAGCATTACGGAATTTCCACTCAAGGCGTCTGTTTGCTTTTTTCAGGTCACTTTTTGTAGTAAAGGTACCTCGGTGCATTTCAAGATAAAGCTCACCGTCCCAGACCTCAAGCTTATTGTTTCCCTTCAGATTCTTTTCAAGGAACTCTGCACCGCCCGTATGCTCACATTTTGGCATAACGGAAAGCTTATCAAATCGGTGCATCATTTCAATCATTTCTTCCGTACAGCCCGAACCTCCGTCACCGTAGCCGAACATATTAAGAGTCTGTCCGCCGCTGTCCTTATCAATATATGCTTCCCAATTTTCCTGAATCTGCGAGGGCATATTCCAGGTTATAAAGTGGGTGGGCGGCACACAGGCATAAACCTCACTTCCGTCTATACCCTTCCATATGAAATTATTGTGAGGGAATCGGTTGGTATCGTTCCAGGTAGACATCTTGTTTGAAACAAAGTAATCCACACCGCTTTTTTTAAGAATCTGCGGTAAAATCCAACTGTTTCCGAAAACGTCGGGAAGCCATGCATTGTTTACGAAAGAACCGAACATTCTTTTATAGGTATACTGACCGTAAAGGCACTGACGGATAAGTGATTCCGCAGAGGGCACATTGCAATCAGGCTCTACATACATAGCACCCACAGGTTCAAACTGACCGTTTTTCACCTTTTCCTTAAGCTCCTCGAAAACCTCAGGATAGTATTTTTCCAATGTTTCATAAACATAAGGCTGTGTGTGGGTATATCTGAAATCAGGATATTTATCCATAAGACGAAGCTGTATAAGAACTGTACGAAGATTTTTCTGCACAGCGTGAATCCTTCTCCAGTAATATGCAACATCAAGGTGAGAGTGAGCAATAAGAGCTACATCACCTGTACCCTTGTAGGTATCGTTTGCATAGATTACCTCTTCAACATACTTCTTTGCCTCATCAACACCTGTAAGCTCTTCAGCTTCAAAATCGATAAGATTCATAGCATTATTGAGTTCTCTATTTAAAAAGGCTCTGTAATCCTCATCGAAAAGGTCGCTTTTCGCAATATCAAGAAGCAATTCAAAATCCCATACCAGATCCTGAACAGCATGGTTTACAGTGGTAATATATGCACCCTCAAAAATCTGACGGCAGCCCCTTACAGAAAGGGATTCGGGGTTTCTTTCGTCGTCAGGCTTTGAACGGTTATATCCCATCATTTCAAAATGAAGAGTTTCATTTTCATTTATGTAGGGAGAAAGGAGCATTCTTTCTCTGTTGGGGTCCACTCCTCCTACATATTTTCCGTTAACCTTAACACAGATTTCTGCGGCAGTTTTAAGCGAAAACCAAAGCTCCTTACCTTTCAGCTCTTCAGGAATATTCACCTCTGCTTTTATAAAAGCCGTTCCGTCGGGAGTAAAATACATATCACCTTTATTAAGCGGACGGTAAGAGTCGGAATAGTATTCAAATTCCATCTCATTTATCTGTCGGGCATCGCGGATAAGAAGACCCGTAATTTCCCATTTTGATGAATAAATGTGTCTTTTAAGCCAACCGAAACGAAGATCCGTCCATTCTTCGGGACGCATTGAGCGTCTGACTACTTTTATATGTGCCATAATAAGCAAACTGCGGTACGGGTATATTCCTCAGTGAACATATCCGTACCGCTTCCTTTCTTTATATATCTTGAAAATAAGGCTTCTTGCGTACTGCATTGACCTTTACATTTTTATTAAGGTCTTTCTTTATCTGCTCTTCAATCCACGCCGTACAACGGTGGAGAATAAGGCATTTTGAACATTCTCCGCGAAAAACGGCAGTAAGAACACCGTCCTCGCAGGAAACATATTCAATCCAACCTCCGTCACCCTGAAGCTTTGGCTGAAGAACATTTTCTATATAAGCATGTACAGTCATTTTTTACTCCTTGTTAATTACAGAGGCAATATACTCACGAAGTCCCGCAAGTCTTTCCGTAGCCTTTTCTTTGTTTTCCTCGTTTACTGAATAGTAAATTTTGATCTTAGGCTCTGTACCTGAAGGTCTGATTGCAAGCCAGGAGCCGTCCTTCCAAATGTATTTGAGTACATTTTCTTTGGGAAGATCTGCAATTCCCTTGCTGAAGTCAATAACCTCATCAATGCCCTCATATACATCCTTGCCGAGAGAACGGAAATACACCATAAGCTTCTCTATCTTTTCAGCACCGTCCTTACCCTTGAGAGTAAAGGAATCAAGGTGGTCAAGATAGTAGCCGTATTCGTCATAAATGTCATTAAGAGCATCAACAAGTGTTTTGCCCTGATTGTAATAGAAAGCTGCCATCTGACAGATAAGCATTGAGGAAACAACGGCATCCTTATCTCTTGCATGCATACCAACAAGATAGCCGTAGCTTTCTTCATAGCCGATAACAAACTCTTTTTCGCCTGTTTCTTCGTACTTGCACATCTTATCACCGATGTACTTGAAGCCGGTAAGAGTTTCTTCAACATTAAGTCCGTAGCTTCTGCCGATGTTTGCGCCAAGCTCGGAGGTAACAATAGTTTTGATAAGAGTTGATTTTTCGTTAAGAGCATCCTTTTTCATTTCAAGGACAAACTTAACTAAAAGTGCACCTGTCTGATTACCGGTGAAGAGAACATAATCGTCACCGCTTTTAACGGCAATACCAACTCTGTCACAGTCCGGGTCAGTACCAAGGACAAGGTCTGCATCTATTTCCTTTGCCTTTTCAATGGCGATGGTAAGAGCATCCTTTTCTTCGGGATTAGGACTTCTGACTGTAGAGAAATTGCCGTCAGGCATCTCCTGTTCTTTTACAACGGTAACATTCATACCCTCAAGCATTTTTCTTACAGGAACATTACCTGTACCGTGAAGAGGTGTGTAAACAATTTTTATATCTGATTTTTCTTCGTAAAGGCTCTCGCCCTTAACTTTCTTGCAGAATTCACCGAACACATCGTCACCGATAAGAGTGATGTTTTCGCTTTCCTCAAGGAAGGGAATTGATTTATAATCTGTGATGGCATTGATGTAACCGATGGCCTCTGTTGCATCCTCTGTGCAAAGCTGGCAACCCTTTGAGTCATACACCTTATATCCGTTATATTCCTTTGGGTTGTGAGAAGCAGTAATCATAACGCCCGCATTACAGCCTAAAAATGCTGTTGTAAAAGAAAGAACGGGAACAGGTAATGCACGGTCGTAAAGATACACCTTAAAGCCGCAGGAAGCAAAAATGCCTGCCGCAACTTTAGCAAAATAAGCGGAGTTATTTCTTGTGTCATAACCTAAAGCGACTTTGATTTCACCCTCATACTTGTTTTTAAGATACTGAGCAAGACCGAAGGTTGCTTTACCGACGGTATATCTGTTCATACGGTTTGAGCCTGCGCCCATAATACCTCTGAGTCCGCCTGTACCGAAGGCAAGATCCTTGTAAAATCTGTCTTCTTTTTCTTTTTCGTCTGTTATTTTTAAAAGCTCCTCTGCAGTCTCACTGTCAAAGGTCAACCACTGTTCGTATTTTTCAATATATGTCATAAAAAGTCTCCTCATTTATATTCGCATAAATCAATGATACAAATTATCATTTTCATACTCAGGCTCAACAGTAAGATGAATGCCGAGCTTGTTATAAATCATTTTATCCACATCTGACGGAATAACCGAAATGTGTGCTTCACAGTTTTTGAGTCGGGGCAGACATTCAAGAACCTTTGCTGCATCCTCATTTGTAGCAGCAGAAACGGAAAGGGCAACGAGCACCTCGTCAGCGTGAAGACGGGGATTCTTGCTTCCAAGATAGCTTACCTTAAGGTTCTGTACAGGCTCAATGAGACTTGACGGAAGGAGAAGAAGCTCATCATCAAGGCCTGCAATGCTCTTAAGTGCATTAAGAAGTGCAGCCGAAGCAGCACCTAAAAGATCCTTTGTTTTTCCGATGATGATTCTGCCGTCATCAAGCTCTATGGCAGCGGCAGGAGCCCCTGTCTTTTCAGCCACCTCATTTGCTCTGACAGCTACAGCTCTGCTTTCAAGGCTGATTCCCGCCTTGTTCATAAGAATAGAAATCTTTTCTCTTTCTTTTATTGTGTCCGCTCCGTGTCTGGCATCGTAAAGAGCCGCATAATATCTGCGGATAATTTCCTGTTTTGCCGCATCCTCAACTATTTCCTTGTCGAAAATGCAGTGTCCCACCATATTAACACCCATATCAGTAGGTGATTTATATGGACAGGATCCGTAAATCTTAGTGAATATAGCTTCAAGTACAGGGAAAATTTCCACATCGCGGTTATAGTTTACCGTAGGAATACCATAAGCCTCGAGATGGAAGGGATCAATCATATTAAGGTCATTAAGGTCAGCCGTAGCCGCCTCATAGGCAAGATTGACAGGATGGTTAAGAGGGAGGTTCCAAACGGGGAAGGTTTCAAATTTAGCATAACCTGATTCTATACCTCTTAAATGATCGTGATAAATCTGTGAAAGGCATACTGCCATTTTTCCGCTTCCGGGGCCGGGAGCTGTAACCACAACTATTTTTCTTTCCGTTTCCACATATTCGTTTTTACCGTAACCCTCGTCGGAAACGATAAGAGGCACATTTGAAGGATACCCTTCGATTTTATAATGTGTGAAGACATCTACACCCAGCTCACGGAGCTTATCTCTGAAATTATCGGCAGATTTCTGTCCGTCATACTGAGCAATTACAACACTGCCCACATAAAGGCCCACGCTTCTAAAAAGGTCAATAAGTCTGAGCACTTCCTTATCATAGGAAATATTAAGATCACGGCGAAGCTTCTTTTCCTCAATTGCTTTTGCACTTACAGTGATGACAACCTCAGCCTCATCCTTAAGCTGTAAAAGCATTTTAAGCTTACTGTCAGGTTCAAAGCCGGGAAGCACTCTTGCTGCGTGATGATCGTCAAAAAGCTTTCCTCCGAACTCAAGATAAAGCTTACCTCCAAAGTTGGACAGTCTTTCTCTTATATGCTCCGATTGAGTTTTAATGTATTTTTCGTTATCGTATCCTATTTTCACTTTGACCTCTCCTAAAAAAACTACATATATTCTCATTATGAAAACTATACACATTAATATACCACAAATCTCACTTTATTTCAACAAAAAAACTTACGAATAAAAAGTTTTTTTACTGTACAAATAACACAAAAGAAGGTATAATGGTTTTGAAGCACAACAAAACTGAGGTGAAAGAGTTGAAAAAAGATGTTATTACTCAGGCAAAAGCCGTCCTCAAGGACTATACACCCTTATTTGCAGACTGCGGTACAGTCTGCAACAAAGCCTGCTGTAAAGGTGATAAAAACACAGGCATGCTTCTTTTTCCCGGTGAGGATACCGTCCTGACCGTAAAAGAAAAGGACGGAACAAGGCTCTGCGTCTGTGACGGAAAATGCATCAGAGAAGAACGACCTCTTTCCTGTATTATCTTCCCCTTCTTCCCTTATATAACCGAAAGCGGAAAAATCGAAGCAAGAATTGACATACGCGGAATAAATATCTGTCCGCTGATTTCACACAAGGAGGATGTGCTTTTCAGTAGAATATTTTTACGCCGTATTGCCCGTGCCGGACGAATTCTTGTAAAAGACGAGGAATGCCGCAGGTTTATGTGGGAAACAAGCAGAGAAATAGATTTACTGGAAAGATTTATCAAATAATCCATAACACTTAAAGCTCTGGCATCAGCGCTCCATAATCAGACAGAAAGGACTATGACAATATGATTACCGGACTTATCGAAAAAATATACCGTAAAATGCTTTATACAAGAGCCGATGACAATGGCTGCCTTGTCTATTTCACCGCAGAAAATTTCGACGGTCTTCACCGTGAAGATTATCCGTTCCCCTCCTCTCTCGGGCACACTCTTGCCGGCAATTTTTACTATTATGACGGATTTGATGAAAACAGACTTGTTATTTTCGACCACGGCATGGGCTCCGGACATACAGGATATATGACAGAGATAGAAAAGCTTTGCAAAGCAGGCTTCCGTGTTTTTGCCTATGACCATACAGGCTGTATGAAATCAGGTGGCGAGACTACCAACGGCTTTGCCCAGTCTCTGCATGACCTTGACGACGCAGTAAAAGCGCTTAAGAAAGATGAAAAGTATTCTTCTCTTCCCATAAGCGTTATCGGACACAGCTGGGGCGGATTTTCCACGCTCAACATTTCCGCTCTTCATCCCGACATTGAAAAGGCCGTTGCCATGTCAGGCTTCATTTCCGTACCCCAGATTCTCAAAGGCTTTTTCAAAGGACCTCTTGCACCCTTTTGCAAAAAAATACTTGCTCTCGAAGCAAAATCCAATCCCGATTATATCAGATACAGTGCTCTTGAAACTCTGAAGAGTACAAAAACACGAGTGCTTGTAATCCACTCTGAAGACGATAAAACAGTTTCTTCAAAGAACAATTTTGACATCCTCCAAAATGAGCTTTCAGGCAGAGAAAATATAAGCTTTCTCCGTCTTACGGGCAAAAATCACAACCCGAATTACACGGATGATGCGGTAAAATACAAAGATGCTTTCTTTGCAGAATATCAGAAGGCATTAAAAAAGAAGGCTCTTGTGACCGAAGAGGACAAAAAAGCCTTCAAGGCAAAATACGATTGGGGAAAAATGACCGCTCAGGACGAAAAGGTGTGGGCGGAGATACTTAAGTTTATGAAATAAAAATTGCGCAGTTCAACAGCGGAGCAAGGACAATCTGCTCCGCTTTTTTCTGTCATTTCAACGGGCTGCGAACTTCTTTCTTGTCGCCTCGCCGCCTCTTATATGCCTTTCCTCCTTATTGACATCAAGGACAAGACGAACCTTATCATATAAGTCAGGCTCACTTTTGCTGAGTCTTGCAGTTATGTCCGTATGTACAGTGCTTTTACTTATTCCGAAGCGCTTTGCCGCCTGTCTTACGGTAGCACCTGTATCAATTATGTAAGCCGCAAGCTCTTTTGCTCTTTCTTCGGGTAAATACCTCATATTAATCCCCCCGAAGAAATATATGCACAAATAAAAATAAAAATGCTCACAGAGATATAAAAATCTCTGTGAGCCGTTTGTTTTTTACCCTAAAAGATTTGAAAAATCAAGCTCTCCCTTGAAAAACTTTGTTATGAAATTAAGTATCATCGTGAAAAATCTCATAAAAGCGGAAAGTCTTGTAGCCGTTGTAGGCTTCTCAACAGGACGGGTGATAAAATCATAATCCGCACAGTTTTCTTCTGTCATTTCGGTCATAGTAAGTGTTTCGTAATCAAACACCTGGAATGAAGAATATCCAGAGCTTTCAACTGTAACATTTGTGCCGTTAAGGAAAGCAAAAATAATCGGATACAGACAGTCAATAACATCATGGTGAGCATTCTTCAGAATCCATGTTCTGTCGGGAGCTATACAGGTAGAAAGGTCAACCTGTCTGTCCGGAGAAATATATTTACCCTTACCCTCTGCTATACGTCCGTTTATATAATCCTCAGAAAGAGTTTTACCGATAGCAGCAGTAGTTGCACCCTTGGTGGCATGAGTAAGACTTGAGAGTGCATCGCTGAGAATGTCAGCATCAGCAGTAAGAGGCATATTCATAAAGCCGTACTTTCCTATGAAAGCGTAATGTATTCTCTTTTCATCAAGGCTTTTGTAAAAGCCGTCAAGATCCGAGGAGATGCGTTCTCTGTAATACTGAATCTTTTCAATAAGACCTGCATACTTAACACGAAGCTCAGAGCCTTCTTTACCGAAAAGAAGATTAAGCGCATCATCCATATCCTCTTCGGCAACCCCTGTCCAATAGTTAATCTGGGTAGCCATACCCGTTGCATGACAAAGAGCAGGAATAAGAGCCTTGTAAAGTTTCTCGTAAAGTTCTTCAACACCATCAAGTGCTTTATCTGTAACATTTATCTGATTGAAGAAATCCATTGTTTTAAAAACTATCTCATAAAGGACATCCGTAAAGGCAAAGCCTACTCCGTCGCCTACCTGTCCGCAGAAATCAAGCTGACCCGCATATCTTTCAATAAGCTTTGCATCCATTTCTATCTGGCCGCTGAAAGCCTTTGAAATAACTGTAGCTTCATTGGAAAGCACATCGCAGTACAGCACATTTTTAACATGACCGAGATGTCCGTATCTTTCAAGATATGCAGAAAGCAGGCTGCCTCCCATACATCTGGCATACATTGAAATCTGATTCTGACCTGTTGATCTCATAACCTGAAGTACATAGTCATGAAGTCTGTCCACATGGTCATAAGGAGAAAGTCGCCAGTCATAAGCAAAGCAATATGAGATGTTCACATTATAACTGTAGGGAGATTTTGATGCGGCTATTGAATCTGACATAGTCTTTGCGAGAACACCCGTACCTTTGGTCGGATTACCGTTTTCGTCAAGGGCCGAATCAGGAAAAAGAGGCTTGATTTCTTCATAAACAGCTCTTCCGTAATTGTCCCAATTATCAAAAATCATACCTTCCAGAACGAATGGCTTGAGAATGTTTACAACAGACTCGACAATAACATCCTTGTCCATACCGTCACCGCCAAAGGACACATCCTCAAACTGTGCTACACAGAGAGTACCGTCCGGATAATAAAGGCCGTCACCGTTGCCTCGTATGTAAACAATGGGTGTTCTTTCATTTGCAGCCGATGCCATAGGTGCCATAACCGCAAAAATCATAACAGTAACCAAAAATAAAGAAATTGTTTTCTTCATCGTTTTTCCGCCTTTCAAAAAATTATTTTTCTTATTTTAACATTTCATTATTACATTGTCAAGAAAATAGTATATCTATACTTTCTACAGCTATCATTTTTCTATTAAATCCTAAACTATTGCAATATTTTTTAACTTGTGTTAAAATAAAATGATTATACTTATAATCAGAAAATCAAGAGGTGATTATAATGGGTTTATTAAAAAAGCTTTTTGGTGATTATTCATCAAAGGAAATCAAAAGAATCAGACCTTTAGTTGACAAGGTTCTCTCTTATGACGAGGAATACGGCAAGCTTACCGACAGTCAGCTTAAGGCTAAAACCCCCGAGTTCAAAGAAAGACTTTCAAAGGGTGAAAGTCTTGACGATATTCTTCCCGAGGCTTTTGCCGCCTGCCGTGAAGCAGCATGGCGTGTTTTAGGTATGAAACACTTTCCCGTTCAGATTATGGGCGGTATTGTTCTCCACCAGGGCAGAATTGCAGAAATGAAAACCGGTGAAGGTAAAACCCTCGTTGCTACCCTTCCCGCATATCTTAACGGTCTTACAGGCGACGGTGTTCACATCGTTACTGTCAACGACTACCTTGCACGCCGAGACAGTGAGTGGATGGGTAAGGTTTACCGCTTTATGGGACTTACTGTAGGTCTTATTGTAAACGGACTTGAAACTGACGAAAGAAGAGCAGCCTACGCTGCCGACATTACCTACGGCACAAACAACGAAATGGGCTTTGACTATCTTCGTGACAATATGGCTCAGTACAAGGAAGAAAAGGTACAGAGAGGCCACAGCTTTGTTGTCGTGGACGAGGTTGACTCCATCCTTATCGACGAAGCAAGAACCCCCCTTATCATTTCAGGTATGGGCGGAAAATCAAGTGAGCTTTACTCAATTGCCAACACCTTTGTAAGAACCCTGCGTTGCTATAAGGTCGCTGAAACAGACTCAAAGGCTGACCTTGAAGAAATCGCAAAAGAGGCAGGTGCAGACTACATCGTTGACGAAAAGAGCAAGCATGTCTCCCTTACAAAGGCAGGTATACAGAAGGCCGAAAAATTCTTCGGCATTGAAAACCTCAGCGATCCCGACAACCTCACTCTGTCCCACCATCTCAACATCGCCATAAGAGCCCACGGCATTATGACAAGAGACATCGACTATGTGGTAAAAGACGGTCAGGTGCTTATAGTTGACGAATTCACCGGTCGTATCATGCTTGGCAGACGCTACAGCGACGGTCTTCATCAGGCAATTGAAGCAAAAGAAAATGTTAAAATTGCAAGAGAAAATAAAACCCTCGCCACCATTACCTTCCAGAACTATTTCCGTCTTTATAAAAAGCTCTCCGGTATGACCGGTACTGCCATGACAGAGGTCGAGGAATTCAGAGAAATCTATTCTCTTGATGCTGTAGAAATCCCCACAAACAAGCCTCTTTTAAGAAAAGATAACACCGACGTTATCTATCAGACAGAGCAATTCAAGTTCAATGCCATCATTGAACAGATTTTAGAATGTCACGCAAAGGGACAGCCCGTGCTTGTAGGTACGGTTTCAATCGAAAAGAGTGAAAAGCTTTCCTCTGCCCTTAAAAAGAGAGGCATCAAGCACAATGTTCTCAACGCAAAGCATCATGACAAGGAAGCTGAAATTGTTGCTCAGGCCGGTAAGCTCGGTGCGGTTACCATCGCCACCAACATGGCCGGACGAGGCACCGACATTATGCTCGGCGGTAACGCTGAATATCTCGCCAAGAGCGAAATGAGAAAGCTTGAATATCCCGAAGAGCTTATTTCCGAAGCAACAGGCTTCGGTGACACAGACAATGAAGACATTATCGAAGCAAGAGAAAAATTCAAAGAGCTTGAAGCCAAATACAAGGCAGAAATTGCGGGCGAAGCAGAGCAGGTAAGACAGGCAGGCGGTCTTTACATCATCGGTACCGAAAGACATGAGTCCCGCCGTAGCGACAATCAGCTCAGAGGTCGTTCAGGACGACAGGGCGACCCGGGCGAAAGCCGTTTCTATCTTTCAATGCAGGATGACCTTCTCCGTCTCTTCGGCGGTGACAGAATGATGGCTATAATGAAGTCAATGCCTCTTGACAACGACCTTCCCATTGAAGCAGGAATGCTTTCAAAGCAGGTTGAATCAGCACAGAGAAAGGTTGAAGGCAACAACTTTGCAACACGCCGTCACGTTCTCTCCTTCGACGACGTTATGAACAAGCAGAGAGAAATTATCTACACCCAAAGAGATAAGGTTCTCAACGGTGAGAATATGGAAGCTGTTATCACCAAGATGATTGACGATTCCATCGGAGATACCGTTGAATTCTACTGTCCCTCAAACATACCCTCAAGTGACTGGCATTTTGCTTCTCTCAGAGACAAATATCTCGGCTGGCTTACAACTGAAAATGATTTCAAAGAAGACAGAAAATACAAGGCTGACGAAATTTTCGATCTTCTTTCCGAGAGGGCACATCAGCTTCACAAGAGCAGAGAGGTTGTTTACGGCGCAGAAATGATGCGTGAAATTGAAAGAAGTGAGCTTTTACGCAACGTTGACCTTCAGTGGATGGACTATATCGACGCAATGGACGAGCTCAAGAGAAGCGTAGGTCTTCTTGCCTACGGTCAGAAGGACCCTGTTATTGCCTTCAGAGAATACAGCTACGATATGTTTGAAGAAATGACCAATGCGATCCGTGACAACACAGTAAAATGTGTTCTTATCAAGCGCTTTGCAGCTGAAGAAGAGGTCAAGAGAGAGCAGGTTGTCAAGGTCACTGTAGCCAAGGGCTCAGGTGACGGAAGCGAAAAGGGCAGAACCGTAAGAAATGACGGCAAAAAGGTCGGAGTTAACGACCCCTGTCCCTGCGGAAGCGGTAAAAAATATAAAAAGTGCTGCGGCAGACCCGGAGCAGAGAAAAAGGCATAAAAATTAATCCTTACAAAAGCAGTTGCAAGAAGCTCTTTGCAGCTGCTTTTTTCTTTTCAAATCCATTGACGGAAAAAATTATAAATGCTATACTATATTATAATTAGGAATTTTTTACACGGGGTGAAAAAATGAAGCATCAAAGTGAAAAAAAGATCTCTGAAATCAACCTTTTCGGCACGCACGATTCCCTTACCGCCTTCGTGGATATGGAAAAGGTATGCAGATGTCAGGCTCTCACTCTCCGTGAGCAGTTTTCTCTCGGTGCGAGGCTTATCGATGTACGTCTTAACAGAAAAAAAGACGGATTTTATCTTGTTCATTCTTTAGCAGACTGCTATGAGGACAAAGAGAAAAAAGTTCCTCTTTCCTTTTCTGCGGTGCTCCGTGACTGTCTCGACTTTTTAAAAGAAAACCCCGACGAATTCATCGTAATGAGTGTTAAGCAGGACCGTGGAATACAGAACAGATTTTTCTTCTCCGCCTTTTACGAAAAGTATATTAAAGGCAACGAGGATAAATGGTACCTCGGCTCAGAGATACCCGCCGTGTCCGAATGTAAAGGCAAAATAGTTCTGATGAGACGATGCAAGATAATGCCGAGCTTCAGAAAAAAAGCTCCCTGTGGACTCGACTTTTCCTACTGGAGAGATCAAGGTAAAAAATGGAGTGAAAAAATCTATCCCGTAAGGCTCAGCAAAACACAGACGGCTACGGTACAGGACCGCTACGGTCTTGCCCCTGAAAGGAAATGGCATAAATGCGCTAAGCCCTTCCTTGACATCTGTAAATGTGATAAAGATAACATCTGCGTACATTTTATCAGCACAGCCTACAGATACAAAAACGAAAGTATCGTCAGAACAGCTGAAGAAATGAATGCTTATTTTAAAGAATATAACCTCGATGAAAGCAAAGGGTGGTTTTTCTTTGACTTTCCCGACGAAGAAATAGCAGAAAAGTTTAAAGGTGAATAATTATGGCAAAAAAGGATAAAAGATTTATTATTACGGAAAAAGAAGGCAGCGAGCTTACAACCCTTTTTCAGGTTATAGTTGATAAAAAAACAGGTGTAAACTACCTTATGACAAAATCCGGCTACGGAGCAGGTATTACTCCCCTTTTAGACAGAGACGGCAAGCCTGTAATAACATCCGTGGCAAACTTTGAAGAATAAACAGACAGGAGAAACAAAGATGAAATTAGCAGTTTTAGGCGGTGGCGGTGTCCGCTCACCCTTTTTAGCCAAATCAATCGCCCTCGGAGCCAAGGATACAGGAATTACCGAGGTAATATTTATGGATATAGATAAAGAAAAGCTTTTCACCTACGGTGCAATTGCAAAAAGAATCTCTTCTCTTCTTGCTCCCGATCTCGCTTTTTCACTTACTCTCGACGCTGACGAAGCACTTAAAGATGCGGACTTTATCATCACCACCATCCGTGCCGAGGGTGACGAAGGCAGAGTTTTCGACGAAAGAACAGCCCTTAATCTCGGTGTTCTCGGCCAGGAAACAACGGGCGCAGGCGGTTTTGCAATGGCTCTTCGCTCAATTCATACGCTTATTGAATACTGCGAAAAAATAAAAAAGCTTTCCAAAAAGAATGCTCCCGTATTTAACTTCACTAACCCGAGCGGTCTTGTTACACAAGCTCTTCGCACTATGGGATATGACAATGTTTACGGTGTATGCGATGCTCCCAGCGGATTTCTCCGTCAGCTTAAAAATATGACGGGCAGAGAGAATCTCACCTGTGAATGCTTTGGTCTTAACCATCTTTCTTGGTTCTGTGATTTCAAAGACGGTGACAAGAGCTGCACCGAAGAAATTTTAAACCACCCCCGACTTTATGAAGATACGGAAATGGTTCACTTCGACAAGGAGCTTATCGCCCTTTCCGACAACTATCTTCCCAATGAATATCTCTATTTCTACCACTACCGTGACAAGGCTGTTTCCTCTGTCCTTTCGGGGGCCAAGACAAGAGGCGAAACCATTCTTGAAATCAACAATATGATGATGGAGGAAATGCGCACAATTGATGTGGAAAACGAATTTGAAAAGGCTTTCCACTGCTTTATGAAGCATTATGCAATGCGTGAGGACAGCTATTTCTCCATTGAAACAGGTCACGTAAGAAAAGAGAAGTTCCCCGTCCCCACCGTAGAGGAATATCTCGCCCAACCGGAAAAGGGCGGCTACGCAGCAGTTGCTCTTGAATTTATCAAGGCTATAAATACAGGCAAGGCCGTTCAGATGGTTCTTTCCGTGCCCAACGAGGGTGCTCTCGATTTTCTCAATGACGAGGACGTATGTGAACTCACCTGTACAGTTGATAAAGACGGTGTTCATCCCCATAAAATCGAAAATGTTCCCTCTATGCAGAAAAATCTTATCCGTGCAGTAAAGGATTACGAAAACCTCACTGTAGAAGCTATCATGAAAAAGGACAGACAGAAGGCCGTCAAGGCACTTACCGTTCACCCTCTTATCTGCTCTTATCCCATAGCAGAAAAGCTTGTGACTGCTTACACAGAAAAATACGGAAAATACATAGGTAAATGGCATGGCTAAAATAATTTTAAAAGAAGCAGAAGCTCTTCTCCATCCGCAGGACAGTAAAAGTAACCGTTATATCTTATTCAATGTTCCCGAAAAAACGGTAAAGCTTTTCATAACCTATTCCTATTCTCCGAAAACTCTGGAGGATAAAGAAAAAAGCTATGAGCTTATAAAAGAAAATATTCTCCGTGATGCACCCGAGGATATTGACAGATATCCCGACTACGAGGAATTTTTACCTCTTAAAAACCTCGTGACCGTTTCCCTCGATTCGCCCACGCAATTCCGCGGTGCCGCTCACCGTCACGACGAAAAGCAATATCACGAAATCAGCAAGGATTTTGCTTCTCCCGGCTTTCTTAAAGGAGAAATCAGTGAAGGTGAATGGAGACTTTCTCTTAATGTCCACGCTGTCGTTACAGACATCTGCACCTGCAGAATAAAAATCGAAGGGGAGGCGGTAAAATGAAAACATGGTATCCCTGTGAGCTTCACTGCCACACCCTTCATTCTGACGGAAGCTTCAGTGTAAAGGAGCTTCTTGAGACTGCAAAGGCAAGACATCTTTCCGGAATTTGTCTTACAGACCACAACACAGTATCGGGATGGGATGAGGTGGATTTATATGCTGACATTCCTGTACTTAAAGGAACTGAATATACCACCTATCACGGACATATTCTCTCACTGAATGCAGGAAAAATGATTGATTGCTTCAACATAACCGACATTGACAAGGAATTAAGAATTATCCGTGAAAGCGGAGGTCTTGTCGGTATGGCCCACCCATATCAGCTCGGCTCACCTATCTGTACAGGTGGCCGTTGGGATTACAGAGTCAGCGACTTCTCTCTCGTGAACTATATGGAAATATGGTCCGAGGGTGAAATGCTTATGACTCCCGCCAATCACAGAGCAAGAAAGTGGTGGCTGTCACTTCTTGATGAAGGCTACAGAATAGCACCTACCTTCGGCAGAGACTGGCACAGAACGAGAGGCAATAAGCTGATCGGTGCCTGCACCTTCCTTCATATTGACGGAGAAATCACTCCCGAAAAGATGAAGGATGCCATCAGAAACGGCAGAACACAGCTTTCTCTGGGTGTCATTATGAACATCAGCACAGCCGACGGTGAATCAGTCGGTGATAAGATAAAAAGCGGAAAAAGAGATTTTATTCTCAGCTTTGACTATTCGAGATCAGAGCTTTTCAAAGAGGAATACTCGCTTTTACCCGAAACAGTGAGAGTTATTACAAAAAGCGGAAAAGCCGTTGCCCAATATAAGGCAGAGGACTGCACAATTACTCTCGATCTTGAAGAAAACAGCTATTATGTATTTGAACTGTGGGGAAAATTAAATGGCGAAGAAAACCATCTGATTGCCCTTACAGGTGCAATATATACCTGATTTAGCAAAGGAGAAAACTTATGGAAAAAGCAAAAGAAAAACGCTATGTCGGTGTTAAAGAAACTGTTCTTTACGGCGTAGCAAACGGCGGTCAATGCATCGGCTACAATATGATGACAGCTCAGAGAGCCTTCTTTCTTGTCAGCGTTTTCGGCGTACCGGAAATTGTAGTTTCTACAATGCTTACGGTTATGGCCTTCTGGGATGCCTTCAATGACCCTCTTATGGGCGCAGTTGTTGACAGAACAAGAACACGCTACGGCAAGCTCAGACCTTATCTTATTTTCGTACCCATTTTTCTGGGAATTACTACAGTTCTGTTCTTCGGTGGCCCCATCTTCCTTACAGATGCAGCCTCAAGGCCGATGAGAATAGTTTATATGTGTATTACATATTTCATCTGGGAGTTCTTTTACACTATCGGTGACATTCCCTTCTGGGGTCTTTCCTCCGCTATTTCTCCCAACCCCGAGGACCGTTCAAGAGTTATCAAATCTGCCCGTCTTATCTCCGGTATTATCGGCGGTATTCCCGGTATCATCATCACAGTATGCATCGACCTTTCAAGAAACGGTACCATTCCCCTTTCCCTTTCTCAGGTTTTCTTTGTTCTGAGTATTGTTGCAGGCACCTTCGGAATGTATCTTTTCTCTCTTGCGGGCACAAAGACAAAGGAAAGAGTAGTTTATGTAAACGATGAGCCAAAGCTCAGCGAATGCTTTGCCTTCCTTTTCAAAAACAAGCCACTCGTTCTCATAATGGCATCAAATCTTATTTCAGTTCTCGGCGGAATAGGCGGAACCTTCGGCGTTTACTATTACTACAATGCTCTCGGTGTAAACAGTCTTTCACTTTTAGCAGGCCTTCCCGGTACAATTATGGGATGGGCAACCTATCCTCTCATGGCAATCTTAGAAAAGCGCTGGACATCAAGACAGATAGTTGTCAGGGTTTCTCTTATGAACGCGGGCATTACCGCCCTTGTTTTCCTTCTCGGCAGTAAGCATTATACAGAAATGAGTGTTATCGTACCTCTTCTTATGCTCCAGGGTGTATCGGGTGCCATCAACGGTTCAATCGGAGCAGTTATTCCGACAAAAATGATCAGTGAAACCATTGACTATATGGAATATGAAACAGGCAAAAGAAACGAAGGCATGGCCTTCTCCGTTCTCACATTTATGGGCAAGCTTACCGGCACACTTTCCACAGCTCTCGGCACCGCTCTTATTCCTCTTGTAGGGCTTGTAAGGGATGAAGCTACACAGATGATGGTTGTTTCCGACTCTTCACCCATAAACACGAAATTCTGGCTCTGGGCTCTTATCACCGTAATTCCTGCTGCTCTCGGTCTTTTATCACTTATTCCCTATAAATTCTACGACCTCGAGGGTGATAAGCTCAGAAACATTCAGACAGAGGTTCAAAGAAGAAGAGAAGAAACCTCGGCTAAGCTCGTAAAGGAGGAAGTATAATGGATAAATGTCCCAAATGCGGAAAAAAGCTAAGCTTATTTTATGTAAAGCAAACCTGTAAGGAATGCGGATGCAATATACTCCACTACAATATGGAGCAAAGACTTGAAGAAGATGCCATCAAGGCGGAAAAAGAGTTTGAAAGCCTTGAAAAATTTCTTGATAAGGTTACTCCCTCTTTTATCAAAAGGAGAAAGGATAAAGAGGAATGAAAATTACGGTATTAAGTGATAATATCGCTGACAAAAAATCACAGCTGAAAGGTGAATGGGGACTTTCCTTTCACATCGAAGAGAACGGCAAAACATATCTTCTTGATACAGGCGCATCCTCTCTTTTTTCAGTAAATGCAGAAAAACTCGGCATAAACATTGCGAAAGTGGATACAGGCATACTTTCTCACAGCCATTATGATCATTCTGACGGTATGGAAAAGTTCTTTGCCATCAACGAAACCGCCCCTTTTTATATTAGCTCAAAATGTGAAGACAACTGCTACGGGAAACGCTTTATTTTCTCGAAGTATATCGGCATCAGAAAAGGGCTCACGGAAAAATACAAGGACAGAATCATCCGTGTAAAGGGCAATGTAAAGCTATGCGACAGAGTACACCTTATCTGCCATACAAGTGAAGGTTTAGAGAAAATCGGTAAAAAAACAGGCCTTTACAGAAAGCTTAACGGAAAGCTTGTTCCTGACGACTTTGACCACGAACAAAGCCTTGTCTTCGAAACGGATAAAGGTCTTATCATTTTCAACAGCTGCAGCCACGCGGGTCCTGAAAATATTCTGTGCGAGATTAAATCTGCCTTCCCCGACAAAAAAATCTATGCTTATCTCGGGGGTCTTCACCTTTACAAAAGCGATGAAGCGGATATACGCCGGATGGCTGATATACTCAAAGACAGCTCTGCCGAGCTTATTGTAACGGGTCACTGCACAGGTGATAAGGCTTATAAAATTCTCAAAGAAGTGTTAAGAGACCGTCTGGACAGCCTTTTTGCGGGAAAGGTAATTGAAATATGACAAACGCAGAAATAAGAGAACGGCTTTTTTCTTTGCAGGATGAAAAATATGCCGATTTTTCAGCAAGCCTTATTCCCACTCTGCCGAGAGAAAAGTTTATCGGTGTACGCACACCTCTTCTGCGCTCCCTTGCAAAAGAGTTATACAAAAGCGGCGATTACAGAGATTTCCTTTCTGAGCTTCCACATAAATACTATGAAGAAGATAATCTCCACGGTTTTATCATCTGTCAGATGAAAGACATTGACGAATGTATTTCGGAGCTTCAGCGCTTCATCCCCTACACGGATAATTGGGCAACCAATGACTGCATAAGACCGCCCGTGCTGAAGAAGCATCCTGAAAAAACCTTCTCTCTTGCATCGGAGTACTTAAAATCAAAGAGTACCTACACCATAAGATACGGCATCGGCTTGCTCCTTTCCTATTTCCTTGACGAAAATTTCGACGAAAATCACCTAAAAGCCGTCTCGGAAATTAAAAGCGACGAATACTATGTCAACATGATGATTGCCTGGTATTTTGCAACTTCCTTAGCCAAGCAATATGAAAATACTCTTCCCTATATTGAAAACCAAATGCTTTCTTCCTGGGTACATAACAAAACCATACAAAAGGCTGCAGAAAGCTGCAGGGTAAGTGACGAAATAAAGAGTTATCTGAAAGCTCTTAAAATAAAGACAAAATAATTCTTAGTAAAATAAGGAGGATACATATGACACAAAAATTTTATGCCTTTTACAAAAAAATACTTGCCTTCATTATGTCAGCGCTTCTCTCTCTCGGCATAACCTTTGGCGGCAGCGGAGAAAAGGACTTTGACCGTCCCGATGCCAACACTGTAAGCGAGTACAGCCTTGAATACAGCGACTATGCTTTATCAATCGATGCGAAGGATAAGGTGCACGACATCAGCAATTTGCTCTTCGGCATCTTCTTTGAGGACATCAACTTTGCCGCTGACGGCGGTCTTTATGCTGAAAAGGTGGTTAACCGTTCCTTCGAATACGGAGTTCTTGCAAAAGACGACGAGCTTCACGGTTGGAGCGGTGTCGGCAGTGCCGTATACAAAATAGAAACCGAAGGTGCTCTTAACAAAAACAACCCTCATTACGCAGTTATAGAAAACAACGGTACAGAGCTTTCAGGTATTGCTAACAAGGGCTTCCTTGAGGGAATGGCAATCGAAAAGGAAAGCTATGACCTTTCTCTTTATGCAAAGGGCGATGCCGACATTACCGTAAGACTTGTCGCTGACGGACAAACAGCAGGTGAGACTGTTATAAAAGACATCACAAGTGAATGGACAAAATATGAAGCTTCCTTTGATTCTTCTGTTTCTGCACATCAGAATGTTTTCCTTCAGATTCTTATCGGCAAGGGTAAAACAGCCGTGGATATGGTTTCTCTTTTCCCTACTGAAACCTATAAAAATCACGGCATGAGAAAAGATCTTGGTGAAAAGCTTGAAGCTCTGAATCCCTCTTTCCTTCGATTTCCCGGCGGATGCGTTATTGAAGGTTGGGACAAGGAATCAATGTATGATTGGAAAGCGTCTCTCGGTGTTGACAAGGACACAGATCTCCCCCTTGAATTTAACGGAAAATTCGGTGATACCGCTGCACGCTCCTATGGCACTAACCTATGGACAAACCTTTCTGTCACGGAAGATACTCTCCCCTGCTATATGAGCTACGGTCTTGGTTTCTATGAATATTTTCTTCTTGCTGAGGATCTCGGTGCGATCGGTGTTCCCGTTATCAACTGCGGTATCTACTGCCAGATGAGAGGCAAGGGTCCCGTTGAAATGTACGAAGCCGACGGAAAGACCTATACTGCAGAGTTCGCACAGTATCTTGACGATATGCACGACCTTATCGAGTTCTGCCGCGGAGATGCAAACTCCGATTGGGGTAAAGTAAGAGCCTCTCTCGGTCATGCAGAGCCCTTCGACCTTAAATATATATGCGTAGGCAACGAGCAGGAGGGTCAGATTTACTTTGACCGATATGTTGCTTTCCTCGATTACTTCAATGAAAAGAAAGCAGAAAACCCTGAGCTTTATGACGGTCTTGAGCTTATCTATTCCTCAGGTGCAGACGATGCCACAAGCGGTGCGAACTATCTTGCATCCTACGAATTTGCAAAGGATTATGTAACAGAAAAGGGCATAACTGATATCAAGGATTTCGCAGGCGCAACTGACCACCACTATTACAACGAACCTCAGTGGTTTTTTGAAAATGCCGACCATTACAATCCCGAAAACTATTCAAGAGACATCGCAGGTATGACCGACACCCACTACGGCGGTGCTATCAAGGTATTCATCGGTGAATATGCTGCACGCTCCAACAGACTTGAAGCCGCTTTAGCCGAAGCTGCATATATGACAGGTATTGAAAGAAACGGTGACATTATTGAAATGGCAGCTTATGCTCCCCTCTTCGGCAATCTCACTGCTACTCACTGGGCACCCGACCTTATCTGGTTCAACAATCACCTTTCCACAGGCTCTATCAACTACTATGTACAAAAGCTCTTCGGAAATAATGTCGGAGATACCCTTCTCAAATCTGAGCTTGGCGATGCAGACATCACAGCCGAAGCACTTAAAGGTAAGGTAGGTCTTGGTACCTGGTGGACTGCTGCGGAGTTTGATAATGTAAAAGTCACAGACAATAAAACAGGTAAAACTCTCGCTTCCGATTGCTTTACTCTTCCCACAAACTTCTGGTGGAACTGGAATCAGGTAACAGACGGTGACTGGCACATCAGAAACGGTAAGCTTACACAGACAAACAGCTGGCACCCCTATAACGAGCTTGGTGCAGCAGCCTTCTTCGGTAAAGAGGATTGGTCAAACTACACCTACACCTTTGAAGCAACAAAAACAGACGGCGGTGAAGGCTTCTACATTCCCTTCCTCATTGAAAACGAAAGCAATATGTTCTTCTGGAACATCGGCGGCTGGGAAAATACCAAATCTGCTCTTCAGAGAATGACAAACGGTGTCAAGACAAACGCTATTCCCGAAACAGTGACCGATTTCACTGTAGAAACAGGAAGAACCTACGAAATCAAAATTGTAGTAGACGGAATTGATATCAAGGGTTATATCGACGGTGAGCTTCAGTTTGAATACACAGCTGACAACGGAACAATGGCTGAGGCTTATCAGGTAGTTTCCGAAGATAAAGAAACCGGAGATATCATCATCAAGCTTGTTAATGTAACCGGAAAAGACAGAGTATTTGCCGTTGATATCGCAAATCTCGGCAACATAAGCGGTGCCGCTACGGTAAATCAGGTAGCAGGCGACAGCCTTGATAACGATAATATCCTTGGTGCAAAAGAAGATTGTGTAATGGAAGAATTCACCATCGACGGCATCAGCGAAAAATTCAACTACACAGCTCCCATGTACTCCGTAACTGCTATCAGAGTTCACAGATAACTCCCATAAAAAAATCGAGAGCAACCTGTAAAAAGGTTGCTCTTTTATTATAGGCTTATAAGCATATTCACACCGTAGATAACGGCAAGATGCAAGGGATAGAAAAGATAAAAGAAGTATTTCAGATTCCTCTTTCCGCCCTGCCCGTTATAAAAGCACAGAAGAAATGCGGGGATCATAGCGAAGAAGAATAAGGGTGTAAACAGACTGTACAGCCGTTCAGCCACAAAGGCAAGTCCTAAAGCAAAGCAAATAAGCTTTTTCTTTTTGTCTGTGCTAATAACGGCAAACAGCGGAAGAATAATTCCCTCTATACCGTAATCAAGACTGATATTCAGCTCTGTTTCAGAAGAAATATACCCAAACAGATAATCCATAGCCCCAAAAACACCAACGGTAATAATAAAGATAACTCTGTTTTTTAAGCAGTTATCATCGCTAAGGCGCAGAAACATACTGCAAAGAATTATCGAACATGAAAAGGTAAACAGGATATTCAGATAAAGTCCGTTACCGCTTCCAGTTATAAGGCTTTCAGCAATATATACCGCCTGACAAATAAGTGCAAGGACGAAAACCCTTAAAAAGTATTTATTTCTGTCCTTCGTATGAAGACAGCCCTCACCGATAAAGAAAGCGAAAAGAGGCATAGCAATTCTGCCGATTATACGTAACATCTCTATTTGCGGAAAAAGCACATAACCTATATGGTCAATGAGCATTGACAGACAGGCTATAAGCTTAAGATGGTTTCTGTTCATTATGTCACCTTTTTCATTTAGTGAAATTACTATACCATAAAAGTCTCTCTGTGTAAAGAAAAAACAAGACCGTTTTTACGGACTTGTTAAAAAGAAAATGCTTTTATTATTCTACAACTGCCACTGCCTCAACCTCAACAAGACCGCCCTTTGGAAGAGTCTTTACTGCCACACAGCTTCTTGCGGGAGCATTCTTAATATACTTGGAGTAAACTGCATTAAATGCTGCGAAATCAGCCATATCAGCAAGGAAACAGGTAGTCTTTACAATGTTATCGAAGGATGTACCTGCCTCAGCTAAAATAGCGCCTAAATTCTGAAGAGCCTGTTCAGCCTGTTCTGTTACATCCTTACCTTCGATTTCACCGTTTGCGGGATTCATGCCAAGCTGACCTGATGTGTAAAGCATATTACCGCAGAGAATAGCCTGTGAATAAGGACCGATAGCGGCGGGTGCCTTGTCTGTTGAAATTTTCTTAATCATATTAATATCTCCTTTTATCTTAAGTTTTTTATAAACTGCTCTGCCACTCTGGGTGAACGGCTGCCCTTTGCCAATGCAAAAGCTTCAGCCTTGATGTCAAGCTCTTTTTCATCGAGCTTTATGCCCTTTCTCTGTGCGAGAGCGTGAACAATGTCGAGATAAAGTATCTTATTGGGCTTCTGGAAATATACCGTAAGTCCGAAACGGTCAGAAAGAGAGAGAAGCTCCTGAACCGTGTCGTTGCGGTGGATATCGTCTCCGCCTCTTTCGGAAAAGCTTTCCTTGACGATGTGTCTGCGGTTGCTTGTGGCATAAATGAGAGCATTTTTTGCCTTGGCTGATGCAGACCCTTCAAGTGCCGCCTTGAGCATAGAGAAGCAGTCATCGTTTTTATTAAAGGAAAGGTCATCGATGAAGATGATGAATTTAAGAGGATTGTCGGCAATCTTTCCCATTATGTGTGAAAGTGAGAAAAGCTGGTCTTTTCTTATTTCAATAAGCCTTAAGCCGTAGGAAAAATAGTGATTGACAAGTGCTTTTACCGTAGAAGATTTTCCTGTACCTGCATCACCGCAAAGAAGAACATTTACCGCATCTCTGCCCTCTAAAAGAGCTACTGTGTTTTCTTCGACAGCCTCTCTTTCCTTTTCGTAGCCTACGAAAGATTCAAGAGAGATTTCATCGGCAGAGTCCACAGGAACAATTTCTCCGTTTTCCACCTTAAACATCGCTCTGGAAGCAAAAATTCCGTAGCCGAGAGAAGAAACGTTATCGACTCTTTCTTTATAAAGAGCGACAAAATCTGTCTTTTCGTTTTCAAAAAGAGGAATAAAGCCCTCATAGTCTTCACCGTCGAAAAGCTCTTCGGGCCTTATCTCACTCATAAGAGAAAAGAGAGACAGCTCTTCCTTTATGTTCTTTTCCACAGAAGAAGGTATATCCTTATTCTTCGCCTTTGAAACGATGTAAAGGTTTTCATCCTCGCAAACAGCCTTTTTTAAAAATGCCGAAAAGGAGTTTCCGTAAGGTGCAAGAGAATAAACAAAATCACCGTAAAGACTCATTTTTTCTCTTATATCACCCTTACAGGAAATAAAAGAAAGGAAGGACGAGAGCTCTTTGGTTCTGAGAATATTTCTGAAAACCGTGAGAGAAGAAAGTTTTAAGTCAAGACCGTTTAACTTCGTGTTCATATAAAGCCTCTTTTAAAATTCGTTGATAATTGCGCCCTTGTCGGCTGATTTAGCCATCTTTGCATAACGGCGAAGATAACCCTTGATGTCAGTTTTCTCTTTAATGACAGTGGTTTCTTTTCTCTGTTCAATTTCCTCATCGGAAACAAGAAGCTCAATTTTATATTCAGGGATGTTGATTGAGATAATATCTCCGTCCTGAACATAAGCGATGAGACCTCCTCTTACAGCTTCGGGTGAAACATGACCGATAGAAGCACCTCTGGTAGCACCTGAGAAGCGTCCGTCAGTAATAAGAGCAACCTCTTTATCAAGACCCATACCCGCAATAGCAGAGGTGGGAGAAAGCATCTCTCTCATACCGGGGCCGCCTGCAGGACCCTCGTAACGGATAACAACTACATCACCGCTGACAATCTTGCCGTCGTAAATGGCAGCTATGCACTCCTCTTCACTGTCAAAGACCTTAGCAGGACCTTTATGTACGAGCATTTCGGGAGCCACAGCACTTCTTTTTACCACGCAACCGTCCGGAGCAAGATTACCGCGAAGTACTGCAATGCCGCCTGTCTTTGAGAAAGCATTATCAGGTGTACGGACTACTGTTTCGTCTCTGTTGACAATACCCTCAAGATTTTCCTTAAGTGTTTTGCCTGTACAGGTCATAACAGATGTATCAATAAGACCGAGCTTTTCAAGCTCCTTGAGCACCGCATAAACACCGCCGGCCTCGTTAAGATCTTCCATATAGGTATGACCTGCAGGAGCAAGATGGCAGAGGTTGGGAGTTTTTTCACTGACCTCATTAGCCATATCAAGATTGAATTCAATGCCCAGTTCATTTGCAATAGCGGGAAGATGAAGCATACTGTTTGTACTGCAGCCTATAGCCATATCAGCTATAAGTGCATTTCTGATGGCAGTCGGAGTCATAATGTCACGGGGCTTTATGTCCTTTCTGACGAGATCCATAATCTGCATACCGGCATGCTTTGCAAGCTCAATTCTCTGCGAGTAAACAGCGGGAATTGTACCGTTTCCCTTAAGGCCCATACCTAAAACCTCTGTAAGGCAGTTCATAGAGTTAGCAGTGTACATACCTGAGCAGGAGCCACAGGTGGGGCAAGTATTTTCTTCCCACTTGGTAAGCTCTTCATCGTCAATTTTGCCCGCAGTATAAGCACCGACAGCCTCAAACATACTTGAAAGGCTTGTCTTTTTGCCGTGCATTCTGCCTGCGAGCATAGGACCGCCGGAAACGAATACCGTGGGAATATTAAGTCTTGCCGCAGCCATAAGAAGACCGGGAACATTTTTATCACAGTTAGGTATCATAACAAGACCGTCGAAGCCGTGTGCAAGCACCATAGCCTCGGTAGAGTCGGCAATAAGATCTCTCGTAACAAGAGAATATTTCATACCCTTGTGACCCATAGCGATACCGTCACATACTGTAATTGCAGGGAACACAATGGGTGTACCGCCCGCCATAGCAACACCGAGCTTTACAGCCTGAGCAATTTTGTCAAGATGTGTATGACCGGGCACGATTTCGTTAAAGGAAGAAACAATACCGATAAGAGGTCTGTCCATCTCTTCTTTTGTCATACCCAGAGCGTGATAAAGTGAACGGTGAGGTGCATTCTGAAATCCGTCTACGATTGTATCTTTAATCATAATAACAATCCTTTCCGAAAAAGGGCTCTGCACATCTGCATAGCCCTTTTAATTTTACAATATTATAAAAGATGAGTTTCTGTGTACATTTCGTTTTTTTACAGCCACGTCATACGACCGTATTCCGAGCAAAAAAGAAGCGAAATGTACGTGAAATACGTTTTTTAGTTATTGATGAGCTTATCCTCGTCACTCCAGGAATAAAGCTTACGGATTTCCTTACCTACTACCTCAGAGGGATGCTCTGCAGCAATCTTTCTCATAGCACCGAAGTGTACCTGTGAACCTGCATCGGACATATCGAGAAGGAAGTCCTTAGCGAAAGTACCGTCCTGAATATCAGAAAGAACCTTCTTCATAGCCTTCTTGGTTTCATCTGTGATGATTTTGGGTCCTGTGATGTAGTCGCCGTATTCAGCGGTATTTGAGATAGAATATCTCATGCCTTCGAAGCCACTCTGATAAATAAGGTCAACAATGAGCTTCATTTCGTGGATACATTCAAAGTAAGCATTTCTTTCGTCATAGCCAGCTTCAACAAGAGTTTCGAAGCCTGCCTGCATAAGAGCGCATACACCGCCGCAAAGAACAGCCTGTTCGCCGAAGAGGTCTGTTTCTGTTTCTGTTCTGAAGGTGGTTTCAAGAACACCTGCTCTTGCACCGCCGATACCGAGTGCGTAAGCGAGTGCGATTTCAAGTGCGTCACCGGTTGCATCCTGTTCAACAGCAACAAGACAGGGAACACCCTTACCAACCTGGTATTCGCTTCTTACTGTATGACCGGGACCCTTGGGAGCGATCATTACAACGTTTACATCCTTCGGAGGCTTAATGCAACCGAAGTGAATGTTGAAGCCGTGTGCAAAAGCAAGAGTCTTACCTTCTGTGAGATAGGGCTCAATGCTTTCCTTGTAAAGCTTTGCCTGCTTTTCGTCGTTGATAAGAATCATAATCATATCTGCATTTTTTGCAGCTTCAGCAGAGGTCATAACCTTAAGACCCTGCTTTTCAGCCTTTGCCCAGCTCTTGCTGCCTTCGTAAAGACCTACGATAACATCAACACCGCTTTCCTTAAGGTTGAGAGCGTGTGCATGGCCCTGTGAGCCGTAGCCGATGATTGCAACGGTTTTACCGCTGAGCTTTGCAAGATTACAATCCTGCTGATAATAAATATTCTGCATAATTAAAACTCCTTTATTTTGCTTTAGATTTTATTTGAATTAATATTTATTCCACTGTTAACAATGTACTCTTGCCTCTTTCAATGGCAACTATACCTGTACGGCACATTTCAAGAATACCCATAGGCTTCATAAGCTCAATGAACGAATCTATTTTGACAGGCTCACCCGTAATTTCAACGCTCATTACATCAGCTGCATAGTCGATAATTTTTCCTCGGTAAACCTCTGCAGCAGCCATAATTTCAGGTCTGATTTCAGGTGAATTTTTAACCTTTATCAGCAGAAGCTCTCGGCTTATGGTGTTTCCCGCTTCAAGAACCTGAACTTTTTTTACATTGAAAAGCTTGCGCAGCTGACTTACAAACTGATCTCTTGTATTTTCATCACCTGTTATGGTTATGGTAATTCTTGAATAATTGCTGTCTTCAATTTCGCCAACGGTAAGAGCATCAATATTGAAGCCTCTTCTGGTAAACATCGAAGAAACTCTGGTCAGAACACCGGGCTTGTTTTCTACAAGAGCCGCTATAACATACTTATTCATAATTTTTCCTCCACGCTGACGATAATGTCATCTATTGAGCCTCCCGGCGGAAGCATAGGAAGAACAAATTCGTCCATATTTATTTTAGTATCTATAACCGTAACTCCACCGTTTTTCATAGCCTCGGAGAAATGCTTTTCAAAATCCTCAGCCGTTTCTGCTCTTTTACCTTCAGCACCGAAGGCCTCAGCAAGCTTTACGAAATCAGTCTTTCTGCCAAGCATGGTATGAGAGTATCTTTTACCGAAAAAGAGTGTCTGCCACTGTCTTACCATACCTAAAACACCGTTATTGAGAAGAACAACAACAACGGGAAGGTCATAGGTAACAGCCGTTGCAAGCTCATTGAGATTCATGCCGAAGGAGCCGTCACCTGTAACAAGAACTGTAGCCTCTTTTTTCGCTACAGCGGCACCGATAGCAGCACCCAGACCGTAGCCCATTGTTCCCAGACCTCCGCTTGAAACAAAGGTGCGGTTACTTGTGAAGTCTGCATACTGTGCAGTCCACATCTGATGCTGACCTACATCTGTAGCAATAACGGTTGACTTTTCTTTATGCTTGTTTATAATATCAAAAATCATTTTCGGAGTAAGAGGTGCTTTAGAATTTTCCTCAGCTCTCTTCTCATTTGCTTCTTCCTCCGCTTTGAGAGAATCTATTTTCTCCTTCCACAAAGGAAGCCTTTTCTTTTCACAAAGCTCTGTAATTCTTTTGAGGCTGTCCTTTATGTCTCCGTGAACACCCACATCAGCAATTATGTTCTTATTGATTTCCGATCGGTCAGCCTCAATGTGGATAATTTTCGATTTCTTTGCAAATTTATGTGTGTTGCCCGTAGCTCTGTCACTGAATCGGACACCGATACCAATGATAAGGTCGGCCTCCTTCTGTGCCATAGATGAAGCATAATGGCCGTGCATACCCTGCATACCAAGGAATCTTTCATGAGATGAGGGAATAAGTGAAAGGCCCATAAAGGTTGAGCCGATATATCCGTCCGCCTTTTCAGCCAAAGCAAGAATCTCCTCAGCCATATTCTGTCCCATAGCACCGCCGCCGATATATATGTAGGGTCTTTCGCTTTCGGCGATAAGCTGTACCGCTTTTTCGATATATTTGTCCTTTGCCTTTTTTGTTTCAAAAGGAGAAACAGGCTCTTCCTTTTCATATTCTGCAAAAGCTAACTGAATATCTTTAGGAATGTCCACAAGTACGGGACCCGGTCTTCCGGACTTAGCAATCCTGAATGCCTCACGGATCGTGTCTGCAAGATCGTTTACATCACTAACAAAATAATTATGCTTTGTTATGGGAAGAGTTACACCCGTAATATCAATTTCCTGGAAGCTGTCTCTGCCGATAAGAGAGGTAGGAACGTTACCGGTAATCGCAACCATAGGAACAGAGTCAAGCATAGCAGTAGCAATACCCGTAACAAGGTTCGTGGCACCGGGACCGGATGTGGCAATAACCACACCAACCTTACCCGTGGCTCTGGAATATCCGTCTGCTGCGTGGGCTGCCCCTTGCTCGTGAGCGGTAAGAATATGGTTTATTCTGTCCCCTGCCTGATAAAGGGCATCGTATATATTAAGAACCTGACCGCCCGGATAACCGAAGACGTCAGTTACACCTTGCTCGATGAGAGTTTCTATTACAATCTGTGAGCCTGTAAGTTTCATTTTTTCAACTCCGCTTGCTTTAAATTACTAAACTTAATTATATCACAGTAAAAACATTATTGTCAATAAATTTAACCTCTTAAGTCATCTTTTCCTGCTTAACTTTATGGTCAATAATGTGTCTTGACGCAAGTTCCTTATGAACATCCTCAACAGTAATGCCCATCTGGTTCATAAGCACCATCACGTGATAAGCAAGGTCGGCAATTTCATATACGGTTTCAGCCTTGTCGTCTGCCTTTGCAGCGATAATAACCTCTGTGCATTCCTCTCCCACCTTTTTAAGGATTTTATCAATACCCTTCTGAAAAAGATAGGTGGTGTATGAACCTTCGGGAAGAGCTTCCTTTCTACCCTTAAGAAGGTCATAAAGTCCCTGAAGAGAAAATTCCTGAAGATCTTCACTCTGATAAACTTCATTTGTAAAACAGGAGTCAGTACCTTTATGACAGGCAGGCCCGTCCTTTTCTACCACCACTGTAAGAGCATCATAGTCACAGTCAGCTGTAATTGATACAATGTGCTGATAATTTCCGCTTGTTTCACCCTTGAGCCAAAGCTCCTGACGGGAACGGGAATAAAAACAGGTAAGACCTTTTTTCAAGGATATTTCCAGACTCTCTCTGTTCATATATGCAACAGTAAGCACCTTTTTGGTAATGCTGTCCACAACTACCGCAGGGATAAGTCCCTTTTCGTCAAATTTAAGCTTGTTTATATCAAAAGCAATCATAATTTACCTCACATTAATTCCGTTTTCTTTCATCATTTTTTTCAAATCAGGTATAAGCACCTCGGAAAAATGGAAGATGGATGCGGCAAGACCTGCATCCATATCGGGGATTTCCTTAAAAAGAGTCACAAAATCCTCCGCTGAGCCCGCACCGCCCGAAGCAATTACAGGAACATTTACTGCCTCTCTGACTGCTTTGAGCATTTCGATATCGAAGCCCTTTTTCACGCCGTCGGTGTCAATAGAGTTTACCACCACTTCACCGGCTCCCATTTCCACACACTTCTTTATCCAGCCGATAGCCTCTATTCCCGTATCCTCTCTGCCTCCCTTGGCAAATACACGGAAAGTGCCGTCGACTCTTTTTATGTCCACAGAAAGAACTACACACTGGTTTCCGTAAAGCCTTGCTGCCTGAGAGATAAGGTCGGGATTTTTAATGGCTCCCGAATTTACGCTTACCTTGTCTGCGCCGCATTTAAGCACACGGTCGAAGTCCTCTACGGTATTTATTCCACCGCCTACTGTAAGGGGAATAAATATCTGCGAAGCAACCTGCTTAAGAATATCGGTAAAAAGCTGTCTGCCCTCATAAGACGCAGTAATATCATAAAAAACCAGCTCATCTGCACCGCATTCGCTGTAATACCTTGCAAGCTCCACAGGTGAGGAAACATCATTAAGATTTTTAAAATTAGTTCCCTTTACGACTCTGCCGTTTTTCACGTCAAGACAGGGAATGATTCTTTTTGTTATCATTTTGCCACCTCGATTGCTTTCTCCAGGTCAACGGCACCTACATAATATGCCTTACCGAGAATAGCACCGTAAAGATTCATATCACGAAGAGCCTTTATATCATCAAGAGATGAAACTCCGCCCGAAGCCACAATATCCATACTGTACTTTTCGGAAAGCTCTTTATAAAGAGCTCTGTTTGTACCCTCCATAGCTCCGTCCTTGGAAATATCAGTGCAGATAACTGTTTTTACGCCGATGGATGAAAGATAGGAGAAAAATTCATCAGCTGTTTTCTGTGATTTTTCCGTCCAGCCTTTAATTGCTACATAGCCGTCTTTAATATCAACGCCCACGGCAATTGAACTTTTATATTTAGCTGTAACTCTCTCCAGAAATTCGCTATCCGTTACTGCAGCCGTACCTAAAATAACTCTCGTAACACCGATATCCAGATATTTCTTTATGGTTTCCTCATCTCTTATGCCCCCACCGATTTCGATGTCAAGAGAAGTATAATCAGCGATTTTTCTTGCAATATCAATATTGGGAGTGGTGCCGTTTTTTGCCCCCTCAAGATCAACAAGATGAACAAAGGCGGCCCCCTTCTTTTCGAAATCCCTTGCAATTTCAAGAGGATTATTACTATAAACAGTCATCTGTTCATAATCACCCTTATAAAGTCTTACGGCTTTTTTATCATAAAGGTCAATAGCAGGTAAAATAAGCATTTCTCAGTCTCCTAATTCGCAGAATCCTTTAAGTATATTCAGCCCCACCTGACCGCTTTTTTCGGGATGGAACTGACAGCCGTAAATATTATCCTTACCTACGGCAGCGGTGAAAATTGTTCCGTATTCGCATTTTGCTATGGTTTCGTCGGTAACATCGGCAAAATATGAATGAACAAAATAAACATGATCACCGTTTTTAATATATTTGAATATGGGTAAGCTCTCATCAAATTCCAAAGCATTCCAGCCGATGTGCGGAATTTTCAGTGAAGAATCTATTTTTCCGTCAAAAGCCACAATATCACCCTTGATAAGACCTAAGCCCTCGTGGCATCCGTATTCGAAGCTTCTTTCAAAAAGCATCTGCATTCCAAGACAAATACCCATAACAGGCTTACCCTTTTCCGCCTCTTGCTTAAGAACAATGTCAAGGCCTGTATTTTTAAGCTTTTTCACCGCATCCTCAAAGGCACCTACGCCCGGAAGAATGATTTTATCGGCTTTTCTTATTTCATCGGCACTGTCAGTAACCTTTACCTCCTGTCCGATAGCGCAGAAGGAGGATTTAAGAGAGAAAAGATTACCTACACCGTAGTCAATTATCGCTATCATTAAAGCACACCCTTTGTTGAAGGAATTTTATCCTTGTTATTCTCATCAATTTTTACTGCCTGCTTCATAGTACGGGCAAAAGCCTTGAAGGCTCCTTCGATGATGTGGTGAGAGTTTTCACCGTCAAGCTTTTTAATATGGAGAGTGATATCGGCATTTCTCACGAAGGCAAGGAAAAACTCCTTCACAAGCTCTGTATCAAAGTCGCCCACCTTTTCCGTAGGGATATCGAGAGAATAAGAAAGATGGCTTCTTCCCGAAATATCGGCAGCAACAAGAATAAGGCTTTCGTCCATAGGCAGAATAATACTGCCGTAACGGGTAATACCCTTCATATCGCCGAGAGCCTCTTTGAAAGCCTTGCCTAAAACAATACCTATATCCTCGGCTGTATGGTGATAGTCAACCTCTGTATCTCCCTTGCAGTCGATTTTAAGGTCGAAATCGCCGTGTCTTGCAAAAAGGGTAAGCATGTGGTCAAGAAATCCGCAGCCTGTCTTTATTTCACTTTCTCCTTTGCCGTCAAGACAAAGAGAAAGAGTAATATCTGTTTCGGCGGTTGTTCTTTTAAATTCTGCCTGTCTCATATTATTTTCCTCCCAATATCTGTGTAACGGCTTCAATGAATTTTTCCATCTGCTCCCTTGAGCCGATTGTCACACGGTTATAGTCTTTTATTCTTTCCTTGGTGAAGTGGCGGACAAGAACACCTCTGTCCTTAAGAGCCTCATAAAGTTCACCGCCACCGATTTTATCGCTTTTGACAAAGATGAAATTTGCCTTTGAATCAAGAACTGTAAAGCCGAGTTTTTCCAGCTCTTTCTGTGTGTACTCTCTGTTTTCGATTATCTTTTTACAGTTATTCACATAATACTCATTTTCCTCTACAGCATACTCGCCTGCCTTTTGGGTAAGTCTGTTTACATTGTAGGGGTTGGTTGAGTATTTGATAAGGTCAAGATCTTCGATGAGAGCCTTGTTGCCTATAGCAAAGCCGAGTCTTGCACCGGCAAGAGAACGGGACTTTGAAAATGTCTGACATACAAGGACATTATCATATTTTTCCGTAAGAGGCAATGAACTTTCGCCGCCGAAATCCACATAAGCCTCGTCTATAAGTACAACTCTGTCAGGATTTGAAGCAATTATTCTTTCAATGTCACTCATTTCCATGGTCATTCCTGTGGGCGCATTGGGATTTGCGATAACAGCGAATTCCTTTTTACCGATGTAGTCTGCGGCATCAATTGAGAAATCATCCTTAAGGGGATACTGTGTGTATTCTACTCCGTGAAGCTCACAGAAGACTGTATAAAATCCGTAGGTTATATCGGGAAAAATCGCACCTTCATTGCCCCACACCATAAAGGCAAAGTTAAGTATATCGTCCGAGCCGTTGGAAAGAAAAACATTTTCGCTTTTCACTCCGTAAAGGTCAGCAAGCGCCTTTTTAAGACCCTTACATTCAGGATCGCAGTAAAGGCAAAGCTTTTCCTTTTCCTCATTATTCAGCCCCTCGATTACCTTCGGCGAGGGCGGAAAGGGTGACTCGTTTGTATTAAGCTTTATATATTTTTTATCCTGGGGCTGTTCACCGGGAACATACCTTTCCAAAGAAGAAAATTTTTCATTTAAAAACTTACTCATTTATCTCATCCAATCTTATTGTTGCACTTTTTGCGTGGGCAGTAAGCCCCTCTTTTTCTGCAAAGAAGCCTACATCCTCTGCCACAGCAAAGAGAGCCTCTTTTGTATAATAGGTGAACTGTGTCTTTTTAACAAAATCGTCCACGGAGAGAGGACTTGAAAATCTTGCCGTACCGCCTGTGGGTAAGGTATGGTTAGGACCGGCATAATAATCACCGAGAGCCTCGGGACAGTATCTTCCCATAAAGATACTTCCCGCATTTTTCACGCTGTCAAGAAGATCAAAGGGGTTATCCACACAAAGCTCTAAATGCTCGGGAGCGAGCTCGTTTGCAATATCTATTCCCTGTGTAAGGTTTTCTGCAACGATGATTTTGCCGTTATTATCAATAGAAGCACGTGCTATTTCCTGTCTCTCGAGCATAGGAATCTGCTTTTCAAGCTCGGCGCTCACCTTTTCGGCAAGCTCCATTGACTCCGTAACGAGTACGGCACTTGCATTTTTATCGTGCTCAGCCTGTGAAAGAAGATCAGCGGCGACATAGGCGGGATTACTCTTTACGTCAGCAACAACAAGAATTTCACTGGGACCTGCAATCATATCAATTGAAACAAGTCCGTAAACCTGTTTCTTTGCTTCAGCAACAAAGGCATTACCGGGTCCTACGATTTTGTCTACCTTAGGAATGCTTTCCGTACCGTAAGCAAGTGCGGCAATAGCCTGTGCACCGCCTACCTTGAAAATTCTGTCTACGCCCGCAATTGAAGCGGCTGCAAGAATTACAGGATTGATTTTCCCTTCACTGTTCGGAGGAGTAACAATACACATTTCCTTAACTCCCGCAATCTTGGCGGGAATGGAGTCCATAAGCACCGTCGAAGGATAAGCGGCTGTACCGCCGGGCACATAAAGACCGGCTCTTTCTACGGGAGTAATTTTCTGCCCCGTTACTATTCCCTTATCCTCACTTATTACAAAGGAGTTTCTTACCTGTTTTGAATGGAATTTTCTTATGTTTGCCGCGGCAGTTTCAAGTATTCTTAAAAATTCAGGCTCAACTGCAGACACAGCCTCTTCAATTTCATCTTTTGTTACTTCAAGCGAAGAAAGCTCTGCCTTGTCAAACTTTGCGGTATATTCAAAAACCGCCTTATCACCGTTTGCTTTTACATTTTCTATTATAGCTGAAACTATATCCGAAACATCGGGAGTTTGTGCCATACGTGAAAAGATTTCATCTTTATTTATGTTTTTATATTCTAAAATCTTAATCATCTGAATTCCTCACAATTTCCGCAAGAGAGGCTCTCACCTTTTCAATTTCCTCCTGCTTGAATTTGTATGATGCTTTGTTTGAAATAAGTCTTGCACTTATGGGCACGATTGTCTCAAAGGGAGCAAGATTGTTTTCATAAAGGGTTTTTCCTGTTTCAACAATATCCACAATAACATCGGAAAGACCTAAAATAGGAGCTATTTCAATTGAACCGTTAAGGTGAATAATGTCTATATCACGGCATCTTTCGCCGTAATACTTACGGGCAATATTAGAAAATTTGGTAGCTACCTTGAGAGTTTGCTCTGTATTGTCACGGAAATCCTTCTTTGCTGCCACAGCCATAACGCACTTTCCTATATCAAGGTCAAGAAGCTCATAAACATCAGGCTCATATTCCAAAAGAATATCCTTGCCCGCTACGCCGATATCAGCGGCACCTCTTTCAACATAAATTGCAACATCTGAAGGCTTAACCCAGAAATAGCGTACACCCTTTTCCTTATTTTCGAAAATAAGCTTTCTGCCCTTTTCTTTTATAGACGGACATTCATAGCCTGATTGCTCGAACATAGCGTAAACCTTTTCACCGAGTCTGCCCTTGGGAAGAGCCACATTAATCATTATTTTCACCCTCCCATATTCTCACTATGTTTTTATATCTGACCGAGTCAGAAACACTCTTGAGTGCTATCACCTTTTCACCCTTTGATGAAAGGTCGCTTACGGTTTTTATCACCTTTTCGGGAGGAGTTTTTTCACTTACGATAACTACTGTATCATAATCATACTCCTTTTCTTCTTTACCGAAGCGCTCAAGCATATCAAGATAAACAGCAAAACCTACTGCACCGGAGCTTTTGCCCATTTCTCTCATAAGGCCGTCATACTGACCACCCGAAAGAATGCTTGCGGGAATCCCCTCTACATATCCCTTGAAAAGAATACCGCTGTAATAGCTGATGTTGCTCACAATGGAAAAATCAATATTGATTTTATCCTTCAGTCCGAGAGCGCAAAGACAAAGATAAATCTCCTCAAGCTCAGCAAAATTCTTTTTAACCTCTCCATTATCAAGATAAGGCTCAACTGCTTTTTTTATTACATCAATATCTCTGCGTGCAGTCATAAGAGCCCTTGCAAGAGCCGAAGCCTCTTCACCAAAGACCTTTACGCCATCATAATTTTTTTCATTAATAAGAGAAACTATCGTGCTTTTATCTTCCTTTTCAAGCCCCAGACAGCCAAGAAGAGCATTCATAAGCCCTGCGTGAGAGATGTCGAGAATATAATTTGTACTGATACTCTCAAGGCTCATAAGCGAAAGATAAATAACCTCACAGATATCCGTTATACCTATATCGCCGATACATTCAAGACCTGTCTGTGCAATTTCCCTGAAGGAGTGAGAATCCTTTGAAATACGGTAAACATGCTCGTCATAATACAGCTTCTGCACAAAGCCTTTTATATCCTTGGTGTTTTTTATAATAGAAAGAGTAACGTCAGGCTTAAGCGCCAGAAGCTTTCCGTTGGTGTCGGTAAAAGTGATTACACCGTCAGAAATGAGAAAGTCCTTGTTCCTCACATAAAGGTCATACTCCTCAAACTTATTCATTTTATATCTACCGTATCCGAAACGGCTGTAAAGTGACCGAAGAGCAAAGGAAACCTTTTCTTCGCTTTTAAGAATGGAACTGTTAATCATTATTCAACCTCTCTAAGTCTGTCTATTACCATTTCATATCCGCCCGCACCGTAGTTTATGCACTTACCTACACGGCTGATTGTAGCGGTGGATGCTCCGGTGATTTTATTTACCTCCTGGTAGCTTTTTCCTTTTGCAAGATTTTCAGCTACCTCAAGCCTCTGAGCAAAGGTTTCAAGCTCCTGAATAGTACATATATCCTCAAAAAAGAGCGAACATTCCTCACTGCTTTTTAAAGTAAGAACAGCCTTATATAATCTTTCAACTGCCTGCAGATTTCTTTTATACATAAATTTTACGCTCCTTCGTTTTAGTGTGTTAGCATTTTATCACAATGAAGTGCTAAAGTCAATAAAAAAGACCACTTTTTTTATTTTTTTACAATAAAAAAGCAGTCGCACTCTCTGAGACGTAATTTCAGAAGAAACTTAATTATAAAAGTTAAAAACACCCGGGGAGAAACCGAGTGCTTTTAAAAGGAGAAAATATGAAGAAAACATTATAGTGGAGTAAGCATATTAAGTCGGAACTTTCGTTCCTGTGTTTGTACCTGTCTCTCAAGTACGTGCATATAATACACTACAAAAATCAAAAAATCAATAGTTTTTTACAAAAAAATTCTCAAAAATCATCGTTTCTACTCTTTGGTCAAAATGCAAGAACCGTTTTGAATTTTTTTGTTTAA
>JAZLBS010000045.1:0-6108 GCA_045613805.1 Acutalibacteraceae bacterium
TGTGAAAGTGATATTTTAAAGACAGTGTTTTCTGTTGGGTTGGCTTAGCAGACCAAAGGCAGAAAGCACATTATGAAAACACACATAAAGTAGAAATCAATTTCCAATCTCCGCCGAGCTTGCGAAGGCGGTCACCGAGGGGAACACAGTTTCCCGAGAAAAAAAGGGCGCTTTGTTTACTTTGGCGCTCGCTTGTGCCAAAGTAAAAGCCCCAGCGGCTTGAGCGTGTAGAAAATAAATAAGAGTAAAAGATAAATTCAGAGAACGAGTTAACCGTTTTAATATAACCAAAAGCTTCAGCAATCGGGCGGATATTATCCGCCCCTACCGATATAAGCAAGTTTGGTGTGGAATTACCTCTCCGTCAGCCTGACGGCTGCCACCTTCCGCTTTCAGGGGAGGCAATTGCGCTTATCTGTGCCAAAGTAAAAAGCCTTAGTCGCTCGAGAGTGTAAAAATAAAAACTTAATCTATGGATAAAAAAGTACGCGCTTCGATTACGGTGCACCCTGAGCGGATAAATTCCGCAGCCTTTAATTGAAAAATACCGACCTATAAAAAGGAGAAAACTATGAATAATCATTTTTTTGCAATGCATTCAAGAATGAAATACATCAACCGCTGGGCTCTTATGCGTAACACCTTCAGTGAAAATATAAGTGAGCACAGCAACGATGTAGCTGCCATTGCCCATGCTCTTGCTGTAATAAAAAATGTCCGTTACGGCGGAAGCCTCAACTGTGAAAGGGCTGCTTTTTTAGGTCTTTACCACGATATGCCTGAAATAATTACGGGTGATATGCCTACCCCCGTCAAATATCACAGTGCCACCCTGCGTGATGCCTTTGCTGAGGTTGAAAATCTGGCGAGTGAAAAGCTTCTTTCTATGCTTCCCGATGATATGAGGGAATATTATACATGTGCTTTTTTCCCTGACAAGGATGACGAATACCTGTGGAAGATTCTCAAAGCGGCAGATAAAATTTCTGCTCTTATCAAATGTATCGAGGAGGAGAAGGCGGGAAACAAGGAGTTTTCAAAGGCACTTGAAAGTACAAAAAAGTCAATTGAAGAGATGAATATGCCCGAATGTGAGGACTTTATCCGTGATTTTATTCCCGGATTTTATCTCAGTCTTGACGAACAGAATGTGTAATTATTACGAAAAAGTGACTTTTATATGAGTACTATTTACAAAAAAATATAATATGATTATAATACCTTTTGAATCTTATTGAAGGTGATATAACTATGAATAATGAATTTTCACAAAACAGAAATATACTGACCGCTGTAAAGTCGGAGGCTACTGTGGCTGAAATTGTTTTCTGGTGGGCTGTCAGAGCCGCCTTGCTGTACTGCGGAGCAACAAACAGGGGCGAAGCAGTTTTTTATTTTATTGTTTTTGTACTGACCTTTGCGGTGGATATTATCCGTCTGATTTTTCCGAAGTGCGGTATTTCTTACCGAATGCAGACCTTTATATGCTTTCTTTCTTCGGTGAGCACCGTGGCTGCTATCGGCCTTGGTGTGCTTGAGAAAAATCCCGACTTTGACCTGGCTGTTCAGCTTGCGGGCGGTATTTTCAGCGGCGCGGCGGGCTATTACATAGCAATGGCATTAAGAAAGCCGAGAGAAAAGAACGAATGTCTCTTCGTCACCTTTTTTACCTTCTGCTTTGCGGGTACTGTGACTATTTTACGCAAGCTGACAGAATTTTTCAGTGACTTCCTTTTCGGTACTAATCTCTGCCATGTTGAATTTGTTGAGGATAATCATTGGCTTTACAATGTTTTCGGTCTTGCAATGAGTCCCAATGAACAAAGACCTCTTCTTGATACAGATGAAGATTTTATCTTTTCTATAGTGGGAGGCGTTTTGTCAGCGGCAGTTGTTTATCTCAGATTCAGACTCAGAAGCAAGGAGCTGTTTGTACGGAAGAAGAGGGATGCTTTATCCTTTTTCAAAAATATTCCTTCCCGTATCTATGATAAAATATGCCTTGAAATAGAGAAGGTAAATGCTGACACAAGCATATTTGACCGCCTTTTCTGGTGGTGTATACGTCTTTGTATGCTTTATGCTTTTTTTGAATGGGATAACCGTGCCGAGGCTACGCTTATGCTTGCAAATTTTATCGGAACCTTTGCCGTAACTCTTGTTCATCTTGTTTTTCCGAGAGAGTCTGTTCTGTCGAAAATAAGCTACAAAACCCAAAGTCTTATTACAGTGATTGTTTTCCTTGGCTCCTACGGCGGAAATTATTGCTTCGTTTACAATATCGTTCCGAGATTTGACCTTTTTCTCCATTTCATTTCAGGTATACTCTGTGTGATGGCGGGATACTATATTGCTCTTGTTCTTGTTGAGCATAAAAACAGAAAGGACAGCTTTCTTATTGCTCTTTTTGCCTTCTGCTTCTCCTGCTTTATTATGCCTGCCTGGGAAGTGAGCGAATTTATCGGAGATTTCATCTGGGGCACATCAAACCAGGGCTTTTATTGGGGTCCCTCTGATGACAGCTTCTTCTTTAAGGTTTTCGGTCACGGCGTAGGCAATACACAGCTTTACTATCTTTTTGATACTGTATATGATGTTCTTCTTGCCATGCTTACAACGGTTATTACCTTTGTTCTTCTTTATGTGTGGCTTGAATACAGAAGAACAAAGACTGTTGCTTCTTCAACCGAAAAAGAAAAAGTCACCTGTTGACAAAATTTTCCCGTTGTGCTACAATGTAAGCAAGTTAAAACCTTTACAAAAAAGGGGAGTAGCTTTCGCTGTAAATCAACACACGCCCCTCGGGCTGGTTTACAGGTCAGGTAATTACTTGGCAGCAAGACCTTTAGCAGTTCCGTAAGGTTCTGTTAAAGGTCTTTTTTGTTAAATAAATTTTATTCTGTCAAAAATAAGACAGAAGATCAATCAAAGGAAGGAAATGACTATGAAACATTATCTTCATTCATCAGACGAGGTATTCGCTGAAGTGAAGTCTTCGGAAAAGGGACTTACCGCCTCCGAAGCACAGGCGCGTCTTGAGCGTGACGGAAAAAACAAGCTCAACGAAGCAAAAAAGAAATCCACTCTTGCACGTTTTATCGATCAGCTCAAGGATCCGATGATCATCATTCTTATTGTTGCGGCTGTTATTTCTGCCGTTACAGGTGTAATTGAGGGTATGCAGAGCGGACATATGGAATTTCCCACGGATGTTATTATCATCCTCTTCGTTGTCGTTCTCAATGCTGTTCTCGGTGTTGTTCAGGAAAGCAAGGCGGAAGCAGCAATTGAAGCACTCCAGGAAATGGCAGCTGCCACTTCGAAGGTTGTAAGAGACGGTAAGCTTTGTCAGGTGAAAAGTGAGGAGCTTGTTGTTGGTGATATCATCCATCTCGAAGCAGGTGACTCAATTCCTGCCGATGCACGTATTATTGAATGTGCCACAATGCAGGTGGAGGAAGCTTCACTTACAGGTGAAAGTGTTCCCGTAAATAAAAAGACAGATGCCCTCGCTGCCGCCGAAAACGGTGATGTTCCCCTCGGTGACAGAAAGAATATGGTATATATGGGTTCGAATGTTGTTTACGGCAGAGGTGTTGCTGTAGTTACAGGTACAGGCATGAACACCGAAATGGGTAAGATTGCCGGTGCTATTGAGGCTGCTGAGGAGGGACAGACTCCCTTACAGATTAAGCTTGCACAGCTTAGTAAGATTCTCTCTTTCCTTGTTATCGGTATCTGTGTATTTATCTTCGCCTTCTCACTTCTCACAAGCAAGGAAGGCTTTTCACTCACATTAGCTCTTGATACCTTTATGGTTGCCATTTCTCTTGCTGTTGCTGCAATTCCCGAGGGTCTTGCCGCAGTAGTTACCATTCTTCTTTCTATGGGCGTTACTAAAATGTCAAAGAATAACGCCATCATCCGTAAGCTTACAGCTGTTGAAACCTTAGGCTGTGCACAGATTATCTGTTCAGACAAGACAGGTACTCTCACTCAGAATAAGATGACAGTTGTTGAAACCTTCTGCGATAACGAAGAGCTTTTCGCTACAGGTATGGCTCTTTGCACCGATGCAGAGGTAGAGGGCGAAGCAGTTATAGGTGAGCCTACAGAGGCAGCTCTTGTTTACCACGCACTTAAGAATAATCTCAATAAAAATGACCTCAAGGTAAGCTATCCCCGTATTGCTGAGGTTCCCTTTGACTCTACAAGAAAGATGATGACCACCGTTCATACCTTCGGTGACAGCATATATCAGTTCACCAAGGGCGCTCCCGATGTAGTTTTAGGCAGATGCAAAACTGCCATTATCGGCGGCAAGGAGGTTCCTATGACCGACGAGGTAAGAGGTGTCATTGCCGCAAAGAACAAGGAAATGGCAGACAAGGCTCTTCGTGTTCTTTCTCTTTCAATGAAGGTGCTTTCCTCAAAGCCCGAGGAGGAAACAAGTGAAGCGCTTGAAAACGACCTTGTTTTTGTAGGTCTCTGCGGTATGATTGACCCTGTCCGTCCTGAGGTTAAGCTCGCCATTGACGAGTGCCGCAGCGCAGGTATCACCGCAATTATGATTACAGGTGACCATAAGGATACAGCAGTTGCAATTGCAAAGGAGCTTGGCATCATTGAGTCAGCCGACGAAGCTATCACAGGCGCAGAGCTTGACAATATAAGTGATGAGGATTTCAAGGAAAAGGTAAAGCAGTATCACGTTTATGCCCGTGTTCAGCCTGAGCATAAGGTAAGAATAGTCAACGCATGGAGAGATAACGGCAGAGTTACTGCTATGACAGGTGACGGTGTTAACGATGCTCCCTCCATAAAGAGTGCCGATATCGGTGTAGGTATGGGTATCACAGGTACCGATGTAACAAAGAATGTTGCCGATATGGTTCTTGCCGACGATAACTTTGCCACCATCGTTGCTGCCGTAGCCCAGGGCAGAAGAATTTACGACAACATCAGAAAGGCTATCCAGTTCCTTCTTTCTTCAAACCTTTCAGAGGTTCTCTCAATCTTCACAGCCACAATGCTCGGCTTTACCATTCTTAAGCCTACCCATCTTTTATGGATTAACCTTATTACAGATACCTTCCCTGCACTTTCCCTCGGTATGGAAAAGGGCGAAAAGGATATTATGCAGAGAAAGCCCCGTTCATCAAAGGACGGAATTTTCGCAGGCGGTCTGGGCTTAGATGTTCTTTATCAGGGTGTTATGGTAACTCTTCTTACTGTCGGTGCATACTTCCTCGGCAATCTTATGAGCGTTAATGAGCTTTTTGCCTCAGGTATGATTTCCGCAGAGCTTATGACGAAAATCAGTGAGTTCCCCATGACCTTCTTTGCCGTTGAAAGCGAGTCTATCAGAGCGACTCTTGAAGCAATGACAGTTACAGATCACGGTGTTTACGACAATGTTTATGAGCTTATCCACGGTAACGGTATGACAATGGCATTCCTCACAATGAGCCTTGCAGAGGTGTTCCATTCCTTTAATATGCGTTCACAGAGAAAGTCCGTATTTACTCTCGGCAACCACAATAAGTGGCTCTTCGGTGCTATGGCACTTACACTCATTCTCACCACAGCAGTTATTTATGTGCCCTTCCTTGCTGATGCCTTTGAATTCACAGCTATCAGCCTTAAGGAATACGGTGCTTGTGTGCTTCTCGGCATTTCCACTATTCCTGTAGTTGAAATTGTAAAGGCTGTGCAGAGAGCTGTTAAGAAATAAGTGCAAAGTGCTGAATGCAAAATGCAAAGTGGCGCTTAAGGTTAAATAAAATATAAAGAAACAGTCCGCCAAATCAGATTGATGATTCGGCGGACTGAATTTTTTTGAAGACTTGCCCGCAATTCTGTCTTGTGAACCTGAAGATAAAACTAAAACATAAACTACTGGGGTAGTTTTCTGTTTCCGCGGAGCTTGCGAAGGCGGTCACCGAGGGGAACACAGTTTCCCGAGAAAAAAAGGGCGCTTTGTTTACTTTGGCGCTCGCTTGTGCCAAAGTAAAAGCCCCAGCGGCTCGAGCGTGTAGAAAATAAACAAGAGTAAAAGATAAATTCAGAGAACGAGTTAACCGTTTTAATATAACCAAAAGCTTCAGC
>JAZLBS010000046.1:0-120360 GCA_045613805.1 Acutalibacteraceae bacterium
TGAGCCGTCTGCAAATTTCAGGGCATCTTTTATAAGCTTTCGTGCCGTCTCTTCACTCATTTTGCCCAGAGAAAAAACCTCTCTGTTGGCGGCAACATCGCAATAAAAGCAATATTTACACCGAAGATTACAAAGTGAAGATGCAGGCTTTATCATTATAGACAGCGGTGGCATTATTCAACAATACCTCTTCTGTTTTCTTTGAAATTCTGCTGAATGCCCTTGAGTTCACCGTTCATTTTTTCTGAGATTTCAGGGTAAACTGTGGTGCGATTGTAGTTTTCCTGATAGTCATCTGTAAGGATGTGGAGCCAGTTCTTGCGGCTCTTATCAAAGAAAGCTGAGTTATCGTTAGGAGCTTTATCAAAATATTTCAGGGTGAGATATTCGCTGTCGAGAATCTCATAATCATAGTCGGGATACATATCCTTGACTTCCTGTGATGCCACAGTATACTGAATAGCCTTGATATCCTCTCTCTTCATATGAAGAATGGGATTTTCTTCGCCGTGAATGGGGGTGTTGCTTCTGATAACAGGCATCATTGAAACACCGTCAATTACACGGTCTGTGGGAAGATAGCCGGTTGTACCGCCCTTGCCTGTGATACCGCAAAGCTCAATGAGAGTGGGGAAGAAGTCGGTAGATGTTGCACTTTCTGTTCTTACCTCACCCTTTTCGAAAAGACCGCCGTTGTTGTCCCATCTTATCATAAGAGGAACCTTCTGACCGCCCTCGTAAGCGAGATACTTACCGCCGCGCAGGTCGCCGATGCTGCCTTCGAGAGCGGGACCGTTGTCACTTGTGAAGATAATGATTGTATCCTCGAGCTCACCAAGCTCCTCGAGTGTATTGAAGAGCTTACCGAGATATGTATCGAATTCAGTAAGACAGTCTACATAAGTACCCATGCCGCTTGTGCCGTCAAAATCATCACCGGCAAATATGGGGCCGTGAGGCCAGGGAGTAGCATAATAAGCAAAGAAGGGCTTGTCTGTATTTTTTACTGTGTCGGTAATCCATTCTGTGATTTCGCCGTGAATCCATTCTGTAAGAGGACTCTGGTCCTTTTTGCCGTTTTCGTCACGGAGCTCAGCATTGCTGTGAACTATTTCGTATTCGCCATTTTCCTCGCTTACGTGGTAGAAGGCGTACATGTCATTTACGTGGTGGCTTCCGTAGAAGTAATCGAAGCCCTGGTTGGTGGGAAGATATTCACCGTAGTCACCTAAGTGCCATTTACCGAATGCACCTGTAGCATATCCGGCGTTCTGGAATACCTCTGCAATAGTGATTTCATCGCCAAGCATACCGTCAACATTGTTTCCCATTTCAAAGGAGTTATATACTCTGGTCTGTGCAAAGTTGCCTGTTGTCTGAACTGTGGGATAGATAACATTGTCAGCATAGCCTCTGTAGGGATAGCGGCCTGTAAGAGTTGCAAAGCGTGCCGGTGAGCATACGGAATAGCCTGAATAGAAGTTTGTGAAGTTAAGGCCGTTTTCACCTATGGAGTCCATGTTGGGAGTTTCAAAAATTGCGCCGTTGAGTGATGTGTCACCGTAGCCCATATCGTCCATAAGAATGAAAAGGACATTGGGATTTTCACTCTTGGTTTTGTCAACGTTCTTAAGATAATCGTCGTGACCGTCCCAGAGTCTTTCTGTAACGGGCTTTGTTCTGAGGTTACCCATAAGAACAGCAAGAACGGATGTGAGCATAAGAAGAACACTCAAAGCGAAGGAAGAAATCTTCTTAAGAACATTCTTTTCGCATTTTTTCTTAGCAAGGAAGAAAAGACCCCAAAGGCAGATTGCGGCGGGGAGTGCCATAAGAAGATTGCCGCCGAGTCTTGTCAGGAAAGAGCCTTCGCCTGAAAAAAGAGCGTTTGCAGCACTTGACCAGCCAGCCTGCTTATCGGCAAGGAAGGCACCGAAACCGGCATCTGCACCCCATATAACGTGGAAGATAATCATGCCTACGCTTGAAGCGGCATAGCCGAAAATCATGGGAGCGTAAACCTTTTTCTTGATAATGAGTGAGAGTAAAATAATGGCGGACATAATGCAGCAGTAAAGAAGAGTTACAAGATTAACAAGATTAAGTCTTGTAATAAGTAATGCTGCAGCAGCGCCTATACCCAGAATCATAAGGATAATGGGGAACACCTTCTTTGAGGTGTCAAGAGTGATTTTTTTGCTCATAAATTCACCTTTTTGCCGTTTTCAGGAACGGCACCTTTCTCTTTAATAGGTAAATTATATATTATTTAAATGAAGTAGTCAACCTGAAATTCATATTTATGGCTATACATTTTATTATATTTATGTTATTATACTCACAGAAAAAATCAGAGGTGTAAAAATGAGTATAATTATTGAAGATATAAATGAACTTGAGGGTAAAATAAAGAAAATAGCCTTCAGTGAAAGAAAAAACAAGGATTTTGAATTTTCGAAAATCACCGTAAGACCTTTTCAGAGTAAAAAGGGAATAATATGGCAGCTTGAAAAATTCAAAGATAATAAAGTTTTTCACGAAAATCTTTCAAAAGAAGATTTTCTTTTGTGGCTCACGGAAACAGGGGAAAGAAATTTCCGTCAGATTTCTCTTACTGCAGAGGGCGTGAACATTCACTACACTGTATTTCCTGACAAGATAAAGAGAAAAGATACAGCAAATACAGTAAAGAAGGTCGAGCCGAAAAGTCATAATAAAGAAAAATCCTACATCCTTAAGCAAGGCGAAAACATTCCTGCACTTGTTGATCTCGGTGTATTTACAAAGGATTTTAAGGTGGTTAACAGTAAATACGACAAGTATAAGCAGATTAACCGTTTTATTGAGATAATTGATGACAGCTTCAATAAAATGAATAAGGATGAAATTACTATTCTTGATTTCGGCTGCGGTAAATCATATCTCACCTTTATTGTATATTATTACTTCACACACATTAAAAAGGTCAAGGCTACTGTTCTGGGATATGATCTTAAAGAGGATGTGGTTGAAAACTGCAATAAAATTGCAGAAAGCTACGGCTATGAGGGCTTGAAATTTTATGTCAACGATGTAACCAAAGGGGAGCTTTTTGAGGACGAAGTGGATATGGTAATTACTCTTCATGCCTGTGACATTGCTACAGATTTTGCTCTTTATCACGCTATAAGTCATAAGGTAAAGCATATCTTTTCCGTGCCCTGCTGTCAGCACGAAATTTGCTCATCAATCAAAAAAGGCGGAGATTATGATATTCTGCTTAATCACGGGCTTATCAAGGAACGCTTTTCTGCACTTCTCACTGACAGCATAAGAGCGGAGATTCTTCGTCTTTGCGGTTATGAGACAGATATAATCGAGTTTGTGGATTTCGCCCATTCACCTAAAAATCTTATGCTTCGTTGCAAGCTTAAAAAGCCCCTCACACCTGACCTTTCGGGCGTAGAGGAGCTTATGGGAAAGTATTCGTTTAAGCAGAAATTATATGATTTGGTAAAAGGATAATAAAAAATGGACAGATACGCTGTGGCTTGCCACGGTATATCTGTCCTTTTTACTTATTAATCAAATCTTATTTCAGCCTTGTTTCTCGGCGGTATTCTTTCGAATTTCACATCAGGATAGCCGAGAACAAGACAGGTGACGGCAGAGTGACCGTCAGGAAGGTTAATCATCTTTTTTATCTTCGGATTAAGCTTTGATGCTGCTACAAAAAATCCGCTGTAAAGCACACCTATACCCATGGTGGCGGCAATCAGCTCCATATATGACGAGGCGAGACAGGCACTTGTGCTACCCTTACTGCTGACGATGATAACGGCATTAGAGCTTTTAAAGAAGAAATTATCGTCGATAGTAACGTTGCCGATGTATTTTTTGATAGGTGATGCAATCTTCATTGCACCGCGGAAAAACTTAACACATTCTTTTTCTACCTCAGGGATAGATTTACGAAGCACCGTAAAAGAGAAATCCTGTGCGTTTGTGCCCGTGGGACAATATCGGCCCGCTTCGATAATTTTTTCAATATCCTCAAGGGGGATTTCTTTGTTCTTGAATTTGCGGATTGTTCTTCTGCTTTTCATAGCACGGAGCAGCTCATCACTGTCTATTTTCGTAACATCAAAGGCTTTTTCTTCTTCGTGATTTTTATAGTTTGCCATAGTTACGGCATTAACGGGGCAGATAGCGTAGCAATGACCGCACTGAATACAGCGCTCGTAGATAAATTCTGCCTTGCCGTCAATAATTTTAAGCTTTTCAGATACACAATCTGAGACACACTTTCCGCATCCGATACATTTTTCTTTGTCGATAATAACAGGCTTCATAATTTTTCTCCTTGCTTAGTTATGAAAAGATTATATCAGCCTTATATTTTTGTGTCAATTTAAATTTTATTAAACATAATATAAGGACACGGCTTTTCATTCTTATTTTGCCGGTGCTACAGCCGGTGTCGTGATTGCTGTCTGATATCCGTCTGTTGTTTCGGCATATACGCCTGTTGATGAGACTTTCATATCTTCCTCGGAAACAACGGTACAGCTTCTTATTCTTTCACCGTTGTCAAGATTATGCTCAATGATTTCATTATTGTCTACGGTGTAAAGAAGATTTCCGATGTAAGTTCCTCTGAAAAGATTACTGAAATGATAGCCGTAATAGGTCACATTGTAGCCCTTGCTGCTTACAACATAATGAATGTAGCCAAGGTGGTCTTTTATCTTGCCGTTTTCTATGGTAAGAGTCTGAATGCTTTTTACGGTGTTTCCGTCACGGTAGTGGCTTACGGGAATACCTATCATATTTCTTTCCTTGTAGAAGAAGAAAGCCTTCGGATTTTCGTTTACGAGGGAATAAGCATCTTTTATAACAAAGGTGTCTGTTTCTTTCGGGTTTGTCTTGTCCCTTACATCGAAAACGGAAACCTTTACGGAGTTACTTATCACATTTTCGTTTTTTCCGTCGTAGCCTATACCCACAAGATAGCCGTCGGATATAGGATGAATGTAGGTAGAATAACCGGGGATTTTCAGTTCTCCCGTGATTTCGGGTTTGCTCGGGTTTGAAAAGTCAATGATAAATAGGGGGTCAGTGTTGCGGAAGGTTACCACATAGCCTGTATCTCCCATAAAACGTACCGCCTTTACCTGTTCGTCCTTTGCAATGTCAGCAAGCTCACCGATGATGCTTAAACTGTCGTCGAGAACATAAACACAGCTCACATCAACATTTTTTCGGAAATCGTAGTAGCAAGCAGCTACTCTTAAATTGCCAAGATATTCGTCGAAAGAGTACTGGTTGAGACATTCGCCCTTGAAGGAGCCTGTAGCTTTGTGTGTAATGTCTGTTCCGTTGAGAGCAAAGGAGTTCACTATAGTTTTTACTATTCCGTTTTCATCTCTGTCGTCATAGTCAGAGGAATAAACGTAGAGATTTTTGGCCGTGGAGTATATTTCAAATCCGTCGCCTAAAACTGAAATTGCATTCACCTTGCCTTGGGGATTGGTTGTGTCGAAGGCTGAAACAACGATGTATCTTGTGCTGTCTTCGTCTATCATATAGCATTTTGAATAGGAAATGCAGTCACAGTTTACCTGTGGAATGGCCTTCTTTTCTACTTCTTCAGCGGAATTTCCTCTTACGGTGTAATTGGTAACGGTGTAAATTATGCCGTCAACCATTCTTGACGAGACATAGGCGCCGTCCTGATCAAAGCGTCTTACTTCTGCAGGAGCGTGTCTTTTGCTTACGTCGTAGATTACCACATAGGTTTTTTCATTGTAGGTACACAGAGCAGTAAGAGTGTCGCCGTCGAGATAAATGTCCTGAATGTACATATCGGTGGTAAGGTCGCTGTGGTATTTTTCGAGTCTGCTGTCTTCCTTGATTTTTTCTAATACCTCTGAATCCTTAAGCTCGATTTTTCCTCTGTAAATTCTTTTCATTGTTTCTGCGTCAACGATTGTAATTGCGTTGGTGTCGGAGAAGCTTTTTCCCGGCTGATTTACAATATAAAGATATCTTCCGTCGTTTTTGATGATATCTCCCTCGTCAACATCCGTGACCTGTACATTTGTTGTGCCGTGGGGGACAGTGCCTGTGGCGGATTCTCCGCGGTTTGCTTCAGCCTGAGGTGCTGCAGTTGCTGCCATAGTAGGTGCCATGTTTAACTCCACATCAGCGGCTTTATCACTGGAAACGTAATCGAATATTAATTCTGCACCGTAATTGAATATTGTGTCTACATACTCGTCGATTTTACCTTCTGCGTACATCTTTACAAAATGGTTTTTCAGGTCCTTTTCACTTTTTGCCACCTTAAGGTTTGATACAGCGGGAGAATTTGTCTTATTTGGTACTGTTGTCAGCTGTACAGCGGTAGTAGGCTGTTTGTTTTCCTGATGTTCGTTCGGGTATACTGCCGGCGCAGTGGTGGGTGTGTTCTGATGTTCTATATCAACGAACTCACTTCTGAGACTTAAGGAAAATACCGCTACGGTAATAATTGCAAGCATTGCTGCTGCAGAAAGCACCTTGGGTAAAATTTTTACTTTAGTTTTTTCTTCGGGCTTTATACCTTTTTCCTGAAGCATTTTTATCATATTACTTTTAGAAAGGCTTTCGGGTAGCTCGATTTCTCTTTCAAATACCTCATTTAATATATCTTTGTTCATCTTGTCACCTCATCTGTATGTAGCATCTGTCTTAATTTTTCTGTGCTTCGCATAAGCTTTGAGCGTACCGTTGAATCCTTGAGACCGAGCATTTTACCTATTTCCTTGCTTGTATAGCCTGCCGTGTAATGAAGAAGTATTACGGCTTTTTCTTCTTCGGAAAGCTTTTCAAGGGAGTTTCTCAGACTGATTATTTCGCATTGATCCGAATCTTCTGTGCACAGGTCAATGAGAGAAGAAATTTCAACGGTTTCTCTTGCTCTGATTTTTTCGGTAAGAGCCTTGTTACAGCAATTGTAAAGGATTTTGAACAGCCAGCTTTTGAATGCTGAGGGCTTTTTCAGAGTTGCTATTTTCTGAAATGCCGTAAGCACACATTCGCTTACACAATCTTCAGCAAGAGCTGATGAGCCGAGATAATACAGGGCAAACTTATACATGTCCTTGCTGTAGGCTTCGTAAAGTATACCGAAGGCTTCTATATTTCCTTCTTTTGCTTTGATAACCAGATTGTTAATAATTTCTGAGCTCATATTTATCACATCCGTTCATACCATTAGAGGATAAAAAAATTAGTTCTGTTGCATTTATTTTACAAAATTTTTTTCGTATTTACAAGTATATGTTTTCTCATACTATATGTAGCTCTGACCGTGAAAGGGGATTTTTTGTGACAAACAAAGCAAAAAGAGACAAAATAATGAAAAAAGCCCGTGAGGTTATAAGGGTGAGAGCTGATGACGGACGGATAAAAAGTGATGTCAACGGCTCATATACGGGAGTTCCATATAATAAAAATGAAAAGCCTGTACAGGATGCTGATGATCTGTAAAAAAGAATGCTTTTTATATACCGTTTGCCGGCGGTGAGTCCGGCGGGGCAAAGAAAGCAAAAAGCTTTCATCGGGGATTTCTTCCTGAATCCCCGCCCCGTAAACGGGGTTTGCCCCGCCGGAAGCTTTATTTTTAATTATTTCACAAAAAGGTTGACTTTTGGAAAGTTATTCATTATAATATAGATGTTAAAAAGGTGTTTTATATACTCACCGAAAAATCAGGAGGAATTCAATATGAAAAAAACTCTTTCAATCTTAATGTCAATTCTTATTATTGCTCTTTCTTTTGTATTTGTTGTAGGTGCTGAGGGTGCTGAAGTTGATACAAGATGCAAATGTCTCGATCATAAGCCCAATCCCGCAAACAGTTGTACATGCTGCAGATACTGCAACAATGTTGATGAGAGCTGGTTAACTACCTGTGCAAAAAAGTACGATGCTCAGGGCAACCGTATCAAGGAAGCAAGCTGCTGTACAGAATGTAAGGGTATAATTCCCTGCGGATGTGACTGTCCTTGCTGCCCCTCTGATTCTGATGCTGATTCTCCCAACGCAGGTAACGGCGGAGCAATTCTTACTCCCGGCCAGCAGGAAGAGGTTGTCGACGGCTTCCAGGGTGTTCTCGGACGTATCCGTGCATTCTTTGATAAGCTCTTCAATGCTATCTTTGAATTCTTAAGATTCGACGAAATTATGGGTAACAATAAATAATAACGGTACATATAAAAAGAGACTGTTTCGGCAGTCTCTTTTTTTTGTTAATAAATGGCTTGTAAAAATGTGAAAATTTTTTGAATAAACTATTGACATTTTTAAATTAATAATATATAATCTAATCATATTAAGGGGAACCTTGATAAATACAAAAAGGAGGCACACAATAATGAACATCGATTTCAAAGCACTCATCGACCAGATTCTTCTCTATTTCTTCAGAGTTTTCGCATACTTCGGTCTTGCTAATGACGAAGACATTGATAAGTTCGAAGACGAGTATGTAAATGCTGACAAGAAATAATTTAAACTAGTTAAAACAATTGTTTTAGGGAAAGAGCACCTGTTAAAGGTGTTCTTTCTTTATGTATTTGTAAAATAATTTTGAATAAACTATTGACATTGTTGATTTGCTGTTATATAATAAAACCATATTAAGGATAACCTTAGTAAATAATTAAAGGAGGACATTACGATGTTTGAAACAATCAAAGATATGTACACAATGCTCTTCGCTCTTATCGCTAAGATCATCGAAATCTTCGGCTACAAGTACAACGAAGAAACAGGCAAGTTCGAAGAAATCGTAGCTGCTGAATAATTCATTTTGAATTAAACAATTGTTTAAGGACAAAACCCACCAGCAGGTGGGTTTTGTTTTTTTTGTTGACTTTTAAAGATTTTGGGTGTATACTTGTAAAGTAAGGATAAACTTTAGGAGGAATACATATGTTAGATAATATCGAAACTTATTTAAAAGGTATCGTTGATTGGTTTGAAAGACTTTTCACTATTATATTTGAATTTCTCGGCGATATCGGTGTTGACGTAAACTAAGAATAAAAAATCAAAGAGGCTATTCACGGAATAGCCTCTTATTTTTTTATCTGAATTTATCGAAGAATCTTCTTTTTTCTTCGCCGACTGTTGTGCCGTCGTCAATGTTGTTTTTAGGCTTGTTGGGGAGGGAATCGTTGAACTTGCGGAGCATTTCCTTTTGCTCGTTTGTAAGGCTCTTCGGAACCTCAACGATAATTTTTACAAACTGATCGCCCTTGCTTCTTGAAGAAAGCTGCTGGATACCTCTGCCTCTGAAGCGGAAAACCTCACCGGGCTGTGTGCCGGCAGGAAGCTCATATTTAACCTTTCCGTCAAGAGTGGGAATATAGAGTGTGTCACCGAGAGCAGCCTGTGCATAGGTAACAGGAACCTCACACCATACGTCAAAGCCGTCACGCTCAAAGAAGGGGTGGGGACGTACATTTACATTTACACGAAGGTCACCTGAGGGTCCGCCGTTTACACCCGGATTACCACCACCGCTTACGTTCAGGGACTGTCTGTCGTCTATACCTGCGGGTATGTTGATTTCAACAGTCTGTGCCTTCGATTCAAGACCTGTACCGCGGCATTTCTGACAGGGAGTTTTAACGATTTTTCCCTTACCGCCGCATTCGTTACACTGTCTTGTTGTGCTCATAACACCGAAGGCAGTTCTCTGCTGAATATTTACCTGACCTCTGCCACCGCAGGTAGGACAGGTTTCAGGTGATGTGCCTGCTGCAGCGCCTGTGCCGGAGCATTCCTTACACTTGTCAACTCTTGTTATGTTTACCTTTTTCTTGCAACCCTTTGCGGCCTCTTCAAAAGAAATTGTAACATTTGTCTGTATTGTAGAGCCTTTTCTGGGAGCGTTGGGATTCTGCTGTCTGCCGCCGCCAAAGCCTCCGAATCCGCCAAAGCCTCCTCCGAACATACTGCCGAGAATATCTCCAAGGTCAAAGTCACCGCCAAAGCCACCGAAACCGCCGAAGCCACCGCCGCCGGCACCGAAGTTGGGGTCAACACCTGCATGACCGTATTGGTCGTATCTCGCCTTTTTATCACTGTCTGAAAGCACCTCATAAGCTTCGTTTGCTTCCTTGAATTTTGCTTCTGCCGTAGCATCACCGGGATTAAGGTCGGGATGATACTGCTTTGCAAGCTTTCGGTATGCTTTTTTTATTTCATCCTCCGAAGCACTCTTGCTTACGCCGAGCACCTCGTAGTAGTCACGTTTGTTATCTGCCATTTATTATACCTCTTAAGGACACGGCCCGAAAGCCGTGTCCTTTGCTTATTGATTAGTTAGCGTCTGTAAAGTTAGCATCTGTGTAGCCGGCATCGGTATAACCGCCGTTATCAGCTGAACCGCCGAAGTCACCCTGGTTGAAGCCACCTTGTGTTCCTGCGAAATCGTTGGGGTTGAAGCCCTGTGCACCCTGGGGATTAGCCTGCTGGTACATTTTTTCGCTGAGCTTGTAGAAGGCCTGAGTGAGAGCTTCCTTTTCGTTTTTGATGAGGTTGATGTCCTCACCCTGAAGAGCATTCTTGAGAGAATCAATCTTTGACTGGATTTCTGCCTTGTCGTTTTCATCAAGAGCCTTTGCAGCGTCTTCGGTGAGAATCTTCTCGCACTGGTAAACCATCTGATCTGCTTCGTTTCTTGTGTCGATTTCTTCGCGACGCTTCTTGTCCTCCTGAGCGAACTGCTCAGCTTCTCTTACAGCCTTTTCAATGTCTTCCTTGGACATATTTGTTGAAGATGTGATGGAGATAGACTGCTCCTTGCCGGTGCCGAGATCCTTTGCGGATACGTGAACGATACCGTTTGCGTCGATGTCGAAGGTAACCTCAATCTGAGGAACGCCGCGGCGTGCGGGCATAATACCGTCAAGGCTGAATACACCGAGAGTCTTGTTGTCTCTTGCGAATTCACGTTCACCCTGAAGCACGTGAACCTCAACAGAAGGCTGATTGTCAACGGCAGTTGAGAAAATCTGGCTCTTCTTGGTGGGGATGGTTGTGTTTCTTTCGATAACCTTTGTGTTGATACCGCCCATAGTTTCAATACCGAGTGAAAGGGGAGTAACGTCGAGAAGGAGAAGACCCTTAACGTCACCGCCGAGAACACCTGCCTGGAGTGAAGCACCGATAGCAACACATTCGTCGGGGTTGATGCCCTTGAAGGGTTCTTTACCGATATACTTTTTGATAGCGTCGCTTACTGCGGGAATTCTTGAAGAACCGCCGACCATAAGAACCTTATCAATCTGGCTTACGGAAAGACCTGAGTCAGAAATAGCCTGACGAACAGGACCCATTGTTGCTTCAACAAGGTCAGCTGTGAGCTCGTTGAACTTAGCTCTTGTAAGAGTCATTTCAAGGTGGAGAGTATTACCTGCAGCGTGTACAGTAATGTAGGGGAGAGAGATAGAAGTTGAAGTGATGCCTGAAAGCTCAATCTTTGCCTTTTCTGCAGCTTCCTTAAGTCTCTGCATAGCCATCTTGTCGCCGCGGAGATCTACGCCTTCTTCAGCCTTGTAGGATGCAACGATCCAGTCAATAATTCTCTGGTCGAAGTCGTCGCCGCCGAGACGGTTGTTACCTGCTGTTGCAAGAACCTCCTGAACACCGTCGCCCATTTCAATGATGGAAACGTCGAAGGTACCGCCGCCAAGGTCATAAACCATAACCTTCTGGTCAGCTTCCTTGTCAATGCCGTAAGCAAGAGCAGCTGCTGTGGGCTCGTTGATGATTCTCTTTACTTCAAGACCGGCAATCTTACCTGCGTCCTTTGTAGCCTGTCTCTGAGCGTCGGTGAAGTAAGCGGGAACAGTGATAACTGCTTCTGTAACTGTGTCACCGAGATATGCTTCAGCATCTGCCTTGAGCTTCTGAAGAATCATTGCGGAGATTTCCTGGGGAGTATAGTTTTTGCCGTCGATGGAAACGTGGTAGTTGGAGCCCATCTGACGTTTGATTGAAGAGATTGTTCTGTCGGGGTTCTTAACGGCCTGTCTTTTAGCAACCTGACCGATCATTCTTTCTCCGTTCTTTGCAAAAGCAACAACAGAGGGAGTGGTTCTTGCGCCTTCTGCGTTAGCGATAACAACGGGCTCGGCGCCTTCAATAACTGCTACGCATGAGTTTGTTGTACCTAAGTCGATACCGATAATCTTTGCCATAATATATACCTCCAAGTATAATTTGTTAATTTGATTTGTTTTATTTTATGTTAAACTGAAAATCAGTTTGCAACCTTGACTACTGCGTGTCTTAAAACCTTGTCGCCGAGCTTATAGCCCTTGTTGAACACTTCTGCGATGGTGTTTTCTCCAAGCTCGTCATCCTCGACGGACATTACCGCGTTGTGAAAATTGGGGTCAAACTCTTCGCCTTTTTCACCGAAAGCCTCAACACCTAATTTTTTAAGTGTTTCAATAAAGCTGGCATTTATCATTTCCATACCCTTTTTATAGGTTTCTGCATCTGCCTGCTGAACATTCAACGCTCTGTCGAAGTTATCAAGAACAGGTAAAAGCTCACTCAGACAGGAAGCCTTTGCATCGGCATAAGTGCTTTCCTTTTCTTTAACAGAGCGTTTTCTGTAGTTGTCATACTCCGCAAGAGTTCTTATGTGAGCCTCTTTTGCTGCGGCAAGCTCTTTTTCAAGCTCTTCAATTTTAGCATCCGCTTCATTGACGGGAGTTTCTTCGGTCTGAGCCTCTTCGATAATCTCTTCGTCCTTTTTTGTGTTTTCTGTTGCCATGTTTATTCCTCCAATGTATCAGTTAACATTTCACCTACAAGTGAAGTAAGATATTCAATGCTTGGTATTATTCTTGCATAGTCGAGTCTTGTGGGGCCGATGACACCGATTGTGCCGCCGTCATGACCTCCGATGGAATATCTTGCGATAATCATGCTTGAATTTTCAAGCTGACGGTACATATTTTCCTTGCCGATGATAACGTTAAGTCCCGGCTTGTTTGTGGAAATCGCTCTTTCGAGCTTATCCTTTTCATCAAAGAACTGCATCATTTCATAAATACTGCTGCCGAATTCCCTGTGATGCAAAAGATTTTGCTCACCCTCAAGTCTGATTTCTGCCTGCATAGCCTGTGCGGCAATGTCTGCAAGAACAACAAACAGGGGACTCATCGAAAGGGCGTTTGCTCCGAGCGAAGCCACAAGCGTCTGAATCATAACCGTACCGACGTCGGAAACAGGTCTGCCGATGAAGCATTCATTTACAATGTCGTAAAAGGTGCTTACCATATCCTTTGTTATTTCTGTATCGGTTTTGCAAACTCCGTTTTTGATAATTCCCGAAGAGGTCATCATAACTATCATTGCAATTCTTCTTCCGACCGGCATAAGCTCAATATGCTTTATGGTGGCGCCTTCGTCGGTAGGAGTGGTCGCAAGTGCGGCACAGCCTGTTATTTTAGCGAGCATTTCTCCGGCTTTTTCAAGAAGCTTGTCGGGGCTTCCCATGAATCTTTCAAGCTCGTGCTTGATGCTCAGTCTTTCTTCGTCGGAGAGCTGGTCGGCATTCATAAGATGGTCGATATAATATCTGTAGCCCGATTGAGAGGGTACTCTGCCGGCTGAAGTGTGAGGCTGATCGAGAAAACCCATTTCAGCAAGCTCACTCATTTCATTTCTTATGGTTGCTGAAGAAACGGAGATGGGAAGACATTGCATTATAAGCTTGGAACCGATCGGTTCACCCGTTTTGATATACTGTTCAACGATAGCGGCAAGAATCATTTCCTTGCGTTTTCCGAGTTCCATTTCTTCACACTCCTTCTTTTTATCAGTCTGATGTTTAGTTTATCAGTTTTTAGCACTCTTTGTGTTTGAGTGCTAATCACTATCACAAATATACTATCATTGCTAAAAAATGTCAATAGAAAAAAGCAACTTTTTTTAAAATCTTTCAAAAAAAGCTGCTTTTTTAACTTCCTTTTAAGTTGTAGGGGGCTTAAGCTTTGATATATATGAATCTTCTTCCGTCCATAATGGCTTTTATACGCTTGTCTTCGACAAGAGACTGGAGAAGATTACGTAGTATTACTGAATAGTTGACATACTTTTCTGTTCTGACGGTTACAGAAAGCTCAGTAATAAAATTGGCAAACATTTCATCAAAGGTTTTTCCGCTGCACAAACTGTAAGCTGTCTCTTTAAGATTTGTAAGTTTTTCAATATTGTAATCTGCAAGGGCTCTGATATCAGTCAGAGGTTCATTATGGGAAGGAACAAATATATCTGCTTCAAGCTTTTTTATTTTTTCGAGAGTAAGGATACTGCTATTGACGTCATGAAAAAAGGGCGCCTTGAATTCTGTCCATGTCTTTTTGGAAAGTATACTGTCTGCCAGAAAAACAACATTGTCCGATGTTTTTACACCTATCATATCAAAGGAGTGACCGGGAAGTCGGATTATTTCAAGTCCCTCGGGGAGATTATCCTCAGTGAGGGTGTTGATTACCGTCGGTTCAACCAGAAAGAACGGATTGCGTGTTTTATCTGTATCAATACCTGCGTAGTAAAATGTGCCTTCGAGGTCAGGCTGGGCAATAAACGGCTTTTCTTTTTCTGTGCCGAGAATTTTGCAGCCGTATTCTTCATAAAAAAACTTGTTGCCGCATATATGGTCAACATGACAATGAGTACAGATGACAGTATCAACGGTAAGATTTTCTGCTTTAAGATAATTATTGATTGCTTTTGCCATTCTTTTGTGATCGGTGCCGTCAATTAAAACAACTTTATTATCATTGAGACGATAAATACCCACATTTGTAAATGCTTCAAAATAATAAGTATTACCTTTAAGATGTTTTACTTCAAACATAGATATTCTCCTTTATATTGAAAAACTGATTTTTTTGTGTTAAAATTTCTTCAGAATCCATTTGAGACAGAAGGTGTATTATGAAAATCGGAATAGTAGGCTCCCGTACACTTGATGTACCCATTCCCGAATGTCTTCCGACTTTTGGTGTTTCTATGATTTATACCGGAGGTGCAAAGGGGATAGACAGACGTGTTCGTGACTTTGCACATGAAAGAGGTATAACTGTAACGGAGATTTTGCCTGAATATAATCTTTATCGAAAAAATGCCCCGCTTGTAAGGAATGAACTAATAGTACGTCTCAGCGATTTGGCGTATATTTTCTGGGATGGAAAAAGCCGTGGCACCGAATATGTTATCAAATATTGCATAAAACAGCAAAAGCCTTATAAGCTTTTTTTATGGAAGGATGATTCCTTTATTGAAGCTGAATATTCTGAGTAAAAGCAGTTGCGTAATGACGTACTGCTTTTCATTATATATTATTATCGTCATAAAATCAACAAATAATATTTCTGTTATTGTTTTTATTATTTCGCTGTGATAAAATATAAAAAAAGAAAGGGGGTAATACTGTGCCCGAAAACAAAAAACTTCCCGAGTTGCGCAGTAAGGCAATGAAGCTGCCGCTTACTCCCGGTGTATATATAATGAAAAACAGAGACGGAAAAATCATTTACATCGGAAAGGCAAAAAAGCTTAAAAACCGTGTCAGTCAATATTTCGGCTCACAGAACAGACATAGCACAAAGGTGAGAAAAATGGTCGAAAACGTTGATGATTTTGACTATATACTTACCGACAGTGAATTTGAAGCTTTGGTTCTTGAATGCAGTCTTATAAAACAGAATATGCCCAAGTATAACATTCTTCTCAAGGACGACAAGGGCTACAGCTATATAAAAATTACAAAAGGCCCCTGGGGCAAGATTTCGCCCTGCTTCCGTAAGGATGACCCCGATGCAGATTATCTCGGACCGTATACAGGCAATTATTCGGTTACAAATGCATGCTCCCGTGCGGCGGAGATTTTCCGTCTGCCTACCTGTAATAAGGTTTTCCCCCGTGACATAAAAAGCGGAAGACCATGCCTTAATTATTTTATATCCCGTTGCAGTGCGCCCTGTGCGGGAAAGATAAGTCAGACAGAATATGAGGAAAGCCTTAAAAGTGCCGTTGAATTTCTTAAAAATCCCGATGTCTCTGCTGTAAAAGGGCTTCGTGCCGAAATGGAAAAGGCTGCAGAGGAGCTTGATTTTGAAAAAGCGGCAAAGCTTCGTGACCGTATCAAGGCGATAGAGAGAATTTCACAGAAACAGAAGGTTGTTGTCAATTCAGAGGGTGACGAGGATGTTTTTGCTATTGCACAAAGAGGCAATAAGGCGTGTCTTTCTGTTCTTTCCTTTGAACAGGGTGCGCTGAAAAACAGTGAGCATTTTATCTTTGAAACAAGCGAGGAGCTTTCCGATGAAAGACTGTCGCTTATTACCTCTTATTATTCTCTTGAGCGAAAGATTCCGCCGCTTATTATTGTTGACGGAGAAGTGAGTGACAGTGAGCTTGTAACACAGTGGCTTACGGAAAAGAGAGGTAAAAAGGTAACTCTTCTTGTTCCGCAGAGAGGGGACAAGGTAAAGCTTACGCAGATGTGTCTTAATAATGCGGCGCAAAAGCTCGGCGAGCATCTTGGATTTTTCGGTGCAGATACGGCTGTTCTTGATGAACTGAAAAAAATGTTAGGCCTTAAAAGGACTCCCGAATACATTGAGGCTTACGATATATCTCATACTGCCGGCAGTGACAATGTTGCGGGTATGGTTGTGTTCAAGGATGCAAGACCCTTGCGCAGTGCCTACAGGCGGTTTGCGGTCAAAAGCTTTCAGGGACAGGATGACTACGGCTCAATGCGTGAGGTAATAAGCAGACGCCTTAACCGATATGTTGAAAACGAGGGAAGTGATGAGGGCTTCGGCAAGCTTCCCGACCTTATTCTTCTTGACGGCGGACAGGGGCAGGTGAGTGCTGTAAAGCCTGTAATTGAAGCCTTCGGACTTGATATTCCTGTTTTCGGTATGGTCAAGGATTCAAAGCACAGAACAAGAGCAATTACTGACGAGGGAAATGAAATATCCATTAATTCGGGAAGAAAGGTTTTTACTCTTGTTTCCACTATTCAGGAGGAGGTACACCGCTTTGCCATAACCTATCATAAATCAAAGCACAGCAAAAACAGCTTGGTTCTTTCTCTTACGAAAATTGAAGGAATAGGAGAAAAAAAGGCGGCGGTTTTATTGAAGCATTTCAAGACTCTTTCCGCTGTAAGAAGTGCAGACAGAGAAGCTCTTTGTTCTGTTAAAGGAATCAGTAAAAGGGATGCGGAGAACATTTTTGTTTATTTCAATTCCGAGCATTGATTGATGTTTTTTGACTTTTTATGTTGAATTTCTTCACCGCTTGTGTTATAATGTCACAAATTGTTTTAAGGAGAATTGAAATGCTTGCGGAAAATCTGAGAAATTTAAGAAAAAAGTTTAACCTTACACAGCAGGAGATTGCTGATATTTTAGGTATAGACAGAAGCACCTACACCTTTTATGAGGCAGGAAAAAGTACTCCATCAAAGGAAAATATAGTAAAGCTCTGTGATATATTCAATGTAACAGTCGGCTATCTTTTCGGTGTGGAAAAAAACTGTCCGGAGCTTAAGGTTGCTAACCAATCCGATGTGGTTGAGGAAAAAATCGAAGGTCTCAGTGAGATTTCAAGAAACGAAAGATTCATACTTATGGCTTACAGAAGTCTTGACGCACAGAAAAAGAAGAAGTTCGTTGATGCTGTCAAGGATACTCTCAAGGAGCTCAGATAACAAAATCTTTTGTAAAAAAACATTGACAAAGTCATAAATAAATTATATACTTAAAGTACCAAATATAAAGGAGGAAAAACCAATGAAAAAGATTATTTCAATTTTACTTGCAATGCTCATGATGTTCTCACTTGTAACTGTTGCTTTTGCTGAAACGGATCTTCCCGCTGAAGGAACAGATACAGAAGAAACAACACCGGCACCCGAAGCTCCCGAAGCAGGAAACGAAAGCATTATCCCTGATTTAGGTGAATTCAACTGGATTCTCGATCTTCCCTTCTGGACTGTAGGTCCTGCACTCAAGTTCGCAAAGATTGCTCTTAAGCTTGTTTCTGTTTACCTTAAGGTTGCAAAGATTTTCGGATTTGTTGAAAAGGATATGGATGATTATATCATTGATATTATCGAAGATATGATTAAGAATGCACAGAACAACGGCACTGCTGAAGAGGAGACAACAGCTCCTGAGACTGCAACAACCGCACCGGCTGCTGCATAAAGCAAGGTAAATACATAAGGATTCCTTCGGGAATCCTTTTTTTTGTACTTTTTTTACGGAATAGTTAATAAATATTTAATTTTGTTTTGCTTGATATTTAATCTTTTTTTACACTATTGACAAACATTATATAATAAGTTAAAATTAATTTATCAAATATTAGGAGGAAATTAAAATGGACGTATTTTCACAGTTCTATCTTCGTATTTTAGATCTTATAATTGAACTTTTCGGCTATTTCGGCATTGATGATTCAGTTGTTGTTGATCTTAAGAATAAGTTCAACACTGCATACGATGAAGTTGAAAAAGAAATGGGCGAATAATTTCGTTATGAAAAAATTCCCTGCGGTTTTGCCGTGGGGATTTTGTTTATTTTAAAAACATTTGATTAAATTTTTTTAACTTACTTTACAGTTTCTCATTTATATTGTAAAATAGCATTAAAAAATCAGATGAAGGAGCTTACATATGAATAATTTTCTTGAATATATTGACAAATCCTTTGAAAATATGAAGGAAACAGAATCTCTTTACCGCTACAAGCAGAAGCTTATTGCTGAAATGACTGAAAGAGCCAACGAGCTTGTTGCAGCCGGACTTAAGGATGATAAGATTATCTGTGCCGTTATTATGGAAGAATATCCTGACCTTGCGGGAAGCTACAAGGCTTCTTTGAAAAACAAAACAGTGATGAGCAAAAAGAAAATAAAGAGCTCCCTTTTGGCTGTCGGTGCAATGGGTGGAATTTTCGGAGCCGTATGTCTCTATCTTGCAATCAGCTTTATGACAGGTGCATGGGGGAAGACATGGATGATTCTCGTCGGCGGCGTTTTTGCAGTTCTTGTTGCTTTGTTTGTTGTTCTTTCCGGAAAGCTTACAAAGAAAACGGGCAAGTTCACTCTTCCGTCACGTATTCTCTGCGTTGCCTCGGTGATTCTTATTGCCGTTTATATGTTCCTTTTCACAACGATTATAGTTCCCGTTCCGGGCAGCTGGATTATTTTCGTTCTTGCCGTTCCTTTTGCATTGATTTTTGATATGCTTCTGAGCTTTAAATTCAACAAAAAGACGGGCATTTTCAGCATACTTATTTATATTCCCGTAATTTTCACTCTTTGCTATGTCGCTCTCGGTATTGCAAAGGTTTTACCCTGGCATCCGGGCTGGCTTCTTATTCTTCTTGGTATATTTGTTGATTTTGCTGTTGTGGCTGTCAGACTTCTTTCAGGTACAAAGGTTAAAGAGGAGGAAGACACATGGAGCGAAGATTAAATGCCGAGCTTTGGGACAAGATGCACTATCTTTTCCGTGATTTCAACGACAGAATGGTTCATCTTGAGCTTCATTACGATTATGAAATCAATTATGAAGCCTTCAGAACGGTTCTTATCTGCTTTTTTGAAAAGGCACCTGTTTTTCATTCGAGCTTTGTCGATAACAAGGTAAGACCTTACTGGGAGGTAAAGCCTTATGATATCGACGACGTAATAACTAAAAAAAGCATTGATGACAGCGAGGTTGAAAAAGAGGTTGATGCTTTCCTCACTCAGTATATACCACCCGAAAGTGATTTGCAGATGAAGGTTGCCGTTTTTTATCACGCAGGAAAAACAACGGTATGCTTTGTTGAAAATCATATGTGTATGGATGGCGGTGATTTCAAGTATTTTATCGGTGCCTTCTGTAAAAATTATAATGATTATGTGCAGCACGGAATCATCCCTCTCAATTTTAAAGAGGGAAGCCGTTCTTATGAATCGGTTTACGATGATTTTACTCCCGCTCAGGAAAAAATGGCAAGAAATCTTTATAAGAACGTCTGCGCCAAGGATGACCATAAATTTCCCCTTACAGAGGACAGAGACGAGGACAGAAGCTTTATCGCGCGCAGAAAGATTTCCGAGGAAAGCTTTTTTGCACTCAAGAGCGTAGGCAAAAAATACGGAGCTACCGTAAATGATGTTCTTGTAGCCGCTTATTTTGATGCCCTCTACCGTCTTGCAGAATATAATCCTGCTGACAGTGTGACTATTTCCTGTGCCATCGACCTTCGACGTCACATCAAGGACAGCTCTGAACAGGGTATTACTAACCATACCGCCTTCATGCAGTGCAGAATACCTCGTCTCGGCGGTGATATAATTGAAACTCTCAAGTATGTTGTAAACTCTGCCAACCTTTTCAAGAAGGATAAGTTTATGGGTCTTTACGGCTTACCTCTTCTCCGCTTCGGCTACAAGATTCTTCCTCATGCAGCAAGTGAAGAGATAATCAAAATCGGATATTCAAATCCGCTTCTTGCAATGAGTAACATCGGTATACTTGACCATAAGGCTCTTGCTCTTGAAGGTCACGAGCCTACAGACGGTTTTATGACAGGTGCAGTTAAATATAAGCCTTACGTTCTTCTTTCGGCCACATCAATGAAAAATGTCATTACTCTTTCGATGTGTGTAAGAGGTAACGAGGATGACAAAAGGATTGTTGAACGCTTTTTTGATCTTTACGAGGAAAGCGTTGAAAAATTCAAAAATACATAAAGTTAAGGAGTGTTCTTCGGAGCACTCTTTTTTTATACATAAAAATCGCTTATAAGGACAAAAATATAATACAGAAACAAAACACAGAAAGCGGGAATGATTATGCAATCGGAATACATAATCGAAATGGTAGGGATAACCAAGGTGTTTCCGGGTATAGTGGCCAATGATAATATCACTCTAAGGTTGAAAAAGGGTGAAATTCATGCTCTGTTAGGTGAAAACGGAGCAGGAAAGAGCACACTTATGTCTGTTCTTTTCGGAATGTATCAGCCCGAAAAGGGAGTTATAAAAAAGAACGGGGAGCCTGTGAAAATCTACGGTCCGAATGATGCAACGGCACTTGGAATCGGTATGGTACATCAGCATTTCAAGCTCGTTGACGTTTTTACCGTTCTGGATAATATAATTCTCGGAAGCGAAAGTACAAAATTCGGCTTTATCCAGAGAAAGAATGTGGAAAAGAGAGTCAGGGAGCTGAGCGAAAAATACTCCTTGAAAATTGACCTTCATAAAAGAATCGAAGAAATCAGCGTTGGTATGCAGCAAAGAGCGGAGATACTTAAAATGCTTTACAGAGATAATGAGATTCTGATTTTTGACGAACCCACTGCGGTTCTTACACCTCAGGAAACTCAGGAGCTTATGAATATAATGCGTACCTTTGCCGGTGAAGGAAAATCAATACTTTTTATCACTCATAAACTGAGTGAGATTATGGCTGTAGCTGACAGGGTAAGCGTAATCAGAAAAGGAAAATATATCGGCACGGTAGAAACAGAAAAAACCACCAAGCAGGAGCTTTCACAAATGATGGTCGGAAGACCTGTTGAGCTTTCCGTTAAAAAGAAAAAAGCAGAGCCCGGGCAGACTGTCCTTAAGGTAGAGGGACTTTCAGTGGGCGGTAAGAATGGCGGAAGGGCTACAGTTAATAATGTATCCTTTGAAGTAAAAGGCGGGGAAACAGTTGCAATTGCCGGTGTTGACGGCAACGGTCAGTCAGAGCTTATCAGAGCCATAACAGGTCTGGAAAAAATGACATCGGGCAAGGTGTTTCTGTGTGGGGAGGATATTACGGACTATTCTGTACGTCAGAAGCTTCAGTCGGGCATGAGTCACATTCCCGAGGACAGACATAAGCACGGGCTTGTTCTTGATTTTTCTTTGGAAAACAATTGTGTGCTTCAGCGCTATTTTGAAGATGAGTTTCAGCAGAAGGGTTTTATTAAAGGAAATGCCGTCAGAAGGTATTCACAAAGGCTTATTGATGAATTTGATGTCCGTTCAAATCAGGGTCCCGTAACTCTGACACGGAGTATGTCGGGAGGTAATCAGCAAAAGGCTGTTATTGCAAGGGAGCTTGACAGAAATCAGCCTCTCATCATTGCAGTTCAGCCTACAAGGGGTTTGGATGTAGGAGCTATTGAAAACATCCACCGTGAGCTTATAAGAAAAAGGGATGAGGGTAAGGCAATACTTCTTGTATCCTTTGAGCTTGATGAGGTTATGAATGTTGCCGACAGAATACTCGTTATGTATGAGGGCGAGATAAGAGGAGAATTTTATCCCGATAAGACAACGGTTTCCGAGCTCGGTCTTTATATGGCGGGAACAAAAAGAAAAGAGGAGGGGGATGAAGATGAAGATGAAGAGGAGCAGTGAGCTTAAAAGCAGGGCTTCTGATCTGCTTTCAAAGGACGGTACAAGGTCTGTTATGGCATCGCTTCTTTCAATACTGACAGGTCTTGCTGTTGGCGGAATAATTATTATGGCGGTGTCCTTCTTTGAAAAGGATATAGGTGTCAAGGGCGGTGCAGAAGGACTGAAGCTTATTTTTTTCGGACTTTTCAGTAAGGGCAGAGACGCTGCGGGAAATCTTGTTTTCGGTTTCAATCCTGTATCCTTCGGCAATTTGCTTTTCAGGGCAACTCCCGTAATTATGACGGGGCTTTCCGTTGCGGTTGCGTTCAAGACAGGTCTTTTCAACATCGGAGCACCGGGACAGTATCTTGCCGGAACCGCTGCGACTCTGATTCTTGCACTTAAAATTCCGACTGAGGTTTTTCCTCCTCTTGCAGTGTGGCTTATAGCTTTTGTCGGAGGTATGGCGGCGGGAGCGTTATGGGGTGCGATTCCCGGTATATTAAAGGCTTATATCGGCATAAACGAGGTTCTGGCGTGCATAATGACAAACTGGATTGCGGCAAACGCTGTTACCTGGATTTTTGAAAACAGCTCTCTTCGCAACGGCGGCGAGTCGGGTAAGGTCGGCTTTATTATGAAGACAACAGCAAACGGTGTGGCAACACCGAAGCTCGGACTTGATAAGCTTTTTCCCGGGTCGCAGATAAACGGCGGTATATTTGTTGCAATTGTTTTTGCTGTTGCGGTTTATATAATCATTTCAAAAACAGTTCTCGGATATGAAATGAAAGCCTGCGGATATAACAAATCAGCCGCAGAATATGCAGGCATCAGAGGAAGCCGTATGATAGTTTTTTCTATGGCTTTTGCAGGGGCTCTTGCCGGCGGAGGTGCGGCTCTTTATTATCTTTCGGGAAACACAGAGTTTTTCTGGTCTACCTATCAGTCTCTTCCGAGAGAAGGCTTTAACGGTATACCTATTGCTCTTCTTGCAAGTAATAATCCTATAGGAGTTATTTTTTCGGGCCTTTTTATGTCTGTTCTTTCGGTTGCGGGACAGCAGCTTAAAAATCTTACCTCATATAATGAATATATCACCGATATCATTATAGGTATAATTGTATATCTGAGTGCCTTTTCTCTTGTGATAAAGAGCTTCATATCTTCTGACAGGAAGCTTTTTATGAAAAAGCCTTCTTCTGCCGACGAAAACACACATTCCGATGAAGAGATAATAAATCAGGCACAAAGGCAGTCCGAGGAAGGGGGAGAGGTATAATGGAATTTCTTGTTCAGCAGACATTGACCTATGCAATACCTCTTCTTATTGTGGCGCTTGCGGGCGTTTTCGCAGAAAGAAGCGGCATTGTAAATCTTGCACTTGAGGGTATAATGATATTGGGCGCCTTTGTGGGTGTTCTGTTTATAAAGCTTATGCAGGACACAGATACCTTCAGTAAGGAACAGGCGCAAAGTCTTATGGTTGTAACAATGCTTGTCTGTGCTGTGGCCGGAGCAATTTTTTCTCTTCTTTTGTCTCTCGCATCCATAAATCTCAGAGCGAATCAGACAATAGGGGGCACGGCTCTTAATATGCTTGCACCGGGTCTTGTTCTTTTTGCAACAAACGTCCTTGTCAATCAGAATGTTCTTACGATGTCTGAGGGTGATGCTGCAAGCTGGTTTATGCTGAAAAGAAGCAGCTTCGGATTTTCTAAGACCGAGGAGTTAAATTTCTTTGAAAATACATTTTTGGTAAAAAATTATATTTCCACATACATTTGTATTGGACTTTTTATAGTTCTTTCTGTTATAATGTATAAAACGAGGTTTGGCTTAAGATTGCGTTCCTGCGGTGAAAATCCTCAGGCGGCAGATTCGGTAGGAATAAACGTTGCAAAAATGCGTTATGCCGGTACCACAATTTCGGGTGCACTTGCAGGTCTCGGAGGCTTTGTATTTGCTCTTACCACAGCAAACTGTTCGTCAACGGGAGATGTTGCGGGATTTGGCTTTCTTGCCCTTGCAGTAATGATTTTCGGCAACTGGAATCCGTGGAGTATTGCCGCTGCGGCTTTTATTTTCGGCTTGTTTAAGTGTATTGCCGCTGCCTATTCCACTATTGACATTAACGGAGACGGCGTATATGCTTTGGCTGAAATCGGTATAAGCACAAACTTTTATCGGATGCTGCCTTACCTGATTACGCTTGTGGTGCTTGCCTTTACCTCGAAAAACTCAAGGTCACCCAAAGCTTCGGGCGTGCCTTACGATAAGTCGGTAAGATAAAATGAAAGGAAGAACAATATGAGAATTTATGACATTATAGCCCGTAAAAGAGACGGTTTTGAGCTTACGGATGAAGAGATAAGATTTTTCATCGAAGGTTATGTTAAAGAGGATATTGAGGATTATCATGCCGCTGCACTTATGATGGCAATTTATCTTAACGGTATGAGCGACAGAGAAATGGTTTCTCTTACTCTTGAAATGGCAAAGTCAGGTGATATGCTTGACTTGAGTGTAATCGACGGCGTTACCGCAGACAAGCATTCCACGGGCGGCGTCGGTGACAAAACAACTCTCATTGTCGCTCCTGTTGTGGCTTCTCTCGGTGCAAAGGTTGCAAAAATGAGCGGAAGAGGTCTCGGTCATACGGGCGGCACTGTTGATAAGCTCGAATCAATTGAAGGCTTCAATGTTGCTCTCAGTCCTGAAGAGTTTATTGCTACTGTCAGAAAAACAGGTATCTGCGTTGTGGGGCAGACAGGCAATCTTGCACCCGCTGACAAGAAAATTTACGGTCTCAGAGATTCCACGGCAACGGTAGGCTGTATGCCTCTCATTGCTTCAAGCATAATGAGTAAAAAGCTTGCCGCCGGCTCACAGTGTATTGTTCTTGATGTAAAATACGGAAGCGGAGCCTTTATGAAAAATACAACGGATGCCGAAGAGCTTTCCCGTAAGATGGTTGATATCGGTAAAATGGCGGGCAGAAGAATGGCTGCGGTTATTTCAGATATGGATACACCTCTCGGAAAAAACATAGGTAATACCCTTGAGATTGTTGAAGCGGTTGAAACGCTCAGAGGAAAAGGCCCTGCTGACCTTCGGGAGGTAAGTCTCACACTTGCTTCTGAGCTTGTTGCTCTTGCCAGAAAAATTGACTGTGCCGAGGCAAGAGCCTTATGCGAAAGGGCTCTCGATGACGGCTCTGCCTACAGAAAGTTTCTCGAATTTATCTCTGCTCAGGGAGGTAATATAGATGTTATAACCGATACCGATAAGCTTCCTAAGGCTAAAATTGTTCATAAGGTTCTTGCAAAGGAAAGCGGATATATCTCTCTTAAGGATGCAGAAAAAATCGGCTCAGCAAGCGTGGTTCTCGGAGCAGGCCGCGAGAAAAAAGAAGACAGCATAGATTATACTGCGGGTATAATTCTTCATAAGAAGACGGGAGATAAAGTTGGAGAGGGCGATGTTATAGCTGAATTCCATACAAACGATGAATGCAAAATTCTTTCTGCCGAAAAGCTGTTTTTTGAAGCTGTCAAGGTTTCTGATGAAGAGCCTGTGAAAAGTGAGCTTATATATAAAGTAATAAGATAAAACAGTAACCGTTGCAACAAATCAATTTGCAACGGTTACTGCTTTTCATAATGAAGATATTTTGCTTTTAAGTATGTTGAGGTGTTCTGCAATCCTTTCTTTTTTATCCTTGCTCATTTCACAAAGAGGAAGCCGCAGCACACCCGAATCCATGCCGAGTTTTTTCATTGCAGCTTTAACGGGGATGGGGTTTACATCACAGAACAGAGCTTCAATAAGCTCAATTGCCTCTTCCTGCATTTTTCTGCATTCATCAATGCTTCCGTTTATTCCCTTTACGGTCATTGTGTGGGTGAATTCAGGCATTATATTTGCCAGAACCGAAATTACACCCTTGCATCCGCAGGCGACAGCGGGACAGATAAGGTCGTCATTGCCGGTGTAAAAATCAAGCCTACCCTCACATAGCTTAACAGCTTTGATAAGCTTTGCCATGTTGGGATCCGCTTCCTTTACAGCACAGATATTATTGTGCTGTGAAAGCTTTTTGTAGGTTTCGGGGGTTATATTCATTCCTGTTCTTGAAGGTACATTGTAAATAATAAGCGGCTTTTCTGCTTCTTCGGCTAAAGCATAATAGTGCTTCACAAGACCCTCCTGCGAGGTTTTATTGTAGTATGGAGTAACTGACAGATGGGCGTCAATCCCCGTCTTTTCCGCTTCTTTTATGAGAGAAAGGGAAAAAGAAGTGCTATTACTGCCTGTGCCGCCGATGATGGGTACACGTCCCTGTGCAACCTCTACTGCTGTTGAGAAGAGATTGAGTCTTTCATAAACAGTAAGTGTTGAACCTTCACCGGTTGTTCCGCAGACAATAATAGCATCCGTTTTGTTTTCAATTTGGTATTCTATGAGCTTTTCAAATCTTTTGAAATTGATTTTACCATCCTTATCAAAGGGAGTTATAATTGCAACTCCGCTGCCGATAAAGACAGGCTTCATTGAAAAACCTCCTCAGAAAATATGTTTAGTCCATATAACCCTCAGCGCAGAGAAGCTCGGCAAGAAGAACTGCACCGCCTGCTGCACCTCTGAGAGTGTTGTGTGAAAGGCATACAAATTTGTAATCGTACTGGCTGTCCTCGCGGAGTCTGCCGATGGAAACAGCCATACCGTTTTCAAGGTTACGGTTAAGCTTGGTCTGAGGCATATTGTCCTCGGCAAAGTAGTGGAGGAACTTTTTGGGAGCGGAGGGAAGCTCTAATTCCTGTGCTCTGCCTGCAAAATTATCCCACACCTTAAGAATTTCTTCTTTGGAGGGCTTTTTGCCGTCCTCAAAGCGCATAAACACTGCACCCATATGACCGTCGGAAACGGGAACTCTGATGCACTGCGCAGTGAAAGCAGGAGAGGTTGCGTTAACGATAACATCATTTTCTACCTTACCCCAGATTTTAAGAGGCTCCTGTTCACTCTTTTCTTCTTCGCCGCCGATGAATGGGATAACATTATCAACCATTTCGGGCCAGCTTTCGAAGGTTTTACCGGCGCCCGAGATAGCCTGATAGGTACATACGAGAACTTCCTTTACACCGAATTCCTTATCGAGAGGATAAATGGCGGGAACGTAGCTCTGAAGAGAGCAGTTTGACTTAACGGCTACGAAGCCTCTTTTTGTTCCGAGTCTCTTTCTCTGGCTTTTGATTACCTTGATGTGGTCTGCATTGATTTCGGGAACTACCATGGGGACGTCTGCTGTGCCTCTGTGGGCGCTGTTATTGGAAACAACGGGACATTCTTCCTTTGCGTAAGCCTCTTCAAGAGCTTTTATTTCATCCTTTTTCATATCAACTGCGCAGAAAACGAAGTCAACCGAAGCAGCGATTTCCTTGATGTCGTCGGTTGCGTTTTTGATGATAAGGTTTTTCATGCTTTCGGGCATAGCAGTGGGCATTCTCCATCTTTCACCGACAGCTTCTTCATAGGTTTTGCCTGCTGAACGTCCGCTTGCTGCGAGACAAACAACATCAAACCAGGGGTGGCCGTCAAGCGTGGTTGCAAAGCGCTGACCTACCATACCGGTAGCACCGATAATACCGACCTTATACTTTTTCATAATAAACACCTCTATTTTTTATCCAAATTTTATTCATATTATTTTGCATAAAACTGTTGCTTAATTGAGCATTATGCACTATAATAGATAATAACTTTTATATAATATCACTTATGAATTAAAGTGTCAATCAATTTTTACAAGTTTGTGAAAGGAATTGAAATGAATAAATCAGATTTTTTCTATGATTTACCCGAAGAGCTTATTGCGCAGCATCCCGTAGAGCCGAGAGATTCGTCCAGGCTTATGCTCGTGGATAAGATAAGCGGTGAAGTTCAGCATAAGCATTTTTATGATATACTTGACGAGCTGAGAGAGGGCGATTGCCTTATTCTCAACAATACCCGTGTTCTTCCTGCCCGTATTTTCGGTATCAAGGACGGCACGGGGGCCAGAGTGGAGTTTCTTCTTCTGACCAATAAAGGTGGCGATGTATGGGAATGCATCACTGGTCCGGGAAAGAGAGCGAAGCCCGGCACACGCTTCACCTTCGGAGACGGTATACTTTCTGCTGAGGTTATTGATGTTCTTGAGGGCGGTAACAGACTTGTGAAGTTTTTCTATGAGGGCAACTTCTTCAACGTGCTTGATGAAATCGGACAGATGCCTCTTCCTCCGTATATCACCGAAAAGCTTGAAAATCAGGAAAGATATCAGACTGTTTATTCAAAGGAGCTCGGCTCTGCTGCGGCACCGACGGCAGGTCTTCATTTTACCGAGGAGCTTATGAAAAAAATAGAGGACAAGGGCGTAAAAATCGGTTATGTCACCCTCCATGTAGGTCTCGGCACCTTCCGTCCCGTAAAGGCGGAGGATATCTCACAGCATATTATGCACTCTGAGCATTATTGGTTACCCGAAGAGACGGCAAAGCTTATTAATGACACCAAAAGCAAAGGCGGCAGAGTTATTGCTGTCGGCACAACAAGCTGCCGCACGCTTGAATCTGTCGGCACCTTCAAAGGAAGGATTGAAGAAAGTGAGGGCTGGACCGATATTTTCATCTATCCCGGCTATGAATTCAAATGCATTGATGCACTTATTACCAATTTTCATCTTCCCGAAAGTACACTGATTATGCTTGTAAGTGCTTTTTGCGGTTATGACAATACGATGAATTTTTATAAAAAAGCAGTCGAGGAAAGATACAGATTCTTCTCCTTTGGTGATGCGGTATTTTTGAGATAACAGAGGTTCTATATGTTTAAAGTAATCAAAACTAACAATAAAGCACGAAGAAGTGTTTTTGAAACAGTACACGGCACCGTGCAGACTCCGGCATTTATGAACGTTGCTACCTGCGGAGCCATCAAGGGTGCTCTTTCAGCTATCGACTTAAAGGAAATCAAATGTCAGGTTATGCTGTCAAACACCTACCATCTTCACGTAAGACCCGGTGATAAGCTTGTCCGAGAAATGGGCGGTCTTCACGAGTTTACACGATGGGACGGACCTATCCTCACCGACAGCGGCGGATTTCAGGTTTTCTCTCTTGCAAAGCTTCGCAAAATCAAAGAGGAAGGTGTAAACTTCAATTCCCATATTGACGGAAAAAAGATTTTTATGGGTCCTGAGGAGAGCATGCAGATTCAGTCAAATTTAGGTTCAACGATCGCAATGGCTTTTGATGAATGTGTTGAAAATCCTGCTAAGTACGAATATGCAAAGGATTCCTGTGCCCGTACCGTAAGATGGCTTAAAAGATGCAAGGCTGAAATGGACAGGCTAAATTCTCTGCCTGACACAATCAATAAAAATCAGCTTCTTTTTGGTATTAATCAGGGCTGTACCTTTGATGACCTTCGTGTAGAAAATATGAAGGAAATCGCAGAATTAGAACTTGACGGCTATGCTATCGGCGGTCTTGCCGTAGGTGAACCCAAGGAGGATATGTACAGAATTATTTCTGCCGTTGAGCCATATATGCCGAAGGACAAGCCACGTTATCTTATGGGTGTAGGCACTCCCGGTAATATTATTGAGGGTGTCAGCAGGGGAGTTGACCTTTTCGATTGTGTTATGCCTTCACGTAATGCCCGTCATGGTCATCTCAATACCTGGAACGGTATTATAAACATCAATAACGCAAAGTATGAAAAGGACGCTCTTCCCATTGATCCTGAATGTGACTGTCCCACCTGCCGTAATTTCAGCCGTTCTTATATCAGACATCTTTTCAAATGTAAAGAGATGCTGGCTATGAGGCTTTGCGTAATGCATAATCTTTATTTTTATAATACTCTTATGGAAAAGATAAGAGAAAGCCTTGAAAATGATACCTTTGAAGAGTTCAAAGAGAAGTATGTGGATTTACTTGATACGAGAATATGAAAAAAATAGAATTTTTTCGCAAAAACACTTGCTTTTTTCTTTCACTTGTGATAATATATTCAGGCATTTGATCCGTTGCTGTAGCAATGTGGTTCAAGCCGGCTGAATTCAGTCAGTATAAAAGCAAGCGGTCCTCTTCCGGAATCGGAATGAACGTGGCAGAATTTAGGAGGAACAAAAAATGGACGCACTCAAACTCATCTCAGACTCAAGCCTTAAGGCTGAAGTACCCGCACTTGACATCGGTAGCACTGTTCGTGTTCACGTAAAAATCCGTGAAGGCGAAAGAGAAAGAATTCAGGTATTCGAAGGTACCATCATCGCCAAAAAGGGCAGCGGAATCTCATCAACCTTCACAGTTCGCCGTGTATCCTACGGTGTAGGTGTTGAAAGGGTATTCCCCGTTCACTCACCCAACGTTGCTAAGGTTGAAGTTGTCAGAAACGGTAAAGTTCGCAGAAGCAAGCTTTATTACCTTCGTGACAGAGTTGGTAAGTCAGCTAAGGTTAAAGAAAAGATTGGCTGATAAACACGCAAACGGAAGGAAGGGTAAATCCCTTCCTCTTTTGTTTTTGCGTCAAAAATTAATGTGAAAGGTGGCTCTTAAATGATTAAGGATATTACGGAAAAGAATAAAAATGAGCTTACTTTTAAGGATAAGGTAATAATAAATATCTACGATTTCGCATCTGTTCTTGCAACGGCGCTTGTGACTATTATGGTTATCTTCACTCTCTTTTTCCGTGTGGTTGGTGTTGAGGGAAGCTCAATGGTGCCTACATTGCACGACGGAGACTGGCTCATCGTAAGCGCCTTTGATAACAAGGTTGAATATAAGGACGTAGTTATTATTACGCAGCCCAACTGGTTCAATGAGCCCATAGTAAAGCGAGTAATAGCAACAGAAAATCAGACTGTTGACATTGATTTTTCTACAGGTGATGTTTTCGTTGACGGTCAGCTTCTTGATGAGCCTTATATCAACAATGCAACAATAGACAGTGACGGAGTAAGCTTTCCCGTAACCGTGCCCGAGGGACATGTTTTTGTTATGGGTGACAACAGACAGCATTCATCTGACAGCCGTTCGGATAAGGTTGGATTTATTGATGAAAATTATATTCTCGGACAGGTAAGGCTAAAGGTTTTCTCTATTGATGAATTTTCAGGGGAGACAAGCTTCTATCCGGTGTCAGAGTGGAAGGTAAAATAAAATTACGGGGCTGATATGCTTTATGTATCAGCCTTTCATCTTTATTGAGGGAGGATAAATTATGGCAGACAATCAGAAACAAACCGTGCAGTGGTTTCCCGGTCATATGGCAAAAACACGCCGTCTTATAAAGGAAAGTCTTTCAATGGTGGATGCGGTTACGGAGCTTCTTGATGCAAGAATTCCTATGTCAAGCCGAAATCCCGAGCTTGATGAGCTGACAAACAGAAAGCCGAGGATCGTGCTTCTTAACAAGTGCGATATGGCTGACGATAACATAACCAGGCAGTGGATTGAATATTTCAAAGAGCAGGGACAGTATGCTCTGCCTGTTGACTGCCGTACAGGTAAGGGCCTTAACAAATACCACGAGCTTGTAAGAACTGTTCTTGCGGACAAAATCCGTTCGAACGAGGAGAAGGGCATGCCCGGCAAGGCTCTTCGTATGATGGTAGTTGGTATTCCGAACACAGGAAAATCCTCATTCATTAACCGTATGGCAGGCAAAAACCGTGCCAAGGTAGCTGACAAGCCCGGTGTAACAAGACATAACCAATGGTTTGCTATCGGTGGAGGAATAGAGCTGCTTGACACTCCGGGTGTACTCTGGCCGAAATTCGATGACCCTGTAGTAGGGGACAGACTCGCCTTTATCGGCTCGGTAAAGGATGAGGTTTTAGACAGCGAGACTATGGCGGTACGTCTTATCGAGGTTCTTCGTGACGGTTATGAGGACAAGCTCACATCAAGGTTTAAGCTTAGTAACATCGAGGATATACACGAGGTTATGCCCTGGGAAATTCTTGAAGAGATAGGTCGGGAGAGAGGTATGCTTATCCGTGGCGGTGAGGTAAACACAGAGAGAGCCTCCGTAATGCTCCTCGATGAATACCGTGGCGGAAAGATGGGAAAGATTTCCTTTGAAAGACCGCCGAGAAAGTGAATCAATCAGGGGATGGTTCTCTGATTGATAAAGAATGAATAGTGGGCGGTGGTTCCTCCGACGCTCGTTGACTCCCTCACATCTGAATAGCATTAAGCACAGGGTTTGCCGCCCTGTGCTTTTTCGTTATAAAAACTTTTTAAAATAATTTTCAAAAAAAGTGTTACTTTTTGTCGTTTTCGAAACTGTATAAATAAAGAGGGCGTTTATAGCTTGTTTCTGTAATTATTCAATCAGGGGACGGTTGATTGATAAAAATGATTAATGGGGTGGTGGTTTTCCGCCACCCGCCCTCGCATAAGCCTCTCCTGAAAGGAGAGGGGGACCGCTTGCGGTGGAGAGGTCCTTCACATGGAACGGCATCAATCAGAACCGTCCCCCTGATTGATTCAGAGAATTGATTGACAATAGTTTTTCGGTGTGTTAATATTAAATTAAAAGAGGGGACAGGATTGATTGTTAGGTCATAATACACTACTAATACATAGAACCGTCCCCTGTGTTCAACTTGCTTTTGCCAAACGGAAGTTTGGTTATTAACGGGAGGTGAGACTATGGATTTTTTAGAAACCTTTTTAGTGATTTTTCTCAGTAGTGTTGCAGCTCGTATTGCTGGGTTGTTGTTTTTTAAAGGTGCGGATAAGGAAGCGAAAAAAAATGCCAATTCAGAGCATATTACTGTGAAAAATTCACCTATATTTATTGCTGCGGGTATATTAGTTATGGCTTTTGGTGTTGGAATGGGAATATTGGCAAAGAGTGGTATATTGATTGGCACTGTAATCAGCAACGTTCTTTTTGTGCTTTTTTTTGCGTTAATTGGTTTATGTTATATTGTTTATGGTTTAGCACTACGAATTGTAATTGATAAGAGTTCTGATTATATAACATTCAGAAGTATAAACAGAAAGCAAAGAAAAATCTATTATAAAGATATTGATTACTATATTGAGAGAAAAAATGGAAATATTGATTTTTTTGTTAATGGTAAAAAATATCATGTTTATAAATTTGCTTATAATTTTGATGCGCTGATTCGAGAATTTGGACAACGACATGTAAAAAAGATTCACCGAAATCAATTGTCTGCTGACGGAAAGATAAAGAATCGCAATCAAGGTCAATCAAAGGAACAAACACAAGGGAACACAGAGGACGGTTCTCTGTCTTAACGAAAAGTGATTAACGGGCGGTGGTTTTCCGCCGCCCTGTCTCGCATCTGAATAGCATTAAGCACAGGGTTTGCCGCCCTGTGCTTTTCTCATTCTGCACCGAACATTTCACGTAGATCTTCAATAACTTTCTTCTCTATTCTTGAAACATAAGAACGTGATATATTCATATCCTTGGCAATTTCCCTCTGTGTCTGCTCCTTACGGTTATAAAGTCCGTAGCGTCTGATTATTATTTCTTTATCACGTTGGTTTTCGATTTTTTCAATAAATTCATACAGGATGCGTGTTTTTCTTTTAAGGTCGATATCATCGCTCATTGTGTCTTCAGTGCTGATAATATCAATAAGCATAAGAGGGTTTCCCTCGTTATCCGTGTCGATGGGTTCATTCACGGAAATGGTGTTTCCGTCCTTCTTTTTGCTGCGGAAATACATAAGGATTTCATTTTCAATACACTTAGAAGCGTATGTCGCAAGTCTTATCCCTTTATCTGCATCAAAAGAATCAATACCTTTGATAAGACCAATGGTTCCGATTGAGACAAGGTCTTCCTGTTCGTCATATTCCGAATAATATTTTTTGATTATGTGTGACACCAGCCGCAGATTATGCTCTATGAGCTTTTCTCTTGCCTTGGTGTCACCGTTTTTTTTCATTTTCGTCAAAAGCTCTTTTTCTTTCTCGGTTGAAAGAGGCTTGGGAAAGGATGTGACATTTCTCAGGTGCAGAAAGAAAAACAGAAAATTTTCAAGCAGTGCTTTTATAAGTTCGAACATTATATCACCCCGTAGATGTGTATGACGTATGACCACATCGTTATGCTTTTTGCTATTGATAATTCATACCTTTTAATGTATAATGACCTTAACTGAAACAGAAAGAAGGGATACCTATGTCGCAGAATAATAAAATCAAACGCTTTCCTGCTGCCCTTTCAGGCTTGTTTTTTCTGTCTGTCGCTGTTTTAAAGGTGCTTATCCCTTATGAAAGTGCACTTCAGTCTGTTTTTGTTTACAGTAATATAGTTTTTTTCGGAATAATTTTTTCCTGGGGAATATATGTGCAAAGAAGTATTCTTTCGGCTAAAATACGCCGCCTGATGCTCAGTGTAGTTTTCTTTATGCTTATGTATATACTCGTAGGCTCTGCCAAGCACGGTGTTTTTCTCGACGGTGATTTTGCCGGCAGATTTTTATGGTATCTTTATTATGTGCCACAGATTTTTGCCACTTTCCTTGCTTTTATAATCGCCTTCAGGGTAGGTAAAAAAGAGGAGTACAGACTGCCAAAGGTGTTTAATTATCTTTTTGCAGTCGGTGTTATTATCGTAATCGGCTATCTTACAAATGATATACATCAGCTGGCCTTCAGCTTCAACGTTGATTTTGTAGCATGGGATCAGCAGTACACCTGGGGACCTCTTTTCTATATTTCTACGCTATGGATATACTTTTTCCTTATTGCGGGTGTTATTATGCTTTCTGTAAAATGCAGAGCCGTCAACAAGAAAAAAGCCTGGCTCTTGATTTTCTGGCTTGCTCTCGGTTCATTATATATATTCAGTGACTATATATTCGGCTTGTGGAGTATAGCTCCCTTTAATCTGCCGGAAACTCACTGCTTTATTGTCATAGCCATGCTCGAAAGCAGTATCCGTATAGGCATTATGCCCTCAAACAGTGCCTACGGTCAGATCGTTTCCAAGTCAAGTGCGGCCTTTCAGATTGCAGACTCTGACAATAATGTAATTTACCGCTCTGATAATGCTGCTATTCTTTCTGAAAGTCAAATGGAAAATGCAAAGAAGAATAATGTTATGATAGATGAAAATACTGTTCTTCTTTCTGACAGAATAAAGGGCGGTTATGTATTCTGGACAGAGGATATGACAGCTGTAAATGAAATGAATGAAAAGCTTTCTCAGATAGGTGAAAGTCTTTCGGAGGAGGGCGACCTTATCCGTGCTGAGAATGAGCTTCGTGAGCAGAGAGCCAAAATAGCCGAGCAGACCAGACTTTACGATTCTATTTCACTGCTGGTTAAGCCTCAGCTTGAAAAGATTTCCCGTCTTATTGCTTCTGACGGCGATTTCAGAAAAAATATGGCTCATATCTGCATCCTTAACTGCTATGTAAAAAGAAGGTCAAATCTTGCTCTTTTAAAGGACAGAAGGCCGTCCTTCAGCAGTGAGGAATTGTATCTCAGTCTTAAGGAATCTTCGGAATATATAAAGCTTTACGGCGGTGTTTCCGATGTTTACGCCGACGAAAGTGCGGTTATGCCTTCGGATATACTTCTTCTCTGCTTTGATTTGTGGCAGAGTGTGCTTGAGGATATCCTTCCTGAGCTTTACGCTGTTACGGCGGAAATCAGCTTCCCGAAAGATGCTTTCAGCTTCAGAATAACGGCGGATACGGAAAAGGAGCTGCTGTCCCTGTATAGGTTTTACAGTGAGGCTGAAAGACTTGGCGGAAGACTCAGCCTTATCAGTGAGGATGAAACTGTTTTTATCACTCTCGGTTTTGGAAAGGGTGGTGGAAATATATGATGAGCTTTTTCAGCTTACCCGAATATCTGCAGTATACTGTAGTTTTCTTCTGCCTTGTCACTCTGGTTATCAATATATACTGTGTTGTGTCCTGTGTTATTTTTGAGGCACAGAAACGAAAACTCAATATCAATCTTTTACTTACGGCGTTTACTTCTGTGCTGTTTTACCTGTTTGCATCGGTTAATTTTGTTTATCGTAAAAGCATAAAAGGACATAGCTTTTTGCTTGGCCTTTTCTCAGAATACGGATGGGCATTTATGGCCTTGCTTGTCTTACTTTCGGCTTTGTCAGTGCTTTCCCTGTATCTCGTGGAAAAATGGAAAAGTGAGCATATAACCCCCGCATCTATTAAGGAAGGCATTGACAGATTACCTGCAGGTCTCTGCTATCATAATGAAAAGGGTGTACCGAAGCTTATCAATCACCGTATGGACGGTCTTTGCCGATTTATTACGGGTGAACCGCTTTTTGACGGTAACGAGTTGTGGAGAAGACTTACTAAGGGTGAGGCGCTTCCGGGAAATACCGTGGTAAAATGGGGAGAAAATCCGATAATTACTCTTTATGACGGTAACACATTAAGCTTTACGAAAATTGAGAGGAAAATCGGCGGTAAGAAGCTTTATGAAATCCGTGCTACAGACATTACAAAGCAGTATGCACTTAATCTTGAGCTGCAGAGAAACAATAACGAGCTTCGCTCCCTTAACACCCGACTTCAGGAGTACGGTGAAAATGTCTATGATATTACCCGTGAAAGAGAAATACTTACCGCTAAGGTGAATATTCACGATATGCTCGGAAAGGCTCTGCTTGTTACCAAAAGATACATCGAAAGCGGTGATGACGGCATAACTGAAAAAGAGCTTACAGATATGTGGAAGGGAACGATCTATCTTTTTGAGGGGGGCTTTACCGAAGGCGGTGAGAGCGGAAATCTTGACGAGCTTTACGATGCGGCAAAGCTTATGGGTATAAAGCTCAATGTTAACGGAAATATTCCCAACGATAACCGACTGCTTCGTTTTATTATGAGCGGTGCCAGAGAAAGCCTTACCAATGCCGTGCACCACGCAAAGGCGACGGAGCTTACCGTAACTTTTTATTACGGATACAGTTTTTTTGTTATTGAATATACCAATGACGGCGCAAAGCCTTTAAAGCCCGTTTCAGAGGGCGGCGGCCTTTCCTCACTTCGTCAGAGTGTTGAAAGTGAAGGTGGTATAATGGAAACAGAAATCTATCCGCAGTTTGTTCTGCGTTTAAAAATCCCCTCAAAGGAGGCTTCTTATGTATAATGTAATGGTTGTTGAGGATCAGGCGATGCCCCGGCAGCTCTTTGAAGCATTCATAGCTATGAGCGACAAGTATACTCTTGTTCACTCCATAAAAAATGCCGATATGGCTGATATCTACTGCGAAAAATCAGAAATTGACCTTATTCTTATGGATGTTTGCACCGAGCTTAATTCCAGCGGACTTGATGCGGCAGAGAGAATCAAGGCAAAGCATCCCGAAATAAAGATTATCATCGTTACCTCTATGCCTGAGGTTTCCTATCTTGAAAGGGCAAGAAAAATCGGTGTGGACTCCTTCTGGTATAAGGAGGTAAGTGAAGAGCCTATTTTAGAGCTGATGGACAGAACTATGGCAGGAGAGAGGATATATCCTGATAAAACTCCGTCGGTTTCCTTCGGCTACATCAAAAGTACAGACCTTTCCGAGCGTGAGGTGAATATACTGCGTGAGGTTATAAACGGAGACACAAATGCAGAAATAGCCGAAAAGCTGAATATGTCGCCTTATACCGTAAGAGACTATGTGCAGACTATTATGGAAAAGACAGGCTTCCGTACCAGAACAGAGCTTGCCGTTAAGGCAAGAGAAATAGGAATTATCATTCCTAAAAGAAAGAACACAATTGAATAACAGAAAAGCTGTCTGACACCTCTGAAAGAATCCTTTCAGGGGTGCTTTTTGTATATACTGTACAAAAACAGGTGCTTCATTTTTTACGAAAAGACCCTACATTTGTAGGGTGACTTTGGTTGCGGAAAAATTGTAAAATACATTTGTGGGATTATAATTATTTTTTTAAGGAGGAAATAAAAATGAATAAGGTTAAAAAACTTTTGGCACTCGTTTTTGCTCTGGTGTGTATAATTGCTATTGCGGCATTTTCATCATCAGCGGCAGAGGCGATTGAAGTTGACACATGGGATGAGCTTAAAGCGGCTCTCAAAACTTCCGACACCGCTGAAATTGTTCTTACAAAAGACATCAGCGGTTACAGTGAAAACTATTACTACTGTACAGGAGTTTACGGCAAAAAAACTCTCGACCTTAACGGTCATAAGCTTGTTTACAAGGATTACTACGGTAAAAATGACCGTCAGTTCCTTGACAAGACAAATCATGACTATTTGTTTTATATCCCCGGTGGCAATTCACTTACCATCAACGATACCAGTGCAGCTAAAACAGGTATGATTTGGTTTGACGGTTATCTCTACGACGATGCGATGGATTATGTTATGCCTCCCATCAGAGATATGTTTGATATTGAAGGTACACTCGTTATCAATGGCGGTATTTATGAAATCGGTCACGTAGAAAAAGACTGGGTAACTGCTCTCAGAGTTAACGGTAGCCTTTATACAGGTTACATTAATCAGCAGGTTTACGGCTCTGTATTTAACCTCAGAGGTGTTCTTGCAAATCTTGAAATCAACGGCGGTACATTTACCGCAAGAGGCGGTATATCTGTTTTTGACCGTACAACACCAGGTTCTTACACAGGTGCTGTTGTCAAGGCAGGAAAGAATACTACGGTAACAGTCAATTATGCCGAAATGTTCGGTCGTGGCGGTGCAAACATTTTTGACGCTGTTGAAAGTGCTACGATAGATGTTAAAAATATAGTTATGGAAACCAGCGGTCAGGACAAGGTGCTTGTAAACCATAACGATATCGTAGCAGGCAATATCACAAAGGGATCTCTGGGTCTTTCAGGCGAAGCGATTGTGAATGATATTGAAAAGAAGGTAATTATAAGAGGTGGCGAGATATATACCTTTGCCAAAAACAGCTATCCCGGATGGTTAAAGTATACTACTGACAACACATCAGTATATACTGCTATCGGCTATAAATCACAGAGTCCCGCAATGCCTGTAGGCAAGAGTCAGGATTCTCTCGGTCAGTGCAACGTAGATTATAACAAAACTGTTTCATTTGAGGAGCAGGCTCTTAATCCCGTGCTTGCAAATCTCGGTGTCAGCCTTCAGAGCAATATGGTCATCCGTGACAGCTCAAACAATATTATTTACGCTGTAGCTGCTTCAGGACCTAAATCCTATAACTTCAAAAATGCAAATCCCGGTACATACACAATAACCGAGCAGATTTCTCTCACTTATAAGGGTAAGGTTATTGCAAAACATGAAGACACCTTCTACATTGAAATGTTCAAATCCTGCTCACATACATATACAACTATAAGTAATACTGCAACCTGTGAAGAAGCAGGTGTAAAGACAGAGAGATGTACAGCATGCGGTGAAGAAAAGATAACCAATGTTGAAGCTCTTGAACATCTTTCCCTGGCAAGTGACTGGACGTATAATTCAACACATCACTGGTATTATTGCAGAAGATGCTATACACCCCTTACAATTCAGGCACACTCATGGATCAGCAGCACAAACAGAACCTGCAGCTCCTGCCGCTACAATGATAACTGTGAATGGGGCAATGCAATGGACACCGAGTACGATGAAAATTATCATTGGTGGCCCTGCGATACCCACGCCCCTGATGAAGCCTGTCCCAATAACCATCAGCTTGAAAGAGAGCTTCATACAGTTTGCTCCATTGAAAACACCGGCACACTCGAACATCCCGCTGAAACAGAGTATAGCTGTCAGAACGGCTATGTATGTGACGGTTGCGGTGAATATTTCGGTGCAACAGGTGAACATAAGTGGGTTCAGGTGCCTTTGAGAGAAGGCGGTCTCAGGGTTGCAACCTGTATAGCGGACGGTTATATCAAATATAAGTGCGAATATGACGGCAAGTATGACTGTAAGGGTAACAAGATAACCTGCAGTGCAACAAAGACAATAACAATACCTGCAACCGGTCACAGCTTTGATTATGATAATCCCACAAGCTGTACTGCAACATGTACAGAGGATGGCTATTATACCTACACCTGTACCGGCAGAGCATGTACCGCTACTACAACGAAGCCCGTTTCAGCTCTCGACCATATATTTAATTACTGGGAAGTAAAAACTCCCGCTACCTGTGAAACTGATGGTGTCAGCGAGGTTGCTTGTATAAGAACCGGATGTACACATAAGGACACAATGACAATTTCTGCAACAGGTCATACCTTCGGAATGGCTGAAACAACAGTTGCTCCCGATTGTGCAAATAACGGCCTTAACGTGGCAACATGTACCGCTGAAAACTGTAATGCAACTCAGGAAGAGGTTATTCCCGCTACAGGTGAGCATGCTTATGCTGATGCAGTAACAAAGGCAACTCTCACAAAGAACGGTAAGGTTGAAAATAAGTGCTCAGTTTGCGGCAATGTTAAATCAACCACAACTGTTTACTATCCCAAGACAATCAAGCTTTCAAAGACTGCTTACACCTACAACGGTAAGGTTCAGACACCTTCCGTAACAGTCAAGGATTCAAAGGGCAACACCCTTAAGAAGGATACTGACTACACAGTTAAGTATGAAAGCGGAAGAAAAGCAGCCGGCAAGTACACAGTAACAATCACCTTCAAGGGCAAATACACAGGCACAAAGAAGCTAACCTACACAATCGCTCCCAAAGCAACAACAAAGGTAACAGCTTCACAGACCACAACAACAATTACCCTTAAGTGGAACAAGGTAACAGGTGCTGACGGTTACAGAGTATATAAGTATGATACAAAGAAAAAGAAGTATGTTAAGGTCAAGGATGTAACAAAAACAACCTTAAAGATATCACACCTCAAGGCAGGAACAAAGTATAAGTACAAGGTAAGAGCCTATACCAAGGATGACGGAACAATCTGGGGCGACTATTCAAAGGTATTTGAAACTGCAACAAAGTGCAAGACACCGAAAATTACCAAGCTTACAACAACCAAGGGCAAGGCAAGTTTCACATGGTCAAACGTAAGCGGTGAAAGTGGATATCAGGTTTATTATTCAACCAAGAAGGATAGCAGCTTCAAGAAGCTCGCTTCCTACAAGACAAATGTAGTCAAGGGCTCAAAGTCAAAGCTTACAAGAGGCAAGACCTACTACTTCAAGGTAAGAGCTTACACAAAGACCGATAGCGGCACAGTTTACAGTGCATGGTCAGCAGTGAAGAACGTAAAGGTTAAATAATCATTGGCAGAGGCGGTTTCCGCCTCTGCTTTTATGCTTTGCCCCTTCTTTTTGTGCAAAACTGCTAAAAACGAGGGTATATTTTTTTACGCAAAGACCCTACATTTGTAGGGTGACTTTGATAAAGTAAAAATTATATAATTTTATCGTAGGGTAATACTGAAAATTTATTTAAAAAAGGAGACGATTAAAATGAAGAAATTTTTAGCCGTGATTCTTGCCGCTATGCTGCTCTTTACCCTTGCAGCCTGTGGCGGAGAAGAAGAACCCACAACAACAGAACCCACAACAACGGCAGCGCCTGTTGATGAGGCCATTCCTACAGCGAACGGTTATGCCACTGTTAAAGAGGCTGGTAACTGGGAATACAAGGGCGAATATGCACCCGGAATGCTTGAGTTTGCCGATAAGACTGTTCCCGGCTCAAAAATTTACATCAGTGAGGAACAGGGCTTTGAGGCACAGAAAAAGTCAGTGGAATATGCTTACACGGACAAAGCCTTCGAAGATGTAAAGATAGGAGAAAACACCTATGCATTCATGCAGGCAAAGGACGGTCTTGCATATCTTATTGCTCCCACATCGGCTGAAGGTGATTTCTGTATTTACATTCAGATAAACGGAGGCGCCTTCGAAGATGCGAAGCCTCTTATCGAAACTATCGTAATCAAATAAATAAAAAAGGAGACGATAAAAAATGAAAAAGAAAATATTAACCCTTACCTTTACACTTATTTTACTCATCGGTCTTGTTGCCGCTGTGGGTATGAACGCAAGTGCAGCTGCTGAGCCTTATAAGGCGTTTAACCGTAACGGCTATGTATCAACGCCAGATAATCTCTGGAATTATGCCGCACAGGCTTATAACGGAGATACTATTGCTCTCAGCGGGAACATTACATACGACGATAAGTATGATGACGAGCCTTATGTGCTTCCATTCGCATCAGACGGTGATATCGTGCTCGATCTTAACGGTTATACTATCGATATTACCTCAAGAGCAGATTCACTCATTGAGCTTGACTACGGTTCGACACGCCTTCACATTATCAACAGTAAGGCTGCAACAACCGAGTCAAAAATCATTATGCGTACAAAATTAGGTGACGCTTCCATTGTTGACCTCAGCAATAAGAACTGCTCAGTTTATGTTTATGACGGTGTTGAACTTGCTCTGGGTAAGGAAGGCGATCAGGCAGAGGCCTACAGACAAACACACGTTATCAAGGCAACTGCATTTTCTGAAATCGCACTTTACGGCGGTACTGTTACAAACAATATCGCAAACGGTAACGGTATCAAGCTGATATCAACAAACTCCGTTGCATTTAATAATTCAACCGTTATACTTCACGGTTATGCAAAGATAAAGGCAAATACATGCTGCATTCATCTTAACGATGCTTTTGATTATCCCACCTTCAGAATTGGCGAGGCAACCCTTGATGCAGGTAATAACTCCTTAGCTATTTCCCATTATATAGGTACGGCTCAGCAGGAAGTTGACAATAAAAAAATCAGTGATTTCCTCTATGATTCAGGATACGGTGCTTATAATCTTACTGCAGCAGAAGGTGGCGGCAGACTTGAAAATTATATAATCAGTTCATCCACTCTTATTGATAACCTTACTGCTTGTGATATTAAATTCAAGCATACAGGTGCGCTATATTCTTGCACCCATAGCTATAGCTCGATTATCAATTATCCCGGCGGACACTATATGTCTTGTGATTATTGCGGAAAATTCAATACTATTGAGAGTCATACATCAGTTGATGTGAAAGGTGCAACCTGCACACAAGGTGGCTATTCAAAGGCTGGTTATGACTGTGCTTGCGGTTACTTGACAGCAACTGTTGTTCCTGCTCTCGGCCATGATTTCTATACTGTAAAGGCAAAAGAGCCCTCCTGTACTGAAAGCGGTACAACATCGGATTATCAAAAATGTACTCGTTGTGCAAGTGTTTTCACAATGGGTGGTGACGCATTTGGCGGCGCAAAGTGGGCTGCAATTTACAAAAAGGCTCTCGGCCACGATATGAAGGCAGTAGCTGCAGTAGCTGCTACCTGCACAAAGGACGGTAACATCGCTCATTATGACTGCTCAAGATGTGACCATAAGTCCTCTGATGCAGAAGGCAAGGATGCAATTACAAATGTTGTAGTTGCAAAAAAAGCTCACTCCTACAAAACCGTAACAACCAAGGCAACCCTTACAAAGAACGGTAAGGTTGATAACAAGTGCTCAGTTTGCGGCAACGTTAAATCAACCACAACCGTTTACTACCCGAAGACAATCAAGCTTGAATACACAAGCACTATCTATAACGGCAAAACAAAAAAACCTTCCGTAACCGTTAAGGATTCAAAGGGTAATAAAATCAGCAAGGATTATTACACCGTTAAGTATGCAAGCGGAAGAAAGTCAACAGGCAAGTACTCTGTAACAATTACCTTCAAGGGTAATTACAGCGGTACAAAGACACTTTACTTCAACATTCTTCCCTCAAAGACAAGCAAGATTACACCTACCTGCAGCACAACTGAAATCAAGGCCTCATGGAAGAAGGTAACAGGTGCAAGCGGCTACAAGGTAGAGCTTCTTAACTCAAAGGGTAAGGTTGTAAAGAAGGTAACAACTACAAAGACATCCTATACCTTCAAAAAGCTTACAAAGGTAACAACCTATAAAATCAGAGTAACTGCCTATAAGACAATTGACAAGAAGGCAGCATACTCAACTGTATCAACAACAATCAAAACCTCAACAGCACCTGCAAAGGTAACACTTTCAAAGGTAACTGCAGGCTCAAAGAGTGCAGCGGTTTCATGGAAGACAGTTTCCGGTGCAAGCGGCTATCAGGTGCAGTACTCAACCTCAAGTAAGTTTAAGAGTGCAAAGACTGCAACTGTAAGCAAGGGCTCAAGCAAGAAGACCACAATCAAAAAGCTTACAAAGGGCAAGAAATACTACTTCAAGGTCAGAGCATACAAGACCGTTGACGGTAAGAAGGTTTGCGGTGCATGGAGCAGTGTAAAGACAGTAAAGGTTAAATAATTTAACTGACTATAACGGGAAAAACGGAGATAATCTCTCCGTTTTTCTTGAATAAGAACATTTGGGACGGTGATTTCGGGGTGAAAAAAAGAAAAAATAGCAGAGGCTTTCTTCTATCTCTTTTTATCAGTCTTGCTTTCAATCTCGAATGGACCGTTCCTGCATGGATATTTTTAGCTTTACATTTATGGAAAGGGATTTCTCTTTGGTGGTTTATCGGCTCAATGGTACTGTGGGTGCTTTTTGTAATGCTGAAGGGCTTTGTCTTCGGCTCTCTTACGAGGGCAGGCAACTACAAGGACCCGCCGAAGGAGAATAAGAATCCTTATTCCAAAAAATAATCTTAAGAAGGAGAAAATATTATGGGACTTATTAAGGCTGCATTCGGTGCAGCAGGCGGCGTAATGGCTGATCAGTGGAAGGAATTTTTCGTCTGCGAGTCATTACCTAATGATGTCCTTATGAGAAAGGGACAGAAGAAAACAACAGGTCGCTCATCAAACTATAAGGGTGATGAAAACATTATCACATCAGGCTCAGGAATAGTTGTTGCCGACGGTCAGTGTATGATTATCGTCGAGCAGGGCAAGATAGTCGAGGTCTGTGCCGAGCCCGGTGAATTTACCTATGATGCTTCCACAGAGCCCAGCATTTTTGCAGGCTCATTCGGTGACAGCATAAAGGCAACCTTTAAGAATATCGGTAAGCGTTTCACCTACGGCGGTGAAGCACCTAAGGATCAGAGAGTTTACTATTTCAACATAAAGGAAATACTTGATAACAAATTCGGTACACCTAATCCATTTTCATTTGAGGTTGTCAATAAAAGGCTTAATCTCTTCCGTACCGTTCAGGTAAGATGTAACGGTATCTATTCCTATAAGATTAGCGATCCGCTTCTTTTCTATACGGAAATCTGCGGCAATGCGACCTATGAGTTTACAAGATCAGAGATTGACGGTCAGCTAAAGGTTGAGTTTATCGACGCACTTCAGCCTGCCTTTGCAGAGCTTTCAACACTTGAGCTTCGTCCCGCACAGATTCCCGCACATACTGCGGAGCTTAAAAATGCGGTCAATAATGCACTTAAATATACATGGACAGAAAAGAGAGGTATTTCCGTTTCTTCTATCGCTATGAATCCCATCAGCCTTACTGATGAAGACAGAGCGGTAATTCAGCAGATGGAGGACGATGCAACTCTCGGTTCGAATCCCTTTATGATGGCTGGCAGAGAGGCTGCTGCAAGAGCAAAGGCTATGGAATCCGCTGCAGCTAACCCAAACGGAGCAATGATGGGCTTCATGGGTATGAATATGGCTATGGGAGCAGGCGGCGGCTTTAATCCGATGGATATGTATAATGCAGGCGTAGCACAGCAGGCGGCACAGCAAGCTCAGCAGCAGACAGCTCCTGCTCCCGCACCTGTTCAGGACGGGTGGAAATGCGCTTGCGGAGCCACAAATACAGGTAAATTCTGTGCAGAATGCGGCTCACCCAAGCCTGTAGCTGAAGGCTGGACCTGCTCCTGCGGAGCAGTGAATAAGGGTAAGTTCTGCCCCGAATGCGGCAGCAGAAAGCCTGAGGGTGCACCGCTTTATCAGTGTGACAAATGCGGCTGGAAGCCCGAAGACCCCCACAATCCGCCGAAGTTCTGTCCCGAATGCGGTGACATCTTCGATAGTAATGATGCAAACTGAAAATTAACTTAATTTACATAAAGGAGAAAATATTATGGGACTTTTTGATAAGAAAAACTGCGATTTCTGCGGTGAAAAAATAGGTATGCTCGGAAACAGAAAGCTTGAGGACGGTAATATGTGTAAGGACTGTGCCAAAAAGCTTTCACCCTTCTGCGACGACAGAAGACGCTCAACCGTTGAACAGATAAGACAGCATCTGCAGTACCGTGAAGAAAATAAAAATGCTCTGCGTGCATTCTCACCCACACTTGTATTAGGTGAGGATAAGAAGGTTTATATTGACCAGATGAAGGGCAACTTTGTCGTTTCACGTAACAAGCCCGGCTCATGGAACGAAGAAAATCCCGATGTAATGCCTATCGCCTCCATTACCTCCTGCGGTCTTGATATCGACGAGGACAGAGATGAAATCAGTACACAGAACGGTCAGGGTCAGAGCGTAAGCTATAATCCTCCTCAGTATAAGTATTACTACAATTTTAAGCTTAAATTCCTTGTGAACAATCCTTATTTTGATGATTTTGAGGTAAGACTCAATAACTTCCGTGTTGAGGGTATGGGTTCAATGGAATATAACCGCTATCAGAAAATGGGTATGGACATTATGGCGGCTCTCGGTGTAAACGGTGCTGTTAATATGACAGGCGGTATGGGAATGAACAATATGGGCATGGGCGGTATGCCTATGAATAATATGGGCTACGGACAGCCTAACCCTTACGGTCAGCAGATGCCTCAGCAGGGTATGTACGGTCAGAATCAGCAGATGGGCTACGGTCAGCCTATGGGTCAGCCCTACGGACAGCCTAACCCTTATGCTCAGCAGAATCCTTACGGACAGGCTCAGGGCGGATATCAGCAGAATCCTTACGGACAGCCTCAGCCTAATCCTTATCAGCAGAACACTTATGCACAGCCTCAGCAGGCAAATCCCTACTCTCAGCAGATGCCTCAGAATAACGCTGCCTTTGCACAGCCCGCATCAGCTGCATGGACCTGTGAATTCTGCGGTGCAGTCAATGAAGGTGCCTTCTGCACAGGCTGCGGAAACAAAAGATAAATAAAAGTGAAAACAAAGATTATAATATTTCTCGCTCTTATCATTCTGATTATATTATCGGCCTTTGCCGTTAAAAGATATATAGATAACAGTGTGGTTGATAAGCACGGAATGATAAGAGAGGAGGAGAAAACCACCGTAATTTGCGGTGATACAACTACAAAATAAAGGAGTTGATTAAATGTCAGCTTTATTAGAACAGAAGTGTCCATGCTGTGGCGGTGCCGTAGAATTCAATGCAGGAACACAGACGCTTAAATGTCCCTACTGTGACACAGAATTTGACATAGCTGCTATGGAGCAGGCTGCACAGCAAAGTGCCGGTATCGGTCAGGATAATTTTGAATGGAATTCACAGGGAGCCGAGTGGCAGGCTGATGAAATAAACGGTATGAGTGTTTATACCTGTAAATCCTGCGGCGGTGAAATTGTTGCTGACGAAACAACAGGTGCCACATCCTGCCCCTACTGCGGAAATCCTGTAGTTATGACCGGTCAGTTTGCAGGCGGTCTTAAGCCCGACCTTATTATTCCCTTTAAATACGATAAAAAAGCAGCAAAGGAAGCACTGAATAAGTATGTTGCTTCAAAGAAAATGGTGCCGAAGATATTCAAGGATCAGAACCATATTGACGAAATAAAAGGTGTTTATGTGCCTCACTGGCTTTTTACGGGTACAGCTGTAGCTGATGCTCAGTTCAAGGCGGAAAAGAAACGCAGATGGTCCGACAGCAACTACAACTATACCGAAACCTCATACTTCGACTGCTACAGAAGCGGTAATATGGATTTTGCCAACATTCCCGTTGACGGCTCAACCAAAATGGATGATACACTTATGGAGTCTATTGAGCCTTTCAATATAAATGAGGCGAAGCCCTTCAGCACAGCTTATATGGCAGGATTTCTTGCTGATAAATACGACGTTGACCTTGATGCTTGTGTGCCAAGAGCTAATGAAAGAGTAAAAAACAGCGTCGTTTCTGCACTTCATGACAAGGTTTTCGGCTATGATGTTGTAATGCCTGAATGCTCTCAGGTTAATATCGCAAACGGCTCCTATTCCTATGCACTTTATCCCGTGTGGATTCTTAACACCACCTGGAACGGCAAAAAATACACCTTTGCCATGAACGGACAGACAGGCAAATTTGTCGGTGACCTTCCTCTCGATAAGGGTGCCTTTTGGAAAAAGGTTGCAGGTCTTACAGTGCCTCTCACCGCAGCAGCTTACTTTGTCCTTTGGGCATTACAGAATTTTTAAGGGGGTAGAACAATGAAAAATAAATTATTCTCTATTCTGACAGTTCTTGTTCTCTGCCTTTCTATGGTAATTCCCGTTTCAGCGGCAGGTACACATATTTTCGATAACACTAATATGATAGGTCAGCTATCTTCACTCGAAGCTGTGGCACAGAATATTGAAGACACCTACGGCTTCAGTGTGCTTCTGACCGTTACCGATACCACGGGCGACAAGACAACCTATGAATACGGAGAAGCACTTTATGAGGCAAATGCCGCTAAGGCTGACGGTCTTGTTCTTATCTATGACTACGGTGCAAATGTTTATAATTTTTACCGTGCAGGCAAGGCTGAGGAGCTTTTCACCAATGATATTCTTGAGGGTACTGTATGGAATGCCTTCGCATACACAGAAACCTATTATGACGGTGCAGTCGGCTATTACAATGCAGTCGAAAGCATTCTGAAAACAAACAATGTAACTGCACCTGTGGCTACTACAGAGCCCACAACAGAATTCGTTCCCACAGACAGAACACTTCCTCTTGTTGTGGATAATGCCGATGTTCTTACCGATGCTGAGGAAACAGATTTTACTGCAAAGCTTGAAGCACTTGGCGATAAGTACAATATGGATGCGGCCATTCTTACGGTTGATAGCTACGGCGGTAAAACAGATAGAGCTTATGCTGATGACTACTTTATAGAGATGGGCTACGGCCGGGGTGAAAACAAGGACGGCTTTCTGTTTGTTTTCAACACCGGAAAAGAGGACGGCACAAGAAACGTTTATCTTGCTACCCACGGCTCTGCTATTGAATATATCACTGATTTCGAGATTGATGTTATCTTTGAAATGATGATTCCGAAGCTTACAAACGGTGAATATGCGGAGGCATTTGAAACCTTCATAAATGAAGCTGACAATGCCATTGATCCGAGCACACCTGTTTATGTTTATCCTGCGAGCATTCTTATCGGTTTTGCGATTGCCTTTATTATCGTGAAAATTCAGGCTTCAAAGCTTAAGACCGTAAGAAAGCAGGCAGATGCCGCAAGCTATGTGGCTAATGTTCAGCTTACTTATCAGTACGATAACTTTATGTACAGTGATGTCAGCAAGGTTAAGAAGAGCAGTGACTCATCCTCATCAGGCAGAAGCTCAACTCATACCAGCTCCTCAGGTGATACCTTTGGCGGAAAAGGCAGAAATTTCTGATAAAAACATAAACGGTGTATGTTATGTACACCGTTTAATGATTAAAAAAGGAGATTTGTTATGCAAAGAATTACTTTTTACGATTTGCCTGAAACTCTTGAAGCTTTCAAGGTTATGGCTGAAGCAAAACAGGACACACCCTTCGGTACGGCTGCTCTCACCGTTCTCGCTTTTTGCGTTTATCCTAAGAATAAAGAGCTTTCCTTGCAGATGCTTGACTTTTTGAGAGGACTACGTCCGTTGTCTGTTATGGATAAGCAGTTCATCGCTGACCGTTTTCGAGATAAGGATTATGTACCCCGTTCCTATTTTGAGGGTGCAACACCGCAAAATGATTATCAACCTGCAGAACCTTATACTATAGCAGTAAGTGAAAATCCTTATTCTTATCAGAATGAGGGTTATGCAACGCTCTACATTACCTCAGGAGGTGCTGACAGTCCGAGAAGCGTACAGTTAAGATTAGCCAAGGACGGTAAATGGTATCTTTGGGAGCAGTATATTTTAGCGGATATAAGAAAGCCTGAATGTGAAAATGCTTGGGCGTGAAAGGAAGTAATAATATGAAAAAAATAACTGTTATTATGTCTTTGATTCTCTGCCTTTTCATTCTTTCCTCCTGCGGTGGAGGAGAAGATAATGAGACTACTCTTGCTCCTGAAACTACCACAGAGAAAACAACTGCGGCAGAGGTGATCACCACTGAAGCGACAACTACAGAAGCAACCACAACCGAGCCTGTAACACAGTCAGCAGGGGAAAAGGCTCTCGGAGAATTCCGCAAGCAGATGAAGGATGAAAAATATGTCTGCGGTGTGGCATATCTCGGTTATTACAGTGAGGACATCGGTGTTATTATCGAAGATTTGCAGTATAAGGGTATTTATAAAAAGCATCCCTTTCTCGATGAATTCAGACGGAAGAATTTCCATTCTCTCGAGGGTAGTGAGCTTTATGCCGTAATACCTGCCGAGGGTGCTGAGGTTACCGTAAACGAATATGCCTTTAATGAAAACGGTATCGGCTATGGGAAGAAAAGAGTAGCCGTAAGTGACGGAGAAATTCTTTTCCTCAGAGGTAACGTAAGCGACATTATGCCTAACCTTCAGCTTGTAATTACCGATGAAAAGGGAAGCATCACCGAATATCTTCCCTCAATGAGTCTGGAAAACGGCTACCTGAGCAAGTGTCAGCAGATATGGGATTTCTCGCCCTATGAGCTTCTTGGCGGTCATTTCGGCGGTCACACAGCAGGGGAAGAGGATATGCCGAACTTTATCGGCTCCTGGTGGGGAGAATATAAGCTTAAAGGTGAGCTTCTTTCTCTTTCCGTGGAGCTTAAGGAAAACGGTGAAGTCACTTATGTTTACGGCCTTGGCAACAGTGAGATTTATGAATCCTTTGAGGGCTCATGGTATAAGGAGGACGGCGACAAAATCAACCTTATTATGTACGGCGGTCCCGACAGCTTTGACGGAAACGAAGCGGACAGCACCGAAAAATATGAGTTTGACGGCATTTTCAGCTGGAGCTGTACCGACACCAATGAAATGTTCCTGGAGCATATCAGCGGTAATTCATTACTTTACGGCACCGACGGTAAAACCTTCCATTTCGAAAGGATAATCGAAGAGTATTAAGCCTCCCCTGAAAGGGTGAGGGGGACCTATTGCAGTTGAGAGGTTCCGATATATTGTCATTTATGCACCCTGCACAAAAACAGGGTGCTCTTTTTTTACTTAAAGACCCTACATTTGTAGGGTGACTTTGCACTCATTAAAATTATATAATTTAAGTGTGAAAGATTATCATAAAAGGCGGTGATGTATTTTGGAGGGAGTAAAGAGCCGTAATCTCTTTGACACCTTCACCATTTCACCCTTCTCCTGCTTCCGTTATAACTTTGACGGGCCGACGGGGAAGCGGGTGCTCTTTATCGAAAGTGAGGAAAAGCATTTCACCCTTTCCTTTGAGGAGGGTATGACCTGTCTTGATGTCCGCACATCGGAAAGAAGACCTCACACGGAGGCGGAGTATGAAAACGGCAGGGGCTATATCCATCAGCTGCGTTTAAGAGATGTTTCGAATTTCGTCTTTTTCCATTTCGAGTATCATGACTCACGGGGCAAGACCTATCTTCTTCCCGGTCAGATGAGATGTAAGGAGGGCTACACCTGGTCAGAGAGTGAGGTAGAGCCTATATTGGTGGAGATAATGAACAGCATCACTCTTAATGAAGAAACAGAGCCACCTTCAGTTTGTGCCGGGACAGACGGCAAGGCTGAAAAAACATTATGGCAAAAAATCAAAAGTATTATTTCTTAAAGGAGGAAATATTATGAACACAAGTAAAAAAATTATAAGTCTTCTGATGTGTATGCTTATGGTGCTGACAATGGTGCCCATGAGTGTATTTGCGACGGAGGCTACCGAAATCGGCACGATTCACATCGAGGGCATTCCTGCACCCGTGTACGGACAGACAGTAAAAGAATATAACACTGTGATGCATAACGGCTCAATGGACGGAACACATAAGATAAACGGCAGTACCCGTGTCGATAATTCCGGACATATAAATTACGGTAATATCGAGCTCGTTGAATGGGACTATTATAATAGCGAAAAAAGTAGTTATTTTACCTTTACTGAAGTTCTTCCGTCAGTTTACTATTTCGTTCAATGGCTTGAGCCTGCAGCAGGATATAAATTCCCCAATGATGTTGTCGTAACGGTTGACGGTGCAGTGTCCGTTGAAACTGAACTTGATGAAGACGGATGTCTTACTGTATGGGCTAAATTTGATGTTGCGGCTCCTACCGAAATCGATACCGTTCACATTGAGGGCGTACCCGCACCCGTGTACGGACAGACAATCAAATCTTATTATGAAGCAATCGAAGCTAAAATAACTGATGGTACAATCACCGTTAATGATGAGGTGTATGATAGTACAGCATATAAATACGGCAATCTCCTTGATGACGGTTGGAATGTAAGGACAGAAGCTGATGGTTATTTAAGCTCAACCTCAACCGAGTCTATTAAAGAGGGTACTTATTATGTTGCTATGTGGTTCCTGCCCGACAACGGATATGTAATTCCCGAAGATGTTAATGTAATTTTCGACGGTGCAAAGAGTGTCAAAATCGAAGTGGAAGATGACGGATGCCTTGATATCCATGCCGAATACGAGGTTGAAGCACCTGCTCCTACCGAAATCGACACCGTTCACATCGAGGGTATTCCCGCGCCCGTGTACGGTCAGACAGTAAAAGAATATAACACTGTGATGCAGAACGGCTCAATAGACGGAACACATAAGATAAACGGCAGTACCCGTGTCGATATTGCCGAGGGTATTTTTTACGGTAATATCGAGCTCGTTGAATGGGACTATTATAATAGCGAAAAAAGCAGTTATCTCACCTTTACTGAAGCTCTTCCGTCAGTTTACTATTTCGTTCAGTGGCTTAATCCTGTAGCAGAATATAAATTTGCTGATGATGTTGCCGTAACAGTTGACGGTGCAGTGTCCGTTGAAACTGAAATTGATGAAGACGGATGTCTTACTGTATGGGCTAAATTTGAGGTTGCACCTCCTACCGTAATTGACACGATTAATATCGAGGGCGTATTCGCACCTCTGTACGGACAGGTTCCAAAATATTATCTAGACGATGTAATCGCTAAGGTTAAAGTTAACAACGAACCTTATGACAGCAAAAATCAAGCTTTTGGTAATTTGAATGTGGAATGGCAAACCATCTGTGATTCAACAAAAACCATGCTCTCATCTTCGGAAACTTTTTCTGAAGGAACATACTATTACCTGCTTGAACTTTATCCGAAGACAGGATTCGTCTTTGCTGATATTGATGATATATCTGCTTCTGTCAATGGTAATGCATCTGTAGAGCTTGAAGCCAGTACAGTGTATGACGATACAGTGCTTGTTTGGGTCAAATTAGAGGTTGAATGTCCTCACGCCTACGATAACGCCTGTGATGCCACCTGTAACAAATGCGAATCAACACGTACACCTGCCGCACATAAGGGCGGCACAGCCACCTGCACAGACAAGGCGAAATGCTCCGTCTGCGGTGAAGCTTACAGTTCACTGAAGGCTCACTCCTACAAAACAACAGTAAGCACAAAGGCAACCCTTTCCAAGAACGGTAAAACAGTTGAAAAGTGCTCCTGCGGTGCAGTGAAATCAAAGTCAGAAAAGACAGTTTACTATCCCAAGACAATCAAGCTTGAATACACAAGCACTATCTATAACGGCAAAACAAAAACTCCTTCCGTAACCGTTAAGGATTCAAAGGGTAATAAAATCAGCAAGGATTATTACACCGTTAAGTATGCAAGCGGAAGAAAGAATACAGGTAAGTACTCTGTAACAATCACCTTCAAGGGTAAGTACAGCGGTACAAAGACACTTTATTTCAACATTCTTCCCTCAAAGACAAGCAAGATTACCCCAACCTGCAGCACAACTGAAATCAAGGCTTCCTGGAAGAAGGTAACAGGTGCAAGCGGCTATAAGGTAGAGCTTCTTAATTCAAAGGGCAAGGTTGTAAAGAAGGTAACAACTACAAAGACCTCATACACCTTCAAAAAGCTTTCAAAGGTAACAACCTATAAAATCAGAGTAACTGCTTACAAGACAATTGACAAAAAGGCAGTATACTCAACTGTATCAACAACAATCACAACCTCAACAGCACCCGCAAAAGTAACTCTTTCAAAGGTGACTGCAGGCTCAAAGAGTGCAGCAGTTTCATGGAAGACAGTTTCCGGTGCAAGCGGCTATCAGGTGCAGTATTCAACCTCAAGTAAGTTCAAGAGTGCTAAGACTGCAACTGTAAGCAAGGGCTCAAGCAAGAAGACCACAATCAAAAAGCTTACAAAGGGCAAGACCTATTACTTCAAGGTCAGAGCTTACAAGACCGTTGACGGTAAGAAGGTTTACGGTGCATGGAGTGCAGTTAAGAATGTAAAGGTTAAATAAGATGATACAAAGAAAAAGAACGACAAGCTTATGCCTGTCGTTCTTTTGTTTGTTGGCGGAGAGTCAGAGATTCGACTCTTACGCGAACTGCGAGCTTCGGTCATTCGCGGCTCTGACAGTCCACCGGACTGTCATTCACTGCCGTTCCTACTACGAATCCCTGATTTATTAACTTAACGAAAAAAATACCGACACCACAAGGGTATCGGTATTTTCTTGGCGGAGAGTCAGGGATTCGAACCCTGGGTGAGTTTCCCCACACAGCATTTCGAGTGCTGCACCTTCGACCACTCGGACAACTCTCCCTATTGAATTTCAACTATCACATCTTATCAAAAAAATTCTTTCTTGTCAACTGTAACAGCATTTATTTGTTGATAATTTTCTTTAAAATATGCAAAAAAACTGTTGGCTTTTGAACATACTTTGTGTTATAATGTAAAAGATATATTATGGCTAATTTTGTCTTGATTTTAATATACACGGAAGTTTAACATATAAAGGAGAATTTACTATGTCAAATTCATTGAATCCTGTTTTCGGTGAATGGTATACCGACAGACAGATAGGAACAGGTACAGACGGTAAGGTTTTCAGTATTTACCGTGAAAAATATGACGGAGAAAGAGAAAGCTCCATTCTTAAAATCATCAGACTCGGTGAAAACAGAAACGAAAGAAAAACCTTTGATCTCAGCGAGGAAATATGTGTCGAGGAAGATGATGACGATTATGAAAAAATAATCCGCAACATAAAGAAAAATATAAAATCTGTCAAGAAGGCTGATGACGGAAAATATTTTGTCAGATATGAGGATATGGAACTTCGTAAGGCAAGCGACGGAAAGGGTAAGCTCATTCTTATAAAGCTTGAGGAATGCCGTTCTCTTGCTGATATTCTCAAGGATTTGTCCTTTACTCTTGAAGAAGCACTCAGACTCGGCATAAATATCTGCAACTCTCTTATAAAATGCAGATCCTTCGGATATATCTATCCTAATCTTAAGCCTGAAAACATCCTTTTTGACCGTTCAGGCAGATGTAAGCTCGGTGACTTCGGTACATTCAGCTGTCTTGAGCCGTCAAAAACCTCTATTGCTTACAAAAGAACTCAGTATTTTATGGCGCCTGAGGTAATAAAGACAGGTAATGTTAACTGCACAGTTGACACCTATTCTCTCGGACTTATTCTTTATATGCTCACAAACCGTAACCGACTGCCATTTATGGAGCCTCATCCACATCCGGTTACAATCAATTCCTACAACACAGCTACACAGATGCGTGTGAACGGAAACGAGCTTTCCCGTCCTGTTTTTGCAAGTGAAGAGCTGTGGAGTATTATCCGTAAGGCTTGTGCTTACAATATCAACGAAAGATATTTTACGCCCAATCAGATGCTTTCTGACCTTAAGAATGCTCTTGCCAACAAGCCCTTTGAAGCGGCTGTTTATGACGAGGTTTATTCTGTGGCTGAAACAGAAAGCTCCGAAGCAGAAGAAAATATTATCATTCCCGAAATTGAGCATATTACTCAGCCGACAGAGCAGGTAACTCCCGTGCTTTCTCTCAGAGAAGAAATTACAATACCGGAAATTTCTCCGATTTATAAAAGTGAGACTGTACCGCAGAAAAAGAAAAGAGCGGTAAAGCATCCTCAGCTTCCTGAAATCAAAAAGAAAAAAAAGACAGTGGATAACGCGGCAATCAGAAAAATGATAATTCTTGCTGCTCTTGCAATTGTTTTCTTCGTACTTCTTATTGTGTCTGTTGCTATGAAAATCAGTGACTCCGATGCGGAAAGCACAACACTTATGATTAATAATATCTTTACATTTTTACAAGCTTACGGAGGTGTTCTGTTAAATGGCTGCTGATATGGTAAAGGAAATTCTTGCCGCCGAAGCTGCGGGTAAGGAATTGGAAGCAAAAGCGGTTAAGGCTTCGGAAAAAATGCTCAGCGATGCTAAGATTCAGGCTGACATTATAATCAGAACTGCAATTGAACAGGCAGAAAAGGAAGCTAATATTATTCTCAGTGATGCGGAATATTCCTCTGTCGGTGTTGTAAGACAGGCGGAAAAGCTTGCAGAGCTGCGTGAAAGAAAATCGATTGCAGATACAGAAAAGCTTTACGAAAAAGCAATTAAAATGGTTTTTGATGAATTGCTGAAATAATCAGCTGAAATAAATCTTCAGAAAGGGAGGTGTTGTTTTGGCAAAAATCAAGCTTGTTCATTTTGATCTTGTGTCTCTTCTTGACGAAAGCAAAAAGCTTGTTGAATTTCTGCAAAAAAGCGGTGTAACCGAATTAGAAAATGCAGAAAATGAAAGCCTTACAAAATATCAGACCGATTATATTGTTGATCAGTTTGTAAGAAAGCATAAAAGGGCAGTTGAAGCCTACAGCGTACTTGAAAGGCATTGCGAGCTGAAAAAGAGCTTTGTTGAGTCCTTGAGCGACACAAAGGAAATAGATTACAGAGAGTACAAGTTGATTTCTGACAGAGCAGATAAAATGCTTGACATCTGTAATGAGATTATTGCTCTGTCTGACAGGATAAAAGCTTTAAGCGGTGAGATTGCCGAAAACGAAGGGTTGATTGATTTTTACGAGCCCTGGACAGCTCTTGACATACCGATGGCTTCAAAAAGAACTCTGACCACAAGTATTTTCATCGGTTCATTTCCGCAGGAGCTTACAAAGGAAGAAATTCTTTCTTTAATAAGAGCTTCAGAGGACTGTCCCGAGGATGTTGAAATCGAAATCGTTTCAAAGCGCAAAATGCTCACCTGTGCCGTTATAATGTGCCATATGAGCAGCGGTGAAAAGCTTCTTGAAATTCTTAAAAGCAACGGCTTTTCCGTGCCTGATAAAATTCCGCCGAAGCTTCCCTTTAAAGCGGCGGAGGATTGCAGAGAAAACATTTCTCAGCTGAAAAAAGAGATTGTCTCTGCCGAGTCAAAGCTCAGAGAATACAAGGACGAATATGACGATATAAGATTTTTAAGCGACTTCTTTATGGCTCAGGCTGATAAATATTCTGCCGTTGAAAATGCTGCTGCCAGTGAAAACATATTCTTCGTTAAGGGTTATATCCCCGAGAGAAACGCCGAAGAAATCAAGTTCGAGATTGAAAGGCAGTTTACGGCACAGATGGAGCTTTCCGAGCCTGACTATGATAATGCAGATGTTCCCGTGCTTATTGAAAACAAAAGCTTTGCGGCGGGTGTAGAGTCCATAACCAATATGTATTCGCCACCGTCAAACAAAGACATTGACCCGAATCCCGTAATGTCCTTTTTCTATTACGCCTTCTTCGGACTTATGCTTTCCGATGCGGGCTACGGATTGCTGCTTGTAATTTTCTCTCTTATAGCAAAGAAAAAATTCAAGGTTACGGGTAATATGAAAAAGACCGCCGATGCAGTTTTGTACTGCGGTATCTCAACTGTTATATGGGGAGCTCTTTTCGGAGGCTGGTTCGGTGATCTTATACCTACGGTATGTACTGCCTTTCTCGGCTTTGAAAAGGCACCTGTTCTTGCTTTGTGGCTTGAGCCGATGAATGACAGCATGGAGCTTCTGATGTACTGCTTTATCTTTGGTGTTATTCACCTTATGGCAGGTCTTATTTTGAGGTTTTACATTCTTATCAAAGAGAAAAATTACACTGCGGCTGTCTTTGATGTGATACCTATGTGTGTTTTTCTTGTCGGCTTTGCCATCTTTGGCGGAGGCTTCATTTTTGAGATTGATGAAAAAATAAAATCTTTCGGCGGGCCTCTTCTCGGTGTCGGTGCAATCCTTATTGTTCTAACGGCGGGAAGAAGCGGTAAAAACATCATCGGTAAGCTGGGCGGCGGTCTATTCGGACTTTACAATGCCGCTTCAGGCTATCTCGGAGACCTGCTTTCTTATTCAAGATTATTGGCTTTAGGTCTTGTTACGGGTGTAATAGCAAATGTAGTAAATCTTTTAGGTGCAATGTTCGGTAATGTTCTTCTGTTTATAATAGTGGTAATTTTCGGACACACCGTAAATATAGCGATAAACTTAATAGGCACCTATGTTCACACAAACCGACTTCAATATGTGGAATTTTTCTCAAAATTCTATGAGGGTCAGGGCAGAGCATTTACGCCTTTTAAAATCAATTCAAAATTCTTTACAATCAAGGAGGATATTTAAAATGGAAAATATTGGTATAGTTCTTGCAGTTTTAGGTGCAGCGATTGCTGCGGGCTTTGCGGGTGTAGGCTCAGCAAGAGGTGTAGGTCTTGTAGGTGAAGCGGGCGCAGGTCTTCTGACAGAAAAGCCCGAATCCTTCGGTAAGGTTCTTATTCTTCAGATTCTTCCCGGTACACAGGGTCTTTACGGCTTCCTTGTTGCACTTCTTATTTTCATCAGAACAGGTCTTCTCGGCGGTAATCCCGTTGCTCTTACCTGGACACAGGGCTTCTACTTCTTTGTTGCCGCTCTTCCCATTGCAATTGCAGGTTATTTTTCGGCAATTTATCAGGGCAGAGTTGCCGCTTCCGGTATTTCACTTATTGCCAAGCACTCTGATCAGACCTCCAAGGCAATGATACTTTCTGCTATGGTTGAAACCTATGCAGTTCTTGCCCTTCTCATTTCCTTTATCGCAGTGTTCAGAATAGCAGTCTGATTTTTATCTGACTATTCTGAAAGGAGATAATTTATGACAGGGCTTGATAAAATCAAAGAGAAAATCGAAGAACAGTCCCGTGAAAACTGTGACAGAATTATCGCAGAAACCAATCTTAAAATCAAAAAGATGATTGCTGCGGCAAGAGAAGAGGGCAACAGCCGTGCTGAAGAAATCGTTTCTGCAGCTCAGAGAGAGGCAGACAAAAAGAATGCTGTTTCTAAAAGTACCGCTGAATCAATTACCCGTAACCGTTATCTTGAAATAAGAAATGCAATTCTCAATGACATAATCTCCGCCGCATATCTGAGCATTGACAATTTCAGTGACGGAGAATACTTTGATATGATTTTCTCTCTTTTTAAAAAGAACATACAGCCGGGCGAATGCACAATGCTTATGAACGGCTTTGATCTTTCACGTCTTCCTGAGGACTTTGAAAAAAGGCTCAGCGAAGCTGCAGAAGGTGTGACAAGAGTTACAATATGCGAAAAAGCGGTGGATATTGAAAACGGATTTATTCTTGACTACGGTGACATAAGTGTGAACTGCACACTGAAGGCTGTCTTTGACGAAAATATGGAAAATCTCAAGGACGTGCTCAGTAAAGAGCTGTTTTCTTAAGATCACGGAGGAAATATGAAAAAACTTGATTATGCTTACTGTGTTGCAAGACTCCGTGCAAATGAAGCAAAAATGCTCGACAAGAGCTTTATGGTTAAGCTTTGTGAAAGCGGTGACCTTGATAAGGCTCTTTCACGTCTTTGCGAAGTCGGATGGATTAATGAAAAGGGAAGCATTAAGGAAATAATCAGTCTTAAAAACAAAGAACTGTGGCTTCTTCTCAATGAGTCCGTTCCTGACAGAAATGAACTCGGTGTCTTTTGCATACTCAATGACTTTTTTAATATAAAAACGGCAGTAAAATGCTCTTTCTCAGGTGCAGATCCTTTTGACTATTATCTTTATCCCTCTTCGGTGAAGCTTGAAGAGCTTACGGAAAAGGTGAAGCTTCGTAATTTCAGCGCTCTTGATTCGGTTGGTGCAGATACAGCTGAAAAGGCTTATAAAATGGCTTGTCTTACTGAAAACGGTCAAAGTGCGGAAATAATAATTGACAGGGGTGCCATCGACTGCCTTTGCGAATATGCAAAATGTAAGGGTGGTTCACTTGCAAATGATGTGTGCGGCTTTCTCTGTGATACGGCAAATATTAAAATTGCGCTCAGAATCAATGCACTTTCAAAGAAGCGTGACTTTGCCGAAGAAGCAATCGGCTCGTGCTACAGGGTTGACAGAGAAAGGCTTATTAATCTTGCTTTGGGCGAAAGTGAAGAGCTTTATGAGTATCTGCTGTCAACGGAATATGCTCAGGGTGTCTCTTTTTATACGGAAAGCACTTCTCTTTATGAAAAGTGGTGTGACGACAGAATCATTGAGCTTGTTTCCTGTGCAAAATATACTGCCTTCGGCTTTGATCCCGTCTGTGCGTTTTATTACGGAATGCAGAATGAAATTAAAAGTGTCAGCATAATTCTGACAGCACTCAGGTCGGGCTTGTCCGCTGAAGAAATCAAGGAAAGGGTAAGGCTTAATTATGCATAAAATAGCAGTTCTGGGTGACAGAGAAAGTATATGCGGCTTTACCTGTCTCGGTGTGGAAACAGCGGTAGTTACTGATGAGAAAACCGCAAAAACGGAGCTTTCCCGCCTTGTGGATGAAGGCTGCGGTATTATATATATAACAGAGCAGTATGCTGAAATTCTTGAAAATGAAATTTCTCTTCTTAAAAATGAAATGACTCCTGCCGTAATTCTGATTCCCGGTGTAAAGGGTAATACAGGGAAGGGTATGGAGGATATCGGCAAAACTGTAGAAAGAGCGGTAGGCTCTCTTATACTCGATTAGTTTGTGTGAAAAAAGGTGATATAATGAACTACGGAACGATTACAAAGATTTCGGGACCTCTTGTTGTGGCCGGCGGAATGAAGGATACAAATATGTTCGACGTTGTAAAAGTAAGCGACCTTAACCTTATTGGTGAGGTTATCGAAATGCACGGAGATGAAGCTTCAATACAGGTTTATGAGGAAACCTCAGGTCTGAGACAGGGGGAAAAGGTTGTATCTGTCGGAGAGCCACTCAGTGTTGAACTCGGCCCCGGACTTATCGGAGGTATTTTTGACGGTATACAGAGACCGCTGAGAGAAATAGTGAAAATTCACGGTACGAATCTTCCGCGCGGCATTGAGGTACCTTCTCTTGACAGAGAGAAGCAATGGGTTTTTGAGCCCTGTGTTGCTGTCGGTGAAAGAGTTTACGGCGGTGATATAATCGGTACCGTTCAGGAAACGGATGTTGTTTCTCATAAAATTATGGTTCCTCCCGATAAGGGCGGTATCATCAAGGAGATTACGGGCGGCACCTGTACCGTTGACGATGTTGTCGCTTTTGTTCTTGACGAAAAAGGGCAGGAGCACGGTATCGGAATTATGCAGAAATGGCCCGTGCGAAAGGGAAGACCTTATCTCAAAAAGCTTTCTCCGAAGGAGCCTCTTATAACGGGGCAGAGAGTTATAGATGCTCTTTTCCCGATAGCTAAAGGCGGTGTTGCTGCAATTCCGGGACCCTTCGGAAGCGGTAAAACCGTTACACAGCATCAGATTGCCAAATGGGCAGACGCTGATATAGTTGTCTATATTGGTTGCGGTGAACGCGGAAATGAAATGACCGATGTTCTCAATGAATTTCCTGAGCTTATCGACCCGAGAACAGGCAAATCCCTTATGGAGAGAACTGTTCTTATTGCCAATACATCAGATATGCCTGTTGCCGCACGAGAGGCATCTATCTATACAGGTATAACTATAGCTGAATATTTCCGTGATATGGGTTATAATGTAGCACTTATGGCTGACTCGACCTCACGCTGGGCAGAGGCTCTTCGTGAAATGTCAGGCAGACTTGAGGAAATGCCCGGTGAGGAAGGCTATCCGGCTTATCTCGGAAGCCGTCTTGCACAGTTTTACGAAAGAGCCGGCAGAGTGGAGTCCATCGGTAAAGCTCCCCGTGAGGGCACTCTTTCCGTAATCGGTGCAGTTTCACCTGCGGGCGGTGATATTTCTGAGCCTGTAAGTCAGGCAACACTGCGTATTGTCAAGGTTTTCTGGGGACTTGATTCATCTCTTGCTTACAAGCGACATTTCCCGGCAATTAACTGGCTGACAAGCTATTCACTTTACACTAATGCTCTTTCCGACTGGTTCGGTTCAAATGTTTCTGAGGAATGGAACAGTCTTCGTGAAACCGTTATGCGTCTTCTGTCTGAAGAAAGTGAGCTTGAGGAAATGGTGAAGCTTGTCGGTATTGATGCTCTTTCTCCTACAGACAGACTGAAAATTGAAGCTGCACGTTCCGTAAGAGAGGATTTTCTTCATCAGGCAGCCTTCCATGAGGTTGACACCTATACCTCTTCCCGTAAGCAGTATCTTATGATGAAGCTCGTATGCTCATATTATGAAAGCTGCCTTGAAGCACTTGGAAGAGGTGCAGATATTCTCTTTGTTTCTTCTCTTTCCGTGCGTGAAAGAATCGGCAGATTCAAGTATGTCAAAGAGGAAGATATGACCGCTGAATTTGATAATATTATGTCTCTTCTTGCTGAAGAACTCGGCACGGAAGAAAAAAAGGAGGACTAAGCTATGCCAAAAGAATACAGAACCATAAGCGAGGTAGCGGGTCCTCTTATGCTTGTTAAAGGGGTAACTGATGTAGCATATAACGAGCTTGGTGAAATAGAGCTTAAAAACGGAGAAAGAAAGCGTTGCCGTGTGCTTGAAATCAACGGAACGGATGTTCTTGTTCAGCTCTTTGAATCCTCGGTAGGTATCAATCTTTCTGATAGTAAGGTTAAATTTTTAGGTAAACAGATGGAGCTTGCCGTGTCCGAGGATATGCTCGGCAGAGTTTTTGACGGCCTTGGCAGACCGGCAGACGGCGGCCCGTCAATTATTCCCGATAAAAGACTCGATGTAAACGGTACACCCATTAATCCCGCTGCAAGAAGATATCCTGAAGAGTTTATTCAGACAGGTATTTCCGCAATCGACGGACTTAACACTCTTGTAAGAGGGCAAAAGCTTCCTGTCTTTTCCGCTTCGGGTCTTCCGCACGCAGAGCTTGCTGCACAGATAGCGAGACAGGCTAAGGTTTTAGGCTCAGATGATAAATTTGCCGTTGTTTTTGCGGCTATGGGTATCACCTTTGAGGAATCTGACTATTTTATCCAATCCTTCAGGGATACAGGTGCAATTGACAGAACCGTTATGTTTACAAATCTTGCAAACGACCCGGCTATTGAAAGAATTGCAACACCGAAGATGGCTCTTACCGCCGCAGAGTATTTAGCTTTTGACAAGGGAATGCACGTGCTTGTTATTATGACGGATATCACCAACTATGCAGATGCGCTCCGTGAGGTTTCCGCAGCCCGAAAGGAAGTACCCGGCAGAAGAGGATATCCCGGTTATATGTATACTGACCTTGCATCCATTTATGAAAGAGCGGGCAGAAAAAAGGACTCAGAGGGTTCAATCACTCTTATTCCCATTCTTACAATGCCCGAGGACGACAAAACTCACCCCATTCCTGACCTCACAGGCTACATTACTGAGGGTCAGATTATTCTTTCCCGTGCTCTTTACCGAAAAGGTATAACTCCGCCCATTGATGTTCTTCCGTCTCTTTCAAGACTTAAGGATAAGGGTATCGGTGAGGGAAAAACAAGAGAAGACCACAGAGATACAATGAATCAGATTTTCTCAGCCTACGCAAGAGGTAAGGATTGCAAGGAGCTTATGGTGATTTTAGGTGAAGCGGCTCTTACTGATACAGATAAGCTTTACGCAAGGTTTGCCGATGAATTTGAAAAGACCTATGTTTCTCAGGGAAGCCTTACAGACAGAACAATAGAAGAAACTCTTAATATCGGTTGGGAGCTTCTTAAGATTCTGCCCAGAAGTGAGCTTAAGAGAATTTCCGATAAATATCTTGATGAATATTACAGTTAAAAGGCAGGTGTCACAATGGCAGTAGTGAATGTTAATCCGACCCGAATGGAGCTGACAAATTTAAAAAGAAAGCTTGTTACTGCCAGAAGAGGCCACAAGCTTCTGAAGGATAAGCGTGATGAGCTTATGAGACAGTTTCTTGAGCTTGTAAAAGAGAATAAAAGGCTTCGTGAAAGGGTTGAAGCGGCGATAAAGGAGGCAAACAGGCATTTTTCAATGGCTGCAGCTTCTATGAGCGAGGAAAGTCTTGCTGTTTCGCTTATGATGCCTTCTCAGAGAATGAGCATTGATGTGACTGAAAAGAACATAATGAGCATCAAAACTCCGGTGTTTGTTCCTGAATATAAGCTTGCAGATAAAGGTGAGGTTTATTCCTACGGTCTTGCTTTTACTTCGGGTGATCTTGATAACGGAGTTAAAAGCCTTTCTGAAATTATGCCTGATATGCTTCGTCTGGCTGAAATTGAAAAGACATGTCAGCTGATGTCGGAGGAAATCGAAAAGACAAGAAGACGTGTCAATGCTCTCGAATATGTTATGATTCCCGATTATGAGGACACCATAAAATTCATTACAATGAAGCTCGATGAAAACGAAAGAAGCAACACTACAAGACTTATGAAAATCAAGGACATGATGCTTCAGCAATCTCAGAGAATCTGATTATGGACGAAAAAGAATTACTTGTTTCACGCTATCTTGATGCGAAGAAGAAAGCACTCGACAGTTATATGATAACCTCAACGCCGTTCATGTCCGTTGACGAAAGAAGCCTTCTCAGCTGTGCCGAAAGAGAGTACAATGCTGACATAAGAACCTTTTATTACGGCGGATTTTCCGAGGCGGAAAGAACGGTAGCTGTCTTTGTTCCCGATGGGTTCGGTGTTGAGGATATCGGAGAATATTTTAAAGAAAATCCTGACGACTGCAGCTTTTGTCTGATAAAAATAAGCAAGGACCGTTTTTCTACTCTCAATCACAGAGATTATCTCGGTTCTCTTATGGGGCTCGGTATTAAAAGAGAAACTGTCGGTGATATTATTGTAAGAGAAGACTGCACCTTTGTTTTTGCGCTTAAAAGCATCAGCAGATACATTTGTGAAAATCTGAGCAAGGTTGGCAGGGGAACGGTCAGCTGTGAAATTTGCTCCGTTACGGATTTTCTTTATGACGAGGGTGAGACGGAAACTGCTTTTGCGTCTGTTGCATCTCTTCGTCTTGACAGTGTGGTTTCTTCTGCGTTTAATCTTTCAAGAAATAATTCCTCTCTTGCAATAAAAAGCGGTCTTGTATATATCAATTCCGTTCAGATAATAAAGAATGATTATCTTATCAAAGAAAAGGATAAAATCGTTCTCAGAGGCAAGGGTAAGGTTGTTCTTGAGGAAATCATCGGAGAGAGTAAAAAGGGAAGAATACATATAAATATAAAGAAATTTAAGTAGTCTTATGAAGTGTCACTTTACGGACTGCTTTTTTTCATATTTCTTATTTTTTGCGGAATACTATTTTCGGTGATTATATGAGTGATTTTAATAAATCTTACAAAGAAAATATAAAAACAGTAAGCAAAAAGCTCAGATTGGGTGAAAGCTATGATATAGTTCTGAAAAAAATAAAACTTGCTGATAAGGAGGCCTCTTTCTTTTGTCTGGATGGTTTTCTTAAGGATGAAATGTTAGAAAAAAACTTTGAATTTTTTACTAAGCTTACAGCTGAGGATATGAAAAAAGCGGATACGGCACAAAAATTCACTGACAGCTACATCACATATGTGGAGGCTAATGTGGTCGATAAGCTTGACGATTATATTACCTTTGTTCTTTCCGGCGCTGTGGGTATGATAGTCGAAGGCTTTACCGAAGCAATAATTATCGACTCGAGAACCTATCCTGCCCGTACAGTGGAGGAGCCTGAATCCGATAAGGTGCTGCGAGGTTCCCACGAGGGCTTTGTAGAAACGATTATCTTTAATACAGCACTTATCCGCCGTAAAATCAGAAACACTAATCTTACCCTGAAATCTTATCAGGTAGGTACCGAATCGAAAACCGATGTAGTCGTATGCTATCTTGAGGATGTGGTGGACCGAAAGCAGCTTGATATTATAACAGAAAAGCTTGAGAGCATAGAGGTGAAGAGCCTTCCTATGAGCCACGAAAGCCTTCGCGAGTGTCTTTTACCGACTCAGGTGTGGAATCCTTTTCCTAAGGTAAGGTACACGGAAAGACCTGATGCGGCGGCAGCCTGTATTTATGACGGCAATGTTATTATTCTTACAGACGGCTCACCGACAGCTATGATATTTCCGACAGGGATTTTTGATTTTATTCAAGATATAAACGATTTTTATTTTGCGCCTGTAATCGGCTCTCTTCTGCGTCTTATAAGAATGATGGTTTTCGGACTTTCGATGGTTTTTATTCCTATATGGTATCTTCTTATACAGTATGAGGAAATGCTTCCCGAAGCTATGAAGTTTATGCTTATTGAAGAGAAAAATTCTGTTCCGATAATTATTCAGCTTCTGATAGTCGAGTTTGTTATTGACACCTTGCGTCTTGCTTCGGTCAATACTCCGAGTGCTCTGAGCAGTTCATTCAGCGTTGTAGGAGCACTTGTTTTAGGTGAATTTGCCGTAAGGTCAGGGTGGTTTGTGGCAGAGGTTGTACTTTTTATGGCTTTCGTTGCAATTTCCAATTTTACACAGCCAAGCTATGAGCTGGGCTATGCAATCAAAATATCACGAACGGTTATTCTTGTCCTGACGGCACTTTTCAAGCTATGGGGATTTGCTATCGGGCTTCTGCTTGTAATTGTTGTTGTTTCCTTCACAAAAACGATAAGCGGATACACCTATCTGTACCCGCTTATACCCTTTGACAAGGAAGCCTTGAAAACTCTGCTTTTCCGTCATCAGATTAAATTCAGCTATAAAAAATAACGGAAGCTGAGCCTCCGTCAAATTTCAAAATCTTCTTTTTTGAAGTCACCGTTTATTACGACCTTGTTAGGCACACGCTTAAGAGGGTCGTATTTATAATGTCTGCAGGTTGAAGAGCCTTCAACAAGCCCTTTTTTATTGCAAAGAACTACGCTTCTGTCCTTGGGGCTTCTGCCGTGGAGACAGTTGGAGCATTGGGGAGTATATTTCTTTTTGCTTAACATTTTCTGTTTCATTTTTTCACCTGCTTTTTCTGATTGAAAACATTCTAACATAAACACAAAAATATTTCAACCTATATTGTTTATTTGCTTGCTTTAAATAAGCTTTTGTGGTAAAATCTACAAAGTCAGTTAAGGAGTAGATTTATTATGAAAGAAGTTACAATTTATACAGACGGAGCCTGCTCGGGCAATCCCGGTGCGGGCGGATGGGGGACAATCCTTGTTTACAAGGGGAAGGAAAGAGAAATGTCAGGCGGTGCGGCTGAAACTACCAATAACCGTATGGAGCTTACCGCTGTTATCGAGGGTCTGAAGGCACTTAAGGAAGCCTGTAAAGTAACGGTAGTTACCGATTCTCAGTATGTGGCTAACGGAATTAATCTCGGCTGGGCACAGAGTTGGAAGGCAAACGGCTGGAGAAAGAAGGACAAAAAGCCTGCACTTAATCCTGAGCTGTGGGATGAGCTTCTCACCCTTATAGCAAAGCATGAGGTTACCATCGAATGGGTCAAGGGTCACGACGGACATCCCGAAAATGAAAGATGCGACAAAATGGCTGTTGCCGAAAGTCAGAAATTTATGTAAATCAAAGAGCTGAGTTTATGGCAATAAGATGGAAAATAGTTCCCGATAAGACAAATACGTGGAAGATACTGTGAAAGTATCTTCTTTTTTTACCTAATTTGTAAAATACAGTACCTACAGTGTAAGAAATACCGCCTATGAGAAGGGGAATAACAATGCTCATAGGGTTTTCGGAATATTTAAAAAGAGGAAAGGCAAGCAAAGCTGCTCCCCAACCGATGACAAGATATAAAATCAGCTGAATATTTTTATATCTTTCGTGGTCAATAAAGGTAAGAAGAATACCTACTGCACTAAGTACCGTACAGACTACTGTTGCACCGATTGCAACAAGAGGTGTTTTATCGTAAAGACAGATAAAGCATATAGCAATAATTGTACCTGAAATAAGGACATAAATCGATGAATGATCAATAAGTCTGAAAATCTTTTTGATTTTTTCGGTTTTAACCGAATGATACGCAGTAGAAACAAAATATAATATTATAACACTTAAAGAGAATACAGCTGTTCCGATAATTGAATATTTGTCGGACAAGCTGCTTAAATAATAAATCAATGAGGCAAAACCGATAAGAATACCGATGCCGTGGGATATGCTGTTGAGCATTTCTTCTGTTTTGGTGTAATGCGGAAGAGTAACATTTTTAATTGACATTATTTATCATTCCTTTTTTTGTTATATCTTTGACAACCTCTCCGGCGATAATTAATCCTGCCACAGGCGGCACAAAGGAAATGCTTGCAGGAACAGGTCTGCTTCCGTCGGGAGAAGGTGAGGGTCTGACAGGTTCTTCAGCTGAGAAAAGAACCTTAAGCTTTTTTATTCCTCTTTTTTTCATTTCATATCTCATTACTCTTGCAAGAGGACAAACGGAGGTTTTGAAAATATCCGTAATTTCAAATCTTGTGGGGTCTGTTTTGTTACCGGTTCCCATGGAAGAAATAACGGGAATTTTTTCTGAACTTGCTTTTTCGATTATGGCTATTTTACCCGAAACCGTATCTATGGCATCAATGACATAATCATAAACCGAAAAATCAATTTCATCAATATTTGAGGGCAGAACAAAGATGTTATGCTCTTTAATTTTTATGTCGGGATTTATGTCTGTCAGTCTTTCTTTTGCCACTGCGGTTTTAAGCCTTCCAACGGTAGAATTAAGGGCAAAAATCTGTCGGTTGATGTTTGAAAGAGAAACAGTATCATTATCAAAAAGGTCGAGAGCTCCTACACCTGACCTTGCAAGAGCTTCGGCAACATAGCCTCCGACTCCTCCAATACCAAAGACTGCCACACGGCAGTCTTTAAGTCGGGAAAGAGCGTCCTTTCCTATTAACATTTCTGTACGGGAAAAAATTTCGTTCATTATGAATTTCCTTTTCTGAAGGGGTTGCCCCAAAAGATAAAAAGTATTGCCGGGATAAGGCTTATGAGAAGCAGTGCAAGCATAAGAGGATTGCCTGTAAAATAATTGAACATGGAAATGAACGCTTCAGGCTGGAGCATAATTACAAGACCTGTTATTATTGCAAAGATTGCTGCTGCGAGAACTGCACCTGCTGCGGCATCTTTTGCAATTCTGCCGTACTCGGTGAGCTCCTGAGAAGCAAGATTAACTGCGTTTTCTATTGCAGTGTTAATAATTTCAGCCGTAACTACAAGAGCAGAAGAAACTATCAGAGCTGCATAATCGCTTCGTGAAAGCACGAACCAGTCCGTAGAAAGGAGAATGCCGAACATATAAGTAAGAAAGGTCAGATGAAATCTCAGATTCCTTTCTGTTTTTAAACAATGCACCACACCTCTGAAGGCATAGGTGAAGCTTTTTAAAAATCTGGTGAATTCCATAATATCAATTTTCCGTGGTGTAGTAGCTTCCGTTTCTTACAAGTCCGAGCTGGGTGAGAACAGACTCTTCCTTTTCTCTCATTCTTACAAGCTCAAGTCCGCCCGGCTCGTGGTCGTAGCCAAGAAGATGGAGCATAGAGTGAACGGTAAGGAAGGCGATTTCTCTGTCAAGGCTGTGTCCGTAAAGATCTGCCTGCTTGTATGCGTGCTCAATTGAAATGACGATATCCCCGAGCATTCTTGCTCCCGTATCGTTATTGATATCGTAAACTCCGTCAACACCCAAGGGGAAAGAAAGAACATCTGTCGGTCTGTCGATGCCTCTGTGCTTGAGATTGAGCTCGTGAATAGATGCGTCGTCAACAATAGTTACGCTGATTTCTGCTGAACCCTTGAAGCTTTCATTGATGAGAACAGCATTGCAGCAGCGACGGATAAGCATGCGTACTCCTGTGGGAATACGTACGGTGTTCTGACCGTTTGTAATGATTACCTTGATTTTGTCTTTCATTTCTTTTTACTCTCCTCATATTTTGTATAAGCTTTGATAATATCCTGTACAAGCTTATGTCTTACAACATCCTTTTCCGAAAAACGTATGGTTTCGATATCCTCAACATTTTTCAGTATTTTAATTACATCAACAAGACCTGATCTTTTTCCGTCGGGAAGGTCAATCTGTGTAATGTCGCCTGTAACGACAATCTTTGAGCCGAAGCCGAGACGGGTAAGAAACATTTTCATCTGTTCAGGAGTTGTGTTCTGCGCTTCGTCAAGGATTATGAAGCTGTCATCGAGTGTTCGTCCTCGCATATAGGCGAGGGGAGCGACCTCAATGTTTCCTCTTTCCTGGTATTTCTGAAAGTTTTCAGGACCGAGCATATCAAAAAGTGCATCGTAAAGAGGCCTTAAATAAGGGTCTACCTTTGATTGGAGATCGCCCGGAAGAAAACCGAGCTTTTCACCGGCTTCAACGGCAGGGCGGGTGAGAATGATTCTGTTGACCTCTTTTGCACGGAAGGCACTTACTGCAAGAGCAACGGCAAGGTAGGTTTTACCCGTACCGGCAGGACCGACACCGATTACTATGGTGTTTTTCTTGATTGCGTCCACATACTTCTTCTGACCGAGTGTTTTCGGCTTGATGGGCTTACCCTTGGCACTTATACATATACAGTCAGAGCTGAGGGAGGTGAGCTTGTCGTCATTGCCTTCCTTTACCATAGAGATGACATAACGGATATTCTGCTCATTTATGACTTCGCCCTTGTTGATAAGGAAGAGTAGATTTTTAAGAACTCTTTTTGCTTTGTCAACCTGCTCCTCATCACCCTGTATTTTTATGTCACTGCCGCGGCAGATAATTGCAACGGAAAATTCTTTTTCTATAAGCCTTATGTTTTCGTCAAAGGAACCAAAAAGGCTAACTGCCTGTTCCATACGGTCTATGCTGAATGTTTGCTCAAACAAGATTTGCACCTCAATTAATAAAAAATCTGTATATCCTTTCAAATTTTATCACATATTTTCAAAAAAGTGAAGAGCTTAAGTAAAAATTTTGTGTAATTATTTTATTTTTTAGTCAGAATAGGCTTTTCTTCGCCGATATAATCTATTAAAGTATATCTGCCGATGAATGAAAGCTTATTATCTGAGAATGTAATTTTCTCTTCTTTGCTCACAACGGTTGATTTTGCAGTTTCAGCGTTCAGTCTGCTTTGTATTTCTTCTAAGGCGGGAATATTGCTTCTGACTGTTACATTTTTCTTTTTGCAGACAATAACCTTTTCAATGTAAAATGGGAGATTGTAGCCGTTGATATTAAGTGTCTTTTTTTCAGAAAACACAGCTTGGTCTTCATTAGGCTTGATTACTGCTGTCGGAATACATATACCGAAAAATCCGAGATTATATGACTTTTTTACCGTTTCGAGTGTTTGTAGCTTTTTTTCTGTGCTTTCGGAAAATCTGATGTCTCTTTCGTGCAGAGCTGTTATTTCGCCCTTTGCAGAATAGAAGGTTGTTGACAAATCCTCGTTTTCGATTATACCGCTTATAAGAAGGTCGCCTTTTTTGACTGCATTGCCTTTTTTTACAACACAGTCACCGCTGTAGGTTTCGGCGGAAAGTATTACTCCGTCAAAATCAGCCACAATGTTACAGGGAGGCTTGTCGTAAGCCTCGTTGAAAATTCTGTCGTCTTCACGCAGCTCAATAACAGCAAGACTTCCCTTTATATTGATTGAAAGCCAGGTGATTTCGCCGTTAAAGTCTGCGGCAATGCTTCTTGAGGCTCGGATTTCATCGAATCCTTTTTTTAACGTGCCGCTTTTAAGACCGTACTGTTGGGCTGAAGCAAGTATTTCGTTTTTGCTGATTTTACTGTTTCCTTCAACATCAACACACCATACGAACATACTCAGAAACAGATGTATGGCAAGAAAAAGGGCTGCACCCGTAACAAGACCGATTCTGCGGTTGTATTTTCTGTATTTGTAAACAAGTCCCGTCTTGCAAATAATACTTATTTTCACTCCTGATTTTGAAGCGATGGGACGGAGCTTCATAAAGTCCTTGCGTGTTATACAGCAGGTGAGTACATTTTCCCATAAGGCTACATCCCAAAGATTTATTCTTCCCGCAGAGCAAAGATTGAGAAATCTTTCAGTAAAGCCTCCGCTGACTCTGATTCGGACATATCCTCTGATATATCTCAATAATATTACCGCATATTTCATATCATGCACCTGTAAAATCGAGAGAGATAATATTGCCGAGCACACTTATCTGATCAATGGCTTCGGATCTGATTGTAAGGTCTGTCCCTGTAATTTTAAGAATAAGCCTTTTACAGTTGATTCTTACGACAGAAGAGTTATATTCTATTATTCCCGTGCAGCCTTCCACATAAACCTCTCTGTTGGAGGAAATGTCTATGTGCGGACACAAAAGCTCATTTGGCTCAAAGGGAGAGATGGTTTGCAGCTGCTTAATAACTTTTTTCATAAAATCAATCACACCGTTTCATAGCATTTTATCTGATTAATATTTATGTAAAACAACGGTGTAAATATAATAAAATTTTATTTATTGAATAGAGATATACTGAGGTGTTTGTATGAAAGATATAAAAATACGTTCTGTTGCCGAAAATCAAAAAAAAGCTTACCTGTTTATGCTGCGCTATATTATCAGTGCATTTCTGATATTTCTTTTCGCTTTTATCCTTCTCAGGTTTCCGTTGTATTCTGCCGAGGGGATAAGAAGAGGAACAGATATATGTCTTAACACACTTATTCCTTCTCTTTATCCGTTTATGATTTTAACGGATATTTATGTGTCATCTTCTGTGTCACAAGTAAGAATACCTTTTTCAGACAAGCTGTGCCGTTTTTTATTCAGACTTCCGGGAAGTTGTGCAGCTGTTATAATCTTTTCATTTTTCGGCGGTCTTCCTATAGGAGCCTCAATGTCATCAGAGCTTTATGAAAGGGGAGTGATATCGAAAGAGCAGTGTGCAAGGATGCTGTGCTTTTGTGTAAATCCGGGACCTGCTTTTGTAATTTCGGCTGTAGGAGCAGCTATGCTCGGCTCAGCAAAGACCGGCGTTCTTGTATATCTGAGCCTTATTATATCTTCAGTTATTATGGGAATTGCATCCCGCTTTTTTGCTTCGGAGCAGACTGAGATAAGCTGTGATTACAACAAAGCACCTACGAATGGCAGAAAAGATTTTTCAATAGAGAAATCCGTGGTAAAATGCTCTAAGGCACTTTTTGAAATTTGTGCATTTGTTACGGCTTTTTCCTGCCTTACGGCTCTTGCGGAAAATATTAATATACCTGACGGGATAAGGATGTTTATTCTTTGCACTGCCGAAATGACAAAAGGCAGTCTTGTGGCGGCGGAAAGCTATCCTGTGCCGATAGTTGCCGCGGTAATAGGCTTCAGCGGATTTTGCGGACATCTTCAGCTTAACAGAGCAATACGAAAATCAGGTCTTAAATATAAGCATTTCATTGTAAGCAGAGTAATAAACTCCGGCTTGTCTGCGGTGATATGCAGTATTCTTCTGAAGCTTTTTCCTGTTGCTGAGGAAACATTTGCTATAGGCGCAAAGCCTCAAGGTATTAAAAATTCAGGCTCTGCAGTTTTGTCAGTGCTTATGATTATTATGGCGATACTTTTCGTAATAGGTGACGATTATAAGGTGAGCAAAAAGGAAAAGAAAAAAGTTTGATTTTTAAAAAGATTTTTTCAAAAAACTATTGACTTTTATAACAATAATGTATATAATAATGAAGCTGTCTGGAAAGAACAGCAACATCCGGGTGTGGCGCAGCTTGGTAGCGCGCTTGACTGGGGGTCAAGAGGCCGCAGGTTCAAGTCCTGTCACTCGGACCAGTTGAAGAAAACCTTGTAAGTGAAAGCTTACAAGGTTTTTTCTTGTTTATAGCGACACTCTTGATTTTTAACAAAAAATCACTAATCAGGAGTGTTGTAAAAATGGCAAAAATAACAATGAAAATGGCAGATACAATGGCAGAAACCTTTGAGGCTTTTTTGTTGATGAAAAAATCAATGGGTTTAAGTGAAAAAACTTTATCAACTTACAAACAACATCTTTCGGCAATAGGTAGGCACTTACCGATAGATAAATCAATGGATTTGCTGGAAAAGGCTGACCTTGAAAGAATGATTTCAAGTATGCGTGATGTCGGATTATCGGCTAATTCGATTCAGAGTTATACACGAACTCTCAAATCTTTTTTCTCTTGGTGTAATGAAGAAGGAATTACAAATTTGAACCTGTCAAGATACAAAGCTGAGGAAACAATCAAGGACACCTATACTGATTCAGAGTTAAATCTGCTTTTAAAGAAGCCGAATATGAGGAAGTGTAATTTCTCTGAAAGAAGAGTAACACCGTTATCATTCAAAAAAATTTTGTTGACATTTCAAAACTAATCTATTACAATTAAGGTGTTTCATAGTACTGAAAATACAGGAGGGTTTAAGATGTTGTATAAAGAAGATTATGGCAATGATATTGCTTGTGTATGTGATTCCGAGCATGAAGATGAGACTTACTATGTAGGAAATATGCCCGGTAAGAAAATTTATAACACTGTTTATTTCAGATGGACTGACGGCTTGTTTTACAAAAGGGAGCTTCTGACGGGAGAGGAAACTCTAGTTGATTTTTTAAATGATATGAATCTGTCTAAGGAAACCGCAGTAGGCTTTTTGGACGATTATATTGCAATTGAAAAAATTTCAGACAATAAACCCTCAATTGATTTGTTTGATTTATACGGATATGACGGTACAAAAATAGAGGCTGACTATCAGAAGCAGGCGGATGATTATATATATAAACTGATTTACACAAATCTCAGAGACTTGGACCTTTATATGAAAAAATATATAGAAGCAAAAGGAGAAAGGTTTCCGGTCAGAATGAATTATCTTACTGAAAGATTAACATTGTCCGTGATTGAAAAGCTCTTTTTATATTTAAAGGATCATCAGGTAATCGGAGAAGCAATGAGCAACAACTTTGAAAAATGCTTACGATTGGTAAAGGAATCTGAGGTTGAAGATTCTGTTAAGGCTATTTTTAATATTATCGAAGCCCTGCGTGAATGCGGTGTACCTATGGATTACAGTGTATTTCAGGATACCTTTATATTAAGCGCATTTTTCAAAGCCTTTGAAGGTATGGAAAAAACAGAAATTGCACAGCTTATATCAGACTATGAGGCTTTGGTAACGGCCGTTTCAAAGCAGATTGACAAAAGATGTTTTTAAATTCTGCAGGTTGGTTACATTTGAAAATGTTCAATAAGAAAAAAATATATTTCATGTTATTGCAGCTTCTGATAGGAAAGATAGAATATGTATTGCAGAGAACTACTTGTGTTATGAACACCCGCACCAGTTAAAAGAGATTGCTTGAGAGAGCAGTCTCTTTTTGTCTTTTATCAATTGTATTCATTTTACTGTTTAAGGGTCTATACATCAAAGGTTCCTTAACGTATATTTATATACAGTTTATTCAGAATAAAAAAATGCCATTCTGATGCAAGATGTTCAGAATGGCATTATATTTTATTAGTTTAATTTTTTTCTTATCAGATTTCTTTAAGTAATTCGGGAAGATTGCCGATGTCTGAGAAAACCTTGATAAGAACTGTTACAATCCACATAAGACGATGGATAAAGTCTGTGCCGCCGCCCTTGACGGTGTGAAGTTCCTGTGTATTTTCAGCAAAATCTGAAGTTTTGATAAAAGTGAAATCACATTCTGCTGAATTGTGGTCGGAAATTACCTTTCCGCTGTCGTCGGTAACCTGGGTGTATTTGAAATTGCTTACGGCAATATCAACACCGCCGCCTGCCTTGTACATAAATCTTTCAACTGAGTCCCAGTTACCCCAGGAGGAGCCCGTTGCGGGCCACTTGTTCATGTTGAAATAATCACCGTCGTTATGGAATTCTACCCATGCATCCTTGAAGCCTAAGTCCTGACAGAGGATGTTATAAAGTGAATAGTTATCCTCACGGCTATGTAAATGATAGTTGAAGTCGCCTGTAATGATTACGGGTCTGTCGTTTTCAGATGAACGGTCCTTGATGAACTCAGCAAGCTGCTTGAACTGACTTGTTCTGGCTGCTCTTGAGCCTGCACCGCCGTAAGCATCTGCGTGTAAGTTATAAAAATCTACATAGATGCCGTTGCCGATATCAATAACAGTATATACAAAGCCCTTGGGAGTAAGCTCGTCAGAGCCGTCTGAAAGAATACCGCAGGCGTCGTTCCAGGGAACTCTTTTTTCGTTGTAAATGGGCATGCTCTTTGTGAAAATACTGAGACCGTCACCGCCGGGGATGCCGCCTGTGTGGTTTGTTGTGTAGTTGTAGCCGTTCATAGCGGAAGCAAGCTGTCTGTGGAAGTCGAAATCTTCCTGAACTGCAACGATATCAAAGCCGTTTTCTGAAAGATACTTTGCAGCTGATTTCTGGTTTGCAGCTATGTTTTCACCATTTAAAAGAGCGAAGGGGAGACCTGCAACGTTGAAGTTTACTGCTTTAAGATCATACTTTTCGGCGCTGTCGTAATCGTAGAGCTTTATATCGAAGTATTCAATGAATTCTGTTTCGTTGCATGTGTAGGTAAGTCTCCAGTAAATTTTGTTATAGTCTCTGAAGCCACCGATATTGCTGAGCATAAGATGATCTCTGTAAAGAACGCCGTATTCGTCGCGTTCAGCAGTTGCTTCATCACGTCTGAAGGTAAGGGGCTTACTGTAGTCAATATTGCCCTTTGAATCCTTTACCCAATAAGTGGGATTGTCTGTGGAGTTAATCTGGAAGCCTCTCCAGTTTGTTTCACCGTCAAGAGACACGTTGCACTGTATTGCTGTTGTTCCTGCGGGGAAGGTGAAGGTGTAGGAAAGGTCATTTATCTCACGGGAGATTGCATAATCACCCTCAAGACTCTTTTCCTTGATTTCGTAAGACTGATGGCTGGGGAATTCCATCTGATAAAGAGTGGATTTGTAAAGATAGGGTGCAATTTCAACCTGAACACCGTTTTCTGTTTCAAAGGCTTTAGCGTCGGCGGTCATAGTGAATGTACCGGGAGCGGCAAAACAGCTAAGGGCAATTAAGGTTGCGAGAAAAAGACTTAAAAATTTTTTCATGTTAATCTTCTCCTTTGGATTGATATTTTAATTTTATAATACCGTATTATACTGCGCAAATATTAATAAGTTATGAATAAACGGCCTTTTGTGTAAAAATTCTTTTTTTGATTTATGAGATTTTGACAAACTTTTTGCGATGCCTTGATTAATTTGAGTCAGTAATGTATAATGTAACGAGCAGAGGAGGAGAAAAAATGAAGATTTCAGAAATTACTGCAAAGGCAAGGACTGTTCCCGGTTATGTCAGAAGTCATTGGAGCACACCGGGCGAGGGTGAGTATCTTACTCTCAGGGAAATGACTGCCTATACTCTTGCACAGTCGGGTACATATATTTATATGACGGCTTCAGGTATTGTCACATTTTCCGCTCAGCTTTTCTGCGGTGCAATTATGGAAATTCCCGCAATGGATTTTTATCTTATTAACATAATTTCAACGGTAATCGGCTACATACTTATGTTTACCAATCCTGTCGGAATGCTTATTTATGAAAATCACGGCAGACTTACAGGCAAAATGCAGGTTTTTGCCCATGCATCTTATGCAGGGCAGATAATTATCGGTGCCCTGTGTTATCTTATACCGCCGAATATTGTTGAGGGCTTTATGATGGGCACACCGCAGATTGCGGGTAACATACTTGTCTGCGGCGGTGTAACGGGTTATCTTACCTGGATTATCAGAAGAGCTTTTTGTGCAAAATACGGAAGAGTAAAGCCCTTTGTGCTTTTCAGTGCAATTCCCTCGGCGATTATTCTTTCTGTGATTCCGTATCTTCCCGTTAAGGATGCGCCTTATGTTACGAAGCTTACGGTTCTTCATTTTGCTTTTACAATGATGACCTATTTCTATAATAACTTCATCGGTGTAACGGGGCTTGTTGCCTATATGACTCCCAACACCCACGAAAGACAGAAGCTTTATTCAATTGTGCCTATAATAACAGGCTTCTTTCCTTCGATTATCAATATCTTCTTCCCGATTCTCATTGCATCTACGGGTGGTTATACAAATATATCTACCTACAGAACCTTTGTTCCGATTTTTGCAATTGTGGGTGCGCTGTTCGGATTTTTTGCTCTTGCCTGCAAGGAGAGAACCATTGAAGAGGGGATTGAGACAAGAAAAAGGGTGGCGTTCTTTGAGGGCGCGAAGAATGCACTGAAAAACAAATATCTCTGGATAATCAATATCTATAATGTTGTCGGTCAGTGGCAGTGGATGATAAATAATCTTCTGCAGTGGTGGTTTATTTATTCGTTAAGAGATGAAAAGCTTTTCGGTCTTGCACACAATCTTGTTGTTATAGGTATGACACCGGGTAATCTTCTGTGTGTATGGCTTGTAAAGAAATTTGAAAAGAGAAACATCATTATTGCTTCAAGATTTGTTTCCATTCTCTGTACCTGTCTGATGTTTGTTGCAATCAAGACAGGCAGTATTGCAATTTTCCTTCTGGCACTTTTCCTGCGTAATACCATTCAGCCGGTCGATACGGGTGTTATTACGGGTCTTGGTGCTGATGTTCAGATTTATCATCAGTGGAAATACGGTGAGCGATGCGATTCAATTTCGGGAATTTTCACATGGTTCACAAATCCGGTCAATCTTGCTCTGGGCTATTTTGCTCCCTGGATTCTTGAAATGTTCGGTTTTACTTCCGACTGGGATGTTCTTTATGATACGAAAATATGCGGTGATGTTTTCGGCATACATGTTGCATTTACTGTTGTAAGTCTCTTCCTGTCAATGATACCCTTCTTCTTCTATAACTTCTCTAAGGAAAAGCATGATATGTGCGTTAAGGAACTTCAGGAGCGTCTTGAGGAAGCGCGGATAAAGACATCGGAAGAAGGCGGAACAGCTGAGGAGGTGTCATAATGAAAAGAGTTTTATCGGTTATATTGCTTGTCGGTGTTATATGCCTGTGCTTTGCTTCGTGCGGTGGTGAGCTTCAGTCTCTTTCCGGTAATACTGAAATTACTTATAAAATAGAAAACGGTGAAGCAAGAGTTGTCAGGGTTCCCAACAAGTCTGTTGTTACCTCTGTTGCCATTCCCGATGAATATGATGGAGTGCCCGTAACAGCAATTGAAAAATTTGCTGCTGTCAATCTGGAATATGTAACTGAAATTTCCATCGGAAAAAATGTAAAAGAGATTTCTGACTGGGCGTTCGGTAACAGTAAAAAAATCACTCGATTTGACGTAGATGATGAAAATGAGTATATCTGTGATGTTGACGGTGTAATCTATACAAAGGATATGAAATCAATTCTTTTCTATCCTCCCGCAAGAGCAGCTGTAGCCGAAAAGGATGCACAGGGAAATGATGTAAAAAGCATTTCCTATGTAATTCCCGAAGGTGTTGAGACAATTCGAACCAAGGCTTTTTATAAATGCGAGGCGCTTAAGGAAATTTCTTTGCCTTCAACCCTCAGGCATATTGAAGAAAAAGCTTTCTTCCGTTGTGACCTTCAGGAGATTGATTTACCTGACGGACTTGAGACAATCGGTAAGGATGCATTTTTCGACTGTACTGCCGTGCAGGAAATTACCGTGCCGTCAAGCGTTACAGCAATTGACGAATATGCGTTTTTTAACTGCGTAAATCTCAAGGTAGTAAATATGCAGTGTAAAGAAAGTGAAGTTACTGTCGGAAAAAAATGGTACCCCACAAAAAATGGCGGTGAAATTGACGGCGGACTTACAATTAACTGGCAATAATAATATTAAGGAGGCTATATTATGTCATATATTGAACTTAATTCTATAAATTTTGCCGATGAGGTTACTAAAGAAACAGAAATGCCTGTTTTAGTTGACTTCTGGGCTCCCTGGTGTCAGCCCTGTCTGATGCTTTCTCCCACAATTGAAGAGCTGGCAGATGAGCTTGACGGTGAGGTTAAGGTTTGTAAGCTTAATTGTGATGAGGAAAACGAATATGCAATTATGATGGGCATTATGTCTATACCGTGTCTTGTTCTTTTCGTTGGCGGACAGGAAAAGGAAAGACTTGTAGGGCTTCATTCCAAGGAAGAAATTATTGATTTCATCAATAAGAATAAATAAAAATAACGGAGACTTATCATTAACTGAAAAGTCTCCGTTTGATTTTGTTAAAGTGTGCCGATCAGAGATGTAAGCTTTGTTATAAGAAGAGTGCATATTTTCATTAAAAGTCTGATGAGATCGCTTACAAGAGAGGTCTCTTCTTTTATATCAGGCTCGGTTATAGGTACCAGAGTTCCGTCAGCAGCTGCCAGTGTGTACTGGGGATATTCATTACTTGAAAATACATCGGGATCCTCATAAACGATATAGTTGATAAGCTTGTCAAAGCCTGTGGTTTTATGTCTGTGGTCCAAACCCTTTACATACCATGTGTGAAGGGGGTCGATGCCCGTTGAAGCGTCGATGATATTATCGGGTGAAATGAAATTGTATTCATTGTAACGGGCCTGCACGTAATCTTTGGGCAATGTTTCGCCAAACTTGCTTGCTGTGGCGCCAAGTGTTACATCCTTCACATCAACAGAGCCGTCACTCTGGAAGCTGCCTTTTTCACTGATGGGCATAGGTGGTTTGCCGTATTTGCAGATGATGTTCATTTTTATACCGTTATTTTCAGCGGAAAAATAGATTTCATCAAGTCGCTGCATAATGTTTTCCTGATAATAGGTGGCTTTTGAAATAAGTCCTGCATATTCATGGTTGGGATCGGTGTAATTTTCACCGAAGATATTTTTCATTGCATCATAAAAATATTCTTCCGAAACAAAGCTCCAAAAGGAGGGGATAGTGCCGAGAGTGTCGTGGATAAGATCTCTTGCTGCATCCATTGCAATAGCTTTCACGCCGGGAATAAGCAGACTTTCAAGAATAATCTGAAGTGCACCGCTTTTGTTGAGAACGGAAAGTAAAAGACTAAGGTAGTCGTTATCCATATTAACATCAATATACTGAGTTAATGTGTTGTGGTCGATAAAGAAATCACCGCTGTAAACCTCGCCCAGAACAGAAAATCCTCCGTATGACGGTACACTTAAAAGGCAGGAGTCAATGTACTGATGCATTTCGGGATATTCGTTGAGATATGTTGCAACTACTGTACCGCCGTAGCTTGCGCCCACAAGCTCAAAGCGATCGCTTCCTGAATGCTTCTGAACTCTGATAATATAATCGTTAAGCTGCTTGGCAAGATCAACGGGGCTCAGACGGCTGTCATAATAAAAATAGTATACACCGTTTTCGTATGCAAAGTCGAAGGAATCAACGATGACATTTTCGCTTGCATTGGTAATGCCGTCACCTTTGAGTGCATAAAAGCCGAAGGTATCATAAAATGCCGAATAAAGAAAATTGTACAAAATGTCAGGGCTGAGATTATCGAGATCTTTGTATTCCTCGAGTCTGTTTTTGAGATTACTCATAAGAAAATCAAAGTTTACGGGGAAATAGTTCTGTCTGGTCGGTGCATCGGCAGGATAAATCCACAGTGACTCAAAGCCCATAACATAAACCTGGGGAAGACGTTCGTTTTTTTCTGCAGCACTTGCTGAAACAACGGCTGACGATAAAATCATAATCAGTGCCAGAATAAGACACAGTGTTTTTTTGAAATTTTTCATTATAATGTACCTCCCGATACCAATTGAAATATCTTTTCTATAATATAACATTAAATTATCTTTTGTACAAGAGCAAAAGTATATATTTTTTTATGATAACATTACATATTACGTATTAACGGATAAAAAGAAAAATGGACCTTCCCTTTTGAGAAAGTCCAAGGATTACCGATATACTAAAATCAGATAGCGCGAGTAACCTTACCGGAACGTAAGCAGCGAGTGCAAGCGTAAACTCTTTTGGGTGAGCCGTTTACGATAGCCTTTACACGCTTAACGTTGGGTTTCCATGTTCTGTTTGAACGTCTGTGTGAGTGGGAAACTTTGATGCCGAAAGCAACATCTTTACCGCAATATTCGCATTTTGCCATGTACCGCACCTCCTTAAAATAATTAAACATACATAAGCAGATAGTATAATAGCAGAAATATTCAGAAATTGCAAGTGTTTTTTGAAAATATTTTAATTTATTTTTTGAAAATCATTTTTTTATCTAATTAAAAAAAACAGTTGATTTTTTATTTTAAATAATGTATAATACATTCATCGAACATTTGTACGACGGAGGATGGAAAATATGGCAGATAAAAACAGTGCATTGTTAGCTGCTATTGCACAGATTGAAAAGCAGTACGGCAAGGGCGCGGTTATGCGTCTTGGCGACAGTACGGAAATGAATGTAGAGGCTATCTCTACGGGCTCTCTCGGTCTTGACCTTGCAACAGGCATAGGCGGACTTCCCAAGGGCAGAATTGTTGAAATATACGGACCTGAATCGTCAGGTAAGACTACTCTTGCGCTCCACTGTATTGCTGAAGCACAGAAGGCTGGCGGAGAGGCGGCGTTCATTGATGCCGAGCATGCTCTTGACCCTGTTTATGCAAAGGGTCTCGGTGTTGACATTGACTCTCTTCTTGTTTCTCAGCCTGACAACGGTGAGGATGCTCTTTCTATTACAGAAGCACTTGCACGCTCCGATGCTCTTGATGTGATTGTCGTTGACTCTGTTGCTGCTCTTGTTCCCAGAGCGGAAATTGAGGGCGAAATGGGCGACAGCCACGTGGGTCTTCATGCACGTCTTATGTCACAGGCTCTCAGAAAAATCACAAGCGTTGTTGCAAAATCCAACACTCTTGTTATTTTCATCAATCAGCTTCGTGAAAAGGTCGGTGTTATTTACGGCAATCCTGAGGTAACAACAGGTGGCCGTGCACTCAAGTTCTATTCTTCTGTCAGAATTGATGTAAGAAAGATTGAGCAGTTAAAGGCTCCCGGAAATGAATTTATCGGTGCGAGAACACGTGCGAAGGTTGTAAAAAATAAGGTGTCTCCTCCTTTCAAAGAGGCAGAATTTGATATTATGTACGGCACAGGCATTTCAAAGGTCGGAGAGATTGTTGACCTGGGTGTTAAATTCGATATCATTAAAAAGAGCGGTGCATGGTTCTCTTACGGTGAGACACGTCTCGGACAGGGCAGAGATAATGTAAAGCTTCTTCTTCAGAAGGAAAAGCTTCTTTGTGATGAAATCGAAAATAAAATCCGTGATTGCGTAAAGAAGCTTAAGGAGGAAAAAGCAGGTGTAAAGAATGAAAATAAAGAACCTGAAATTTTTGTGCCTACACCTGTAAAGAGAAGCTCTTCAAGTGTAAGAGCAAGAATTGACATTGCTGTTGATGATGACGATTAATTTCTCCTATACTATATAATATAATGAAATTGAATTTTAAAGAAGGTAAAGGCGATAAAATCCATGTTCTTGTTGACGGTGAATATTATTTCACCGTCGACAAGGCTTATTTTGCTCTTATGGGTATTTATCAGGGAAAAGAAGTAAGCCGTGAGGAACTGTCTGCTTTAGGCGAAAATGCCGAAAAACGCCGTGCTTATAACTGTGCTGTCGGTTATCTTTCGCGCCGTGATCATTCAGCAAGGGAGCTTATTTTAAAGCTTCGTCAGAAGGGCTACGGTGAAAGTGCCGTGTATGCGGTGGATAAGCTTTGCAGTGAAGGGTATGTGGATGATGAACGCTTTGCACGTATGTATGTCAGAGAGCTTATAAATATAAAAAAGTACGGAAAAAGACGAATTGAACAGGAACTTTACCGAAAGGGTGTGGACAGAGAGATCGTTTCTCTTGTTCTGGAGGAAACCGAATTCGGTGAGGATGAGCTTTGCACACTTATTAACAGAAAGTATCTCCGTTATCTTTCTGACGAAAAAGGAATAAAGAAAACTGTGGCATCACTTATGAGGATGGGCTACTCCTTCAGCGAGATTAAGTCCGCTCTCAGTAAGCTTGCCGAGGAAGATGAATATAAATTAGAGGTGTCCGATGAATAAAATAGGAATGATATCTTTAGGCTGTCCGAAAAATCAGGTCGATGCTGAAATGCTCCTTTCCTCTCTGTGTGACGAGGGCTTTCAGATTGTACCCGAAGCTGAAGAAGCCGACGTGGTAATTGTCAATACCTGTGGCTTTATTGACGATGCAAAAAAAGAGGCTATTGATAATATTCTCTATGCCGCAGAGCTGAAAAATGACGGTATTATAAAAGGTATTGTTGTCACAGGCTGTCTTGCGGAAAGATACAAGGAAGAAGTAATGAACGAGATTCCCGAGGTGGATGCCTGTATCGGTATCGGTGCCAACGGTAAAATAGCTGAGGTGTGCAGAAATGTCCTTAAAGGGGATAAATGTGCCCTTTTCCCGTCTAAGTATGACCTTTCTCTTGACGGTGGCAGAATGCTTACCACACCGCCGCATTGGGCTTATCTTAAAATAGCCGAGGGATGCTCAAACTGCTGTACCTACTGTGCCATTCCCTCTATCCGCGGTAAATTCAGAAGCCGTGCTATGGAAAGCATAATAGCTGAAGCAAAAGATCTTGCCAAGGGAGGCATAAAGGAGCTTATCGTCGTAGCACAGGATACCACCCGTTACGGTATCGATCTTTACGGCGAATATAAGCTTCCTTCACTTCTTCGTGAAATATGTAAAATTGAAGGCATCGAGTGGATAAGAATACTTTACTGTTATCCCGAATGTATGACGGATGAGCTTATCGACACCATAGCCGAGGAAGATAAAATCTGTAATTACATCGACCTTCCTTTACAGCACGCTGACGGTGAAATTCTTAAGAGAATGAACCGCCGCGGCTCGGTGGATGAGCTTACAGCACTTATCAGGAAGATAAGAGCGAAAATCCCCGATGTGGTTCTCCGCACTACCTTTATCACCGGTTTTCCCGGGGAAAGTGAGGAGCAGTTCGAAACTCTTGCTGAGTTTATAAAAGAAAATGAATTTGACCGTCTCGGCTGCTTTGCCTATTCTCCCGAGGAGGGAACAATAGCGGCTAAAATGGAAAATCAGCTTGACGATGAAGTGAAAAATCACCGTGCCGAAATCATTATGCAGCAGCAGTATGAGATTTTCTCCCGTAAGCAGGAAAGCCGTGTAGGCACGGAAATGACCGTAATAGTAGACGGCTTCGATGAGGATAACCTTCTTTATATGGGCAGAACCTATATGGACTCTCCTGAAATTGATACTAATGTTATCATTTCCACTGAGGACGAGCTTTATCAGGGTCAGTTCATCAGAGTGAAAATCATCGCTGTGGATGACTGTGACCTTGTGGGTGAAAAGATAGATTAATTCGGAATTGAGAATCAGGATTTGTGAGAAATGTTTTTGTGTTGAATTAATCCTTCATCGCAAAGCTCATTGATTGCGTAGGGACACGGCGTGCCGTGTCCTTTTTTATTTTTATTTGGCAGTAAAACAGCCATAGCCGGCAGTGAAGCAAACACCCCCATATGCACCGGAAAACACCTTTTTTTGCGTGTTTTGTGCAAAAAACACCCCGAAAACAGCAAAAAATAAATTGTGCTTTTTACCCTTGACAAGTGCTGCTTTTTCGTCTAAACTTAATATATAGACAGTATTATTTCTGCGGATAAAGACGCAGTCTGTACTGTCTTTCTTCTCTTTTTTAAAGGGAGAAAAACTTAGAAAGGACGAAAAAATATGAAACACGCTATGCTGATTCACCACGATTTTGAGCGTATGTTTGACAGGCTTACCGATGAAGAATGCGGTAAGCTCTTAAAGGCAGTTCTGAGATATGATAAATACGATGAGGAGACTTATTTTGAAGATCGCTCTCTTATGCTCTGCTACGACCGTATAGTTGACTGCCTTGATAAGAATCATAAAAAATATCAGGAAACCTGTCAGAAAAGAGTCGAAGCGGCAAAGAAAAGATGGGAAGATGTAAAGGAACAGAAAGCCGCATATTCGAGCTGATGCATTTGCATTATTTTGCATTGTTTTGTACCAAATAAAAAGAATAAAGAAAAAGAAAATAATAATGATAATGAAAAGGAAAATAAGGGGACTTTTCCACATCTTTATTTTTTCCTGAATGTGGAAAACTCTGTGTAAAACCCTGCTGTAGAGCATAATTTTTTCACAGTGCGGTATCTTTTAAATTTAAGTTGACAAAACTATCCCTGCTGTGTATAATGTACTAAAGAAATATTTAAATGCGTTAAAAGGGAGAAGTAATCACATTCCCTTCATCCAAGAGAGGAGCAGTAAGGTGAAAGTGCTCTGATGAAGAAGTGATGAAATGCACCCGACAGCACCCAAGGGGAATTAAGTATCTGAGGGCGTAGGCCGGCGTTAACGGCGAAGCTATTTTTGTGTAGCTCAGAGTGATAAGTCAGAGTGGAACCGCGTTATAACGCCTCTGTCCGAAATTTTTTCGGTACAGAGGTTTATTTTTTTGCAAATAGGTGGTAGAATATGCTTAAAAGATTGAAAGAGGATCTTCAGTGTGTCAAGGACCGTGACCCGGCGGCAAGAAGCAATATAGAAATAATGCTTCTTTATCCCGGTTATAAGGCGGTCAGAGCTTACAGACGAGCACATTGGTGCTGGAATCATAAGCTGTACTTTCTTGCCCGTGCTATTTCACAGCATTGTGTTAAGCAGACAAACATAGAAATACATCCGGGAGCGCAGATAGGAAAGAGATTTTTTATCGACCACGGAACAGGTGTTGTAATTGGTGAGACAGCCATAATCGGTGACGACTGTACTATTTACCAGGGCGTTACTCTTGGCGGTACAGGTAAGGACCACGGTAAAAGACATCCTACCTTAGGAAATAACGTTCTTATAGGTGCGGGTGCAAAGGTGCTTGGTCCCTTCCGTATCGGTGATAACTCCAATGTTGCCGCAGGCTCGGTGGTTCTTTCGGAAATTCCGGATAATTGCACCGCTGTGGGAACTCCTGCAAGAGTGGTAAGAAGAAACGGTAAAAAGGTAGACAGACTCGACCATATCCACACTCCCGACCCGCTTTCACAGGAAATCTGTACATTAAAAATGAAAATAGAAAAATTAGAAAAGCAATTAAAGCAAATGGAGGAAAAACAATGAAAATTTTTAACACACTCACAAGAGAAAAAGAAGAATTAATCCCTCTTACCGAAGGCGAATACAAAATCTATGCCTGCGGTCCAACGGTTTACAACTTCATCCACATCGGTAATGCAAGACCTCTCTGCGTTTTCGACGTAATGCGCCGTTATCTTGAATACAGAGGTAACAAGGTTAATTTTGTTCAGAACTTCACTGATATCGACGACAAGATCATCCGCCGTGCAAATGAGGAAGGTGTTACCTTTAAGGATATTTCCGAAAAGTACATCGAGGAATTCTGGACTGATGCCAAGGGCATGAATGTCCGTGAGGCTACAACTCATCCTAAGGCAACAGAAAACATTGGTGAAATTATTGACATCGTTTCCACTCTTATCGAAAAGGGTTATGCTTACGAGGTAAACGGTGACGTTTATTTCAGCACAAAGAAATTCGAGGAATACGGCAAGCTTTCACATCAGCCTCTTGAGGATCTTGAAGCAGGTGCCCGTATTAATATCGGTGAAGTAAAAAGAGAGCCTATGGACTTCGCTCTCTGGAAGAGTGCTAAGCCCGGTGAGCCCTATTGGGAGTCACCCTGGGGTCAGGGCAGACCCGGATGGCATATCGAATGTTCCGCTATGGTAAGACGTTATCTCGGTGAAACCATTGATATTCACTGCGGCGGTCAGGACCTTGTATTCCCTCACCACGAAAATGAGGTTGCTCAGAGTGAATGCTGCAACGGTAAGCCCTTTGCAAGATATTGGATGCACAACGGCTTTATCACTGTAGATAAGGTTAAAATGTCTAAATCTCTCGGTAACTTCTTCACCGTTCGTGATGTAGCTGAACAGTACGGATATGAGCCCATCCGTTACCTTATGATTTCCTGTCAGTACAGAAGCCCCATCAACTACTCCTTCGACGCAATCGCTCAGTGCAAGGCTTCTCTTGAAAGACTTTACACCTGCCGTAATAACCTTGACTTCGCACTTAAAAATGCTGTCGAAGAAGCAGGAGAAAAGGATGCAGAAATCATCGCTCTCATCGACGGCAAAAAGGATAAGTTTATCGAGGCTATGGAGGATGACCTTAACACAGGTGAAGCTCTCGGTGCAGTGTTTGAGCTTGTACGTGACATCAATACTCACGTTAACGAAGGCGTGCAGTCAAAGGCACTCGTAGAATATGCTGCCAAGATTTTCGATGAGCTTATGGATGTTCTCGGTCTTCTTTATAACAGAAATAAGGAAGATAAGAGCCTCGATGATGAAATCGAAGCACTTATCGCCGCCAGAAACGACGCAAGAAAGAACAAAAATTGGGCAGAAGCTGACCGTATCAGAGACGAGCTTAAGGCACAGGGCATCGTTCTCGAAGACACACCTCAGGGTGTTAAGTGGCACAGAGCATAATTTAACAGGGGGCTGTATATCAGCCCCTTAATGAATATTGAATAATTAATAATTAATAATGAATAATATAGAGACACGGAGTGCCGTGTCCGTAAATTCATATCAAAACGTAGGGGATTGCGTCCTCGACATCCCGTTGATTTATATTGATATTTAATATGTATATCGTAGGGGCGAGTATGCTCGTCCGTAAAAACTGTGAGAAGGTATCATTATGAAATACAGTAAACAAAGCCCTATAGCCGTGGTTGATTCGGGTGTAGGCGGTATAACCGTTCTTAGAAAGCTTTATAAGCTTATGCCCAATGAGGATTACATCTATTTCGGTGACTCGGCGAATGCTCCCTACGGGGTAAAAACCAAAGAAGAAATAAAAAATCTCACTGTGAAGGCCTGTGAGGCTTTAATGGAGCGCGGTGCCAAGGCTGTGGTCATTGCCTGCAATACCGCCACAAGTGCCGCCGCAGCCTATCTTCGTGAAAAATATCCTGACTATATTTTTATCGGACTTGAGCCCGCTCTTAAGCCGGCAGCTCTTTCAGGTGACAATCCGAGAGTGCTTGTTCTTGCCACACCCCACACTCTCAGAGAAGAGAAGTTTGACAATCTTATGGCAAGATTTGAGGGTAAGGCAGAGTTTATAAAATTACCTGCTCCCGAATTGGTGAAATTTATTGAAAGCGGTAATCTCGACTCCGAAGAAGAAATAGCCTATCTCGAAGAAATTCTTGCTCCTTACACGGGCGGCAGAGTGGATGCGGTGGTTTTGGGCTGTACCCATTTTCCCTTTGCACGTAAGTGTATACAGAAAATCTTAGGTGAAAATGTTCTTGTTTTCGAGGGCAGCAAGGGTGCTGCAAGCTACTGCAAGGCACGTCTTGAGGAAAAGGATCTTCTCAACGAGGAGGGCAGAGAAGGGGTAATCTCCTTTGAAAACAGCGACGAAAACAAAATAGAAACAATAAAAAGAATGTTTTACTATAAAGGCGAATGAAATGAAAATACAGGATGAATTAAAAGAATATCTTCTGTCTCAGGGTGCTTCCGATGTAGGCTTCTGCCTTCTTCCTGACGGTGATTTCGGTGAGTGCAGATATGCGGTAAGTGTTGTCGTAAGGCTTTCTGATGCTATTGTAAATGAAATCGGTGCGGAGCCTACCCATACTTATTTTAATCATTACCGTTCGGTCAATGCTTTTATTGATTCTTTACTTTTAAAGGGCGGCTTATTTTTGCAGAGTAAGGGTTATAATTACATTACCGTTGCCGCTTCACAGAGCATCAATAAGGACGGATGGAACTATAAGGGCAGATATTCACATAAAAAGGCCGCCTGTCTTTCCGGGCTTGGAACGGTGGGGAAAAGCTCTATGTTTCTTCACAGAAAATACGGTGCGAGAGTGAGACTCGGCACGATTGTTACTGACTGTCCTTTTGAAAAGGAAAATACAGATTATGTTTCGCCCTGTCTTGACTGTGACTTGTGTGTAAAAGCTTGTCCATCGGGTGCAATTCTCGGTAAACTATGGGATGAAAAAACCTTCCGTGAAGAGATGTTTGACCCTGAAAAATGCAGTAATTATATGAAAAAACATTTCAAACATATCGGCAGAGGTGCTGTCTGCGGTATATGCATGAAGGTTTGTCCCTACGGGAAATAAAGAGGTGCTTATATGAGTTCTGAAAATAAAATTGCTCTTGTAACAGGAGGAAGCTCAGGTATCGGCAGATGCACGGCTCGTGCGCTCATAGAAAAGGGTTGTAAGGTTTATGAAATGAGCCGACGTGATATACCAAATGAGGGTGTAATTCACGTCACAACTGATGTAACTGATGAAAAAGCAGTAAAAAGTGCAATAGAAGATATAATTTCTGCTGAGGGCAGAATTGATATTCTTATCAACTGTGCCGGCTTCGGCATTTCGGGTGCAGTTGAATTTACCGAGGAAAGCGAAGCAAGAAAGCAGTTTGACGTGAATTTCTTCGGTACGGTGAACGTCACAAAGATTGTTTTACCCTTTATGAGGGCGAATAAGAGCGGTAGAATTGTCAATGTAAGCTCTGTCGCAGCTGTTGCCCACATACCTTTCCAGACCTATTATTCAGCCTCTAAGGCTGCTATTGAATCCTATACATGCTGTCTTGCCAATGAGGTAAGACCTTTCGGAATATCTGTAACAGCCATTCAGCCCGGTGATATAGCCACTGAATTCACCTCCGCCAGAGAGAAATCCTTTGCGGGTGACGATGTTTATGAGGGCAGAATTGCAAGAAGCGTGGCTGGTATGGAAAAGGACGAGGAAAAGGGTATGAGTCCCGAAACGGCAGGGGAGTACATAGCAAAAATTGCTCTCAAAAAGAAAGTGAAGCCTGCCTATGCCATTGGCTTTACTTATAAACTTTTAGCTGTTTTATGTAAGATTTTTCCGTCGTCGGTGAGAAATTACATAGTAGGAATGCTTTATGCAAAATAAAATAAATTACCCTTACATCTTGACAACGATGTAAGGGTATTATATAATAAACAGCAATGAGCCGGTGTGTTGGAATTGGCAGACGAGGCGGACTCAAAATCCGTTGGTAGCGATACCGTGCGGGTTCGACCCCCGCCACCGGCACCAAAAATCCAAGTCTGAAGACTTGGATTTTTATTTATGCCCGCTTGAGACGTAATAAAAAGGATTTTATATCAGTCAGAAAAAAATATTGGTATAAATGCGAATTTCAGGAGAGAAAAATGATAAAAACAGAAAGACTTTACATTACACAGTTTACACTTGATATGGTTGAGGCAGTACACTTAAACTCTCTTGATGAGGATAACAGAAAATTTAATCCCGACGAAGTTTTTGAAACAATTGAAGATGCACAGTATACAATTGAGTTTCTTATGAATGTTTACGAACACGGTGACGGTCCGTTGGTGTATCCTGTTTTACTTACTGACGGTACAAACATCGGATATGTTCAGATTGTCCCTATGGATGACGGGAATTGTGAAGTTGGCTATCATATTGCAAAGTCATATACAGGTAACGGCTATGCAACGGAAGCAGTAAAAGCCTTCTTGCCTGAGATTATGAAGAAGCTTGATATTAAAGAAATTCTCGGGATCTGTGTTGTTGAGAATATTGCGTCAATAAAAGTTTTAGAGAAGGCAGGCTTTACAAAAGTGTTTGAGGGTATGGGGGTATATCAGGACAAGAAAAGAGAAATCTGCAAATATGTTTATAAACTTATATAAAATCAAAGTTGAACGATAAATTCCGTTTTTTTTGCTATCTTTTAACTTTCTTTATGAAAATATGATACGTAAATTACCACGAAAAGTCACAATTTAACCTGTGACTTTTCTGTTTTTTTACTGTCAATCTCTTGTCTTAATTATTATAGTATGATATAATATATTGATTATTATTATGAGGTAGTGTTTGTTTATGATTATTTTGGGGATTGACCCGGGTTATGCAATAGTAGGCTACGGTGTTATCGAATACCGTAATAACCATTTTTCTGTTATAGATTACGGTGCAGTCACTACTGAAGCAAAAACACCGTTCAATGAAAGACTTGAAATTATATATGATGAGCTAAGCACTATCATAAATAAATACTCACCTGAAGCTATGGCTATTGAAAAGGTTTTTTATAACAGTAATGCAAAAACTGTAATTGATGTCAGCCAGGCAAGAGGAGTTATAATGCTTGCCGCACAGAAGAACAGAATTCCTGTTTACGAATATACGCCCTTGCAGGTAAAGCAGAGTGTAGTTGGTTACGGCAGAGCAGAAAAAAAGCAGGTTCAGGAAATGATAAGGCGAATTCTTGCGCTTGAAAAGGTGCCGAAGCCTGACGATACTGCTGATGCCCTTGCGATGGCTGTATGTCACGCCCATGCAAGCGGCTCACTTATGCAGAATATGAGAATCAGAAAGGGGATTTAACCTTGTTTTACAGCTTGACAGGAAATGTTGTTTATAAGGGTCTTACAGAGTTCGCGGTGGAATGTGGAGGTGTTGCATTCCGTCTTCAGAGCTCATTTGCAACTCTTTCCGAGGTTATACCCGGAGAAAAGATGACTGTATACACTTATCTTAATGTCAGAGAAGATGCTCTTGATCTTTTCGGATTTACCACTGAATATGAGCTTGAATGGTTTAAAATGCTTATTACCGTCAACGGCGTAGGTCCCAAGGCTGCACTTGCCGTTCTTTCGGAGCTTTCTCCCGACAGGCTGGCACTTTGCATTTCGGCTTCCGATGTCAAAGCCATTACCAAGGCTCAGGGAATCGGTCCTAAAATAGCACAGAGAATTATCCTTGATCTTAAGGATAAGGTGAAAGGCATTGTGCCCTCATCTGATAACTCAGCAGACATCGGCGCAGTTTCCGCTACGGCCGATATGCCGAACACAAGCGAGGCGGTTGCGGCACTTACAATGCTCGGCTACAGTCAGTCCGATGCGGCAGTTGCCGTCAGTAAGCTCGACAGCACTCTTTCGGTGGAAAATCTTATCAAGGGTGCACTTAAACTTTTATCGTTAGGGTGAAAATAAATGGATTTTGAAGAAAGAATAATAGCTCCTGACCTCACCTCCTTTGACAGTGACATCGAAACCTCCTTAAGACCGAAGATACTCACTGATTACATCGGACAGGAAAAGGCTAAGGAAAATCTTGAAATATATATTAAAGCGGCAAGAGAAAGAGGGGAAAGCCTTGATCACGTGCTTCTCTACGGCCCTCCCGGCCTTGGCAAGACAACTCTTGCGGGTATCATAGCAAATGAAATGAATGTCAATTTCCGTGTTACATCGGGTCCTGCAATTGAAAAGCAGGGTGACCTTGCGGCGCTTCTTACAAACCTCAATGAGGGTGATGTTCTTTTCATTGACGAAATTCACCGTCTTAACAGAAGTGTCGAAGAGGTTCTTTATCCCGCTATGGAGGATAATGCTCTTGACATAATTATCGGAAAAGGTCCCTCAGCACGCTCTATAAGACTTGATCTTCCTAAGTTCACTCTTGTAGGAGCAACGACCCGTGCCGGTCAGCTTTCAGCTCCTCTTCGTGACCGCTTCGGTGTTATTTTGCGTCTTGAGCTTTACACTCCTGAGGAGCTTGCAAGGATAGTAACCAGAAGCGCAGGAATTCTCGGAATAGATATCGAAAAATACGGAGCACTTGAAATTGCCTCACGTTCAAGAGGTACACCCCGTATTGCCAACAGACTTCTCAAAAGAGCCAGAGATTTCGCTCAGGTTGTCGGTAACGGCATAATCGACGAGGAGAGTGCTGACCTTGCACTTGGAAGAATGGAGATTGACCACATCGGTCTTGACTCCATTGACCGCCTTCTTCTTACAACTATGATTAAAAATTACGGCGGAGGTCCTGTCGGACTTGAAACAATTGCGGCGGCCATCGGTGAAGAGGCTGTAACGATTGAGGATGTCTATGAGCCTTATCTTATGCAGATAGGCTTCCTTGGAAGAACACCGAGAGGCAGGGTTGCAACTGCGGCTGCTTATGAGCATTTACAGATACCTATGCCCGGACAGCAAAAGCTGTTCTGATACGGCATCTTTACTGATTTTAAGGAGTATTGATTACTATGAGATATACTAAAGACTGGAAGGATTATGAGCTTATTGACTGCTCATCGGGTGAGCGTCTTGAAAGATGGGGCGATATTATCCTTGTAAGACCTGACCCTCAGGTTATCTGGAAAACACCTAAAACAAACCCCTTATGGAAGAATGCTAACGCCTATTATCACCGTTCAAAATCAGGCGGCGGTGCCTGGGATGTAAGAAGCAAGATGCCTCCCTTCTGGAGCATCAACTATAAGGATTTAACCTTTAACATAAAGACTATGGGCTTCAAGCATACGGGACTTTTCCCGGAGCAGGCTGTCAACTGGGATTATACAAGAGAAATTATCCGTAAAGCCGGAAGACCCGTAAAGGTGCTTAACCTTTTTGCTTATACAGGCGGAGCAACAATTGCTCCCTTAAGCGAAAATGCACAGGTTGTACACGTTGATGCATCAAAGGGCATGGTAGCCTGGGCAAAGGAAAATGCCGTTTCATCGGGTGTGGCTGACGGCAGTGTCAGATGGATAGTTGACGACTGCGTCAAGTTTGTTCAGCGTGAAATCCGCAGAGGAAACAAATATGATATCATAATTATGGATCCGCCCTCCTACGGCAGAGGCCCCGGCGGCGAGGTGTGGAAGCTTGAGGACGAGGTTTACGGTCTTGTTGAGCTCTGCAGTGAGCTTTTATATGAAGATTCACTTATGATGCTTATAAACTCCTATACTACGGGACTTTCATCCTCTGTTATGGAATATATTTTAGGCGCCGTTGTCAAAAAGAAATTCGGCGGTAAGATATCTTCTTCGGAAATCGGTCTTCCCGTAACGGAAACAGGTATGATTCTTCCTTGCGGTGCATCTGCTATCTGGGAGAAATAAGAGGTATTTATGGAAAACTTTATTGAATTTGATAATGTTACCTTCGCTTATGAAGAGAATGAAGAAAATCTTACGGCGGAAAACGTTATTGAGAATATGAGCCTTAAAATAAAAAAAGGCGACTTCGTTGCGGTTTTAGGTCATAACGGCTGCGGTAAGTCTACTCTTGCAAAGCTCTGCAATGCTATATTATTACCTCAGCAAGGCAAGGTGTACATTGACGGAATTGATACTGCGGACGAAGAAAAGCTTTATGATATCAGACAAAGGGTCGGTATGGTTTTTCAAAATCCCGACAATCAGATTGTTGCGACAATTGTTGAGGATGATGTTGCTTTCGGTCCTGAAAATTTAGGTGTAGAGCCTTCGGAAATCAGAAGAAGAGTTGATGAAGCACTTAAAAATGTTGGTATGTATGAATTTCGTAACTTTGAGCCTCATAAGCTTTCCGGCGGACAAAAGCAAAGGGTTGCAATTGCAGGAATTATAGCAATGAAAACTGACTGTATTGTTCTTGATGAGCCTACGGCAATGCTCGACCCGAGAGGAAGACGCGAGGTTATGGCTACAGTGAAGCATCTTAATGAGGAATACGGTATCACTGTTATATTTATCACTCACTATATGGATGAGGCTGTAAAAGCAAACCGTGTCATTGTTATGGATGAGGGCAGAATAGTTTTTGACGGAAAGCCTAAGGATGTTTTTGTCAATATTAAACGCCTTAAGGAAATCGGACTTGATGTGCCTGAGGCTACAGAGCTGACACATATGCTTATAGAAAAGGGCGTTACTCTGCCCTCTGATATACTGGATATTGATGAGCTTTATTCTCATATTGTTAAACTTACGGAGGAGAAAAATTGAGTATTTCAATTCTCGAAACAAAAAATCTTACCCATGTTTATTCCAAGGGTACAACATCCCAGGTTGATGCAATCAGGGATATAAGCCTTAAAATTGAAAAAGGTGAGCTTGTGGGCATAATCGGTCACACAGGCTCGGGTAAAAGTACCCTCATTCAGCATTTTAACGGTCTTTTAAAGGGTACTTCGGGTACAGTTCTTCTCGACGGCAAGGATATATGGGCTGATAAAAGCAAAATCCGCAACGTCCGTTTCCGTGTAGGTATATGCTTTCAGTATCCTGAATATCAGCTTTTCGAAGAGACGGTATATAGAGATATTGCCTTCGGTCCGACTAATATGAAGCTCGCTGATGATGAAATCGACCGAAGAGTGAGAAGTGTTATAAAATATGTCGGTCTTGACGAATCCTATCTCGAAAAATCTCCCTTTGACCTTTCAGGCGGAGAAAAAAGAAGAGTTGCCATTGCCGGTGTTATGGCTATGGAGCCTGACATTCTTATTCTTGATGAGCCTTGTGCCGGTCTTGATCCTAAGGGCAGAGATACCGTTCTCTCTCTTATCAGAGAATACAGACATAAAACAGGAAGCACCGTTCTCGTGGTTTCGCACAGTATGGAAGACATTTCTAAAATAGCAACCAAGGTTCTCGTTATGAATGAATCAAGACTTGCTTATTATGATGGTGTGGATGAAGTTTTCTGCCACGGTGAGGAGCTTAAAAATATGGGACTGAATATCCCGGTCATAACCTCTCTTTTTCTTAAGCTAAAGGAAAACGGCTATGACGTAAATACAGATATTTATACTCTTGAAAAAGCGCGTGATGAGCTTCTTTCACTTCTGAAAGGGGGTAAATCACAGTGATTTCAGATATTACAATAGGACAGTATTACAAGGGTGATTCCTTTGTGCACAAAATGGATCCGAGAATAAAAATTATTATAACCGTACTTTTTGTTGTAATGATTTTTATGTGCAAAAATTTCCTTTCTCTTTTGCTGACAGGTGTTTTTCTTGTTCTTTCCGTTTTTATTTCAAGGGTTCCCTTTAAAATGTTCTTCAAAAGCCTTAAGCCCATCGTTCCGATTGTTCTTTTTACTGCTGTAATCAACATTTTTTATATCAGCGGAGGTAAAGAGCTTTTTTCTCTCGGCTTTGTTACAATAACAACAAAGGGCGTGTTTACGGCTCTTTTCATGGCGGTAAGAATAATTCTTCTTATTATCAGCAGCTCTATTCTTACCTATACAACCGTACCGACAATGCTTACGGATGCTATTGAAAAGCTTCTTTCGCCTTTGAAAATTTTTCATATTCAGGTGCATACACTGGCTATGATGATGACTCTTGCTCTGCGTTTTATTCCTACTCTTATTGAGGAAATAGAAAGGATAATGAACGCGCAGAAGGCAAGAGGTGCGGATTTCGAAAACGGCAGCTTTATCGACAGAGCAAAGGCTCTCGTTCCTGTGCTGATACCGCTTTTCGTTTCTGCCTTCAGAAGAGCATACGAGCTTGCTTTTGCTATGAACTGCCGATGCTACAGAGGCGGTGAGGGCAGAACAAGAATGAAGCAGATGAAGCTTCGTCTGTCAGATTTAGTCTCTCTCGGTGTGTTTGTTGCCGGAATTGTGGGAGTTGTTATGATAAATAAAATTTTTGGTGCGGTAATTTAATATGGAAAAAAACATTAAATTGCTTCTTTCTTATGACGGAACAGATTATCACGGATGGCAGATGCAGGAAAACGCAATAACTGTACAGGAATGTGTAACTAAAGCGGCTGAAAAAATATTTTCTCAGAAAATAACAGTAAACGGCTGCAGTCGTACTGACAGCGGAGTGCACGCCAATGAATTCTGCTGTAACTTCCGTTTTAAGGGTGATAGGGCAGAGGATAAAATTATTCTCGGTATGAATTCTCAGCTTCCTGACGATATAAGGGTTTTCGGTTGTGAATATGTCAGCAAGGATTTTCATGCACGCTTTGACTGTAAGGGCAAGGAGTATATATATAAGGTGTGGAACGGAAAAACGGGAAATCCCTTTATGAACAGATACTCTCTTTTCTATCCCTATGAGCTTGATGAAAAGCTTCTTGACAGGCAGGCTAAGGATTTTATCGGTACACACGATTTTGCTGCTTTTTGCGCGGCGGGAAGCATAGTCAAGGATACAGTAAGAACAATCGAGGACTTTTCCGTAAAAAGAGAGGGCAATCTTGTTGTTTTTTCGGTGACAGGAGACGGCTTTCTTTACAATATGGTTCGTATAATGGTGGGAACTCTCCTTTATATAAACAACGGAAAACTCGAGAAAGATTCCATATCTGATATAATTCTTTCAAAGGACAGAACAAGAGCGGGTATTACCGTAAGACCTGAAGGGCTGTATCTTAATAAAGTTTTTTACTCAACGAGGTGAAAATATGGAAAGGACAGATAAAAACTCAAACAGAAGGACCGAAGTCAAGAGAACGAAAAATCCTGACAGAGCCACCGGCAAAGGGAAGGCTTCAAACGGAAAAAGGACAAAGAGAAAAAATACAAAGAGAAAAAACACAGTCGGAACACTTCTCGCGTGCATTGTTGCTATGGCAGCATTTCTTACTGTTCTCGGAGTAATTGTGTTTTCATCTGACAGAGCGCCCGGTAAGGATAATGTTTTATCCGGAGAAAGTGAGCTTCTTTCTACTGTCAGTGCCGATGAAATGGGTTTTCCGGTGACTTTTTCCAATAACGACATAATAAGGGTTGAGTCATTTTCTTCGAGGATTTTTGTTTTAGGCAAGAAAATTCTTACCTGTATTTCAGACAGAGGCAAGGTTAAATTCAATCAGATTTTTACTTTTACAAATCCTGAAATGACAGTTTGTGATAAATACGGAGTTGTCTACGACAGAGCTTCATCAAAGTATTTTGTTTTTGATGAAAAGGGGCTTGTTTATGAGGGCGTGTCAGAAAACGGCAAGCATATAATAACTGCGGCAATAAATAACAGGGGAGAGGTCGCTTTTGTTACAAAGAGTGACGATTCAGCCTGTCATGTATCTCTTGCGGATAAAACGGGAGAAATTGTTTATGCCTGGGCTTGCGGTGAGGAGTACGGCGTGAGCCTTGACGTATCTCCCGACGGTAAGGAGATTATCTGCGGAGCAATCGGCTCGGAGGACGGAAATATATATTCTGCAATTTACAGAATTAATACTCACACAAAGGATGAGCCTGTCGGCTACAAGATAGATGGCTCGGCAGTTATTGATGTTGAGCTGCAGGGAAAAAAAGCAGTTGTAACCTTTAATAATAAAAGAGAAATATTTACCTTCAGAAGCAATTCAACCGACAGACAGGAGGTAAGTCTTCCTACAGGAATAACTCTCTGCTATTCCGACAAAAACGCTAATACGGTTGTTGTCAGTAAAAAGGTAGGAACCTTTGATACAAGTGAAATAACCGTCTATAACAAAAGCAATCGCATAAGCTATGTAGGTTTTTATGAAGGAAAAATCTCAGATGTTATTTGCCGCGGAAAAAAGGTTTACATTCTCACTGATTCATCTATATGTGAGTCACAGTCTGACGGTAGCTTTGAAGCTGTCGGAAGTAAGGAAATAAACGGAAAAGGCTTTGTTATCTGTAAGAACAGACTGTATTATTATTCTACAGGCCATGTTGACATAAATAGTTAATATTACTATTGTTAATTTAAGGTTTGTGTGTTATAATAGCAAAAAATCTTTCTCAGGAGGTATTTAATGGCATACATAGTTGATATAATTATTATTGCAATCTTTCTGATTTCTCTCGTCGTATCCTATAAAAAAGGCTTTTTCAAGAGTCTGTTTGACCTGGTCGGAACTCTTGTTTCACTGATTGCGGCAAGAATCCTTTCCTCGACTCTTGCACCTCAGGGTTTTGATATGTTTATAAGAGAGCCTGCAAGACTTACTCTTACCAACACACTCGGTGAGATTGGCACAACCGATTACGGTGCACAGGCAGAAAGTGCGATAAATTCTATTCCCGAAGCCTTTAACGGTATAATGAGCTTTGTCGGTATCGACAGGCAGGCGATTCTTGATAAGATTTCTTCATCGGAGTTTGCAAACGGAAATCTTGTTGACAATATTATGGAAAATATTATTACACCTGTAGGAACAGCAATTATACAGTTTGTACTTTTTGTACTTCTTGCTGTTGTGATTATTCTTGCTCTTAAGGTTGCTGTCAGGGTTCTCGACTTTATTATCAAAAAGCTTCCCGTTGTCAGCAGCGTAAATAAAGGACTCGGTGTTGTGATCGGTGTTCTCAGAGGTCTTATTACCGTAATAATCGTGTCTTCGATTATCGGTACAGTTGTAAGCTTTATCGGAAATGAAGCTGCAATTGAAGCTGTAAACAGCTCTGTAATTGTTTCTACGGTACAAAACCTTATGTCGTCTCTGAACGGCGTAGCATTAAATTAAAAAAAGTGAGGTATAATAAAATGAAAGATTTGTTTAAAGGCAGCCTTACAATCCCTAATCTTTTATCTTTAACAAGAATATTTTTTACTCCCGTAATTGCCTATCTTTTCGTCAGCGGTATGAAAATTCCCGCAGTAATAATTCTTGCTGTTTCAGCTCTTACTGATACATTCGACGGACAGATAGCAAGAAAGTTCAATCAGGTAAGTGCTCTTGGCAAAATTCTTGACCCTGTTGCCGACAAGGTTCAGCAGATTACAATCGCTGTTATTCTTCTTATTGAATTCCATAACGCAACGGATCCTTTTATGAAGGCTTTTGGATATGTTTTCATTGTCTTTCTTGCCAAGGAAGCAATTATGCTCATCGGCGGTCTTGTTATGCTTCTTTTCAATATCAGACCCGGTGCAGCAGAAATTTACGGAAAAATTGCAACTGTCTGCTTCTATGTAGGGATGGTCGTCATTCTTCTTTTCGGTCCAGAGGTAGGTGCATTCAGTCAGTATTTTATTCTTCCGAATATCATCACAGGTGCTATTATTGTTATTTGTGCGATTATGACAATCGTTGCTTTTGCAAGCTATATGCCTGAAACCTTCAGACAGTTCAAGGAAAGATTTTCAAAGAAATAAAAAGGGCAAATACTCAAGAAAGGAAAGGCTGTTTTCGGCAGTCTTATGGCGTTTATAAATGAAAAAGGTTACGTGCAGCAGATGCAAAAAGCGTCCTGCAGTCATATTTATATCTAAAATCATTGACGGAAAAACAGTTCCCGAGGGTCTTTGCCTCAACTGTGCTATGGAAATGAACATCGGTCCGATCAAGCAGATGATGGAAAGCATGGGCATTACCGAAGAGGATGTTGATTCAATCAGTGAGCAATTTTCAAGCATGTTTCCCGACACTGATGAAGAGGGAGGCTTTGAGGCAGGCGGTTCACCGACTATGCCTTTTATGCAGGGACTCTTCGGTGATCTCGGAAACAGTCTTTCTCTCAGAAACGAGAACGGTGACAGTGTTTCAAAAACTGTGTCCGATTCTTCTGAGCAGAAGGGTAGTGGCAAAAAAAGAAATAAAAACAAGGAAAAGAAGCGTAAATTCCTTTCACTTTACTGCACAGACCTTACCGAAAAAGCAAGAAGCGGTAAAATTGATAATATAATCGGCAGAGACAAGGAGCTCGAAAGAGTTGTGCAGATTCTTTGCAGACGTTCAAAGAACAATCCGTGTCTCATCGGTGAGCCGGGTGTAGGTAAAACTGCGATTGCTGAGGCTCTTGCACAGAAAATCACTGAAGGTAAGGTTCCTGCAAAGCTTGCTGACAAGGAAATACATCTTCTTGACCTTACTGCACTTGTGGCTGGTACACAATTCAGAGGTCAGTTTGAAAGTCGTATAAAAAGTCTTGTTGATGAGGTTAAGTATAACGGTAATATTATACTTTTCATTGATGAGGTTCATAATCTTGTGGGTACAGGCGATGCAGAAGGCTCAATGAATGCCGCAAATATCCTCAAGCCTGCTCTTTCAAGAGGTGAAATACAGGTTGTCGGTGCAACCACCTTTACCGAATACAGAAAGAACATCGAAAAGGACGCTGCTCTTGAAAGACGTTTTCAGCCGGTTAAGATTGAAGAGCCCTCAATAGAGGATGCTACTGCAATTCTTCTCGGTATCAAAAAATATTACGAAGGTTATCACAGAGTAAGAATTTCCGATGAGCTTGTAAAAAAGGCGGTAATTCTTTCAGAAAGATACATTACTGACAGATTTCTTCCCGATAAAGCAATTGACCTTCTTGATGAAGCTTGCACCTGTGCAAATCTTCGCAACAAGGCAATAAGCGATTTTGAGATCGGAGAAAGAAAGCTTTCTGAGCTTAAGGAAGACGAAGAAGAGCTTATGAATGAATCTGAAGCAGTTGATTATGAAGCAATCGCTAAAATAAAAGCTGAAATTGTAAAATGTGAAGCCGATTTAACATCACTTACAGAAGCTGCGAATGACAATGCGGTAACAGAAAGTGATATAGCAAAGGTTATTGAGCTCTGGACAGGTGTGCCTTCTTCAAAAATTATTGAAAGCGACCTTAAAAAGCTTTCTTCGCTTGAGGAAAGACTTAAGAGTAAGGTTATCGGTCAGGATGAAGCAATAGTTGCTGTTGCTGCTGCCATAAAGCGTAACCGTGTGCAGATAAGTCCTAGACGCAGACCTGCTTCTTTCATCTTTGTAGGACCTACAGGCGTCGGTAAAACTGAGCTTGTAAAGCAGCTTTCAACAGAGCTTTTCTCTACACCCGAAACTCTTATCAGACTTGATATGAGCGAGTTCATGGAAAAGCACAGTGTTTCCCGTATTATCGGTTCACCTCCGGGTTATGTCGGTTACGATGAGGCCGGACAGCTTACTGAAAAGGTGAGAAGAAAGCCCTACAGTGTAATTCTTTTTGATGAAATTGAAAAAGCACATCCTGATGTTATGAATATTCTTCTTCAGATTCTTGATGAAGGCAGAATTACCGATGCACAGGGAAGAACCGTCAATTTTGAAAACACGATTATCATTATGACATCAAATGCCGGAAGCGAAAGAAAGGGCAGCTCAATTGGCTTTGGTAAGGATAAGGGTGAGGCTACCAGAGAAAAGGTTATGAAGGCACTTTCCGATTTCCTTCGTCCTGAATTTATCGGCAGAGTTGATGAGGTTGCCGTGTTCAATTCTCTTACCGTAAAAGATTTTGAGAAAATATCTGAGCTTCTTCTCGGCGAGCTTAAGACATCACTTTGTGAAAAAGCGATTGATCTTAAGTGGACTCAGCAGGTCAACAGCTACCTTGCCGAAAAGTCCGAAGGCGGCACAAGGGGAGCAAGGGATCTTCGCAATCTTATTCGTAAAGTGGTTGAAGACGGTATTGCAAACATCATTATTGATAATGCCGATTACCCTGTCAGTGCAATTGCAATGGACGTTAAGGATGGCAAAATAGAGCTTTCGCATATATGATATAATTTTTTAATTTAATTTTTAAAAAAGTCTTGACAATGCAACGTTGATTGTGTATAATAATCAGCGTTGCATCAGTTCGCGGGTGTAGTTCAATGGTAGAATCCCAGCCTTCCAAGCTGGTCGTGTGGGTTCGATTCCCATCACCCGCTCCATAAATATGCGCTTGTAGCTCAGTTGGATAGAGCAACTGCCTTCTAAGCAGTAGGTCAGGGGTTCGAGCCCCTTCAAGCGCGCCAATATGCGGTGGATATAGCTCAGTTGGTTAGAGCGCCAGGTTGTGGCCCTGGAGGTCGTCGGTTCGACTCCGATTATCCACCCCATTTTTTATTATAGCAAGGTTCCCGAGTGCAAAGCACGACGGGTTCTTATTTATAGGGATGTCGTCAAGCGGTAAGACACAACACTTTGACTGTTGCATTCGTAGGTTCGAATCCTGCCATCCCTGCCAAAAATCGACGAATTTCGACAAGAAGTTCGTCGATTTTTACTTATTACTTCTTCACTCTTCACTTTTCACTAATCTTTGGGTCGATTTTTGGCAAAGTAATAAGTAATAGGGAATAGTGAATAAGTGTGGGCGGGATACCCGCACCCGATTGTAAATTTAGATTATATGTGATATAATTAATTCGACAAATAAGAATTTGACGAACAGTTCATCCAAGCTGAATTTGAAAAGAGTATATTAAAAAACGAGGTGTTCCCTTTGAAAAAGTTGTTTAAAGCAATAAGAGATAAGGACTTTGAATTGGTAAGACAGTTAATCAGTAGCAACTCAGAACTTGTGAATTGCACTGCAAAACAACCGCCCAAAAAGGACGATGGGCAATCGCCTTTGCAGGTTGCGTTAAAAACTGGTGCCCTTGATATTACTGAATATTTGATTGATAATGGTGCGGATATAAACTTTATGGAAGATGAATCCTGCTGCAATGCATGGAGGGCACCCGTAATACATGACGCAATTAACGCTGCAGTAATGAACTGCCGATGGAATACTAATAATCAATATACTGGTTTTGAAGTCTTTTCAACCGAAGAAGAAGCCGTAGATGCAAGGAAAATATTAGAGAAAATGTTGCAATTGGGTGCCGATGTTAATAAGTTGGATACGGCTGGCAATTCGGGTATTTGGAGATTCTGTTTGCAAGCCAATCAAATACTACCGAGGTTTAACTACGCCACCAATTGCGAATGTGACGACAGAATTTTTACCATTGAGTTAGAAAATGATTTGCTCAATGTCCTGAAATTGTTATGTAGATATGGTGCTGACTTAAGTTATGCTTCACCTAATGTAGGACTTACTGTTAAGGAGTTTTATACCAATGGTTCGATGGCTAAGTTGTTAAGTCAAGCTGACTAACAAATTCCAATTTATCTAGTTGTTGCCATTTTAAGCTGTAAACACAAAGAATCCAAGTCTTCGGACTTGGATTCTTTCATTTATGTCCGCAGGACATAACTTCATTTGAGCGTAGCTCAACTTCATTTCGCTTTCGGACACAAACGAACGAAGTTGTCCTTCGGGAAAAGTTATTATATTCTTTCCTATTGCTTTTACTAAAAATTACCTCAACCCCTTTACTTTTTTTATTCTTTTTTGTATAATAGAACCAAAGGTAACACGGAAAGGTTGACAGGTCTTATGAAGTTTTTGATAATCTATCAGAAAAACGGACAGACAGATATACATACAGACAGAGATAACTCTGTCCTTTTTGTGTGCGATTTAACATTTTGTAATTAACCGTTCGGGTTTGCTCTTTTTGCAGGCTCTGGGCGGTTTTATTTTTAATAAACAAGTTCTGGAAGGAGAAAGAACAATGAAGAAATTATTATCAATCATCCTTGCAATCTTAATGGTTGTAACAGCTCTTCCTATGGTTGCTTTGCCCGCTTCAGCGGTTGATAGCTATAACGGTGTACCTGTACGTCCGTTGAAGATTACAAACAGCAACTATGATGAGCTCGGACTCAAAGAGAAAAAATTTGTCGGCTATTATGCTATCCGTAACGCTTCAGAGCTTTACGGCTTTGCTGAAATGGTCGCAGAAAATCCAAATGTCGGTGAAGAAAATATTGTTCTTCTTAACGATATCGTTATCAACGAAAATATGAGCAACCCTGTATATAAGTGGGTTCCCTTCTCATTCTCAGGCAATCTTGAAGGTAACGGCTGTACTGTCAGCGGTCTCTGGGTTGACACAGGCGCATTAGGCTACGGCGGTCTTTTCAGCTCAGTCGGCTACTCAGCTCTTACTGATGACCGTACAATTTCCGGCCTCACAATTGCCAACTCAAAAATCAAGTCAAACTATGCCGCAGGCGCTTTGGCAGGTGCCCTTCTGGGTCAGGGTTACACCGTTTCAAACTGTCGTGTTGAATCAGATGTAACTGTTGAAACAAGAGTCGGTTATGTCGGTGGATTCTTCGGTGAAATCAGCTCAAGCTATATGTATAACTTCACCCGTCTTAACCGTTTTGAAAACTGTGTTATGGCAGGTACAGTCAAATCAACAAGTTCAGGCACACACACAGCAGCTATCGTCGGTAATGCAAGAGCTGACGGCAGAGAGTTTTACGAAGCTGCAAACTGCTATTATATTATTGACAAGGTACAAGGCGGCTCCACAAAGTATAATTATGCCTTCGGCGGTGCTTATACTGAATATATGACAAACAAAAACTGCACAAAACTTTCAGCTCTCAACGGTTCTCACACATGTATCAACGTTTCACGCGTTGCAACAAACCCCACCTGTGTGTTTGAAGGTGTCAGTGCTTATACCCACTGTATCTATTGCGGTAAAATCGAATCAGGTTCAAAAACTGTAACAAAAGCTACAGGTACTCACTCAATGGGTGCTTATATTTCTAACAATGATGGCACCTGTTTTGAAAACGGCACACAGACAAGAAAATGTGCTTACAACTGCGGTAAAACTGAAACAATAACAGAGCCCAACTCAGCTTCACACACCAATGTAGTGACAGTGTGGTCAGTCAAGGCATCTCATACAGATGTCGGTTATAACACACATACCAAATGTCTTGATTGCGGCACAAAATTCGGCTATGAGGAATATCCTGTACTTGAATGTGATATGAGACTCAGTAGCTACATAAAACCCACATGTACCGAAAGCGGACTTATTGTTTATGAATGTTGGCTTGAATGCGGAAGAAGACAGGAAGAAACAGTTGCTCCTCTCGGTCACAGTTATGAAATAGAGAACGGTGTTGCACCCACTTGTAAAGTTCCCGGTCACGCAGCTTATGCAAAGTGTAAGCAGTGCGGTCACGCAGAAGAATCTCCTGAGATTATACCTGCAGTAGCTCACGATTTTTCAGTTATTTCAGATGTGAAAGAACCTACCTGTGCAGGAGAAGGTTATACAATATACAAGTGTAAGTGGTGCTCGGAAAAACAAAAGGGTGACTTTAAAGAAAAGCTGTCTCACGATATGGATGAAGGCACCTTGATTTCAGCACTTTGCGACTCCAGAGAAGAATATAAGGTTAAATGTAAAAACTGCAGCTATTATTACATAGAACTCAGAGGCGAAGTTATTGAGCACAGTTATGTGCTCAAGGAATCGAAAAATGCCACTTGTACAGCAAGAGGTTATGATGAATATCAGTGCTCCAAGTGCGGAAAACGGATGTATGAGAGATTTGCCGAAACAGGTCATAACTACAACGGTAAAGAAGAATATATCATAGAGCCCGGCTGTGAAAGCGTCGGTGAGAAAAGAGTTTATTGCTCCAATGAAAAATGTAACGACTACAAAATAGTGGTAGCTGATGCTCTCGGTCACGATCTTGTTGCATATTCCGAGGGTGTTGAGGCAACCTGTACAACAGATGGCTGGTCAGCAGGTAAAAAGTGCAGCAGATGTAATTACAACGAAGGTGCAACTATAATTCCGAAAAAGGGTCACATAATTGACAATGAAACCGTTCTTTATGCTCCCTCATGTAAGCCCGGTCTTGCTGAAGGCTATTGCTCGGAATGTGATGAAGTAATCCTCAGAGAGATTCCCTCAATCAAGAGTCATAACCTTGAAACCGAAACAGTAGCAGCAACCTGCAAAGACAAGGGTACAAAAACAATATTCTGTTCAGAATGTGACTTTGTTGAGGTCGAGATTCTTCCCATTGACAGCGAAAACCACGCTGACATTTTAACCGTAAAGGGTGTAGATGCAACCTGTACACTCGACGGCCGTACAGATGAAAAAGTATGCACAGCCTGTCTGGCAATCCTGGACTATGCCGAAACTCTTGAAGCGCCCGGTCACGATTATCAGACTGTTGCCGCTGTTGCTCCCACCTGTTATGAAGCGGGAAGTACAGAATATAAGGCATGTGCAAGATGTGGTTATTATGAAAACGGACCTGATTGCATCCCTGCACTCCGTCACAATATACAGGTGACAAAAGAGTATAAGCAAGAAACCTGTACCGAAAACGGCAATAACACCGAATACTCCTGTATAAATCCCGGCTGTGATTTCAAGTATGGTGGCGAGATTATTGAAAAAATCAATCACGATGAAAAAGTATATACTCTCAGCTACAGATATGTCGGCGGTGCAACCTGTCAGAGTTATGATAAATTAGAGTATTTCTGTGACTTGTGTGACTATAATGAAATCCGTGAAGTTCCCGAATGGGGGTACAGCGACCATGATATAATGAACAGCGACTCTTTCAAGTATGTCTCTGACGAAGGTTGTAAAGCGGTTTGTGCAGTATGTAATCAGCCCGAAGGCGACTTGGTGTCTCATACACCTAAAAGAAACTCAGCAGGACAGCCCTTGCCTGTATCTCCCTATTACCATAAGGGCGAATACGGTAATTATACATACCATATAGATTATGAATGTATACTCTGTGGCGAGGTTTATACTGCTACAGTTGACAAATCAGAAATCGGCCCCGATTATGAGGAATGCAACCATATCTGCCACAAGACAGGCTTTATGGGTATCTTCGCAAAGATTGCACTCTTCTTTTGGAAGCTGTTCAAGACAAATCCCGTCTGCGAATGCGGCGCGGCTCATTATTGATGCAACTGAATAAAATGATTACCGCCGGGGAGAGATCCTCGGCGGTTGCTGTTATCTTTCATTTTGAAATGGAGTTTTAACTTGTTGCTATTTTAAACTGTAAACACAAAAAAAGACATCGCTTTTGCGGTGTCTTTTTTTATCCAATACGAAGGATTGGTATGTAATTGCCGTCAGGTGTATTTAATCAGTTCAGTGTGTTTTTCGAAACCGAAGGAAGACTTGAACCTATGACGCCTGATAATTGTGCGGACTATAAATGGATTTCTCTGTCTGAAGAAAAACCTACTACAGAAACGAGAGTTGCTTCCTTGATTTGTTTTCTTACAATGGTTATCAAATTTATCACAAGGCTGCTTAACGGTGAGATAGCTTTGACAGGGAGTAAATAATTATCAGCTTTTAATTTATAAAAAACGATAAAATAAATTATTTTAATTTAAACTGTGAAAAAAATCCTGTTCTTCGGAACGGGATTTTTTGTGCTATATTGGCAGGCTTGGTATATCATCAACACTGCATAAATTTGTTCGAATCATCTCAAAACTAAGTTTGTTTTCTGTCGCTTTGTGAGATATATAACTTTTCAGGCTTCTTTTTATAAGGTGAGTGAAGCTGATTTACACCTGAACGGAAAATATCGTACCTGATTGTAAATTGAGGTTGAATGTGCTATAATAGTCCGACAAATAAGACTTTTACGGTGCAGTTATGAAAAAAACATTAGATTCAAACACATTAAAATTTATTGCGATTATTGCAATGACTGTTGACCATATTGCTTGGTCGGTTTTTCCGGGATATGACAGTGAAATCATTCCTGTTGCAATGCATATAATTGGCAGACTGACTTGTCCTATTATGTGTTATTTCATAGCCGAGGGTTATCACTACACGAAAAATATAAATAAATACACGTTGCGGTTGTTTGTGTTTTCGGTTATATCACATTTTGCTTATATATTTGCTTCTTCGTCTTTTGTCGATTGGAAATCATTTATCCCGTTTTATAACGGAGATGTTCTTAATCAGACAAGCGTTATGTGGTCTCTTGCGTGGGGATTGGTAATGCTTCGAGTTGCAAACAGTGTAAGAATAAAGTCAGGTATAAAGGTTGTTCTTGTTTTGCTGATTTGTGTAATTTCCTTTCCGAGCGATTGGAGCTGCATTGCAAGTCTTTGTATTCTTGCAATCGGTACAAATAAGGGTAATTTCAGAAAACAGATGTTATGGATGTGCTTTTATGTAGCCATTTATTCTGTTGTATATTTCTTTGCTCTTGATAGACTATATGGAATTATACAAATGGGGGTTGTTGCGGCTATACCGTTCATTATGATGTATAACGGAAAAAGAGGCTGCAGTCAAAGAATTAACAGAGCTGTGAAGTGGCTGTTTTACATATATTATCCCTTGCATCTTTTTATTATAGGTTTTATTCAGGCTGTAGGTTGATTTAAGCGAATGATAGATCTTAAAGCAAGAGGTATATTTCATAATTAAAACTTTGCGTTGACAGAGTTAACAATTAAACGGTCTGATTTTTTGTTAATTTGACAAAATTCAGCATTCTGTTGCTTGTTCGTTGTGTTTTATGATTTAGTATGTTACGATATAGCGGTAGTTTACAATGGTAGATTATTATATTACTATATATATCTTCAGGTGATGTTTATGGAGACAAAAATCTTCGCTTTTGCAGGAAAAGGCGGTGTAGGAAAAACCTCTTTTTCTGCTGCATTTGTAAGGATATTATCTCAGAGATTTCCTCATAAAAAAATTCTTGCCGTCGATGCTGACCCTGCTGTAGGACTTTCGACGGCTTTGCAAATTCAGCCGACTCTTACTCTTGACGATATCAGACTTCAGATTTATCCGAAGGGGTATCATATCCGCATTTCACCTTCAGCATCAAAGGAACAGGTTCGTGTTGCAAAGACCGCTGTTTGTTCGGATTTTCCTTTGTCATTTATGAATGTCGGTTGCAGTCTGATCAGTGCGTTTAAGGAAAATGAGGATGTTGAAGCTGTCAGAACAGTGTTTATTACAAAGAAAGACTTTGATTACAGAAGGCTTTCAGCGCTTGCACAAAAGGTGAAAAAAATCACCGATGCGGTACACAGTACCTTGCAGCTTTCACAGCCCGACTGTGCCTCCTGTAAGCTCAAGCCTGTTTGTGATGAGGTTGAGGGCTTAAGGAAATTACATTAAAAAAAAGAAAAGAGGAAGATTTAATATGGAGCATAATCATCACGGTCATACTCACGACCATTTATCTGCTGAGGAAACAATAGCATTACTTAAATATATGGCACATCATAATGCTCATCACGCTGAGGAGCTTATGGAGACTGCTTCGGCTCTTTCAGGTGATGCGGCAATTCTTATTAAAGATGCAGTTGCACTTTTAAATAAATCAACTGAAAAAATCAATCAGGCGATAAAAGAAGCGGAGGAATAATAATGTGTCTTTCGTCAATTTATAAAAAAAGCGATGATGAAAATATTTTTCTTATAAAAAATGTTGCACGTGTTATCTGTCAGGAGGATGAGCTTATAGTTTATGACCTTATGGGGGCAAGATCTGTACTGAAGGGAAAAATATGTGACATTGACCTTATGGAAAACATTATACTTATAAAGGATGATTAAGTAATTAAATATTTTGCGGGCTGTGATGTAGGTTCAACCTACACAAAAGCGGTTATTTTGGATGAAAGCGGAAAAATTGTTGCTTCTACTATTCAGAGAAGTAAAATCAACGCTGTGCAATCATCTAACGACGGAAAGCTGGCGCTCGGTTATTCCTGTTATATAAGATTTTCAACAAAATAACAGATAAGGTTCCCTGTGACCGTCGCTTCTGATTGTTTGCGTTATAGATCTGAATTTGCAGGGGAATTTCACAAAGACTTTGACTGATAAATCAGACACTGTAAAAACGGCAATCTTCAACGGGAGATTGCCGTTTGATTTTAGGCTGAATATGTACAGTGTAATTTAGCTGTATTGACAATAATACATCAGAAATGATATTATTTTAAAAATATATTTTAGAATGAGGTGGCAGAATGAGCAACGTTGACACTCTTAAATTTATTTCCTCACTTGAAAAGCTCTACGATAATGATAAAGCTCCCAAAGCTGATTACTGCGGATTTTCTATGCTTAAAAATGAAAAGAAATCCTTTCAGCTTGTAGTTGAGGCTTCATCTGATACTGAAACAGATTTTACAATACATACAGACATTGAAAAAGTGAAAATATACACAGTTGAACATGTGAAATCAGATTATCCGATGTTTGAAAAGAATAACGACGGATATTTCCGCTTCAGTGAAAGCGGATATTATCCCGATTTACTTCTGCCCGTTGAGGGAAATAAAATCAATCTTAAAAAAGGCATAAATGTGCTTTGGTTTGAGGTCGAAGGTGCTTACGGTAAAATCGGAAATAACAGCTTCGGATTTATAACAGAAGATAAGTCAGCGGTTATTGATATTGAAATTATTGATGCAGAGCTTGATTTCGGAGATTTTGTATATACCTGCTGGTTTCATACAGACTGTCTGATGTCTTATTATAAGTTTGATGCTTTTTCTGATGAATATTGGCGTGTTACCGAAAGCTTTCTTAAAACAGCAGGGGAATACGGACAGAACTGTGTGCTCACTCCTTTGTTTACCCCTCCTCTTGATACGGAAGTGGGTGGTGAAAGACCTACGGTACAGCTTGTTGATGTTTGTCTTGACAAGGGTGTTTATTCGTTTAATTTTGATAAGCTTACACAGTGGATTGAAATGGCACACCGCTGCGGTATAGAGTATTTTGAATTTTCTCACTTTTTTACACAGTGGGGAGCCAGAAGAGCACCGAAGATTATGGCAACCGTTAACGGAGAGTATAAGCAGCTTTTCGGTTGGAAAACGAAGGCTACATCAAAAGAATATAAGGCTTTTCTCGGCGCTTTTTCAGCAGAGCTTAAGGCTTATGTTGAAGAAAGAGATATGAAGGATAAGGTGTTTATCCATGTAAGTGATGAGCCGAATTTTTCAATGCTCTTCTCCTATGCAAAAGCATCCTCACACATCCGGAATCTTTTTAAGGGCTACAAGATTATGGACGCTCTGTCCGATTATTGGTTTTACAGACTCGGACTTGTGCCGAATCCCGTACCCGCAAATGACCATATTGATAAATTTATCGGTAATGTTGATAACCTTTGGGTTTATTATTGCAGTGCTCAGAACAAGCACTGTGTGTCAAACAGATTCTTCTGTAACGATTCGGTAAGAACAAGAGTAATCGGATATCAGATGTACAAATACGGTATCAAAGGCTTTTTACAGTGGGGCTATAATTTTTATTATACAAGACTTTCAAAGAAGACAGTTAATCCCTTTGAAATTACGGATGCCGGAAAGGCGTTTCCCTCCGGCGACAGTTTTGTTGTTTATCCGGCAGAGGACGGAACACCTTACCATTCTCTTCGTCTGAAGGTGTTTTTTGATGCTCTTCAGGATATGGCGGCACTTAACACTCTCGAAAAGCTTACGGACAAAAAGACCTGTCTTGATATTATTGAAGAAAACGGAAAGCACAGCCTTACCTTCAGGGAATATCCTCACAGTAATGAGTGGCTTCTTAAGACGAGAGAAAAAATCAATTACGCTGTAAAGGAAAAAATAAAAGGGGAGTAAAATATGAAAAATACAGGCAAGATTCTTCAAAGAGAACAAAAGCAGCTGAATAAGCTTCAACGCATGCAGTCGAAAGGTAACTGGACGGGTTATTTTGCAATGCTTATTTTTCTTGTCGGCTTCGTTAATATTATCGACGAGATTACCAGTAACCTTTCTGTTTCCGTTCAGTCGTCATTTGTAACTGAGTTTTTTGTCAATAACGGATTTCTCGGCAAGGCATACACTTTTGAGGAGGGTCTTTCTCTTCACACGTCCATCAGTATAATCAGCTATGCTTTCGGTATTATCACTCCATTTTATAAAGCGTTAGCCGACAAATGGGGAAGAAAGCCTCTTTTTGCTTTGTCTACATTAGGTATGAGCATCGGTCTTTTTATTATATATTTTTCACCGAATTATCTTGTTTTCCTTCTTGGATACGGAATCATCGGCTTCTTTTACAGCCACGATATACAGATTATATATATTCTTGAAGAGGCCCCTGAAAAGAACAGAGCGAGAATTTACAGCCTGCTTAAGGGACTCGGTATTTTCGGCGTAGTATGTATCCCTGTTCTCAGAAATTTTCTTATGGGCAATGACCCAACAAAATGGAGAAGCATTTTTATGCTTCCGGCTGTCTGCGGTCTTGTTGCAGCGGCTCTCATCACGGTTTTTGCAAAGGATACAAAGGTATTTCTTAAGGAGAGGACTGCATATCTCTCTATTCCTTATGAGGTCAGACAGGCTGAGAAGCAGAGAATCAAGGAGGAAAAGAAAGCGCAGAGAAATCAGGCCGGTGTTTTCAATGCAGTCAGATATATTTTTGCTAACAAAGACACGAAGGGTCTTATAATATCACATATAATTTTCGATGCAGGTATGCCTGCTATAGCTTTGTATTATGAATCCTCTATGCATATTGCCGGTATGACCACAGCTGACATTACTAAGTCGCTGTTTGTTCTTCCGATTGTTTACGCCGTTCTTACGCTTTGCTCGGGCTTTGTTGCAGATACAATAGGAAGAAAGAAAACTGTAACATTGGCGGGTATTCTTTGTGTAACAGGCTTTGTTCTTTTTGCTGTGGGTATAAATCAGCTCTGGAATCCGTACTTTATCGGAGGACTTTGCGGTCTTTATCAGGGCTGCTTCTGGATAGGCAGAGATTATATGAATATTATGATGACAGAGAAGGTGCCTACAGATATAAGAGCATCCGTTGTGGGTGCAGAGGGACTTCTTGTCATAATCGGTCTTGCTGTCGGATATATTCTCACAATTGTCGGTATGCTGTTTATGGAGGTATGGCTTACTTGTCTGATAGTTGCACTTCCCTGTGTAATTGTATCGGTGGTTATTCTTGTTCTTAAGGTAAGAGAGACTAAAGGTGTAAATCTTGATAAGATAGGAGAAAAAGTATGATTAAGCATATTGTAATGTGGAAATTCAAAGACTTCGCAGAGGGACTTACCCGTGAAGAAAATATATCAAAGGTAAAGTCTATGCTCGAGGCACTGCCTGAAAAGATAGATTTTATAAGAGAGATGCAGGTTGATGTAAACGTTAATCCTAAAGAGGGAATGTATGATGCGGTTCTTATAAGCTCCTTTGACAGTCTTGAGGATGTGGAGCGTTACCGTGTTCATCCCGAGCATAAAAAAATCTCTTCTTATGTGGCACTTATCAGAGAAAAAAGAGCAAGTGTAGATTATGAATTTTAAACTGATATTAACTAATTAACACTTTGTTTAAACACTGCCGTTTTTTTTGAACTTTTATTGAATTTTAATAAAATAACTCGACTATTTTTGAGTTTTGTGTTAGTATTATAAAAAATTAATTAACGGCAGATAATTTGTTGAGAAAGTTTACTGCCTGACAAGGAGGAATTATTTATGAAAGCTGCAGAGAGTGTTCAGAACTATGCTTCTTCCGTAAGAATGTATACGAATTACACTGTCAGAGCGATCAAAAAAATCTGCAAAGACATCGGCCCACGTCTTGCGGGCAGCGATGCTGAGTACGAAGCACATAAGTACATAGCAGAAGAAATGAAAACATGTTGTGATGAGGTTGAAATTGAAGAATTCAAGCTTGCTCCCGAAGCATTTATGAGCTGGGTAAGAATTGACGGTGCATTGGTTATTCTCGGTGTTCTCTTCTCTTTCTTCGGATTGCCTCAGGTTGCAATCGCATTTACTGCAATTGCACTCGTTCTTCTTTTCTGTGAGTTTCTCATGTATTGGGAATTTTATGATTTCCTTTTCCCGAAGAAAATGTCACACAATACCGCAGGTATCAGAAGAGCAAGCGGAGAGGCAAAGCAGAGAATCATTTTCTCAGGTCATGTTGACTCTTCACATGAGTGGACCTATACACGTCTCGGTGGCAAAATTCTTCTTTTTGCAGTCGGCGGCTACGGTGTAGTGAGCATGTTCTACCTTCTTATTTCTTCAATTATTGTACTTGCTAAGCCTGAAACCTTTGAAATTATCAAGTGGACACAGCTTGCATGTATTCCCGGCGGTATCCTTGTTATGTTCTTTGTTAACTTCAAGCTTACTGTTGAAGGTGCAAATGATAATCTTACAGGTACAATGGCTTCCGTAGCTATTATGAAGTATCTTGAAGACAACAACATCCGTTTCGAAAACACAGAGGTTGTTGCTCTTGCTGCCGGTTCTGAGGAATCCGGTCTTCGTGGTTCAAGAGCCTACACAAAGCGTCATCTTGATGAGCTTAAGGCTATTCCCACAGCTTTCATAGGTCTTGAAACATTCAGAGACTACGAAAGCATGGCTATTTATGCACGTGATATGACAGGTACTGTCAAGATGGACCCCAGAGTCTGCGCTCTTGTTAAAAAGGGTGGCGAGCTTGCCGGTGTTGATCTTCCCTACAGCTCAGTTTATGTAGGCGCATCCGACGGTGCTGCTGTTCAGAAGCTTGGCATTCCCGCAGTTACTCTTGCTTCTATGGATCCCGGTCCTCCGAGATATTATCATACAAGAGGTGACACGGCAGACAATATGAACTTAAAGACTATTGAAAAGTGTCTTGATATTGCACTTCAGACTCTTTTCGTTTACGACGAAGAAGGTCTTAAGGACAGCTATTGATAAATAAGAAACAGGTATCACAATGTGGTACCTGTTTTTATCATTTAATTAATTGACTTGTTTGTTTTATGATGATATAATTATAAAAAAGTCAAAACCGAGGCAGTGTTGATATTATGAAAAAGAAAAGGAACAAAAAACAGAAAAAAAGTATACTGACAGCACTTGTTGCTGCTATTGCAGCTGTTTTGTTTTCTGCTGCAGTTGTTATATGTCTGTCTCCGACGGAAAAAAATCCTTTTGGCGAGCAAGTTCTGACGGAAGAAAGCTCTTCGGATAAAAAAACAACGACAGATAATGAAGTTTCATCATCTGAAAAGACTGAAGTTAAAACTACTCAGGAAGCTACATCAAAAGAAGCAACAACCGTGGTGCCTGCAACTAAGGAAGGTACCACGAAGGTAACCACAACAAAAGCTCCTTCCAAAAAGCCTGAAAACACAAAATCAACAACAAAAAAGGCAGAAAAGGATGAAGAAACGGATTCTGACCGAATAATTGTAAATCCGAAGCAGAAGCTCTGGAATCTTGTGGTTGTAAATATGAGCAGAGAAATGCCCTCGGGCTATAAGCCTGCTCTTGCCGAAGTGCTTTCAACAGGAATATACATGGATAAAAGGGTAGCACCTCATTATGAGGAAATGTATAAGGCGGCAAAAAAGGACGGCGTAACGCTGACTCCTTATTCGGGCTACCGTTCCTATGAGAGACAGGAAAGAAATTATAAAAATCTTACTGAAAAGTATATGTCTCAGTATGGCTTGTCACGCAAGAAGGCTGCAAAGAAGGCTGCTTCTGTTATTCTTCCTCCCGGTACAAGCGAGCATAATCTCGGCCTTGCAATGGATATATGCAATACCAACAACTCCTTTGCAAATACTAAAGAGTATAAGTGGCTTGTTAAAAATGCTCATAAATACGGCTTTATATTAAGATATACAAAAGACAAAATAAATATAACGGGAATTGTTGATGAGCCCTGGCATTGGAGATATGTCGGTGTCGAGTATGCTGAAGACATCAAAAACAGCGGACTTTGTCTTGAAGAATATCTTCAGATGAAGGGGATAAAATTCTGATAAAAAATTTATAAAAAGTATTGACAAAGAGCGTACAATGTGATAATATATCTGCACAACAAAGCAGAGCAGTGCGTTCTCACCTTCGGAATTTTGTTTCCTGTCGGTCAATAACTCTTATTTAAGTAGTGTATTGGTGCGTGAACGGCTTGCTGTTCACGCTTTGATTTTATTCGGAAAAACCGATAAATATTTTTGGAGGTGTATGAACATCGCTATCAAAGAAATGCAAATCAATGAAGAAATTAATGACAAAGAGCTCAGAGTCATCCTCGGTGACGGTGAGGTTCTTGGCATTATGTCAGCAGAAGAGGCTTTAAAAATTGCCGAAGAGAAAAATCTTGACCTTGTTAAGATTGCACCTCAGGCAACTCCGCCGGTTTGTAAAATAATGGATTACGGAAAGTATCGCTTTGAACAGACCAAGCGCGAAAAGGAAGCAAAGAAGAATCAACATGTTGTTGAAATCAAAGAAATCAGACTTTCGCTTAACATTGACACGCATGACTTCGAGACAAAGGTAAACCATGCAAGACGTTTCCTTACAGGCGGCAACAAAGTAAAGGTGTCAATCCGTTTCAGAGGCCGTGAAATGGCTCATACAGAACACGGTATTACAACTATGCAGCAGTTTGCTGAAGCTTGTCAGGAGTTCGGTAATCTTGAAAAGGCTCCCAAGCTTGAAGGTAAATCAATGATGATGTTCCTGGCACCAAAGCCAAAAAAGTAATAACAGGAGGAATTTACAATGCCTAAAATTAAAACACACAGCGGTGCAAAAAAACGTTTTAAGCTTTCCAAGAACGGTAAGCCCATCCGTTACCACGCAAACAAGTCACACATCCTTACAAAGAAGAACACAAAGCGTAAGAGAGGTCTTCGTCAGACAACTGTTGCTGATAAGACAAACGAGAAGCAGATCAAGCGTCTTATCCCTTACAAATAATATCACCATCTAAATCAATTTAATAACAACGGAGGTATTTAATCATGGCTCGTATTAAAGGCGCAATGATGACTCGCAAGAGAAGAAATAAAGTATTAAAGCTCGCTAAGGGCTACTATGGCTCAAAGCACAGTCTCTTCAAGACAGCTAAGCAGGCTGTTATGAAGTCAGGTAACTATGCATACATCGGTAGAAAGCAGAAGAAGAGAGATTTCCGTCGTCTTTGGATCACAAGAATCTCAGCTGCTTGCAAAGCTAACGGCATGAACTACTCAACATTCATGAACGGTCTCAAGAAGGCTGACATCAATCTCAACAGAAAGATGCTCTCAGAAATCGCTATCGCAGACCCCGCAGCATTCACAGCTCTCACAGAGAAGGCAAAGGCTGCTCTTTAATTTAAAACTTACGTCCGAGATTTTTCTCGGGCGTATTTGTGTTTTTAAAGAGGTATAATCCCATAGGGATTTTAATTGAAAATACTGCTTTTTAGGCAAAATTTAAAGTAGTGACCTATGATTAAATCAAATAAATTTTGTTCAATTTAATGATATGTCACGGAAAGGAAAACACTATGATTTCAATAGATTCCGTCAGCAACGAAAGAATTAAATCGGCGGTGAAAATTGCTTCCTCTGCCAAGACAAGACGCCAGACAGGGATGTTCTTTTTAGAGGGATTAAGACTTTGCCGTGATGCAGCTGTTACCGGCTATAATATCGACAGCTTTTTCATATCGGCGAGAGCTTACGAAAGATTTAAGGAAGACGCAGACTTTATTGCCGCTAAGGCAAAAAGCTCATTTATAATTTCAGACCTTGTTGAAAATAAGCTCGCTCTGACTCAGACCTCACAGGGCTTCTTCTGCCTTTGCAGAATGAAAGAGGAAAGCGACATCTCCGAGGTTGATTTCTCAGGCAAATACATAGCTCTCGAAAATCTTCAGGACCCTGCTAATTTAGGTGCCGTATGCCGTACTGCTGAGGCTCTCGGAATAAGCGGTGTTATTGCCGAGGGAGGTTGCGATATTTATTCTCCCAAGGCTCAGAGAGCAG
>JAZLBS010000047.1:0-34635 GCA_045613805.1 Acutalibacteraceae bacterium
TTACCCACAACAGTACCTACAGCGGTAGGAAGCGTGAGAAGAAGATTTTTTGATGAACCGACTGTAATAGCTGCAAGATAGGTAGACATTTTACCAAGCATTGCAAAAGCATTTACCCATTGCATTGCGTGATACGCGCGATAGTTTTTATATTTGAAAAGAGTAAATAATGCCTTTGAAATTTTAACTTTTTCTTTCTTGGGAAGTTCGATTCTTTCCTTACAGAAAAGAGCACACATAAGGTTACCAAATGCAGTTACACCTGCAGCAACAAGAGCAAGTGTCATATACATTGCGTTCTTGTCGTCGCTGAAAAGACCGTAAACGAAAGTTGCAATATATGCTCCACCGTAACCGATGTAATATGCTAATTGCCAGATTGTTGCAACAGTTTTCTTTTCCTTGTGGTTGGGAGAAATAACCTGAACAATGTTCTGACCAAAGTTATTAAAGGCATTAAATATAGTCTGACAGCAGGCTATTCCGTAACGGAACAGAGTCATCTGCTCAACTGTCCAGCCTTTAGGAACATAGAAATATAAAGCAGTAAGTGCAAAAATAGGCACAAGACATATTATGTACCAATGACGGTATCTGCCCCAACGGGTTTTCCATTTCTGAACAATTATACCTGCTAATGAGGGTGCAATAAGACCGAGAAGCCATGTGAGTGTTGTCTGTAAAGCAGAAATATCTGCAATTTCACCGGAGCTTACACCGACAGGTCCGAAATAAAGTTCGTGCAGGAAGGCTGCGGCGAGAGTACCTGTAAGCGTAGTACCGAACATACCGCCGATTCTTGAAAGCATAACGCACACATACTCAAATTTCGATATGTACTTGCCGTCATTTCCTGTTAATGCGTTCTGCGGAATTTCCGAAGAAGTTTTTTTGTTTTTAAACATCATATCATCTCCTGAAGTATATTTTGGTTAATTCTATCACATTCTGATAAAAAAAACCATATTTTTTGTCAACTTAATTATATTAAATATCTTCTTTAAAAAAATTCTCAAAAATCCATATCAACCATAATGGGATAGTGATCTGAAGGATACATATCCTTCACCGTATTTCGGATAATTCTGTAAAGTTCAACCGTTATTCCTTCAGAAACAAAGACATAATCAATAGGTCCGGCGGAGTCTTCTTCAACCTTACCATACCCGTGATATGTTATGCCGTTATCACTTTTAAAGGCAATCATCTTCGAATCCTTTGCACTTACGGTCATTCTGGCATAAGCTTCAGATTCGGGCTCAGCATTGAAATCACCTGTGCATACGACAGGGAATCCCGCTTTTTCAAGCTCGGCTATTTTTCTGTTAAGCACATCAGCTTGTAACACTCTTGAGCTATCGCTCATATGGTCAAGATGAGTATTTATATGTGCATACTTTAAACCTGTTTTTTTGTTTTCAATAACTGCCCAGGTAGCAATTCTGATACAGGCCGATTCCTTGTATTTAGTATATTTCACCTCCGGTGTATCACTGAGCCATATAGTTCCGCTGTCAAGAAGATTGAATTTATCTTTAAGATAAAAGACCGCACTGTGCTCGCTGTCCGGATTTTTGTCTCTGTGTTCACCGACACAGGCGTAATCTTTCAGCCTTTCGGAAAGAACAGACATCCATTCTCCTGTAGCCTCCTGAACTCCGACCGTATCCGGGGCATATTGACTGATAATAGCCGCAGAAATCACAGAACGGTTTTTCACACTACCCTCTTCGTCGTCACAATAACGAAGGTTGAAAGACATAACCCGTGTGGCATCTGCTGATTTTTCAGGAATACCGTCAATTATAATCTCTCCGAAATCAATATCTTTTTCCATTAAAAAGCTCCTTTTGTTTTAAACTATATTCTTTATGCCCGGAGTTTTAAGAATACCTGTTGTACGAAGCACATATTCGTAGCTCCAATTGACTCCTTCTGTTCTCCACGCACCCGGGCCGTGCCATTTTTCGTTCAGATTTACAAGATGAAGCGGACCGAATGAGTTATAACGGTGAGTGTAAAGCTTTAATCCGACCTCATGCTCTCCGTCGGGAACATTCTTTATTTCAAGAGTGTACGGCGGATAAATGATGTCACCCTTATATTCCCCGTCAACGCTGACCTGTATAAGTGCTCCCATATAGTCACCTGCAGTAACTGTAAGACTGCCTCTTTCGCTTTTTGTCTTAACCTTATATGTAATTGCTCCTGAATAGAAGGGAAGTCCCTGATTCAGAAGAGAACCGAAAGCTATTTTTTCGGGGAGCTCAGTAACAACTGCGACACAGCCCACTACTCTTACACCGAAATCACCGAGAACAAACACATTTTCAAGGCCTGCAGTTTCACCGAAGGGAAGAGTGATTTCAAGTATATTCTCACCTTTCACGATATTTCCGAGCTTCATTTTGCCGATTGAAATATCAACATAGAAGCCTTCCTCTTTTTCGGTAATCTTTTTTCCGTTGAAGAAAACCTCGGCAACATCTGCATCCTCAAGAGCAAGAACTGCGCCCTCATAATCAATTTCACTTGTGAAAGTAAATTTAAGCGTTGCTTTGTGGTCCTTCGGACGGTTTCCCAAAACCCATGGCTGAACAACACGTCCGCCTCTTTTTGTTATTCCGAGACGTTCTCTTATGAGATTATCAAGACGGAGCACTTCTTCCCTTGGAGAATATTCAGTATCACCGTCTATTTTCCATTCAGCCGTATCGAGAACGAGAATATTTTTCTCAGAAAGCTCATAATCACACATTTCGCCGAGAGCTTCACTTGCTTTTTCAGGAATGTGCTGCAGTGTAGTGCAGTCGGATTTACCGTCAGAAAGCTTCAGCAACAGAGAGTCGTAACCGTAAATGCGGTAACGGATAACCGTTTTACCGTCGTTATATTCTGCACAGATGGGATATATTTCACCGTTTTCTGTGTTGCATACCTCGGGAGAGAACGTTCCGTTAAGAATAATCTGAATGTCCTTTCCGTCATCTATCTGCTTATTTTCAGGTTCTTTTGAAGGGCAGATAAAGAGCCATTTGCAGTCCTTGTCTTCACGGAGCTGATATATGTAATTATCCGTAAGCTTTCCGTTGGCATATCTTATTGTGAGAGCTCTGACATCTTCAAGTGCAGTGAGAAGCGACGCACGGGAAAAGTCGGTTTTTTCACTCTCTTCAAAAAGTTTTTTTGCACAATCTGAAGGTACAGCGTCAACGAGCGAGGGCGCATCACCCATAAATATAAGCTTACCGCCGTTATCACGGAATTGCTTAAGTCTTTCAACAGTTGTTCCTCTCAATGTTTCACAGCCCGGAACAATTATTGCATCATATTCCATTTCTCCGACTTTAAGAGGTGCAGAACCCTCCTTGCAAAGAGTCGGGAAAAGTGATTCGGAAATATAATTAAAATCAACACTACCTTCAAGAAGCCATTTTGTAACATTTTGGAATCTCTCGTCAAGGCTTTCTCTGAATATTGCCGATTTATCATTCGGTCCCCAATGAAGCCAGAAGCTTTCAACGGGATGAATAACACCCACTTTCACAACAGGCTTGCCTCGTGTAAGTGCAGTGTTCACTCTTGCAAAATGGTCTTCAATAAGATTATATTTCTTGTACCATGGTGACTGATAGTGGATTGAAGCAGGATAATCCCGCTTTGCTTCGCCTTTCATCGCATACCAGGAGAGATGCGGAACACGAATTGTAACACCAAGACAAGCCTGCCAGTCACCCTGATGCTTATATGTTCTGAAATCACAGTCCCAACCTGTTACACCGTAAAGCTCTGAAAGCATGCCTTCATATCCGAACTGATGAACAGCAGACTGTGCCTGTTTTGCAGTCGTAAATTCATGTCGGTTGCAAAGCATATCTATGCCGGGAAGCTTAAAGTTTCTGTATGAACGCATTGCCTCACCGAGTGCTGCAGTCTGTGAATTAAGGGTAGGCTCTTCCATCATATGTCCCGTAAGAGCAATACCGTTTTCATTACACCATTCACCGACAGTGTCGGCAAAGGATGCTGCAAACAATTCAGCAATAAAATCGTGGTATCTGTAGCGATGAACGGACGGTGAAGAATCAGGCTTATCCCAGAAAATTTCAGGAAGAGTGTCAAGAATATCCTCGCCGTACATTTCTTTGTAAAGCTCAGGAACCCTATCAGTCCAGGGCATTGTGATATCCATTTTATCAAATGAATTGTTAAGAACTGCCTTTCTTGTAAACTGAGGCTCATCGGTAAAAATAGCGGGAATGGTTTTATCAAATTCGTCACCCACTTTATCTTTATATTTTTCGTGGGTTACCTCAACAAACCTTTTAACTGCATCACCGCTCAGTGTATCAAGATATGTTTGTCCGTTATACCAGCTCGAGGGCGTGTGTATTTCAAGAAGGGCGTACCATTTTTTGCCTTCAGCTTCATCGTCTTCACTGATTTTTTTATATGAAGAAAGAAAGCCTTCATTATCAAGAACGACATCATAACAGGCAATAAGCTTTCCTTTTCCGCTTCTCCCGCCCTCAGATCTGGAGGTGTTTACGGCATAATTTTCGGCTTCTCTGTACGGAGTAAAAAGAAGGCATCTGCTTCTGTATTTTTCGTCCTTTGTCACAAGTCCGCCTGCAGCACCCGACGGCCAGCGGTCCTCATCGTAAAGCCAGGCAAGCATTTCTTCACTTTTTGCCTTGTCAACAGTATCCTTGATAAGTTCCATGTATTCTTCACCGAGATACTCATTTTCAAGGCCTGTTCTTACGTGAAGATGAAAGCCTCCGAGACCCATTTCCTTGAAAACATCTATCTGACGGCACAATTCTTCTTTTGTAAGATGTGAATTAAGTGCCCAAAAGGGCGTGCCCCTGTATTCACTTGTAGGATTTCTGAAAAGTGCGTTATCGAGCTTCTTTTCCGTATTTTTCTTATAAAGCATCAGTATACTCCTTTTTATTTAAGTGTAAATTCAGCATCGTTGTCCGAAAAGCCTTTACTGTTTCCGATAGTATCAAGAAGCATGCTTCTCAGATCAATTTTTATTCCGTCTTTGCCGAGCTTCGGCTCTATTTTTTTAAGCACAAAAGAAGCTCTTGAAAGAATACCGGAAAGAAAATTATATCCCGGTGTACCTTCAACATAAGGTCCGTCACCCATAAATATGCTTACACCGACTTCACCTACAAAATCTGTGAACTTTTTCTTGTCAAACTCTTTGTCTCTTTTTATAAAAAGAAGCCGCTTAACTGTACCGACAGTAAGTTTATCAAACCTCTTTCTTGCGAATGACTTAAGATGCTTTACAATGCCCTTTCCGCCGCCGAGTGCACCGCGCACTCTCGCAACAATTGCAGAAGCAAAATGATTATCGAAATATTCCTGAGGTGTAAGTCCCTTCAAATCCCAGTCGAAATCGGGAACTCCGAATGAGCTGACTTTAAGGACAGAGTTTTCGTCAATTGTGATTTTTCTGTATTTTCCCGGACTTCCCACAAGGCAGGCTGTGCATATATCAATAAGTCTGTTGCCCTTTTCGGAGTAAAACTCGTTTATGCTCTGAATGTGCATATGACCTGTCAAAATAAGCTCAACTCCGTTATCGGCAAGGAAAGAAGCAACCTTTCTCCAATCCTTGATTTTTGCATCACCGACCAAATCAAATACAGGTACGGGAGGGATAATAGGATAATGGCATATTGCAAAAACCGTTTGGCCCTCTTCTTTTGCTCTGTCAAGCTGCTTCTTTGCCCAATCCATAAGTCTGTCATCCATTGTGCCTTTTGGCTGACCCTTACTGTCACAGCAGATAGCGAGCATTCTTATGCCCTCAGCAATTTCCGCTACATATGAATGAGTCGGCTCATCAATTGCTATTGCATCTGCGTAACCGAAATCACGGTACATATCACAAAGCTCGTCAAAGTCTGTTCCCTCGACAGGTACACGCCCGTCATCCTTTAATATGTAGGCTGAATCGTTATAATCGTGACCCGCAGTTATAACATAGACCTTTTTATCATTTTCTTTAAGTCTGTAAAGCTCTTTTATAAAGCTGTTGTGGCTTTCCTTTTCACCGTTTTTTACAAGGTCACCGGGAATAATAACAAGTTCAGTTTCTTTATCCTCAATTATTTTATCAAAGGTGGAGCTTACAATTGCATGGCTTTCCTTTACAAAATACTGCTCGGTCACCATATTTTTTTCAAAGGCCTTTCCGCCGGCACCTAATTTATTTTCAAAATAATGAGTATCTGTTACAAGATAAAAATTTATAGGCTTCATAATAATACTCCTTAAATCATCAATTTCTTTATTTATGTTATCTCTTTTAATTTTTATTCTCCCGTCAAGGAACAAAAATCAATGTAAACACCGGCTGTCCACCCCATCATAGCAGGAGTTTCATATTCTTTATTATGTGAAACGCCACCCGTTGTAACATCATATTTTTCCCATAATTTTCCGGTTTCTTCAAAGACTTTTTCCACTAAACGCTTATATTTTTCTGCGATGCGAAGTGCTTCCTTGCAGTAGCCGTAACGCAAAAGCCCGTGCACAACAACATATTGCAGGCAAGCCCATCCGTTCGGATAGTCCCACTGCAGACCGTATAAACCCTCTCTTTTTTCACAGCAAGCCACACCGAACTCCGCTTCAATTTCCGGCAATAATTCTACCGTGCGACCTGCCTGCTCTTTAGTGCATACACCTGAAAACAACGGATAGAACTGTGCGGCTGATATTACATCGGTCAGCTTCCCGGTTTTAAAATTATAATCCATGAAAGCACCTGAATCATCATTCCATAAAAGCCTTGTCATAAGCCTTTGTCTGTTCTCTGCTCTTTCGCTCCATATTGCTTCGCACCCGTTATTCAGCCCGGCAGAAAAGAACTCCATATCCCTTTCCATACCGAAAAGCAAGGCATTTAAATCTGCCCAGGCATAATTATAGCAGTCAAGCCCCATACGGCTGTTGCAATCCCAACCGCTTTCCGCAAAGGAATACATAGCCTTGCCGTAAGATTCTGCGGTTCTTTCATCATCGGGCTTTTCTATACCCAAGCGTTTACATAAAACTCCGCAAAAATTCATCAGCTCCTCACGGGTAAAGCTTCCGTAATATCGGTTAAGTCCACAGGGCGTCTGCCGTTCATTTTCCCAGAATTCATACTCTTTTTCCAAAGCCCTATAGCAGGTACTCAGCCACTGAATATCCCCCGTTTTTTCATAAATACAGCGAACCATCTGAGAGAGAAAGGGCGGCTGTGAACGGGAAAGATAATAGGTTCGGTTTCCGTTAGGAACAAATCCGAATTTATTTATCAGACAGCACATATTATCCACATTATTTTTTGCCTGTGACACGCGTCCCGATTTAATAAGACCGACATTTGTAAAATAAACATCCCAATAATACATTTCCTGGAATTTTCCTTCTATGCAGGGCACAGTATACGGATACGGCAAGCCTATTAATGTATCATCATCCTCTGTAAAGAAACGGGTTGTATTATCCCAATTAGTCTCGATATATTCCTTTACATTCATAAAGTCATCCTCCGCAAACAATTATTTGTCGGGTTACTTATATATTCAGAAAATCCTTTCTGTAATTGACACCGAAAAACTCCGCAAGCTCCACCATTTCTTCATCTTTTATGGTGTTCACTCTCGGCAGATGTGCTGTGAGCATATAAATCTCGGCTGCCTTTTCAACGGTTTCAATGAGTCCGAAGGTTTCATCCATTGTTTTTCCTGCACCGTAAATTCCGTGCATACCCCATACAACGAGCCTGAATTCTTCCATTTTCTTTGCAGTAGCCTCACCTATTTCGTTTGTACCGCAAAGCATCCAGGGAAGCACACCAACACCGTCGGGGAAAACAACAATACATTCGGTACACATTTCCCAAAGGGTATGAGTGAATTTCTTTTCATCAAGCTCGTGAACATAATTCATAGCGAGAGTATGTGTCGGATGTGAGTGCATTACTACTCTGTTTTCGGGATCAACCCTGAGCCTTGCCATATGGCTCATAAGGTGTGCGGGAAGCTCACTTGTAAACTTACCTCCGTCCTTATAGCCCCAGAGAAGCTCAGCCGTCCCACCGTCCTTCGCAATACGGATAATACCAAGGTTTGTTTCAGGGTCATCCGCAACATTTTTGAAGTACTTGCCAGTACCTGTTACGATAAAGATTTTACCTATTAGGTCAGTTGCATCAAAGCCAGTAGGAATTGTACGGATTACGTTATTAAGGTCAAGATACTCCCCTACCTCATTTTCCTCGAGCATATAGCTTATGTTACCGCCGTTTCTTTCATCCCAGCCGAGACGGTACATATTGGCGGTGGTCTTTTTCATTTCCTCCACAAAGGGAGCTGTCAGTATATCCTTCATTTTCTTTTCACCAGAACTTCCTCTTCGTATTTTTTGACTTCTTCGAAATAATTTTTCGTAACATTTTCTCTTTCGAGATATTCATTCCACACATCACCGATCGGGGCGGTTTTCATTTCCTCCTGAAGATACATTATCTCTGTGAAATTACCTTCATTCTGAAGCTTTTTCATTTTTTCATCAGGCTGTAAAAGTGCAAACAGAAGAGCCTTCTGCACGCTTCTGACGCCTGTTACCCAAGCGGAGATACGGTTGATTGATGCATCGAAATAGTCCGTTGCAATAAACACTCTGTCAAGTGCATTATTTCTCACGATTTCCTTTGCAATCTCTTTTGTTTCGTCGTCGAAGATAACCACATGGTCACTGTCCCAACGGACTGCTCTTGTAATGTGGAGGGCTATCTTTTCGTTAAAAAGAAGAAGCGAGGAAATCTTGTCGCTTACCGTTTCCGTAGGATGATAATGACCGTTATCCATAAGGGGCGTGATGCCCTTGTAATCGGAATAGGAAAGGCAGAATTCAGCTGAACCTACAGTATAGCTTTCAAGGCCGATACCGAACACCTTTGATTCTAAGGTTATATATACCTTTTCTTTATTATATGGCGTGTCAAGAATTTCATCAAGACTTTTTTTGAATCTGAGTCTCGGTGAAAGTCTGTCGGCAGGAATATCCTTATAGCCGTCGGGAATCCATATATTCATAACACAGGGAATACCTGTTTCTTCAGCAAAATATTCTGCAATTTTAATACAGGCTTTTCCGTGATTTACCCAATATGCACGCACCTGTTCATCGGGTGAAGAAAGGGTAAGACTATCCTTGACCATAGGATGAGAAAAGAAGGTCGGATTAAAATCAATACCCATATTTCTTTCCTTGGCAAAGTCTACCCATTTTTTGAAATGCTTTGGCTCGATTTTATCTCTGCCGACTGCTTCACCCTCCTCAAAAATGGCATAAGAGGCGTGAAGATTTAATTTCTTTTTGCCCGGCACAAGTGAAAATGCTTTGTCATAGTCTGCCATAAGCTCAGATGGTGTGCTTGCCTTGCCTGGGTAATTGCCTGTAGTCTGGATACCTCCGGAAAGAGCCTGCTTGCTGTCAAAGCCTATTACATCGTCACCCTGCCAACAGTGCACTGAAACACACACATTTTTAAGTGCTTCAAGTGCTTTTTCCGTATCTATGCCATACTGTGCATATATTTCCTTTGCCTGACTGTATCTGCTCATCAGTTTTCCTCCTTAACATCAAAGGTTGATTTTACTATTTTTCTCGCTTCAGTAAGATTTATTTTTTTGTCACTCATAATCTGTGAAAGAATGTTGCCTGTTGCCGTTGCCTCCATAAGACCCGTATAAACCTTTTTACCCGTATATTCTGCAGTAAGCTTATTCAGATATTTATCCTTACTGCCGCCGCCGACAATGTGTATTGCCTTGATTTCCTTGCCGCTGATATCTTCAATTTCTTCGGTTGCTTTTCTGTAAGACTCGGCAAGAGAATGGTAAACGCTTGAAAGCACATCAGCAAGCGGTAAATCAGGCTTGCCAAGATAAATTCTTACCGCCTCAACCATGTTTTCGGGAGCAAGAAATGCATTGAAGTTGGTATCAATCTTTTCGGTAAAGGTACTTGTCTTTGCAATGCTCATCATTTCATCATAAGAAAGCTCTTTATTTATATTTCTGCGGATATTCTGAAACAGCCACATACCCATAATGTTTTTAAGCAAGCGGAAACGGTATTCCACTCCGCCCTCATTGGCAAAATTGGCAGTTAGTGCCTTTTCAGTCAGAACAGGCTTCGTGTTTTCCGTACCGATAAGACTCCATGTACCCGATGAAATGTATACGCTTTCTTCATCAACCGGACAAGCCGCAACAGCAGAAGCCGTATCATGTGAGGGACAGAGAATAACCGTACTGTCAAAGCCGACCTCATTTTTAACCCGCTCTGTGAAGCTGCCCACAACTGTACCCGGAAGTGATAATTCACAAAATAAATTTTCAGGTAAAGCGAGCTTATCAAGAATGTATTTATCCCACTGCTTACTTTCAGCATTAACAAGGTTAGTAGTGGTTGCATTTGTGTACTCGTTTCGAATTTCACCCGTAAGCTTGAAAGAAAGATATTCAGGCATCAACAGAAAATGCTTTGCAGTACTCAGCTTTCCGCTTTTCTTGTCGCAGTAAAGCTGATAGATTGTGTTGAAGCTTTGCTTCTGTATGCCCGTTCGTGAATAAAGCTCCGCCTGAGAGATTATGTTATTTGCCTCTTTTACCGCTTCGGTTGTTCTGCCGTCACGGTAGGATACAGCGGGAAGAATTTCCTTTTTGCTTTCGTCAAGAAGCACATAATCTACACCCCAGGTATCAATGGCGATTGTTTTCGGAATTTTACCGATTTCCCTGCACCTTTTGATACCTGCTTTCACCTGGGTGAAAAGGCTTTCTATATCCCAGATGAGAGTACCGTTTTCATTTTTTATGTTATTGTCAAACCGATATATTTCTTCAAGGCTCAGCTTTCCCTTTTCGACACATCCGAGAATATGTCTGCCCGAGGACGCTCCGATGTCTATAGCTAAATAATATGTGTTCATTTGTCTGTCACCCTCAATCTTAATACTGAAGTACTACTAACAATAATTCATTATAATAATATCACTGATTATCTGCATTTTAAAGGTCCTTATTTGCTTAAAAAAGTGTCCTTATTTGTATTGATTTTCACACCGTAAAAATGTATAATCTCACAGAGGTGATTATATGATAAGCCGAGAAATTCTGAAAGAGCTTATTCCCATAACCGACGAGGAGCAGGCAATACTTGACGGCAGAAGCACAGTAGACAGCAGTATTTATACAGAAAATGACGATAATATTATTTCTTCCAGAAAGCTTCTCAAGGACGGAAAGCTCATTACAATCAGAACCCACACAAGATTTATTCACTTTCCCGAGCACACACACGATTTTGTTGAGGTGGTTTATATGTGTACGGGCAAGACTACACATATCATAAACGGTAAAACTATTGACCTTTCAGAAGGAGAGCTGCTTTTCCTCGGTCAGAATGCAAAACAGGAAATTCTTCCTGCATCAGGCAATGATATAGCCGTGAATTTTATCATTCTCCCTCAATTTTTTGACAAAACACTTGAAATGTTGGGTGCCGAAGAGACACCTTTAAAAAAGTTCCTTATTGAATCGCTTTTCAAAGAAGAAAACCCGGGTTATCTGCACTTTAAGGTTTCCGATGTTCTCCCCGTGCAGAATCTTATTGAAAATCTTTTGTGGACGCTTACAAGCAATGCATCCAACAAAAGAAATATCAACCAGACTACTATGGGACTTCTTTTTATGCAGCTGCTCAATCATACGGACAAGCTTGCCTATCAGTCAAAGGAAGAAGCAGCAATACTTCAGATTTTCAAATACATAGAAGAAAACTACAAAAACAGCAGCCTCACCGAGGCGGCAAAGCTGCTGCATTATGATTTTTATTGGCTCAGCCACGAAATAAAGAATCAGACGGGCAAAACCTACACCGAGCTTTTGCAGGATAAGAGACTGTCTCAGGCAGCATATCTGCTGAAAAACACAAAAATAGGCGTTGACGAGATTTCAAAGGCTGTCGGATATGAAAACAAAAGCTATTTCCACAGAATATTTGCAAAGCAGTTCGGTATGAGTCCGAAGAAATACAGGGATGTTGAATAGAAATACAAAAAGTACATATCAAAGATTCAGAAAAAAGTTTTCTTGAATCGGTGCGAAACAAAGCAATGAGGTTTGTGGTTTTCTATATATACACATAAAACCGCCGAGGATTTCTCCCCGGCGGTTTCTTATCATGCTTTCTTATTTAACCTTAACGCTCTTCACAGCGCTCCAACCACCGTAAACCTTTGTGCTGCCCACAGTCTTGTATCCCGTTGTAAAGCAAAGTAAAAATTCTTTACAACGGGTGATCTTTATTTATTTTACAGTAAAATACTTCTTAAACAAATCATTCTTTCGTTTCTCCGACTGACTTATAAACTAACGGATTATCATAATCCTCGTAATCTTTCTTTGCACTTTCTTTATCAGCGCAGTTATCTTTCACCCACATATAGCGTGTACCGTCAGGGGTTTCATATATGTAACAATAGTAATTATCCATATCATATTCACCGTCAGCCAAAGGATAATACGCTGAATAATCTTCTAAAAACACATCATCTGCATCGTCAGGTAAGCCGCTGTCAATTTTTACAAAGGTTTCATCAAAACATACAACTGAGCTGAAATCTTCACTTATTATAACATCAGGTTCACTTGTTATAGCCCAATAGCATATACCACCAAAAATCAAAAGAATAACCAAGCCTTTTATAAGTGATGTAAAACAGCCTTCTCTTTTCTCTTCTCTTTCATATTGTTCTTCTTTATCACTAAGTATGCTTGCTCTTTCATCTGCTGATTTATTATAAAGACCGACAAATAATCTTTTGATAAATAAATGTGATGAACAAATTTTAATCGCAGAATATTCAGGAATAAATAAAAACAGATCAGGAAGGATAAAGTTCCAGTTCATGAACAGAAGCATATTTCGCATCAGCTTCAGATACTTTTTCCGATTATTTGCATTGACATCAAGAACTCTTATCTCTGCATTTTCTGCTTCTGCTCTTGAAAACACATATCCTACAGGAATCATATCTAAATAATAATACGCTATTCTGCCGTCACAAACCGAATATACGCCATCATACAAATTTATGGTTGAATTATCACTGTTTCTGAAGCTTGCTTCATATTTTATCATTGTATTAAGAGCAACCTGAGGAAGCTTTTCCGCAAACTTTTTTGTAAGTTTAGCAAGAATACGATCTTTAAAGCTGTAACTTACGGCTTCTTCATCCAATTCATTTAACATATCAGCAAGCTCATCAAAAGATTCTGCCTGAGCCTCAAAGACTACTTTATCTCTACAGCAAAACACTTCAAGTGAGCTCTCAGGATTTATAATATATCTTTGATTTTCAACAGTAACAATCATTTTTGAACCTGTACTATGATTTTTAAAAGTAACATACATAGAAATTAACCTCATTTGTTTATTATATCACCCATATGATATAATAACTGCTGCCGCTTGTTGTTTGGTGGCAGCAGTTGCTTTTATTTACTCACGTCATTTTCAGCTGTAATCAGCTCACCCTTTTCATTCCAGGATGCTTCATCGGCACGGTAATAAATATTTCCGTCCTTATCTGTATAAATCATATCATAATATTTATATTCACCACAATTATCGATCTGCTCCTGATAATACGCATCAAGCTCTTCCTGAGTCATAGAAGATGTATCTTCTTCAAAGATTTCAAGGAATCCACCCTTATCGCAATAAAACCAACCATCCGCAGTTATATAACAGTCATAAATCGAATATTTTTCTCCGTCATCACGGACAAAGTAATATTCATCAAAGGTGAAAAGCTCATCTTCTTCGGCTGCTATCTCTTCAACTGTGTAGTTGTATACTCTGCCTTCTTTATCATATAGAGCAACGTCAGCATCATTGTTGTAGCATTTGCCTTCTTTGTCGTAATAAACTCCTTCAACAGCAATTCTTTCAATATAATCAATATCAGAAAGAGTATCAAAAACACTCTTGGTTACCGTAGCTCCCATAATAACGCCTACAACCAGTGCAGCTACATATGTAATTATAAGTCCTATGCCGAATCCCTTGGCAAGCTTTCTCTGCTTTTCTTTTTCTTCAGCATTAACTTCAGGAAGATCAATCAGACAATTTGAGCACATCTGAAAGCTGTCAGGAAATTTCCGTCCGCACTGATAACAGACCTTTGTTTTCGGTCCTGGAAAATCCTTTCTTTTAATAAGAAAAACTATAACTGTCCAAAGGCCGAAAAGCACACCGCAAATATACCAGCCAAGCGAAAGCTTCTGATTTCTGTGCTGTGCTGAAAAATGCATAAAGAGTATAGAACAAGCTACACATAAAACCTCCAGAACGGATATAACAGGTAAAAATGCTGCAAATTCAAATAATTCTTCCATTTTTATTTCTCCTTAATTTTATTTATTTTTTATTCTTTCAATAATCCCTTTAACCGAGAAATCATATCCACCCGAAACGCTCTTAGCCTTGACGATAGAATATCCGTCACTCTTGCCAAGCTCTTTGGCAGAGATTTTTTCAATCTTTTCTATAAGCTTTGCAAAGGTTTCCGTCTGCTCAGTCATAAGGTCAATATCAAACTTTTCCATTTCGTGACTGTCACTTACCACACAAAGATAATAAGGTGCAGGAACAAGACTTATTTCAGGAATACCCATTGTAAAGAAGTTCTGTCCCTCACCGAAATGAAGAGCGTTATGACCTCTGAGTGTCATTGTGCGAACAGTTTTTCTGTCTTTTACGGTGTCAATATAAAGCTTATCCATAAACTTATTACCCGTGTAAACAAGGTCAATTTCAGGCTTACCTGTGTACTTATATTCTCCGTCAATGTCACGCCATTCGAGACAGCCGAGATGCTCCACAGTAAGATTGGCCACACACTTCATATTATCGCCTTTACCGTTCCACAAATCTCTGTGCATAGCGAGCCAACGGGATGCAGACTGAAATGCACCCGTTCTGATATCCTCAAAATGAGGCAGACGGAAATGTCCCGTAGTGAAAAGAAAAATGTGAGTTCTTTCAGGCTCTTCTTCCTTCATATTTCTCATAAGCTCCAGAAGTGCTATGGGACCGTTTTCTTCAACACAGTTTGTGCCGTCGGTGTGGGTGTTTATAATTACATTTTCCTTTTTGTTTTTACCTTCGATTACGCAGTAAAAGCTCTCTGTATAGGCTTTTTCTTCCTTCTCTGCTTCGAGGACAAACTTAGCTTTCTTATGCTCTTTTGCAGCTTCGACTATTTTTTTACCATTGGTTTCGTTGACCCAAAGCATAGGTATATTCTGATAATCAGCTATGAATGAAAGGTACTGACCTTCAATCATATCATCGTGCAGACCCTTCCATATAAGAATAACTGCCTTTGCCTTGGTAAGCTTTGAAAGTATACCGTAAAAGCACTGAACAAAGCTTGTAATAACGGGACCCTCGTATTTCTTTTCAAGCACAACATCCTCGGGGTAAGCGGAACGCTTGTCAAAAGCTATCTCACTCGGCAGGAAATTAATGTTGTTTACATTGAAAACTGCGATTTTACCCGTGGTTTTCGGAACATCCTTCACGCTTTTAACATATACCAGTTCTTCTGTTATGCCCTCAGCTGAGGTTTCACCCGAATAGGGATAAGCAGAAGAAACAGGAATGCTTATCTTTTCCTCGCCGTCTATAATCTCAATGGATGAGTTCTTTTCTTCCCATCTGTTGAACCAGAAAAGGTCGGAATAAACGGTAATATCCATTTTATTGATTTCTGCTTTAAGCCACTTAATGAAATCGTTATGCCCCTTACTGCCTGTAAGTCTTGTACCGAAGGAGTTCATTGTGTGCATACCTTCAAGCATTCTTTCTTTTGAAATATCAAAATTCATGTTTATCATCCTTTCGTACATAAGTTATATTGATTTAAAATCCGAAGATAATAAAATCAAAGAGGTTATAGAAGAAATCCTGAATCTTTGTGAAAATATTAATGAAGAAAAATGCTACATTCAGAGGACCGTTCATAGCATCCTTATAAGGATTATCTACCTTATAGGTATCCGTCACTTCTCCTGCATCAACTGTAAAATAATATGAATCGGCATTTATTTTTTCACCGTATTCTTCAATATCTCCTAAAGAGCAGTAAAGTATGACTGTATAACCGTCAACAGCATTGATTCTCGTCATCAGAGAAAGAAGCGGGTTTTCAGTTTCTGTAAATTCATTTGTAAAAGCTTCTGTTCTGCCGTCTGCGAAGGTAAGCTTATAAGTCAGTGAGGAAAGATAAGCGTTTTCCGCATCAAAACAGCAGTCTGTAATCTTTATACCCTTCAAAAAGGTCTCTTCAACATAAGCTGCACTTGTCGTACATGAAGCATCGAGATAATCAAAATGAACCTCACATTCAGATATCGGTGCATCATCTTCTTCGGCATTAAGGAAATCGTAATAAACATCAAGGCATTGACCGTCAAGAGTATATCCGACAAAATAGGGGCTCTCACCCTCCGCCTGTGCTGTAGCTGTTACCTTTCTTCCGTCAGCATATTCAATGAGAAACTCTGCACCCTTGACATCGAAATAGCTCTGATCACTGTAAATTTTTTTGGAAATTCCCGACAATGGGGTAATACTCTTTACTACCATTTCAATAAGAGGCAGAGTATCGGAAGAAGTGTACGCAGTAGAATATGCGTAATCGTATGTAATATTATTATAAAGGCAGGCATAAATTTCTGTCTGAATTTCATCTGCACCCGTTTCCTTTGCCTTAAGGTAATTTTCATAGGTAACAAATGCATCTATCTCTATACCGTAAAGCCTGTTTATTTCTAAATCGTGATCCTCGGTAGAATAAGTAAATTCCTTTCCGGTGGCAAGAGTAACATCATACTTGTACTCAAAAACCGATGAATAAAGATGAAAATCAGACATAGCATTAAACAGGTCCGTTTCAGAAATGGATCCGGAAACATTCAGGTTTTCTATCATCTTAAACAGATTTTCATAATACGCATCCATCTCTTTAACTGAAACAGCCTGTGAGCCTTCATTTACCTCAATCTTTTCTATAACAGGAATTTTAATAATCCTCTCCTCTGCCGCCAAGGACTGCATTGGCACTGAAAGTGCTAAGATAAGTGTTACCAAAAATACTGCCGTGAATTTTTTAAATGTGTTTTTCATAAAAATCCTCCTTATAGGGTTAATAAACCGTCTGCTTTATCTGTTATCAACGGCTCTTTATATATTAAACGGAAATTAAAGACAAAAACTTACAAGAAAAAGAAAAATTTAACACTTCACATTGAGATTTTATAAAGGCTTTTCTATGCAAAAACAGACCCCCTTCTTTCAGGGAGTCTGTTCGTCTTTATTTGATTTTTACACTTTTAACGGATGAGAATGAGCCGTAAACTGTTTTACCTCCTGCCTTTTTATAGGCACGGACCTTGAAGTAATACTTCTTACCCTTAGTAAGCTTTTTGCTGTACTTCACCTTATCCGCTTTAAGAGAGGTAAGCTTTTTGTACGTGCCGTTCTTCTTGGTCGAATAGTATACCTGATAACCGCTTTCACCCATAACATCCTTCCAGGAAAGATTTACCTTACCCTTTGAGCTTGTTACGGCAAGTGAAGACTTTGCAGGCTTTGTAGCTGTGGTTACGGTTTTATAGCTGTCGGACCAGTAGGTTTTTCCGTTCTTTTTTATGTAAGCCTGAACTCTGAATTTATACTCAACGGCAGGCTTGAGCTTTTTACCGTTTCTCTTTGTTGCCGTATAAGATGTTTTATTTGTATCCGCATATTTGATATACTTACCCTTGAGGTTATCATAAATATATATTCTGTAGCCTGTAGCACCCGTCACCTTGTTCCATGAAAGCTTTACACTGTCTGTGGAGGATGTATAACTTATCTTGCTTGTTGCAGAAGGCTTGGTATAAGTCTGAACGGCATCAGCCTTATTATCTGCACTCCATACAGTCTTACCGGAGTACTGCTTATAGGGTCTTACATAGAATTTATATGCTGTACCGCTCTTAAGACCGCCGATTTCACAAGAAAGGGATTTGGTATCCTTCACCATTTTCCAGCTTCCGTCATACTTATAAACACGGTAACCTGTTGCACTGCTGACCTTTGACCAGGAAAGCTTGACACTCTTCGTCTCTGATGACACAGTAAACTTGCTGACCCTTGAAGGAGCAGTTGCACAAAGAACAGAATTACCTTTATCGCCCCAATAAATCTTACCATTTCCGTCTTTTACAAAGGCACGCACAAGGAATCGGTATTCGGTTCCTGATTTAAGGGAAGATACTGTATAGCTTCCGTTTTTGGTGTCAGCAATTTTCTTCAGATTACCTTTGCTGTCCACGGAATAAACACAGTATATGAGGTCAGTATGTCCTTTTTTCCAACTAAGAGAGATGCTTTTATCCGTTGAAGAAACAGAAGGAAGAACCGCACCGATAACGATATCATAATAAAGAGTCTTGCTTCCGGCATAATTTCCGATATAGTCTACTCTTACGCTGTATTTACCGCTGTATTTTGACCCTGCAGAATATGTAAGCTTATAGTCTCTGTTCAGGACTAACGGCTCTCCTGTACTGTCTTTTACAGTAACACCCGGCTTTTGTACCTTACCGTTATAGTCAAGGCTTGTTTTTGAAAGCTTTACCTCACCGACTTTGCAGATAACGGTCTTATCGATATAGCTGAGATACACCTGACTTTTAAGTTCAAAGGTGATTGTTATTTCGATACCGTCGTTTTCATTTGTGGCCGCATCAAGCTTATGTGCAGTAACATTATCGTCATTAATCTGAATATCATATTCCTCGTGGGTAATAAGCTCACGCTTTACCACAGTTTCACCGCAGACGGAGCAATGACTCTGGTGAGTGTAGCCGGGCTCGGTTGCTGTGGGAGCAACGGCAGGGATGTCGATAACCTCTGTGTGGCCGAGAGCCGGAATCGGAGTCAGGCTAATCCTTGACGAACCGCATTGACACTTTTTAGATTTCAAACCCGGATTTGTACAGGTAGGTTCCTTGTCAGTGGTATAATCACCGTAAATATGAGTTTTAATTTTTGTGCTTTCGGTATAAGAATAACCGCAGGTACAGGTGAAAATCTTTTTGTTGTAGCCTAAGCATTTTGTTGCAGGGATATCCTCCTGTGTGAAGGAGTGAGCGTGCATTTCACCGCCCTCCTGGATGAACTTATAGCCGTACTGCGTAGCGTAAGTATTGGCGTTGCTGTTCTTATAGCCGTAAATCGTGGCATCTTCATGTATTTTACCCATAGCAGAGGCAGGACTTGAGGTGTTCCTGAAATGAAGCTCTCTAAGACTGCTGCAGCCGACAAAATCATTAACATAAAGCATTGCACCGTCACATACTGTCACCTTTTCAAGTCCGGTACAGTTTTTAAATGTATATCCGCCCCAATCGTCAATCAAAGCGTTTTCCCTGAGTATAACCTCTGTTATTCCTTCACAGTTGCCGAAAGCATATGTATAAATCTTTGACTCTTCGGGAATGTCAAGCTTGCCCGTAAGTCCGCTGTTATAAAAAGCATATTCTCCGAAGGTGCAGGCTTTGGTCGGCATAGCCGTCGGATTGAAGCTTTCGCAATCCTTGAAAGCATAGCCTCCGATATTCTCTGCATCTTCAAGGCTTATGGGACTGTCAAACAAACGGCAACCACTGAATGCGCTATCACCCACTCTTTTAACCTTGCCGGTAAAAATTACATCTGTAAGGTTATCACACCCACCGAACGCACCATTGTCGATTTCCGTAATTTCACCGAGGAACTCAACTCTTTTAAGGGTGTCACTGTAATAAAAAATGTATGACGGAATTTTGGTTATTCCCTTTGGTATCACAACGCTTTCCGCACTTGTCTCAGCGAAAGCGCTACCGCCGAGATATTCAATGTTTTCATTAAGTGCGATGTTTTTAATCTTTGAGCATCTGTAAAAAGCACCGTTTCCGATATGTGTAGCAACGGAAATAAGGTCTTCGCCCAAAAGATTTTTGCAGGACATAAAGCAGTCGATACCGATTTTTTCGGGACCGCCGTTCATATTTACCCTTTCAAGCTTTTCACAATTATCAAAGGTATAATCGGGTAATTCACTTATATATCCCTTGAAGGTGACCTCCTTTAATGATTCGTTCCATTTGAAGGTGCCTGTGCCCATTTTTTTAAGACTTGCGGGGAATTCAATCTTCTGAAGCCACTCACAATATTCAAATACTCCCCGACCTATTTCTTCAAGGCCCTCGTTAAAGGTTACATGAGCAAGTCCGCTGCAACCCTTGAAAGCATAATCACCGATTGTTTTTACTGATGACGGTATAACGATCTCCGCAAGGCTTGTGCAGTCTTCAAAGGCATATTCATCAATTCTCTCAACTGTATCGGGAATTATAACATTTATAAGCTCGGAGCAACGGTGAAAGATTCTTTTCGGAATAACCTTAATGCCTGAACCGAATTCAAATTGCACAATATCTGCTCCAAAGAAAATTCCGTCACCCAGTTCAGCGTTTGCACAGTTGTAGGTTACCTTCATTCTGCCGCATGCACCAAAGGCTGAATCACCGATTTTTCTGATGTTTTGAGACAGATTGAATTTATAAAGTCTATCGCAGAAATAAAAAGCTCCTTGCTTTATCTCTTCAACAGATTCGGGAATTTCATAATTCACCAGAGAATTACAATAATAAAAAGCATTTCTTCCGATAGCTTTGATATTCCGACCGCCGGTGACGGTTTTAAGACTTCTGCATTCATAGAAAAGCCTGTCAGGAATTTCTTCAAGAGTATCAGGAAGTACAACCTCCTCCAAAAAGGACACATTTTTAATGGTTTCCGGTTCAATAGTTTTGATTCCGTCTTCAAAAACTATCTTTTCTCTCATTACCCGATAAGACAGCAGATCAGCACCTACGGCAGTAATTACTTTTCCGTTATAATTCGACGGAACGACAAGCTCCTTGGAATCATCGTAGCATTTGGTGATTTTGTATGTGCCGTCGGGAAGCTTTTCGGTAGTGAAGAGCTCGGCATTTTTTATTGATACCCTTCCGCTTTTTCCGATAATATGTATTCTGTATTCTTCATCTTTTTTAAGGTTTACAGCAAAGTTTCCTTTGTATACACTTCTGTTGCCATTTGCGTCATAAAAATGTATCTCGCTGAAATTACCTTCAATGATGAAGCAATATCTTGTTGTTTCATTCGGAATGAAGGTTACTGTTTTTATTTCGGAAAAGCCGTGAAATTCTGCCTCAAGCTGACCGTTTTCTTCAAGAATACCGATGTCCGTTTCGGGATTACCCGATTTATCGTTGACGAAAATATTGAAGGTATCGGTAAATTCACCGCACTTTACCGTCAGCTCAAAAAGACCGTACTCTGTCAGATCACAGCCGTCAGTTTCAACAGTATAATATCTCGGAACGGTGATAACGCTTCCGTCGGTAAATTCGAGCCTTAATTTAAGCCCCTTAAAATCAAATTCCGTATCCTTTCCGATAACATAAACCGTCTTGGTGGGCAAGGAAACGATTTCCATGCTTTTAAGCTCTCTGTTATCATTGAAAGGAAGAAACTCCAAAGAATACTTAGCTGCATATAAATCTGCCGTTGAGCCCTTGTGGCCCACAAGAACAGTTGCCGCAGGTATAGTGAGATAGGTTTTGTCATAATCCTCGTAAGGGCCGGCAATTTTGGTTGCACTGTTAAGAAAAGTGATTGAGCCGAGATTTGAACAGCCTCTGAATGCACAGGTATTTACATCGGTTACCTTCTCACTCAGAACGATGTTTTCAAGTGCTGTGCAACCCTGAAAAGCATAAGAGCCGATTGTAGTTATGGTTTCGGGAAGCTTTATCTCGGAAAGCGATGTGCAGTTGGTAAATATGCCTGTAGAAATAACCTTTGTTCCCGAAGGCAAGGTAACATCCTTAAGAGAGGTGCAACCGCTGAAAACGTAAGTTTTTATGCCGGCAGAGTTTGGATTCTTTATTCCTTTAAGTGTTGCCTTTTCAAGAGCAGTGCAGTTACTGAAGACCGAATATCCGCAAGAGTCTGTTTCAATATAAGCCTCTGTAATTCCCGTACAGCCGGAAAATGCATTGTCGTTTATAGTGCCTGCTTTTACAAATAATTCCGTAAGAGCAGTACATCCGTAAAAAGCTTCGGTGTTAATATATTTTATTTCATTTTTGAAGTTGAGCTCACTCAGAGCCGTACATCCGTAAAATGCACCGTAAGATACCGTATCTCCATCCCAGAAAATTCTTTTGAGAGAAGTACAATTACGGAATACATACTGCCCCCAATTAGTTATGCTGGCAGGCACAGTAATTTCTTCAAGGGAGCTCATTTTATAAAAGGCATAATCACCAATCTTATAAACTGTATCCGGAATATCAATTTCTTTAAGTCCGGTAAGCTCGGAAAAAGCATATTTCCCAATTTCGCTTAAAATAACAGGCATTGTAATTTTTTCGGCGGAGGTGCAACCTTTAAATGCATAATCCTTTATGTAAATAACGCTTTTACCTATGACAATTTCCTCGGCTGCTGTCATATTTTCAAAGCTTTTACTTCCGATGGATGTAATTTCATCGCCTATTACAATCTTTTTAATTTTGTCATTATATGCCTTGAATTCTGCTTTTTCAGAAGGTGCAAAGACCCCTGAGCCCAAAACATAAAGACAATAGTTCTCATCAAGCATCCACCAATTATTTGCACCGATTTTCCCCGTGTCAATAATTTTTATCTTTGTGTCAAGAGAACATAAATCACAGATTTCATCAGCATTTTCATCCACGTGATTTATTTCGGTCTTTTTTTCGTGACCGCTTACCCAGATTTTGCAGTTTTCGCACCAATAGCCTTCGGTATAGCCGATAACTCCGTTACAATAGCCCTCACTTTCGGGAACAAAGGTTTTTTCATCGCAAAGGCACATTATATTAAAATCATAATTTTTGAAGGCCTCTTCGGCTGTTGAACCGGCAAGTCCGTAAATTTTAACATTGTTAAAAACAGAAGGTCTCGTTATAACACAGTCCTTGTTATAAATTATAACCTCCTTTACCTTATCTGTTCTGAAGGACCAGCCGCCTGCTATAGCTGTTACTTCTTCACCGAGAACAAGAGTTTCCGTGGTGCTTTCAATTTCTCTGTAGAGACAGTTGTCAATAAAAAGGAACCCGTCCCTTATGTTTTCCGGATTTTTAATAAATTCATCATCAGGTAAAAATGATGACCAAATGGTTACATAACCTGTTTCAAAATCAACATTTCCAAGACTTGTGCATCCTTTAAAAGCGTTGGTTTCAACTTTCTTTATTTTTTCAGGTATAAATATTTCCTTAAGAGAAGAGCAATTTTCAAAAGCAGACGTTCTCAATGTTTCAAGATTTTTTGAAAGCTTTACATTTTCCAATAAAACGCAGTCCGCAAAAGCGTATGTACCCAGAGAAGTCAGGCTGTCGGGAAGCTCTACAGATCTGAGTGCACCGCAATCATTAAAGGCAAAATTATCAATCGAAGCAAGTCCGTCGTTAAGTGTAATTTCCGCAAGACTTGTACAATAACTGAAAGCAGAAGAGCCTATGGATTCAACTGTGTCAGGTAAAACAAGTTTCTTTAAACTTACCGCATTAAAAAAAGCACTGTATGAGATTTTCTTTAAGCCTTCCGGCAAAACAAGTTCTTCAAGGGAAGAACAATCAGAAAAACAGCTGCCGGGAATTACGGTGATTCCGTTACCGAGACTGACATTTTTCAATTTTGAGCACTCACGGAATTCGGTAAGGCCTTTTACCGTATCGTCAAGAATTACTGTTTCAAGATTTCCCTGATAAGTAAAATCCGCATCGGATATACTTGTAATTCCCTTTGAAACAATAAGAGTCTTTATTGCCCTCGTTCTACTGTAATATTCCCAGGGTGCATAAGCAGTGTTACGAATATCTGCAGGGGCACCGTTTCCGCAAATATGCATGGTCCCGTCCTCGCTGATGGTCCAGAAGGCCGCATCATCGCAGAATCCGCCGTCAATTATTTTCTTTGTAAGGTCATATCCGCAATAGTCACATACCTGATTGCCGTCTTCGTCAAAATGATTGACCTTGCCGTCGGGAATGTTGCCGTATTGCCACAGCTGACATTTTTCGCACCACTTACCCTCTGTGAGGCCTACTGTTCCGTCGCAGTAGGAAGGCGTGCCGGGAACCGTGACCGCATCTTCGCAGCTGCAGATTTCCTTGAATTTGCCGGAGGTTTTAGTATATTTTTCTGCAGTGGAACCGGGAAAGCCGCTGATAACGGTGGCAACTCCTATATCATAAGGGAAGACACAGTTTTTGTTCCGCACCTGAATTACCGCAGGAACAAAATCATAATCAAAGGCACTCCTCGAAATTGAGGTAATCTCTTCGCCTAAAATCACCTCGTCGTTTCTTTTGGCTCCGATTAAATATCCGTCAACAATCAAAAGACCGTCTTTCCAGTTTTCTTCGTTTTTATAAAAAGCAGAATTTGAAAGAATATTACTGTCTATCTTTTTATATCCGCCTCGAATTTCAATTTTTTCTATCCCCGAACAGAGCAAGCCGTTTATTAACTTAACGGATTCGGGAATAATAATTTCCTTTAATTCATTATTATGATTAAAGGCCTCAGTGCCCATTGACGTTACCGGATAGCCTCCGAGCGATGAAAGAATCTCAACCCTTTCGGGATTTCCCACAGAGTCAACAGCACAAACCGTTTCATATCGACTGATAGAATATTTAACTCCGTCAATCACATAGCTTTGGCCTATTTCATATACCGGCTCATCCGCTTCTTCGGAGGTCGCTTCTTCAGTTGTTGCAGCTTCCTCGGTTGTCTCTTCAGTTGTTACAGCTTCAGAAGTTGAAGCTTCAGTTGTAGTTTCTTCTTCAGTAACTGTTTTGGTTGTCTCCTCCTCCGGCTCTTTTTCAGCCGACGTTGTTACCATTTCTGCCGTCGTGCTCTCTTCGGCAAGGGTAGTTATCTCCTCAGCGAAAGCATTCATCGGAAGAGAAGTAAAGAGCATAAGAACAACAAGGAATATGCTGACTATTCTTTTAGTCTTTTCCATAATATTCTCCTCCTTTTTCTTTTCTTCTTTTATAATTATATCATCCATAATAAATAAAGTCCATCCTTTCAAAGGAATTCACTTGAGCCTCTTAATTTTGAAACAAATATATGTTACAATAGTTGAACGTCAAAGGCTTTCACTACTATCAACGGATAAAAAATTATAAAACTTACAAAAAAGTGTAACTTTTTATAAAAAACTTCCGTCTAATATTATGAACGTCAAAAAACACAGGTTGGAGCAAATATATGTTAGTTTTTTATACTCTTCTTATCGAAGAAGAAAGTGACAAAGCAAAGTTCGAAAAAATCTATACCTTATACAGAAAGAAAATGTGGTATGCGGCGAATTCGGTTCTGAACGATTCACACCTTGCTGAGGATGCAGTACATAATGCCTTTATCGGCATAGCGAAGAATATGAAAAGGATTGAAGATGCGGACTCGCAGAAAACTCTTTCTTATGTCATTACGGCTGCAAAAAACGCCGCTATTGATATATTAAGGAAAAACAAAGGTATACAGGAAACAGATATTGACGAGCTTTACGATGTCAGTGACAAAGAAAGCAGTTCTTTTTATCAGGATCTCGAAACAGAGGATTTTATTGTAAAAATTCTCGCATCAATGCCCGAAACATACCGAGATGTACTCTATCTTCTTGTTGTGGAACAGATGTCCGAAAAGGAAATAGCTGAGCTTTTAGGAAGAAAGCCGGGCACAATCCATCAGCAGGTACGGCGTGGCAGAATGATTCTGAAGGAAGAATTTATGAAAGGAGCAAAAGTCAATGGAATTAAGTGACGCTATGTTAGCTTCAGCTTTAATCAAAGTAAAAAACTATGATGTTTCCTCTATCCCGGATAACAAAGAAATAGACCATACCTTCAGTGCAGACTTTGAAAAAAGAATGAATAAGCTTATCTCATCCTTTGATAAAAAAGAAAAGAACATTTCATTTTTCAGAAACGCACTTACAAAAGCAGCAGTTATAATTATTACACTTTGCATCGGTGCCTTTTCACTCGTTATGATAAGTCCCCAGGCAAGGGCAGATTTCAAAAATGCAGTTATGGAGTTTTACGAAACACACATCAAATTCTATTTTATTACAGGTGATGAAGTTTCAGGTGATTTCACAAACTACGAAAACATAACCGCCGCATATGTTCCTCGAGACTTCACGCTGAAGGAAAAATATGAAGAATACGAAGCTGTCGGATACAGATATGGAAATGAAACAGACGGTCTTGTCTACGATATTTATGTTTCACTTAATGACGGTCTTGCAGTACATACTGATAAAGACAAGAACAATGTTGAAAATATCAAAGTGTCAGGAAGAGATGCATATCTTATAGCAGGTGAGAATGAAGGTAAGCCGTATTCGACTCTGATTATTACCGGAAACAAGATAACAGTTACCGTTTACGGTCAGCTGACGAGGGAAGAAATTATTAAAGTAGGCGAATCACTTAAAGAAGAATAAAAGCTTAAATGTGCAGTAGTCAACGGCTACTGCACATTTTCTTTATGCATATATTATAGATTCAAAAACAACTTCTTCAGCACAGTGACGGTAGTTGTTCATAAGACCTATCCATTTCATTTGATCAGCGGTTTTCAGATTCTCATCAGTACCGTCCGCCTCTGCCATATGTAACACTATGTGATTGAACATTTCTTCTGCTTGGTCATTTATACTGCAAAGGTAATCGTGTAGCGTACCGTTCATAAGATAGGTGTAATAGGTTGACTTACCGTACTTTTTTAGGTGGTTGAGGTGTAGTTGTCCCCATTTGCCGATAGGGCGGTTGTTTTTCGGTTCAGGTAGTGTTAAGTCGGGTAAATAATAGTCGCCGTGAAGGGTGTAACTGATGCCTGTTTGTTCGTTGGTGATATGTTTGGGTAAATTCATAGAAAAAGCCTCCTTGTATTTTGGTAAAACCATTTTACAAGGAGGAGTGAGTTTTGTCGAATGTGTGAATTTATTGTAATTATGCATAAGCACAATCATAGTAATTTGGTCGTTTCTACAAAATTTGACTTTTTTCGAGAAAATGGTGTTACTTAATGTAGTTCTTGTAACTTAGATAATATAAAGCGATGGTGTTTAATTAAACCTTAATTTTTAAATTCAAAAATTCAAATATCAGGAGGAGAATATTATGAGCGTTGGTGTATGCATTATAAACCGAAATGGAGTTGCATTATCTGCTGATAGTGCAGGAACATTTACCGGCAACAAAATGTTCTACAACTCAATGAACAAAGTATACTCATTATCAAACAAATATGCATATGGTGCTATTACTTACGGAGCAACATCCATATATAATATTTCCGTTAATCAGCTTTTACAAGAATTTCGTACATATTTAGACAACAGAGACTGTTTAGATGATTTTTTTGATTTATTATCCGTCTTTAACGAGTTCATCAAGGAAAAGAATAATTACTTTCGCTTTGATGTTGATGAAACAAATTCTTGTAACTCACTTATTAAAACATTAGTTGTACAATGGGGAAACAAAATTAAATCTGTCATAAACGAAGAGAATTCAGAAGAGAAAATCAATGTAATATTAGATGAGTTTGATGATGATATAATTAAAAGTTTGCATATAGACAACTTTGATGTTAGTGAACACGTTAATGAAACTTACATAAGAACATTTGAAACGAACATAAATATAGTTATTCCAGAATTACGACAATATGAAAATCTCAAAATTCGTTTTTGGAAATCGATTTGTAAGTTCTTCAATCTTTCCTTGAAAAGAGAAACAGATAATCCTATGGGATTGTTTTTTTCAGGATATGGAAAAAATGATGCTTTTCCAAAATACATTCATATTGAGTTATATACCGTAATAGGTGGTATAACAAAATACATGGTTCTTGAAAAATTTGACGAAAGTAATAGCAATGCTAAAATACAACCATTGGCTCAACATGATGTTATATTGACTTTTTGCAAAGGGATATCGAACAGTTTTATTAACTATATACCACAAAAAGTATCAGAAATTATAAATCTGAAAATCGAAAATTTGCCAGAGCCTTTTTCTTCTGAACAAAAAGAACATTTAAAACACTGTTTTAGTAGCTGTAAAAACGACATTTCCTCAGCGATAAATGCTATGGTACAAACGAAAAATGTTGACCCCATACTAAAGAGTGTACAACTTATACCTTTACCAGAAATGGCTTCATTAGCAGAAAATCTTGTAAATATAACCTCTTTAAAAAGAACTTATGCTATTGACGGAAATCAGCAAACCGTAGGCGGACCAACAGATGTTGCCGTTATTTCAAAAGGCGATGGATTCGTATGGATAAAACGAAAAATTTATTTTGATAAGAGTTTGAATCCTTGATGTGTAAACTGATAATTTATAAAACCTGAAATTGGTTTTATATTAAAAGATAAATAATCTTATAGATTCTTAAATACTATATATGGAGAAGATTTATGAAAAATCAAATAAAAATCAAAGAAAAAGGAATATTATTAAAACAAAAAAAATCAATTATTGTTTTATCAATAGTATGCTCAATTGCATTTTTAGTTTGCATATTATTGGAATTACTATCAAACATACCAATTGGAAACTTGTCTATTATATCTTTTATTCAAAATACAATTCTTTCTGTTTGGGGCGGAGGAATAATTTCCTTAATCACAATTCTTCTTTCTTATTTGAAAGATAAAAACAATCAAGTAAAATCCTTGCTTGGAAAATTTGATAAAATATATTTTAAATATAAAACCTTACATCAAACTATTCATTCGGAATCAAATAAAGCTATTATTGAAGAATTTCCGGAATACCATATGTTTGACAATTTATATAACAAAGAAAAAAGATTATATAAAAATGCAGATGATTTATTAAATGAAATTGAAGACGCAATTAAATTATATGAAAATTCTGATTTTACTTCTACTGATATCGACAATATTATAATTATGTTGAATAAACTACAGTCTGTCTTGTCAATCATACAGTGGTTTGCAATCATTATGCTGCCTAAAGACAATCCACCCAAAACACCAAGCAACTATGAAGTAAGAGAATACACTCAAACCAAACCAGAATGCTACACTATGTTATATAATGAAATTAATGAGATTATAACCATAGACAAAGTTGAGCGAATCTTTGAAAAAATTATGTTCTGTCTTGGTGTTTATTTTAAACATTCAACCAATAATTTACAAAAAGCATTAGACCTTCACGATACCTTGAATAAAAGAAATGCTGATACAAAGAACAAAAATGAATTAACACAAAAGATCATTTCGATAAAAGAAAAATATTGTAAAGAAAATTTTCAAGAAACTTCACAAACATAAATAATATAAAAAAAAACATATTATATTGCTATATTTTAATTGTTTTGTCATAGCCTAATATCTTATTAATAATAAAACTAATCCTTTTCTTTTTTTTGAAGTATTTTATCATACAGTTTAAATCTAATTGACTAAAAGAAATTCACGAATTATTAAATAAAAATAGATTTAATGTATTTTCATTCATTGTACAATGTTAAATGATTTTATTAGAATATATGAAAATAAGCAGGACGAAAAATACCGTCCTGCTTTGCTATATCACATATTCATTTGTCGTAAATTTGTCGTAAAACCGACTATTTGCGTTTTTGCCATCTCTTGAAAGCCTTGATTTTACTGGGATTTCAGGAGATTTATTTATCAAGTGACTTCATTGTGGGGAACTCGCTCTGGTATTTTCCATATCCTTATTTTTCCTGCTTTTCGCTTACTTTTTTATCCAACTGTTTTACATCGCATCACATAGAATGTCATAAGATGGCATAACTTTTATTGGTTTGTCGTAAGAATTGTCGTAAAAATCAAAGAATTTTTACATTGTCTGTCTATGAAGAACATCGTATTTATTTCTTGCTCCGCCTTGAATTTATATGCAACGTTATATCACCGTCAGTAAAGCTTTTCGGTTATTGCATACGGTAAATTCAATTATTCTTCATAAAAGCTTTCAATGCAGTTTTATGCTTAAAGCTCAACCCTGCAGTTTGATTAAGTTTAATTATCATTTCATCAACAGAGTGGGATGCTTTCAGCAAATTTGTTCTTCGCTCTACACATCCGTTTTCCAAATAAAAATTAGGCGTAACAAAACTAATGTTATGTGTAAGAAGAAACTCTAAAATTTTTATCAACTTTTCAAAATTTCTTGTTACAAATTTAAAAGAATCACTTACAAAGACACCCTGTCTTTCACATGCATAGGATTGCAATATTTTATACAATTCAGAATCTATTTCAGCAGAATATCCATCCATAACCACACGGGTCATTGTCATCTCCGGATTTTCATCCTTTGAAAACACTGTTAATTGAGGCAACATATAAGGCTTTGAAAATTCAACAGGCTTATAAACAACCGATTTTGAGGTAGCCGCAGATAATTTTTCCAACGCTGTTTTAGTTACCGGGTGATTATTTAAAATTCGATAATAATAATCATCAGTTACCGTTTGCTTGGCATATTTACAAAGCTCTGAAAAATTTAGTGAATTAAAATAACGAATAGCGTCAGATGTGATCGATTTTATCTCTTTCGCTGTCAGCTCTGCTTTCAAACCGGTTTTGGCGTACAAATTACTTTGCAAGGTTTCTATTGGGCTGTTGCGTATAGTCACAACAACAAAAGCTTTAACATCAACTTTTGCAGAAGGTTCATAAAAAATTCCTTCTTCCATACCGATGAGTAAAACAGCTTTTCTGAAAGCAATATCATCCCAATGCGCAACGAGTGATATTATCTGTTTTTTGACTATTTCTGCAGTATGATTGGAAAAGGCATCCGACACTCCAAGCTTTTTAAGTTTCGGTTTCAATATTTCATCAAGATAATGCGTTATCATATTTAACCTCCTCTTTTTTTTATTATTTTATAACATAGTTTAACAATAATCAATAGTAAATCATTCTGCTGTAAACACAAATCCTAAAAAGCGTACTCAAGCCTTAAATTTTATAAAAAAATCCTAACAGCTGTTGCATTCTTCAACAACCGTTAGGAATAAAACCATAATCAATTACTGCTCATTAATAAATACACAGTTTTATTATTCCCCATTCCGCAACAAGCCTATCTACACTCCAACCGGCATTAGCAGGAGAAGTTGAAGGTAAACAAACAGCTTCTCTGCCGATAGTGTCACGTATATACTTGTTGTAATACTTCTCAGCAGTTTTGCCGTTGACAAAAATCTGCTTAATATCAGCGTTCTCAAATATCTCTGTGAGGTCATTTGCAACTACATTTTTAATTGAGCTGTCAGAACTGCCTGTTATGTCGCAAGAGGCAATTACATCCCATAGGGCAATGTGATTTAAGTGCAGAAAGTTGCTCTTTTCCTCTATTGTTACGGGTGTATCAGTATCCATAACAGCAGAAATAACCTTCCAGAATCTATTCTGCGGATGGCCGTAGAAAAACATCTGCTCACGGGATTTTACCGACGGAAAACTACCGAGAATAAGCACTTTTGAGTTTTTGTCATATAAGGAAGGGAATGGGTGTTGTGGCATAAAAACAACCTCTTATTCGTCAAGCATGAGCTGTCCGTTCTTTGCTTTTTGCTTTAATCTTTCCATTTGTTCTTTTTCTATTTGGGCTATACTCTTTTCGGGCGTCGGTAAATCCTCGGGCATTGTGCCGCCGATTTCTTCGATAGCTTTTCTTACCTCTTTACCGACTGTGTGGTGTACAGCTGTCGCTGTATTTGCATCACTCACATTATCCTTACGAAGCTTTTCTTCTGTCTGTGAAATTCTGAAAAGATTTGCGATAAGCTCTGTACTGCCCATATAGTCAAGAATTTTCTGACCTACTGCAAGACCTTTTTTCTTATGAATATCATCAACAGTAAGTCCGCCGTAAAGCCCCATATAGCCTGCGTTTTGGAAAATCGCAAACTCTTCATTTGTGATAACTCCCGCTTGTCTTGCCGTTTCTGCAAGAAGCTGATTCCACTGCTTTATATCGCCGCGAACAACTAATCTTCTGCTGTCCTCGTCAAGCTGATTGAATCTGTCAGCAACCTCCTGTCTGTAGGTCTGAATGGCAAAATATGTCTGTCCGAGAGCTATTACCTCTTTTCTCGGGTCACCGTTCTGAACAATAAGATAGCAGGCATAACGGGTCAGCTCATAATCCAGCTTCGGCTTGCTTGTTACACCGGCCGATACGATTTTCCTGACCTCGGAAAAATCGCAGGAAACATCGTGTCCACTATTTTCACAGGCTATCATAGCTCTTTTGATAACCTTATGAAAATTTTCCCATTTTGTGTAATCAAGAACGAGAGCGAGCTCTCTTGCATACCAGAATTCACTTCCGTCAGCGCGGATGTTTTTTATATCTTCAAAGCATTTATACTCTTTTGCGATAAGCTTACTCATATTTTCACCTCAAGATTTCTGTTGAATATATAATACCATTATTTCTTGCTTTATTCAAGCATTAACTCAACTTGACATATTTGAGGTGTTTTATTTGACGAATCTGATTTCATGTTATTCAAAATCGTCCCACTCTTCCATAATCATTCTCGCACTATCTCTCATATCACTCGTAATATGCGTGTAAATATCCATTGTAGTCGCAATGTCCGTATGCCCTAAAATGCTTTGGACCGTTTTTATATTAACGCCCGATTCACAAAGCCTTGTAGCAAAAGTGTGTCTTAAATTGTGACAACTGAAATTTGGTAAAAGAACCTCCGGATTATTGCTTTTCTTAAACTGTGCATCATTACAGTCGCGGATAATTCTTTTGTACACCTTATTAATCGTACCGTAATGCTGAACATTACCGAAACGGTTAAGAAATACAAAATCGGTATATCCGTCAACAACTGAGTTACATACTATACCCGCTTGTTCTTGCATCTCTTTTTCCATTAAAAACGCTTTTTTTACTGTACTCGTCATAGGAACAATACGATTACTTGCCGGAGTTTTTGTGTCATTTATAATAAACTCACTACATTGCTCACCTTTACTGAAATAAACAAGTGTATGGTTTACATCTATATAGTCGTTTTCAAAATCAATATCACACCATCGAAGACCTGTTGCCTCACCGACCCTCATTCCGGTACCAAGCAGCACAACTGTAATGGGATACCACCTTTTGCTTTTAGGATTGCTCAAAAGAAAATCAACCAGTAATTTTCCCTCTTTATTTGAAAGGGCTTTCCTTTTCTGCGATTTCATATTGTTGCATCTTTTTATCTCTTTAACTGCATTATCCGAAGGGTTTAACGGTATGCAACCGTCATCTGCTGCAATCTGTAAAACCTGATGCAACACATTATGCACACTCTCTATAGTTCCTGCTTTAAACCGTCTTTCATCTGCTAGATAATTGTAAAATCTTTTTATATCAGATTTTTTAATTGAAGAAATGTATAGCTCTCCAATACTCTCTTTAACAAAGGCTTCGTACATATAACAATAATTATGGTATGTATTTTCACGAAGACCACGTTTCAGCTCCTTCCAAAGCAGATAAACATCATTTACCGTTGTATTATACCGATTATATTTTTTATTGAACACCTCTTGTTTATCTTTTATCTGTCTTTCTTTTTCACGCAAGCTGTCAAGGGTTTTAGCATAAACAGAAAACTGCTTGCCGAAAACACTATATCTGTACTCATAATTATTGACACCTTTTTGATATTCTCCCTTGTTTAACCTTACACGATTACTGTCATATCTTATTTTATTTTTCATAACTACACCACCTTAAACTGAGAATATTTTTTTCAGATAATCTTCAAACACGTCTTTTTTTATCAGGCACTTATTTCCCACCCAAAGCACAAATATACAGTCGGGACTTGATGCAAGCTTCCGCAATTTCTGTGTACCTATATTAAAATATGCAGCAGCCTCCTCGATAGTAAAATTTGATTTCTCCCAAAAGGGAATTTCTTTTTTCATTGTAACCACTCCTTGTTTTTTCTTTATGTCTTTCGACAAAGATAGTGTACAATAAAAAAACAGACCTTGACAATTAATGCAAGGTCTGTTGGTGTTATATTGTTTTATAATGTGTTATATCTTCCTTTTAAAATTCTGGTATACCATATGGTGTAAACCTGCTATTTTACAAATTATAACAGGTTATGACAGAATATGAAAGTTTTTACTTGTCAAGACTCTTCATTGTGGGGAACTCGCCCGAGTATTTCCCATACCCTTATTTTACCTGCTTTTCGCTTACTTTTTTATCCAACTGTTTTTCATCGTATCACATAGAATGTCATAAGATGGCATAACTTTTATTGGTTTGTTGTAAA
>JAZLBS010000048.1:0-7058 GCA_045613805.1 Acutalibacteraceae bacterium
AACGACATGGCTACGATCCGACTTTCCTGAAACTCCGCTTATGAAGGTTGACTTTATGAAGCTTACTGCTGCTGACCCTGAAGTGCTCAGAGCAGAAAGAAAGATGAAGTAATTCAGAATTTGATACAATTTGATTCTTAATGTGATTTACTTTTGAATCATTAAGTGTTATAATGTTTTACAACCCTGCTCTTTTATGTGTAGGGTTGTAGAGGTTTCTAGATGAAAAAGGAGACGAAAGAATGATTACTATTAACGAGCTTATGTGCAAGGGCTGCGGTTATTGCATCAAATATTGTCCCAAGCACATTCTTGAAATGGGTACTGAAAGATCTCAGAGAGGTCATTTCTATCCTGTTAACATTGTCACAGAAAAATGTACAGGCTGTGCAATCTGTGCGCTTATGTGTCCCGAAGCAGCAATTGAAGTTGCCGCTAAAGAGAAATAAGGAGTTAGGAAACTATGGAAAAGAGATTTATGAAAGGCTGCGAAGCTATTGCTGAAGCTGCCGTAAGAGGCGGCTGCCGTTTCTTCGCAGGTTATCCCATCACTCCGCAGAACGAAATTCCCGAATATCTTTCATGGAGACTTCCTGAGGTTGGCGGTGCTTTTGTGCAGGGTGAAAGCGAAGTAGCATCCATCAATATGGTTTACGGTGCTTCTGCAACAGGTACACGAGCTCTTACAAGCTCATCGGGCCCCGGTATCAGCCTTAAGGCTGAGGGTATCTCATACCTTGCATCAGCCCAGCTTCCCGCTGTTATTGTGAACATTTCAAGAGGCGGTCCCGGTCTTGGCTCAATTCAGCCGGCTCAGTCAGATTATCTTCAGGCAACAAAGGCTCTCGGCCACGGCGGCTTCAGAGCTATGGTCTTTGCTCCCGCAACCTTGCAGGAGGCGGTGGATCTTACATACAATGCCTGGGAATATGCCGAAAGAGACAGAGGCCCCGTGGTTATTCTTATGGATGGCTGTCTCGGTGCTATTATGGAAGAGGTTGAGCTTCCCAAAATGAAGGAGCTCAGCTATGCTAACACCGAAGACTGGTGTCTTGCCCGTGTGAACGGCAGAGAAGAAAGCCATATGATTACACCTATTCTTCCCGAGCTTGCTCTTGAAATGCTCAATAAGTTCAAGGGTATGGCTTATAAGATGTGGGAAATGGCTGACGTTAAGGTGGAAGAATATCTTGTTGAGGACGCTGAATATGTTGTTGTTGCTTACGGTATTGCCGCAAGAGTTGCAAAGGAAGCAATCAACACTCTCCGTGAAGAAGGCTATAAGGTAGGTATGATAAGACCTATCACTCTTTATCCCTTCCCCAAGGCAAGCCTTGACAATCTTGATTATGACAAAGTTAAAGGTATCATTGATATCGAAATGACAATTCCCGCTCAGATGCGTGATGACATTGAGCTTCAGGTAAAGGGTCGCTGTCCTGTCCACGAATACGGACGCTCAGGCGGTATTCTTCTTGATGACGACGGTGTATACAACGCAATAGCAGAAATTGTGAAAGGAGGAGCATAATTATGGCAACTTATAAAAGACCAAGTGCATTGATGCCTATGTCAACAGGCTACTGCCCGGGCTGTCTTCATGCTCTTGCTACAAGACTTGTAGCCGATGCCATTGAAGAGCTCAATCAGCAGAAAAACGCAATCAATGTTATATCCGTCGGTTGCAGTGCTCTCAACCTTTACTCATGGAGTGGTGACGATATCGGTGCTGCTCACGGCAGAGCACCTGCAGTTGCAACAGGTATAAAAAGATGTCTTCCCGACAGATTGGTTTTCACCTATCAGGGTGACGGTGACCTTGCCGCTATCGGTCTTGCTGAAATTATGTCTGCAGCTAACCGCGGTGAAAACTTCACGGTTATCTTTGCCAACAACCAGACCTACGGTATGACAGGCGGTCAGATGGCTCCCACCACACTTGTCGGTCAGAAATCAACAACAACTCCCTATGGAAGAGATCCGTTAACAACAGGCTATCCTCTTAAAATGTGTGAGCTTATTTCTGTTTTGGAAGCTCCCGTTTTTGTTGCAAGATATGCTCTTAACACACCCAAGGGTGTTATGGATGCTAAAAAGGGTATCAAAAAAGCCTTTGAGCTTCAGATGGCAGGTAAGGGCTTCACATTTATCGAGCTTCTTACCAACTGTCCCACAAACTGGGGTATGAGCCCTCTTGACACCCTCGATTATATGACCACAAATACCATTCCTTACTTCAAGCCCGGTATTTACAAGGATAAGGAGGGTGAAGAATAATGAAACAGTCTTTTGTATTTTCAGGCTCAGGCGGTCAGGGTATTATGAGTGCTGGTATCACTCTTGCTCAGACAGCTATTGATATGGAAAAGCACTCAACCTTCCTGCCCGAATACGGTCCGGAGCAGAGAGGCGGCAGTGCTAAGTGTACGGTAATTATCAGTGATACTGAGATTATATCTCCTCTGCCTAAAAAGTGCGATATTCTCATCGCTATGAATGAGCAGGCATACAGTAAGTTTATTGACGATGTAAAGGTTGACGGCACAGTTGTTGTAAATTCAAGCCGTGTAAAGGAAATTGAAAGACAGGACGTAAGAACAATCTCTGTTCCCGTTGATGATGTTGCACTTGAGCTTGGCAATGTTAAGGTTGCCAACACTGTGCTCATCGGTGTGCTTATCGGTGCTACTGGTATCGTAAGCAAGGATGTTGTAATAGCTTCATTGAGCAAAAAATTCAAGGATAAGAGCCCGAAAATTATGGAAATGAATATTGCCGCAATTGAAAAGGGTATTGAACTTGGCTCAAAAGCGTGATAAAATAGGTATACTATTATTTTAATAATAATATAAATTTTTCAGTAAAGGAGAAAAAATAATGGCAAAATATTCTTTCGACACAAAATTAAGCGTACTTATGAAGGATCCCGAGGTTATGAAGATCGTTGACGATCTTTGCCCTGATCTTGTTAACCATCCTATGAAGAATATGGCTCTTGCTATGGGCTTCACACCTAACATGGCTATGGTAGTTCTCAGCAAGATGTACTCAAAGGAAAAGATCGAAGAATTCAGACAGAGACTTTCAGAAATTGAATAATCAATTCTGTATCGCAAAGATACGGCTGTCAATTCAATCTTAAATATCACACTGACCTCGTTTCCGGACGGGGTCAGTATTTTTTTCGGGTCAGCATCCCGGCTTTTTTATCAACGTCAACACGCAGGGGACACAGCTTGCACTTTCGCAAAAGCCTCCCCTGAAAACGGTAGCCCATAGGGGCACGGCGTGCCGTGTCCGCAAAAAACAATCCCGTCTTTAAAATTTACCCTGTACAAAACGATTAGCTTTCCACGCTCGAGCCGCTGGGGCTTTTACTTTGGCACAGACGAGCGCAAAAGTAAACAAAGCTCCCTTTTTCCTCGGGAAACTGCGTTCCCCTCGGTGACCGCCTACGTAAGCTCGGCGGAGATATGCAATAAACCCGACACTTTACAGGAAGCTTCATCAAGGCTCAATGCCGCTGATTATATTCAGAAACAGCTTTTTGCGGGAAGTTATCACTTTCCCACTTGCCGTGGCGCAGGGTTATCGTAGGGGCGAGCAATGCTCGTCCGCTCACAGAAAGATTTTACCGAAATTAAGAAAAAGCCCTCCTGTGATATCAGATTCAATCACCGGAAGACTTTTAATATTCTTTTGTGAATTTACGGTTTGCAATAAATAAATACAGCAAAATCCACCGTTACATCAAGACTTTCAAGATCTGAAAGCTTGCTTTTGTCCTTATCACTTGTTCGGTAATAGTAGGGTGTCATCTTGAAAAGAGCGTCTATGTCTTCTTTTGAAGAGAGATGTATCTTTTTAGTGACCTTCCTTTTTTCTTTCAAGACAAGCTCGTGTGTTTCGGGAGGCATTTCGTCGTTTTTGTAGGGCTTGTCGTAAAGGATTTCCTTGAGCTCAAAAAGGTGATTTTCACCCGCAACAACGGTGATGAGTGTGCCGCTGTTCTTCATTATCCGTGAAAATTCCTTTTCGTGAAAGGGTGCGAAAAGATGAAAGGCCAGGTCAATGCTCTTATCCTCAAGAGGGATGCGTGAAAGATTGGCAACGAAATATTCACAGCCGTTTTTTCTTTTTGCCGCAAGACGTATCATTTCCTTTGATATGTCAAAGCCTGAAACCTTGCAGTCGAAGCTTTCCTTTATTTTGTGAGAATAATAGCCCTCTCCGCAGCAGATGTCGAGGATGTGGGGAAAGGAGAGAGACTTCTCTTTGATTACCCAGATAAGCTCATTAACAAGAGAGTCAAAGTAACCCTTTTCAAGAAAGGCTCTTCTCGACTTTGCCATATCCTTGTTGTCGCCGATAAGTGAGCCCTTTTTGTGTGCTCCCGCTATAAGATTTACGTAGCCCTCTTTTGCTTTGTCGAAGCAGTGCCCCTCTTCGCATCTGAGACAGCCGTTTCCGTCATTTAATTTCTTGCTGCACACAGGGCAGATAATGCCGTTCATAATATCACCCGAAATAAAGTTTTTAAATAATTATAGTAAAATTTTTTCTCTCTGTCAAATATCGGACAGTGACACTTGAAAAAAAGCTTTTTATCGTATATAATAACTGTAATCACGGCTGTTTCCGAGGGGACAGCCTTTGTTTTCAGAAAGGTGAAAATCCGATGATAAAAGAATATCTTGAAATAGGAAAAATAACATCAACCCACGGAATCAAGGGCGAAATGAAGGTTCAGCCCTGGTGTGACAGTGTGGATTTTATGAAGAGATTCAAGGTGCTTTATCTTGACAAAAAGGGTGAAAAGCCTCTTAAGGTAAAAATAAGACAGGGAGGCAATATGGCCATAATGAAGACCGAGGGAATAGATACTCCCGAGGATGCAAACAAAATGAGAAACCGCATCCTTTATATGAAAAGAAGCGATGCCGTTTTACCCGAGGGCTTTTATTTTATGCAGGAGCTTTTTGACTGTAAGGTTATCGATGCTGATGATGAAAGCAAAGTCTACGGAATTCTTTCTGATGTAAGTCAGACGGGAGCCAACGATGTGTGGCACATCAAGGCTGAAAACGGTGAAGAATATCTTATCCCCGCCATACCGCCTGTGGTAATAGACGTTGATGTGGAAAAGGGAATAATAAAAATACGCCCCCTGAGAGGAATTTTTGACAATGAGGATTGATATACTTACTCTCTTTCCCGAAATGTGTGAAGCCGTGCTTTCCGAAAGCATAATCGGAAGGGCAAGACAGGAGGGAAAGGTTGAAATAAACTGCATACAGATAAGAGACTACTCCAAGGACAAGCACCGCCGTGTTGATGACGCACCTTACGGAGGAGGTACGGGTATGATTATGCAGGTACAGCCTGTATATGACTGCTTTCAGGCGCTTTGCGAAAGTACAGGGTCAAGACCTCACCTTATTTTTATGTCGCCCCAGGGAAAGACTCTCACCCAGCAAAGGGTTAAGGAGCTTTCACAGATGGATAATATTGCCATTCTCTGCGGACATTATGAGGGTATAGACGAAAGAGTTATAGAGGAGATTGTTGACGAAGAAATTTCCGTCGGTGATTATGTGCTTACGGGCGGAGAGCTTCCCGCACTTGTCCTTGCCGACAGTATTTCCCGTATGCTCGACGGAGTTTTAGCCAATGAGGATGCCTTCACTGACGAAAGTCACTATAACTCTCTTCTGGAATATCCGCAGTACACAAGACCTTATGAGTGGCACGGACGGGCTGTTCCTGATATACTGTTATCGGGACACCATAAAAACATCGAAAAGTTCCGCCGTGAAAAATCCCTTGAAAGAACCTATCTGCGTCGTCCCGATATGCTTTCAAAGGCTGAGCTTTCAAAGAAGGATATAGAGTATCTGCGCAATGTGAAAGAAAAAGTAAAAAATGGCGAAATAGAGTAAATTTTTACTTTTGAATTGTGCATACTGCATCCGAAAGGGAATTTTTTGTGGTTATTTTGCACAAAAACACGCCTTTATTTTTATGAATGTTTAGTCTTGCAACCAAAATCTTTTAAAGTGGGTTTTAACCATTGACGAAGAAAAGTTTTGTGGTATAATATATGCATGTGTGATATCCAAAATAAAAATAATGTGTGGGAGATATAGATATGTTTGTTAAAGATGTAAAAGTTCAGAATCAGGTTGGTCTTCATGCTCGTCCTGCAACCTTCTTTATCCAGAAGGCAAACGAATTCAAGTCATCCATCTGGGTTGAAAAGGAAGAGCGCAGAGTTAACGCAAAGAGCCTTCTCGGTGTGCTTTCACTCGGCATTATGGGCGGCACAGCAATCCGCATCATCGCAGGCGGTCCCGACGAGGAAACTGCAGTTGACGAGCTTGTTAAGCTTGTTGAATCAGGTTTTGCTGAATAATTTAAAAAATATGCAAAAAAGCAGGTAGTTGATGCTACCTGCTTTTCTTTATTTTGTTACTGTTGAATCAAAATGCTTTGCGATGAAATTGCGCATTCTTTCATCATATTCATCCTTTGCGTCATAATAGCAATATGCGTGAACTGCCTCGGGTACGGTGAAAATCTCCTTTTCAACAGGGCAGGCTTCATAAAGCTCAAGGCACATCGGAAACGGAACGAGCGGATCCTGTTCACCGTGGATAAAGAGGACAGGATTTTTTGCGTTTTTCATTGTGCCGAGCGGATCGGCATCTTTTTTCAGGTCATAGCCTGCAAAGAGTTTACAATAAAAATTGATGAAATGCACTATAAAATCCGTCTTGAGAACGGGAACAAAGGTGCGTGTTTTGACTCCGACCTCCTTGAATGCATTTGTGAAGCCGCAATCTTCAATGATGAGTTTTACCTGGGGTGCGGGATTGTGATTGTTGCCAAGCATCGATGTTGCCGCGCCCATTGAAATGCCGTGAAGCATAATTTCGATATCTTCGCCGAATCGGTCAATGAGATAGTCAATCCAGAGGTTGATATCTTTATAATCAAGTCCGCTGAAGCCGATGATATTTCCGCTGCTTCTGCCGTGACCTCTTAAGTCGGGCAGGAAA
>JAZLBS010000049.1:0-57938 GCA_045613805.1 Acutalibacteraceae bacterium
GTTTTCATATATCAGCTTATCTCCGGAGTACTCATATTCATTAATGACGGAGCCTATCTTTTTATAGGTTCTTAAACCGTCGGCATTATACTTGTAGGTGACTGAGGTTCCGTTAAGGTTGGCAGTTTTCATCTGTCTGCCGTTCCATGTGAAGGACATACCGTCACGGTAGGTAAGCGGATTACCTATAGCGTCATAGGTGATGCTCTGAGTAACAGGAGTATTATTTACAGAGGTTTCGATTGAAATGAGCTTATCCTTCCAGGTGTTATCATAAGCATACAGATATCTTTTTCGGGTAACACCAAGCTCATCTGTTGTAGTATAACCGTAAATTCTCTTTGAAGAAATATTTCCTCCGTTATCGTAAGTATACACTATGGTCTGATTTAAGTCAATATTATTTTCTCTTATTAACTGACCGAGAGAATCATAGGTATAGCTTACCTTATCAACATAGGTTGTAGTATCGGGTTTTTTCTCAGTTATCTTTGTTATGTTACCTACTTTATCATATGTATAAGCGTATGTTCTGTTATCTATTTTTTCCCAGCCAATCTGTGTGGTACGGTAGGTCTGGGCATCGCCGACATTTCTGTCTGAAAGCCTGTAGGTATAGTCAACAGTAACAGGTTTAGCTGAAGAGTTAGCCATCAACATTTTATACTGTCTGCCAAGGCTGTCATATTTATATTCAAAAGATACTGTACTGTTTATAGTTGTTTTTGACGGTCGGTTAGCCTCATCATATGTGTATGTTGCTGTAGCACTGTGTCCGTCAGAAACATTTCTTATCATGGTAACATTGTTTGATATGTCATAACGGTACTGACTCACAAATCTGTTATCGCTTGTACCCTGAGTGCTTCCGAAGCTTCGGACAAGTCTGCCGAGACTGTCATAAACATAGTTATATACTCTGTCAACTCTGCTGTCTGTATGCTGATATGCCTGACCGGTAGAATTATACTTCCAGGAATAACCTGCCGAACCGTTAAGCTTGATTTTTGTGATCTGTCCGAAGTGGTTGTATTCATAATCCCTGTAAGCTCCGTTACCGTAGGTGCTTTTGATAAGGTTACCGTTGACACCCTGATAGGTATTTGTCATAAGAGCAGTGCTGTTTATCTTGGTTTTGGTGGTATTGCCGAATGCATCATACTCAAAACCGTAAGTAAATCCGTTATGATTGATTGATGCAAGCCTTGTTTGTGCCGAATTGTAGGTATAGGTTACGGTTTTTCCGCCCAGGGTGACAGATTTAAGCAGATCACTATTACCGTCTTCGTTACTGTCACCATCATCGTCATCATAATAACTGTAAGTGGTTTTGTTACCCAAAGCATCGGTAACGCTGTTCAGCTTACCTGACTTAAGATCATAAGCATAAACTGTTGAATTGCCGTGCTGATCCTTTTCTTTGCTGACATAAGCTCCTGCAGCTATGCCGAGAGATGCATCTGCAGAAGTGTGCTCCATTCCCGTTTCAATTATTGTTCCTGCTGAATTTTTTATCTGCTGAGACTTAAGGCTGCCGTTACTGTTATAGGAATAAGCATACGTCACACCCGTTTTTGCACTTACAGCACTTAAAAGTCTGTGCTTGTTGCCTGAGTTTGCATAAGTGTAGGTATAATTCTCCCCTCGTTCATCGGTAAATGAAGAAAGATTGTTGTTGGCATCATAGCCTAAGGTTGAATTTTTCTCTGCATTTTCCGTGGCTGAAACAAGATTGCCGTCATCGTCATAAGAATAAGTGGGAGCCGGCTCCCTGACAAGGTTAATATCATCAAAATAGCAGATATTTGCCTGTTTTCTGTAGCCGCAGTAAATCATAATTGATACGGGGGTTCTGTTTACATTTTTATCCTCGTCTTCCAGAGTGAAGATACCCGAAGAATACTGCCATTGGTCATAAACATCGCCGTTAAACAGAGTGGGACGCTTGTATATCTGAGTTCCGTCGCTGTAATTGATTCTGACTGTAATATCCATACGGCGGCCTGCTTTCATATCCAAAGGAATAGAATTGGCTCTGACATTACCGCTGAGAATATATGTATCCTTTTCGGTTCCCGAAACATAAACGGTCTGACGGATGTATTTGTCTGTGTCTGCCACACCGGTCATTTTAAAGGATTTCTTACCTGAATTATATCTTGATGTTGATGCAGCATCATTTGAATCGGTGTTGTGTGTCAGCCAGTTATCTCCACCACGTTCAAAGCTTGAGTTTTCAATAAGGTTGTATGAGTTCGGTGCATCGCTTTTTTCAAGCTGTAAGCAGTCAAAATATGCTGTACCCGTAGCGTTGAAAAGCATCGGCGCAATACGCACAGAGGCTCCGTCAGGCACGGTGAAGGTAACATACAGTCTCTGCCAGCCTGAGTCAATGCCTGTATCTGTACTTCCTGTCAACATATCAGAATAAAAACGTGATGTGCTGCCTTCCGAATCCACCATCTTTACGCCGAGACATGCTCCACCCTTTGTAGTGCCTGTGCCCATGGCTACCGAGTTTGTTTTAACATAACCCGAAAGAGTGTAGGTGCCCGCAGATACATAGTTATCTGCATCCTGATACATACAATAACCGCCGTTAGCAGTTGCTGAACTTACAGTAACTGCAATAGATTTGGCACCCGTATATTTTTGAGCGGTGCTGTATGCGGCTGAGCCTGTGCTTGTATAGGCACTCTTCATCCAATACATTGCAGTCCAGTCGGCTGAATTTTCAAAGTTATGGTTAAGCAAAATATTGTCAACGCTTTTTCCCGTTGCGGCAGATGCGGAAATACGGTTTCTCTTTCCGATATCCGTGCCATTATCCTCGGTACCTGTTGTGTAATCATATTTTTCCGCACCTAAATCAGTACCGTTACCAAGACGCATTTTGGTAGAAACCGTTCTGCCCCAATTATCAAACTGATATGTTGTGATAATATCATCAGAATTATCAATGACAGTGTCTTTACCTGCTGTTCTTATCTGTGTCTGGTTCAGCTTGTCACGGACGAACCTTATTGTCTGGCCGGTTGTACTGCCATTAGATTCGGTTACACTCATAACTCTGTTTGCTCCGTCTTCACTGTAAGCGAAAGTCAGCTTGTACCCATCAGAGGAAGCTGCCGATTCAAGCGCTCCGTTATCGTGATAATCGTAAACGCTCTTTTTACCGTTAGGATAAGTAATATTTGTTATTTTGCCGTCTGACGTTGTGTAGGTGATACTTTTGCCATCAGGCCCGGTAATCTTCGTAAGCTGGCTGCTTTGGCCTACTCCGCTGTTATATGTAAGGGTTACTGTGTGGCCTGCTCCGTCCGTAATTTTTGTAAGATAATAAACATCCGCACCACCATGATTATCCAAATGCTTGTAGGTTAACACAGCGGAATTACCGTCGGCATCTTCAATATATTTAAGATTATAAACATAGTTGAAGTGAAGCTTATTGCCTGCTTTGTCGGTAATTGTATAGCGTTTATCGGAAGAAGACTCATCTATGGTAAGTTCAAGATTCAATCCGTCCTCATCCAGATATTTCGTTACACCGTTCTTTGTTTCCTTGTAGAAAAAGTGCACCGTTCCGTCGCCGTCTTCATAAGCGTAGGGATAATTTGGGTCGGTCAATCCGTATTCAGATGACGGTTTCAATGTCTGCTGAAGACTCAGTTTATAACCTCTTCCCGAATGGGGGTAGCTTTTTGAATTTGAACCAGCCATATAACCGTTGTACACATGATTAAGACTTACAGGCACAAGTAGTCCTGTGGTTGAAACATCACCGTGAACAAAAACAAGATTACCTGTATAATCGTTAATGTATGCCGTACCCGCTGTACCTGCACTCAGGGTTGTGTATGTCCAATAGTCTTCCAAGCCTTTATTGTTACGGTAGGTAAGAGTAATATATGGAAAGCGTGCTTGTGTTGAGTTCGCTCTTTCCATATATAATTTAGCCTTATGTCCATTGCTTATTGTGCTATTATCTTCAACAGCAGATTTTAATAAAACGCCAAAAACTTTATCATCATTTTCATACCAATATTTTGCAATACGAGTAATATCAAAGGTACGCCAAGCACTACCTTGGGTAAAAATCTGATAATCAGTAACCACAGTTTCTATGTCAGGCATATTTGACCATGTTACTTCATTGGCTTTCCAACTTTCATCTATTCGATGTATATTTACCTGCATATCATAAGTATAACCGGCACTATAATATAAATCAAAATTATATACATTAAACTTTGCCGAAACGACAACATCGCCCTTATCCAAATCAGGCAATTCAATTTCTGCAAGTGTACGGCAAATACCATAAGTTTGCTCTCCGCCTACAATTGTTTCTCCATAATTATGCCAATTATTATTCTTGTAAGCAGAACTGTTTGCGATCATAGATGTATTTATAGCATCCTTTGTTCTTTCAGTTGTAATTTCAGGATCTATTATAACAGGATAGGCTCGTTTTGACTCTTGCAACCACTCACTGTCAGCGAGAATGTTTATACGAAGCTTCCCGTTATGATTTTTATCAATATCCAGTACCAAGCCTTCACTTTTTTCTCCGTTACTGTCAACCATATACGGTGCAGTTATGGTATAAACTATTTCTTGATCTGCCATAAGATTAACGGTTCGCTCATCAACAGCTTCTGCTGTAAGTTCACCGATATTGTAGTTTACAGTAAAACTGCTCTGTGCGCTCTTGCTTTTGAGAATTATGTTTTCTTTAAGCCCCACAGGACTTGCGATATACTCCAAATCAACGTCATTAAACACATCCTCATAAATCACCTGTTGTGCAATATCCGACAGTGTGAGAAAAGAATCATTGCCGGTAACTTCAACATCGTCTTCAACAATGTCTAAATAACTTTTCTTCGCACTCTGATAATTGAAAGAGATTGGATAGTCTTTTGCTTCATAAGAAACCAAGGTATTTGAATTTGACTTTTCGGCAAAAACTACGTTTCCAACAGTATTATTCGTTGAATACAACTCATCTGTACCAAAAAGCTCTTCTTGTTCAATCGTAGCAACAGTTTTAGTAATTGTGTTGTCAATGTCTATCCACTCGCCACTCTCGTTCTGATAATGAATAGGAGTGTCATATTGAGCCACCATAAATGAACCATCAGATAACATAAAATGTTTTAAGTTTTCTTCTCGTTTTTCTGTGATTTCTGAAATGATTTCAGGCTCAGGCAATTCTTCGTCTGGGTTTGAAAATTCTTCTTCATCCACATTACCATCAGTTACAAGGGAAACATCATCTGCTGCTAAAACAGGGATGATTAAAGAACAACTTGTAAAAATTGTAAGAATAACCAAAAATAATATAAATGTTTTCTTTAAAAATTTCATTTTAATCCTCCTTTTTGATTTTTTGTTTTTTTGTGTACTCTCATTTATCACCTACTTTCAATAAAATACTTTTTCATATATATAGTTTCAAAAAAGTGAAAAAGTAACACAATTAAAGCAAAAATATCGCAGACAAAAAATCTGCGATATTTTTAGTTTATACATATATCAGTTCGTTGCACACAATTTCTCTTGCTCTTTGCTGAATGTTTTCCATTCTCTGCACCCATTCCCATTGGTTACGTTCTTTGAGTTCTTCTGTAACACCTTCGCTCTTCTTCATCTGCTCAACAAGATTATCAAACATATCACGAGCTCGCTCGTCTATGTCGGCAAGGTAAGAAGGCAATTTACCACTCATAAGCATCGAATCAAATATGTGTCTTTTGTTTTTCTTAAGATAATCTTCGTGCATTCTCCCCCACCTGCCGATTTGTCGGTTGTCTTCAGACTCGTCATCACCTGCGATGAAATAATAATCACCTATCAATTCGTACTTTATGCCTGTTCTTTCGTCTGTCTTGTACTTGGGTAAATTCATAATTTCGTCCTCATCTTTCTTTAATTTTTTATATTACAGAGCTGTTCTAAAAGCCGTTTAAAACAGCTCCGCACTTTTTATTTTATCGTTCCCAGCCGCCGCGATTACGAGCTCTGCGGCTTTCTCTTTCAAGCTCCGTTGCTTTATCAACAAGCTTCTCAACTTCTTCATCACCGAAAACTTTTCGAAGCAGTCTGAATTTCAACACATCTCCGACAAGCTCTTGATTTTCTTCACGAAGGTAATCGTTATCCTTATACAATTCATTAACTTTTCTTTTATCAAGTCCTGCTCCTATCTTCATGCCGAACACTCGTGATTGAAGCTCCATACATTGCTTTGCCAATTCTTTCACAAGACCAATCAACTTATTAAAAAGAGGCTCAATGAATTTCGTCTTGTAGGTTTTAGCAGTCATCAGTGGCGGAGGGTCAGGTAACTTGAACTCTTCCTGCTCATAGAAATCTTCTGTCAGTTCATCTATGTTCACTTCGTACTTTGTGAGTGTTTCATATTTTGCTGTCAGCTCTTCGACCTTGACATTGAGTTCCTCTGTCTGTTTTGTGAGTTCTTCAACCTCTTGCTTACGCATTTTCTTTTCGTAATCATAAACTGACAAATGCTTTTCGTGTGTCCCCTTCTTCTCCCACTGAACGCTGTGACGATTCATAACTTCTTCAAGAGCTTTCTTTTCGCTTTCAACCCACAAGCTCCATTCAGTTTCTTGTCGTGACTTTCCGGTGAAGCCTTGGTTAGCAAGAGCTTGCTTGAGTGACACTCTTGTATCAAGTCCACGCTTGCTTTCAGTTGTGAACGGTACAAAGTCAATGTGCAGATGAGGTGTTGCTTCGTCCATATGAAGGTGAGCAGAGAAAACATACAAGTAGGGATTTCGTTTCTGAAACTCACGGTAGTACTCGTCGAGTATTCTTTCGGCAAGTTCACCTTCGGGAGTTTTTGCATTGGTGTCTTCGTGATTGCCAATCTGAATTATTATCTCGTGAAAAAGTTTTTCCTGTCTGCCTGTTCTGATTTTCTCGTAGTAGTTTTCAATTCTTCTGTCGGCTCGTTTTTGTTTTTCGTTATACGTTTCAAGTGCATCGTCAAACAAGTAGTGATACACTTCTTTTATATCTATATTGCAGTACTCGGTGTTCAGATGAGTTCTTTGCGGGTCTGTGTTCTTCGCATTGAACTCTCTGCTGTTATGATTGACCGAGCCTTTGCCTACCATTACGCTTATCGTTCTTCTTATAGAACCACCTTGCCTTTCGTCTTTTATAATCTACAAACCTTATAAAGAGTTCTGTTACTCTTGTCAAGAGTAACGCAAAAGCACTTATGACCATTTGAGTGTTCAAAAGTGCCATTGCGCCCTACGGGGTAGGAAAACCGCATATTTATTTCCATCAATATGCAGTTTTCCGTGTCAACCGTGACGACCGTGACGACCTCTGTGGTAGTGGCAAATAAGTTGTCACGGTTGACACACAGAATCACGCATCAGGCGGAGCCAAATTGCAGATTGTCCCCCTTCTGCTGTTACTGTTAAAGATATCAGCCGACAGGTTTGGGTTATTATCGGTTACACTTTTAAGCTGTTCAAGCAATGCTTTGCACTCATCTAATACATCTTTTAACGACTCGACATCATTTGTATTTTCAAGTGCAAGTCTTAACTTTTTCATTTCTAAACTCAACCTGTCACTCTGATATTTGCCTACGGAGATACATATCTTTTGATGCAGCAATGACTCGATAAAATATTCTCCCTTAGGCATACCTGCGATTTTAATTCTCGCTTGAATCTGTTGGTTTTCTTCAGGTGTAACATAAAAGCTTATTGTTTTACTTCTTACCCTTTTCTCGTCTTTTCCGGCCATTATTAAAATTCCTCCTGATATAGTTTTTGTAGTTTATCTGAAAGTGTTCTTTGCTTATTTGGATAAAGGTGAGCATAAGTGTTTAGCGTTGTTTCTACTCTTTCGTGACCTAATCGGTCAGCAACCTCCAAGGGTGTTATTCCCATTTCGAAGAGCAGAGCACAATGCGAATGTCTTATATCATGAATCCTGATACGCTTCACACCACTATTTTTTATGCCCCTCTGCATTTCCTTTTCGAGAAAGCTTTTTGTCATATTGAAAAGCCTGTCTGTACTTTCCAAGCAGTATATACGATTCATATAGTCCTTTATATCTGCTAGCAGGAAATCAGGAACTGTAATTACTCTGTTGCTCTTGGGTGTTTTCGGAGGAGTCACCACATCTTTACCGCCTAACCGTTGATAAGATTTTGAAACGCTTATTGTACGTTCATCAAAGTTAATATCAGCAAGCGTCAACGCAAGCAACTCCCCTACTCTTATCCCCGTCCAAAACAAAGTCATAAAAGCAACATATGACTTTTGCTTATCCATCACTCCGTCAATAAACTCAGAAAATTCTTCCTTGGTCCAGAACTTCATTTCATCGGCTGAATTTTTACCCATGCTTCCGGCCTTCGTGCAAGGATTACTTTTCAAATCATAATATCTAACGGCAAAGTTGAATATTGCTGTTAACTGATTATTTATTGTCCTGAGATAAGTTTGAGAATATCCTTGCGATATCAGCTCGTTCTGCCATTTTCTTACATCGGCTGGTGTTATCTTATTAACACTCTTCTTTCCGAAGAAAGGTAATATTTTCAAGTCAATAATATACTTTTTTGTATTCATTGTGTTCTCTCGTATTCTAGGCTTCATATCTTCATAATACAGTCTGAGAAAATCCTCAAACTTCATATTGAAATCCGCCTGTTGCGATTGCAGAAAGTTTCTAAGCCATTCTTCTGCTTCTCTCTTTGTATCAAATCCCCTTTTGGTAGATTTTCTTCTGATTCCTTGCCAATCTGTGTATCTATATTGAATGAGCCACTTTCCTGTCTTTACATCTTTTTGGGCTTTCATGTTTTAACCTCCTTACGCACTGTAACCAAACCAGCGCTTTTCAAAATAACCCTTTGGAACTTTACCGGCAATCACAATGTAGCCGTCTTTTTTCAGTTCCTGATTCAGACTTCTTATAATCTTATAAGCGTGTCCGAGGGATACACCCAGCATTTCTGCCATTTCAGGTGCTGTAATATAAATTTTCTTTTCTGTTGTCATTGGTTCACCTCCTTATTATATTATGTAGCCCGCTCGCTACATTTACTATTATAGCGACATCGCTACATTTTGTCAAGAGGTGATTTTATTGTTTACATTTAGTTCATATTCAACGATTTTAATCAAAAGTATAGACATTTGATTTTCTTTGATATATAATAAGTAGTGACCTGACTACAAAGAAAGGAAGCATACTATGACAATAGGCGATAAGATTAGATATTTAAGAACGCGTATGGGTATAACTCAAGGAGAGCTTGCTGACCTTAGCGGTATACACCCTGTATCAATAAGAAAGTACGAAACAAATAAAATGACACCGCAAGCGCAGCAAATTGAAAAGATTGCTGAAGCTCTCGGTGTAAGTTCTTTTGCAATATCAGGAATAGAGAATAAAATCCGTCTTGAAACCAAAGGCGATTTTATGGGACTTCTCCTTATGCTCATTAAAACCAATCTTCTTGTTATTAAAGGTGAACGCGGTGAGGATGACGGACTTATTCCCGAAACAGTTTCTTTTGAAATCAATCCGTTTGTTTCTCAGTTTTTCAGTTCCAACGCAAACGGTACAGATTTAAACGCAGAAAGTATTACATTTAAATTAAAGTCAGATGCGATTTTCCAAGACATATTAAAGTGGGAGAAAATTACCTACGGATATGAAAAAAGTGCCACCAAATACGGTGACACGGACGAACAAGCTATTCTTGATGCTATGAATGAAATGAAAGATTACATTGAAGCCATTGAGATGGAACTTCAACGTTCAGGTTCAATACCTAAATAAATCAAGCACTCTCCCCTACTTGAATTTTGATACTAAAATTTTTTGAACTCAAATTGTACTCAAAAGCAAAAAAATTAACCCGAAAACCTAGATTGTGCAAGGCTTTCGCGTATTTTTTATTTTATTCCCACTGAATTGTGCCTGTCGGCTTTGGAGTAAGGTCGTAAAGCACTCTGTTAACACCTTTAACCTCAGCGAGAATTCTGCCGGTTATCTTGTTGAGAACTTCCCATTCGATGGGCTCGATGGTTGCGCTCATTGCATCAACGGAGTTTACTGCTCTGATAATTACAGGGAACTCAACACATCTTTCCCCATTTTTTACACCTACGCTCTTGAATGCAGGAACAACAGTGAAATACTGCCATACCTTTTTGTCAAGACCTGCAATTGCAAATTCTTCACGAAGAATTGCATCTGAATGGCGAACCATTTCAAGCCTTTTTCTTGTTATTGCTCCAAGACATCTTACGCCAAGTCCGGGACCAGGGAAGGGCTGACGCTTAATCATTTCATTGGGAAGGCCTAATGCTTCACCAACAACTCTTACCTCATCCTTATAAAGAAGCTTTACGGGCTCAACAAGCTCGAGATTCATTCTTTCGGGAAGTCCGCCTACGTTGTGGTGAGCCTTAACATTCTTTTTCTTGTCGCTTTCAAGAATGTCGGGATAAATGGTTCCCTGTGCAAGGAAATCTGCACCACCGATTTTCTTGGCTTCTTCGTCAAAAATTTCGATAAATTCGTTACCGATAATCTTTCTCTTTTCTTCGGGATCGCTAACCTCTTCAAGAAGGCTGAGATAACGGTCTGTTGCATCAACATAAATAAGTCTTGCGCTGAAATATTTCTTGAACATTTCCTTTACCTGTTCGCTTTCGTTTTCACGCATAAGACCGTGGTTTACGTGAACGCAGATAAGCTGATCACCGATTGCCTTGTCAAGAAGTCCGGCAACAACAGAGGAGTCAACACCACCGGAAAGAGCAAGGATAACTCTCTTGTCGCCTACCTGAGCGCGAACTGCTGCAATCTGTTCCTCAATGAACTTGTTTGCCTGTTCAATCGTCTCAATACGTGCGAAGGAATCAGGTCTTCTGTCTGTGCTTTTCATAAAATTGCCTCCTTATTTTTACTGTCAGTTTGTATAGTTGTCGAAATAACCCTGTACAAGAACAACGGGTGTGCCCTTGTCACCTGAACCGCTGGTAAGGTCACAGAGCGAACCGATAAGGTCTGTAAACTGTCTGGGAGTAGTGCCCTGTGAAGCCATATTACCTACAAGGCTTTCTTCGCCCTTTTCAGCAATTCTCTTTGAAATAGCCTCCTTAAGCTCCTGACCGCTGAGACCTGCAAAGTCATTATCAGCAAGATACTTAAGCTTAAGCTCATTGGGTGTACCCTTGAGTCCGTCGGTATAACCGGGTGATACGCAAGGGTCTGCAAGCTCCCAGATTTTACCCTGAGGATCCTTGAATGCGCCGTCGCCGTAAACCATAACCTCAATCTTTTTGCCTGTCTTTTCAATAAGAAGCTTTTGTGTTCTGTTTACGAATTCATTACAGTCTCTGGGGAAAAGCTTAACTGTATCTTCAGTTGATTTATTTGAACCTAAAAGACCGAAGGCTTCGTTGAAGCCGTTACCGTCAATTGACTCGTTAAGAATTTCATCAAGAGAGCAAACCTTCTTTGCTCCTGCAGCTAAAAGAAGTCTCTTGGTACGGGCTCTTGTGTGTATATCACAGTTAAGAACACAGTCTGCATAATCAAGAATTGCCTTTGCCTGATTTGCAAAAACTACCTCACACTCTGCGCCGCATTCTCTGATAAGATTTGAATAATATTCCACATAGTCAACGCCTGTGAACTCATGCTTGTTTTCACCGAAAAGCTCACGGTATTTTGCTTCGGAAAGTACATCACTGTAAGGATTTACTCCTGCTTCATCAAGCTGATCATAGGTAAGAAGATGGTTACCTACCTCGTCACTGGGATAGCTGAGCATAAGAACGATTTTTTTACAGCCCATAGCTATGCCGCGAAGACAGATAGCAAAACGGTTTCTTGAAAGAATAGGGAAAATTACGCCGACGGTTTCTCCGCCAAGCTTTGCCTTTACATCCTTTGCGATAGCTTCTACAGATGCATAGTTGCCCTGTGCTCTCGCTAAAATAGACTCAGTGACCGCTACAACGTCCTTATCGCGAAGTGCAAAGCCTTCACTTTCAGCAGCCTCGATAACGCTGTCACATACGATTTTCGCAAGGTCGTCGCCTTCACGGATGATAGGACAACGGATGCCTCTTGAAACGGTACCTACTTTTCTTTCCATTGATACATTACCCCTTATTTAATAAGACTTTTGGTAATATCAGCTTCTACTGATTAAATTACACTATATTTTATCACTATACTTACAAGAAATCAAGTATTATTTCAAGGATATTATGTGCAGAAATGCAATTTTTTTACATTTAACAAAAACAGAAATATCATAAAGTTTATTTTTAGAAAATTTTACAAAAAGAGAAAAAGCACAGAAACAGTCGATAATACCGAACCCTGTGCTTGATGTTATTCGCTTTTCGTCAAGACAGAGAAGTCCTCTGTGTTCACTTTTTCTCTTGCCATAAAAACTCTTTTATGCTATAATTAAAAGAACTTAAATTTTAGGAGTAGTTAATCTTGAAAAGCTTTACTATCGAAAAAAACGATGCCGACCAGAGGCTCGATAAATTTCTTACGAAATCCTGCCCTAAGCTACCAAAGGCGCTGATGTATAAGTACATCCGCATCAAGCGCATCAAGGTCAACGGCAAAAGGGCAGAAATTTCCACACGACTCAACAAGGGCGATGTGGTTGATATGTACATAAATGACGAGTTTTTTGAAAAGAAAGAAACTGTCTATGACTTTATGAGCGCATCAAAGAATATCGACATAGTCTACGAGGATGAAAATGTTATTCTGCTCAACAAAAAGGTAGGACTTCTCTCCCACCCCGACGAGACGGAATATGTGGACACTCTAATCACGAGAGTCAAGAGATATCTTTTCGAAAAGGGTCAGTGGCATCCCGATGAGGAAACCTCCTTCACTCCCGCTCTTGTCAACCGTATCGATAGAAACACAAGCGGCATCGTTATCTGCGCCAAGACAGCTGAAGCACTCCGTGTTCTCAATCAGAAAATGAAGGACAGAGAGCTTCACAAAATCTATCTTTGCATTGTTCACGGTAAGATGAACAAGGATAAGGAGCTTCTTGAAGGCTATCTTGTCAAGGACGAAAAGAAAAACAAGGTCTTCGTTTCAAAAAAGCCTAAGGACGGCGCAAAGCTTATACGCACCGAGTACAAGGTTTTAGGCTTCAGAGACGGATTAAGTCTTTTGGAGGTAAATCTGCTTACAGGCAGAACACATCAGATAAGAGCCCATCTTGCATCTATCGGACATCCTCTCGTCGGTGACGGAAAGTACGGCACTAACGAGATTAACAAAAAGACAGGCTACAAAAAGCAGTGTCTTTGCTCCCACAAGCTGATTTTCGACTTCACAAGCGACTCAGGCGAACTTGAATATCTCAACAAAAAAGAGTTTACAATAGAGGATGTATGGTTTAAGAATGAGTTTCTTAACGGCACTCTCATAAGATAAGGTGACTTAAATGACAGATTTTGAATTAATAAAAAAAAGAGCTGAAGAGCTCCGTGAAGTAATCAATTATCACAACAAAAAATATTACGAAAACGACGAGCCTGAAATAGAGGATTTCGAATATGACAGACTTCTGCACGAGCTTATAGCTGTTGAGGAAAAATTCCCCGAGCTTATCACTCCCGACTCCCCTACCCACCGTGTAGGCGGCAAGGCTGACGGTCAGTTCACACCTGTGGAGCATCTCGTTCCCATGGAAAGCTTACAGGACGCCTTCAGCTATGACGACGTGAGAGCCTTTGACGCAAGAGTCAAAGCGGTAGTTCCTTCTCCGAAGTATATCGTAGAGCCGAAAATAGACGGACTTTCCGTTTCATTGGAATATGAAAACGGTGTCTTTGTACGCGGCTCCACCCGTGGTGACGGCAGAACCGGTGAGGATGTTACGGCTAACCTTCGCACTGTCCGTTCCATTCCTTTAAAAATCGACACGGATTTACCTCTCTTGGAGGTTAGAGGTGAGGTTTATATGCCACGTGAGACCTTTACAGCTTTAGTTGAAGAACAGGAGCTGAACGGTGAAAAGACCTTCAAGAATCCCCGTAATGCGGCTGCCGGCTCTCTCAGACAGAAGAATCCGAAGATTACAAGCAAAAGAAAGCTTGACATTTTCGTCTTCAATATTCAGAGAATCGAAGGCAAGAAATTATCATCCCATAAGGAAAGTCTTGACTTCATAAAGGAATCAGGCTTTAACACAGTTCCTTTTTACATTGAGTGTGACAGCATTGAAAGAGCCATTGAGGAAATTGAGAAAATCGGTGAAAAACGAGGCTCACTTCCCTTTGACATTGACGGTGCAGTTATCAAGGTGGATGATTTTTCTCAGCGCGAAGCCTTGGGCTCAACATCAAAATTTCCTAAGTGGGCACTTGCATTCAAATATCCGCCCGAGGAAAAAGAAACTGTTCTTTTAGACATCGAAATCAATGTCGGCAGAACAGGCGTTCTCACTCCTACGGGAATTTTTGAGCCGACTCTTTTAGCCGGCACTACTGTCAGCAGAGCTACTCTTCACAACCAGGATTTCATAAACGAAAAAGGCATTTGCATCGGTGACAAAGTAATCATCCGTAAGGCGGGAGATATTATTCCTGAAGTTCTTTCTGTGGTAAGTCACGGAGAGAATGCTGTCCCCTACCGCATTCCGGATATATGCCCCTCCTGTGGCGGTAAGGTAACAAGAGAAGAGGGCGAAGCGGCTCTTCGTTGCTGCAACCCCGACTGTCCCAATCAGCTTCTCAGAAATCTTATTCATTTCTGTTCAAGAGATGCTATGGACATTGAAGGTCTCGGTACTGCCGTCCTTGAAACTCTTGTAACGGAAGGTCTTATCAGAACTGCTGCAGATATTTACACGCTCAGGAAAGAAGACATCGCAAAAATAGACCGCATGGGTGAAAAGAGTGCACAGAATCTTATTGACGCGGCTGAAAAATCAAAAGGAAATGACCTTTCGAAGCTTATCTTCGCTTTAGGTATAAGACATATCGGACAGAAGGCAGGCAAGCTTCTCTCTGACCGCTTCGGCTCAATGGATAAGCTTATTTCTGCAACAAAGGAAGAAATTGCAGAAATCGAAGGCTTCGGAGAAATTATGGCTGAAAGTGTTACGGATTTCTTTTCACATCAGGAAAGCCGTGAGCTTATCGAAAATCTGAAAAAGCTTGGCGTAAACATGGAAAGCCAAAAAGAAATAGTTGATATGCGATTTGAGGGTAAAACCTTTGTGCTTACAGGTACTCTTTCGCTTTATACAAGAAGTGAGGCTACGAAAATAATCGAAAGCTTCGGTGGAAAGGCTTCGTCCTCTGTTTCTAAAAAGACAACCTATGTTTTAGCCGGTGAGGATGCGGGAAGCAAGCTCAAAAAAGCTAACGAGCTGGGTGTTACGGTTATCAGTGAAGAAGAGTTCAGGTCAATGATAGAATAAAACACAAAAAGAAAAAGGCTGTTGCAGTTTTGCAACAGCCTTAGTTTTATTTAACCTCGGGAAAATCATACCAATATTCCCTTTTCTTTTTTGTAACCGCTTTCTTTACGATAAAGAACAGCACCGCAATACCTACAAAGGCAAAGCCGAGATAAATATGAGTATTATCTGTACCGTGAATTTTTATCTCATTCCACAAGGACGAGAACATATCAAGAGTTTCCTGGGGAAGATTACGGAAATATTCCACATCGGGCATATTTTCCTCCGAAGGATAAAGGTACTCGTTATCCTTCATTTCAGCATAATCAGGATGCTCCATAACACCCGTGTTAGGTGTTGCATATCCGATGTAAAGGGCATTGTTAACACCGATTTCCGGATCAAGAAGGAAATTGATATACTTTATTGCGCCCTCATAATTCTGTGCACACTTAGGTATACAGATAGCATCGACGAAGACGTTTACTCCCTCCTTCGGATAAACAAAATCCAGGTCAGGGTTTACATCATTCATACATACAAAGTCACCTACATAATAAGGCACAAGAGCAGCCTCACCGCTTTCCATCTTGTTATAGATTTCGTCCATAACATAGCCCTGTAAAAGAGGCTTTTGCTCAATGAGCATCTGTGCAACGTCGGAAAGCTCCTTTTCATCAGTGGAGTTAAGCGAATAACCGAGAATCTTCTGTGCTACGGCAAAGGCATCTCTGGGATTATCTATCATAAGAATCTTCCCTGAATATCTTTCATCCCACAGTGCCATCCAGCTGTCAGGTCTTTCCTCAACCATTTTGGTGTTGTAGATAAGACCGACCATACCTACATTGTAAGGGACAGAAAAAGCATTGTCCGGATCATAATACATATTTCTGTATTCGTCGGAAATGTAATGGTAATTCGGAATAGAGGAGGTATCAACCTTTAAAAGCATATTCTCTGCAATCATTCTCTGAATCATATAATCCGACGGGATAACGATATCGTAGCTTGCACCGCCGTTTTTGATTTTAGGATACATATCCTCATTGCTTTCGTAGGTTACATAATTCACCTTGATACCTGTAAGCTTTTCAAACTCTGCATTTACATCAAGCATTCCGTCCTCATAGGTATCGGAAATATATTCACCCCAATTGAACACATTAATGGTCGTGCCTTCAAGGCCCTTATACCACTCTTCGTTTTCATAAGCATTTGCACCGAAAGTGCAAGCGCCAAGCACACAAGCGAGAGTAATCAAAAGAAAGAAAAGTTTTTTCATCTTTTTGCCCCCTTGTCAAGCTTATTGTGCATCTTCTTCTCCCCGCTTACCTGTGAAACATTCAGAAGAATAAGAAGTAAAAGTATAGCCACAAAAATCAGAGTTGAAAGAGCGTACATATCCGGTGTAACCCTCTTCTTTGTCATCGAGAAAATACGGATAGGGAGAGTTTCAAAAGAGGGACCTTGTGTAAAATAAGAGATAACAAAGTCATCAAGTGAAAGAGTAAAGGACATCATAAGTCCCGAAAAAATACCTGTTGAAATTGAGGGAAGTATTACCTTGAAAAATGCCTGTAAGGGTGTACAGCCTAAATCCATCGCCGCTTCGGGAAGAAAGCGGTCAAGCTGACGGAGCTTTGGAAGCACGGAAAGAATTACATAAGGCAGATTAAAGGTAACATGAGCTATGAGCATTGTTCCGAAGCCTAACGCATCGGTTACACCTACCATATTTGCACAGATGATGAAAAGAAGCATCATAGAGATACCCGTAACAATTTCAGGGTTCATCATCGGTATATTGGTAACGCCCATAGTAACTTTTTTTATGTGCTTGTTTCTGAAAGCGTTTATTCCCACCGCTGCCGCAGTACCCATAACCGTAGCAATAAGCGAGGATGAAACAGCAAGAATAAGTGTGTTTCTTAAGGCCGTAATGGTTGCCTGGTCATAAAGAAGAGATTTGTACCAACGAAGAGAAAAGCCCGTGATAACACTTGTACTTGCCGATTCGTTGAAGGAAAAGAATATCATTACAACAATCGGCGCATAGAGAAGTATCATTATAAAAGCAACATACAGCTTTGAAAGAGGTGACATTTTTGTTTTCATATAAGCACACCTCCGTCATCGTCTTCTCCCGTAAAACGGTTCATAACCATCATACAGATAATAATAAGCACCATAAGCACAAGAGAAAGAGAGGCTCCTAAATTATAGTTATTGGCACTCTTGAACTGCATTTCAATGACGTCTCCGATAAGAGAAAAGGTGTTTCCGCCAAGCTTTTTTGAAATGTAGAATGTGGAAACAGAAGGCACGAAAACCATTGTAAAGCCCGAAGCGATACCGGGAAGGCTGAGCGGAAGAATAATATTCTTAAACACAGTCAACTTATTCGCACCAAGATCCTCTGCCGCCTCAATAAGATTATGATCCATCTTTGCCATAATCGAATAAAGCGGAAGAATCATATAAGGGATATAGTTATAAACCATACCGAGAACAACTGCGCCCTGAGTGTTTATCATATGCACGGGCTGAAGATTAAGCTTTTCAAGAAACGAATTAATTATGCCTGTATCCTGCATAAGAATCATCATAGAATAGGTTCTTATAAGAAGATTCATCCACATAGGAAGCATTACAAGCATCATCATGGTTCTTTGCACATTGGCACTGCTTCGTGCCATAATATACGCCAGAGGATATGCCAGAATAAGACTTATGACCGTAGCAATAAAGCCCAACCATATAGAATTGAGCATAACATCCTTATATTTGCCGATTTCACTCACATATTCCGTTGTAAAGTTGCCGTTTGCATCAAAGAAAGAATAATAGACAACAATTACAAGGGGCACAATTATAAAAATTACCGACCAGACAAGGTAGGGTGAAGCAATAAGCTTTTTGGAAAGAGAGCTTTTTGACATTTATCACTCCTCCTCTTCTGTAATGTCGGAAAGATGTTCAATTTCATCACTGAAGGAGCTGTAGTCACCGAACATACCTGAATATTCACTCTTCTTCATTACGTGAATTGCATCAGGCTCAATAACTATGCCTATACGTGTGCCGACAGGATAGTAATCCGTAGTCTGTATCATCCATTTGAAATTATCAATGTCAACAATCATCTCAAAATGAACACCCTTGAAGGTGTTTGAGGTGATAACGCCGCTAATTGTTCCCTCTTCAACAGGAACAACATCAACGTCCTCGGGACGGACTACAATGTCAACGGACTCGTTTACAGCAAAGCCTTTGTCAAGACACTGGAAAACAGCACCCGAAAACTTAGCCTTGAAGTCATTGAGCATAACGCCGTCAAGAATATTACTCTCACCGATGAAATCAGCAACGAAGGCATTCTCAGGCTCATTATATATATCAATGGGAGTGCCTATCTGCTGAATCTTACCACCGTTCATAACAACAATTGTATCACTCATTGAAAGTGCTTCCTGTTGATCGTGGGTAACATAGATAAAGGTGATTCCCATTCTCTTCTGAATGTTCTTCAGTTCAACCTGCATATCCTTACGCAGCTTAAGGTCAAGTGCTCCGAGAGGCTCGTCAAGAAGGAGAACTCGGGGCTCAACGGCAAGAGCTCTTGCAATTGCAACACGTTGCTGCTGACCGCCGGAAAGAGAAGCAATGTTTCTCTTCTGGAAGCCCTTGAGGTTAACGAGTTCAAGCATTTCATATACCTTTTTGCTTATATCCTTTTCCTTCATCTTCTTTATGCGAAGACCGAAGGCAATATTGTCGTAAACATTCAGGTGCGGAAAAAGAGCATATCTCTGAAAAATAGTGTTTACCTGTCTTTTGTGAGGCGGAAGGTTGTTTATATCCTTACCCTCAAAAAGCACCTGTCCGCTGTCAGATTCAAGGAACCCTGCAATTATCCTTAAGGTAGTGGTCTTACCGCAACCCGAAGAACCGAGAAAAGTCATAAACTCTTAATCTTTTATAGAAAGACTGATGTCATCAAGAATAACATCATCTTCAAATTTTTTGGAAATATTCTGAAGTTTGATAATTACATTATCTTCCATCATTATTAAACCCCTTTCCCTGCATAAGAAGCAAAAGCTTATGCACGTCCGAATATTTAAGGACAAAAAATCCCTATTGACCCAGAATAAATATTCAATTCTGTAATAGACACAATATAAAACATTTTTGTGCAAATGTCAACATTTTTTTCAGTATTTTCAGCAAAAAATAGGCACAAAATAAATGAATTATTTGAAAAACTTTGATTTTCTTTGATTTGCTTTGTTTTTCTTTGAATTGCTCAAAAAAAGTTTTTCACAGATATACAAACAAAAAGAGGACTCAGGGTGACATTTCATAAGAATTTCAAGCCTTATGAGAGACCGCCCTACGCCCTCTTTTATCATTCGCTGAAAAAGCCTTCAGCCATTTCCTCAAGCCATTTTTTGATTTCAGCAAGGCTTTCCTCTTCAAAATCAAAAACCTTTACCGTAACATCATCCTCGTTCTGATTTTCATAGCTTTTAAGTCCGTAATAAACAGCTGCCTTGAGTATCTCCTGTTCATCGAGCTTTTCAATCCATATACGGTAGTTGAAAATTTCCTTGCCCATACAGCCCTTTTCTCCGTCTGTGCCACGTGAAGCGCAATAAATATTATAGCTGCCTCCTATTCTCGAGCCACCGATGAGCCAATTGAAAAGCGGCACAAATATATCTTTTTTTTCCATAGTCAGACCTCACTTTTAAATTATATATTTATAATATCAAAAGCAGGATGTTTTGTAAATAGTTTAATTCCCTTTTTCTTTCATAAATTCCGATGCCGCAACAGCAAGAGACTGATTATAATAGCCCCACACATAAGGAATCGGGAAAACAAGAAGACACAATACAAGCCAGCCTGCAAAGCTCATTTTCAAGCGTGTGAGAACTGAGTTTTTTCCTCTCATATCCCTTTGGGAGCAGGAAACAAGATGACGGAAAGAGATAAAGGTGCCCTCAATAAAATAATAGTCACAAAGAAAAAAAGACGAATAAAAAAGAGAATAAAAAAAACTGCCGTTCAAAAAAAGAAGCACAGCCGTCACCGAAAGAGAAAGGCAGACAAGTGCTGAAACCCCCTGTGCAGAAAAGCGTACAACAGTAAAAAAACACACTGCCGACGGCAAAAAGCAAAAAAGCATAATCATCAGCTTTATAAGGGTTATCCTTAAAGAAACAGAAAAGGCAGACACAGCTTCCCTCGGTGAGAAATAAAAGAATATATCAACAGAGGTTGCCTTTTTCTTTTGAGCTTTTTTGAAAAGATACCGCTTTACGCCAAGCCTCATAGAAGAATAAAACGAAAAGCTGAGAAAAAGGAAAATAAGCGCTGCAAAAATATTCACCAAATCCAAAAATACCTCTTTATTAAAAGAAAGGCGGGGAAGAATAATATTCCGATAAATCACAGGAAGAAAATTTACCGCTGTAATGAGAGCCGTACCGGTAAAAAAGGCAAGGCTTACGACAGCAGTATTCCCTACCTGCAAGGCTCTGCCCTTGAGTCGGTAAAGAGAAACCATAACATCACTCCCCTTTTATTATTGACATAAAAAAAAGAGATAAACAAAATCACCGCAAAGTCAGAAACAATGCGGTGAAATCATCATATTAAACTGTTACAGATGAGCTGTAGCTCAGATTATACTGTGAGCCCGACTGATTCTTTACTACGCCGGTAGGGATTGTAAAGGAAACTACATCTCCCGGATTTACCGACTGCTCAGGCACTGAAATTTTTATTTCGTAAATACTTCCCGTTTTCTTTGAAGGAACCGAGCATGTTGCAGAGGTCGCAAGAGCATTGCCGTTGACCTTGATGGTGATATTCTGACTGGCAGCGGCAAAATTTCCGTCCCAGTTAGAAGGGTCAACCTCAACAAAAATCACGCCGTCACCGTAACCGTAGGAGTTTACAATAAGAGAAACAGGCTCTGCACTTTTGTCGGCAGTGGTTTCCTTGTTGCCCTTTGTTGTGCCCGAAGGAGCGGGCGGAACGGTGGTAGGAGCAACGGAAGTGTTAACATTGGGCTTGGGAATTTCGCTTACATTAAATGAGATATTATAGTCCGAAGAGCCGACATTCTGTGTCGGAGTATTCGTCGGAGCTGTGCCTTCTGTAAATTCAAATCTTGTAGTAGAAGCCCAAGGGGCTGTCTGTCCTGTTTGTGTTGTGAGGATATAGGCTGAACCGTCTGTAGTGGGCTGTGTTGTTACAGGCTCTGTAGACGGAACATACTGTGTGGCAATGGGAGCTGTGGTAGTAACCTCGTCACCGTTATTACCGCAAGCAACAGCAACAGTCATAATGAGTACAACAGCCGAAAGAATAGCAATAGCTTTACGCAACTCTGACGCCTCCTGAAAATAAAATAAAATCAATTTATTATACTATTAAAGAAAGAAAAAGTCAATTCAACAAAGTGTTAATTTTTCACAGAGGAAAAGTTATTTTTTATATATTTTGCTCCCTCTTCTTTAATTTTTGTTAAAACATTGTTACTCAGCATATATTCATTTACTTCTTCTATTTTGCTTTCACTATAAGAAATTTCCTCGTTATCTTCATCAAACATACCGTAAACAGTCCTGAGTCTGTCTGCAAAATCATCCATACCTATCATATGAAGACCGGGAAGAATTTTATCTTTTACGATTTTTCCGTTTTCGGAAAAGAAAAGCTTAATATCTGCGTCCGAACAAAAAACATCAAGAACATAAAGTCTTTGTTTTTCTTCATTTATAAGCAAAAATGCCTTTTCCGGCTCTTCTTCCTTCTGAAGTCTGAGCTGGTAAGAAAGTGCCACACCCTCAAGTATTTCGCACTCATCAGCTGTGTCGAGGGTTTCCTCAGTAAAATTCATATATCTTTCCTTCAGCTCAAGAAGACGGCGCATTTCAGCCTCCTGAGCCTTGTAAAAAGCATTATGCTTTGAATATGCTCTGACGGCAAAGAAAAAGATAACTGCCGCCACAACACAGACACCTGCCAGAACAAAAAGCAGATAGCCGTACTGTGATAACCATTCCTTCATATCAAACATTCCTTTCTGTTTTACTGAAGAGCCTTATAGATGTCTCCCTTTTTAATGCCCGTTTCCTTGGCAGCCTGTTTTGCCGCCATAGAAGCTCCCATGCCCTCATCCATATATCTTTTTGCAAGAATAAGTGCATCGTCTAAGGTTATACCGCTCTCTTCTTCCTCTTTTTTTCCTTCAATTACAAGAACAAGCTCACCCTTAAGAGAATTATCGGCATATTTTTCCGAGGAAAGAGCAAGAGTGGTCTTTATAACCTCTTCGTGAATTTTTGTAATCTCTCTTACAATTGTAATTTCTCTGTCACCGAGAGTTTCATATAAATCCTTGAGTGTTGCGGCAAGCTTGTGAGGTGCCTCATAGAAAATCATCGTTCTTTTCTCATCGCGGACTGAGGCAAGATGCTCTCTGCGGCTTTGCTTGTTCATACTGAGAAAGCCCTCAAAGGTAAATCTGCCCACATTCATTCCCGAAAGCGCAAGAGCCGCCACAAAGGCAGAGGGTCCGGGTACAACGCTGACCTTCACTCCTCTTTCGTGGCAAAGAGCAACAAGATCCTCTCCGGGATCGGAAACAGCAGGCATACCTGCATCAGTTATAATCGCACAGCTTTCACCGGAAAGAATACGTTCAACTATTATCTCTCCCTTTTCTCTGCGATTATGTTCAAAATAACTTATCATCGGCTTTTTTATTCCGAAATGGTTTAAAAGCTTAAGGCTTACCCGTGTATCCTCGGCGGCTATAAAATCAACCTTTTCTAGGGTTTCAAGCGCTCTGGGAGAAATGTCGCCTAAATTTCCTATGGGGGTACCCACTACATAAAGCATACTCATTTTTATCACCTTACTGATGTCCGTCCATATAATCGCCGAACATACTTCTGAATTCGTCTGTATTAGTTCCGTCACTGTTTTTCATAATAAGGTCAGCCATCACGGTAACACCGCTTTTGCCGCCCTTTTTTCCTTCAACAAGAACAAGCCAGGGTGCTTTTCCCTCTGTCTGTTTGACGAAGCGTATTTTTTTAACCTCAACTCCGCCCTTACGCATGCTTACAATAATATCGCAGAGTCTTTCAGGTCGGTGGCACATACAGAATCTGCCGCCGTATTTCAAAAGCTTCGTTGCTGCCGACACTGCGTCATCGACCGTACAGGTTACCTCGTGCCTTGCAATTCTCTCGGCTTCACTTAAGCTTTCGATTCCCGTACCCACAGGCTTATAAGGAGGATTCATGGTGACAAGATCAAAAGTGCCCTCATCAATTACATTTTTAAGAGAGCGAAGATCACAATTTACGGGAATAATTCTTTCACCCAGACTGTTATGCTCAAGGGATTTTTTCAACTGCTCTATAGCCTTTGGCTGAATATCCAGAGCATATATACGGTTGGTTTCTCCCTTGCACCAGATAAGAGGTATGATACCGCAGCCTGTACCCATATCGCAGGCAACATCTTTTCTTTTTATTGAAGCAAAGTTCGAAAGAAGAATTGCATCGGTACCGAATGTGTGAGAAGCAGAAACCACTATTTCCATATTATTTCCCAATGGCTCGATTTTTTCATCAGCGGCAAGCTTAATCATAAAGCATTCTCCTTTCTTAAAACGCACTTTTTTAATTATAGCATAATGCTTCAGAAAAATAAAGGGCTAAGCATGTAAAAACATATCTTTATTGATGCATAAAACGGCAGTCTGCATCGGACAGACCGCCGTAATATGTACAGCTGCAGCTTATAAAACGAATGTACCGTTTATAAGCTGTGTAAGAATTTTAAGTAAGGTTGTAAGTAACCGGAAAAGCGAGAAAAGCACTGTCACTGTGGTCGGCTCCTGCTCAATGAGCTGAAGCCATGGACCGTCTTTCATATTCTCCGTTGTCATATTTGAGCAGGAATTGACATTATCAGAATCAACAATAAGGAAGCGTGAAATATTTCTGTTATTTTTACTTGCAGTAACATTGGTATACTGTGTAAAGTATTCTGCAATACTGAACCAGCCCGCTCCGGAATCGTGATGCTTATTTTTAATGAACCAGGTGGTTTCGGGAAAAAGACAGGTGGAAGCATCGATCTTTCCGTCGGGAGAGATGTAATCACCGTAGCCTGCATCAATTCTTTCCTGAATGTATTCCTCTGAAAGAGTATCAAAAAGGCCCGCTGTGGTTGCTCCGAAGGATGAGCTTCTTGTGTCTACGGTAATATCGCTTGTATCGTCGTGATGAACACCTACGGGCGCAAGAGGAAGACCGTAGCCTGCAACAACAGCGATGCTAACGCCGTACTCCTTTTCAAACACCTTGTAAAGATTTCGGTCGCCCTCAATAGTACGTGGTTTGACAATACGCTCTCTGAGATAGAGAATCTTATCTGTAAGACCCTTATATTCGGCACGCTCCGCTGAGCCTTCTTCACCGAAGATAAGATTAAGCGCCGTATCAAAATCCTCATCACAAAGACTTGTCCAGTAGCTTGCCCAGGTGCCGATGCCTGTTGCCTTGAGAATTGCCGGCATAAAAGCCTTGTAGAGTCTGTTGTACAAAGACTCAACACTGACAAAAAGACCGTCTGCAAGACCAAGCTGGGTCATAAGGTCAAGTGTTCTGTCAATTATTTCAAGCAAAAGATCATTGAAGCCAACAAGATCAAGACCTATATCCTGCTTACCGTAAATCTCACTTGCAACAACGTAGGACTGAAGATGCTTGTCACTGATATCAATATTTCCGCTGAAGCAGTCATTTACAATTGTGCTGCCGTTTGACATAACCTCATCAAAGACAACCTTTTTTACAAGCCTCTCACTACCGTATTTATCAAGATAAGCGGTTATAACATTACCGCCAAGACATCTGCCCACCAAAGCAACCTGACTGCAGCCCGTGGTGTCGATAACAGTTTTTATGAATTGATGAAGTCTGTCAACATGGTCATAGGGAGAAAGTCTCCAGTCGTAACGGAATTTATAATCATTCACTCCGAAGGAGCCGTCTTTTCCGTGATTTACAGTAGCTGCAATTTTATCCCAATAAGCAATCTCGTCGGGTGAAACGCCTATGCCGGGCTTTGAGTTTCCGTCGCCGGTAAGTCTGGTCTCATCCCAGATAGGTGCAAGCTCTTCATAAAGAGCCTTTCCGTAGTTATCCCATTTATCCTCGGGAAGACCCTCAACAAGAAAGGGAAGCAAAATATTGAGAGCTGATTCGATAATTTTTTCTCTGCTTATCCCCTCTCCTTCGTCATCATCGGTAATAACATCAAAGCCTGCGGAAACGGGATTACCGTCAGCATCAACAAAATCTACACTGCTTCCCGCAATGAAGATAACAGGACATTTTTCTTTAACCTCTGCCGAAGCAGTGACAGGTACGGCAAAAACACTGCAAACCATTAACAGTGCAAGGAAAATCGCTGTAATTTTTTTCATGGCTATATTCCTTTCGTTTTAACTTTTATGTTTCTGTTTTAGCAAAAAAAGCTAACAAAGTCAAATACCTCTTCGGATTAATGACTTTATGAAAAGGCTGTCCGTACACCGACGCAACGGACAGCTTTTTTCATCAGTCTTCCATATACTTTTCGATAATTCTGATTGCATCACCGAGTGTTTCAAGGTTAGCAACCTCACGGTCAGGAATTTCAACATCAAATTCATCCTCAATTGCAACCGCAATATTAATGAGTTCAAGTGAATTAAGACCGAGTTCACTTCTGATATTTGTATCTTCCGTAAGCTTTTCGGGATCGATTGAAACATAACGGCAGATAACTTCTCTGATTCTGTCAAGCATTATATTGACCTCCTTAAGGTTAAATTTCTTTTATATAATATACTAAAGAAGCTTATTTTGCAAGAGTTTTTGTATATTTATCTATAACTTTTTGTCTGATAACCTTTCTTGTTGAATTCTTCTCAAACTCTTCGAAGGATACATAGACATTCTGTACCTTTCTGTATGACGGCTGACCCTTATTTGACTCGGAAACATCTGCCTTAGTTTTAGCAATGATCTCTTCGTCGCTCATACCCTTAAGGAACTCTCTGTTTACATAAATCGCTGCTGACATAACAACTGCTTCCTTACCTGTAGCTGTTATGATTTTCTCTTCAAAAGCAACAGTTTCAACTGCATAGGGAAGGTTCTCCATAATGTTACTCTCAACAGTTTCGGGGAATATGTTTTCACCGTTGGGAAGAATGATGAGGAACTTCTTTCTGCCTGTGATGTAAAGCTCACCGTCTTCGTCAACTCTGCCGTAGTCACCTGTCTTGAACCAGCCATCCTCACTGAATGATGCCTTGGTAGCTTCCTCGTCCTTATAATATCCCTGTGTAACATTGTCGCCCTTTACCCAGATTTCACCGATGCCCTCTTCGTCAGGATCTGCAATTTTGAAGGTAGCCTTCGGGAAGGCTTTACCTGCTGAAAGCGGCTTTTCCTTACCGTTTGCATGAAGAGTAATTGTGGGTGAGCATTCTGTCATACCGTAACCGGAAATAATTTTGAAACCGAGTTCGGAAAGGAATTTGATATGGTCACCTCTTGCAGGAGCACCGCCACAGCTCATTGTGGGGAACTGACCGCCGAAGTTCTCTTTGATTGTCTTGAAAACGACAGGTCTGATGTCAATGCCGACCTTGAGAAGCTTGTTGCTTATTTTAATCATCTTAAGCATTATATCAAGCTTGCCGCTTGCCTCTGCTTTTGCACGGATACCGTTATAAATACCCTCAAGAACAAGAGGAACAACTGCCATAGCTGTAGGACGGAAGTCATTGATGTTGGGAAGAATGTTTTTGAGACTGTCATTAACATAAATAATGCCGTTCATATAAATAGCGGTAAGAACACTGCAGGAAAGTTCATATACATGGTTCATGGGAAGAATTGACATTGTTGACTGTTCGGGTCCGAGGAACTCGAGAATGCCTTCAACGTTTACTGCAAAGTTGTAATGAGTAAGCATTACACCCTTGTTTGTGCCCGTTGTACCTGAAGTGAACACGATAGCCGCAAGATCCGAGGGCTTAACCTCTGCATCAATGAAGCGTCTGTCACCCTGTTCAAGAAGCTTTTTACCCATTTCGCAAAGTTCGTCGATAGTAAGGAACTTACCGCCTTCAGCTTTGCCACCATGAGTCATATTGATGGCATATTTACATCTGTCATCGTTTTCAATGTGAAGCTTTGCAGTTTCCTTGTAGGTTTTCGAATGAAAAAGTGCCTCCGCATCACCCTTTGAAACAAGCATACTGATATCCTTATCCGGAAGCTCCTTATCGATAGGCACTGCAACACCACCGCCGCAAACGATTGCGAAGAAGGTTACAATCCAGTTGTATGTGTTTTCACTTACAATCGAAATGTGCTTGCCACCGAGTCCTAACTCGTAAAGAGCAGTACCAAGCTGTCTTACTTTGTCATGGAAGTCCTTTACGGTATAAACAGCATCCTGCTTTTTGATTTTTTCAACAACAGCAACTCTGTCGCCGAAAGCCTCACTTCTTGTAAACATTTCCTTGATACTGGTTACCTCACCTGAACTGTGAATTTTGCCTCTTAGCTTTGCCAGTTCTTTAAACTCTTTTTTTGTTAATTCAATATGCATTTACGATTCTCCTTAAATTTTTTTGTTGATATTAGTTTATATCATTCCGAACACATATCAAGAAGCTCACCGACGGTAATGTCGGGATTTTCGATACCTGCAAGGATTACCTTAATGGCATTTTCGTGAAGGGCCTGAATCTGTTCCCTATTCGAAAGCTTTACTCTGTACATATAACTGAGGTTAAAGCCTCTGTCGGTGGGATCCGTTGAGCAGATCACATAAAGAGGTGTGAAATATCTTCCGAGGTCGTAGGTCTTGAAGTCAATCTGAAGTCCGTGGTCACCCAAATCAAAGGGCACGGGAATCCACGAAAACATCAGACAGGCAGGGCCCTGAATAAGACCGTAATTGTACATATCTCTGGACATATCACGTGCTGCGATATAAGGATATTCCGAATGGCGGTAAAGCTGAGCTCTGACGTAAGTATACTCGTTAACACCATCGATAAAGGTTTTGTCTTCACCGATAATGGTGCGCACCTGTATAGGCTGAGCAAGGCATCCGCTCATATTCTTTTCCTTCATGGTGGAGCGCTTGGAGCACATAGCCATCATAAACACATCTTCATTACGGTAGTTGATGGCTGAAGCATGACAACGAAGACCGAACATAAAGAGGCTTTCGGGCGCAATACTGTTTTTGACGCAGAAATCGAGTATCTTTTCAGCATCCTTTGTGTCAATGTGCGCTCTTATCATTTTGCATTTATCGTATATAGGATTATAAGCGGCAGGAACACGAAGGTTAGGATCCTTTTTCTTCTTTCTCATCTTTTCGAGGAAGGCCGGACCGTGAACACCTGCATAGAAGGGCTCTCCGCCCTTTGCAAAATATTCTCTGTAGAATTTCTCGTGCCTGTTCATCTTCTTTTCGTCAGATACTCTCACAAGCTCTTCCTTTATATATTCCTCATAAGAATCAAGAGGCTTCGGCATTTCTGTGCCGTAATAGAGATGTCTGTAAACACTAATCAGATCAAAATAGAAAATCATAGAGCCGAGTGCATCCATATTAAGATGGCTGACATTGAAATAAATACCGTTTGTTCCGTTGGCATTTTTAAAGAAGTATATTCTGAAGCATTCATCCTTAAGGAAGTAAACAGGCTTTTGTGCATCGGCGGCAAAGAACTCCTCCTGCTGCTTCTCATCACGGAAATACTTACAAGGAACCTTATTCATCTTCAAAGAGGGCAGAAAATACTGTTTGAGAGTGCTGCCGTCCTTTTTGAATCTCAGTCGCAAGGAATCGTTTCTTTCAAGCTCAATATTGAGGGCTCTTGTAAGCACATCAAAATCCATTTCCTGATTAACAACAAATGTCGTAGGAATCTGTGTAAGCTGTTTACTGAAGCTGTACTTTACCATAAGATACATTGTCTGCTGTGAAGGTATAAGACTGTAGAGTTTTTCAGGTATGTATTTTTTCATATCCTGCACCATCCTCTCCCATTATATTTAACCATTTTATGATAGCAAAAACAATCCTAAAAGTCAATGAAAAACCGATAAATTTTGTTACACTTTGTCAGAAACGCGTCACGATGATGCTAATTATAACAGTTGTTTCTTTTTTTTGTTAATAAAATATTACATACACAAAAAAACTACCGGTTTTATCCGGTAGTCATATTGCTCAGTTTCTTCCTGAACCGCGGCGGGAATATCCTCCGCCGTGCTTAGAATCAGAATTTCTTTTCAAGTCTGTCATTTTTTCGTCGCTGACCTGTTTGAAGCGTGCCATCATGTCCTCAAAAGACATTCCCTCTTTGCTTTGCTGAGGCTGCCCCTGCCATACATTCGCACGTGCAGGTCTTTCCGTCTTTCGCGGCGGGCGGTTACTGTCTCTTTTGATATTTTCTTCTGCTTTTCTTATTGAAAGACTGATTTTTCCTTCTTCGGAAATACTGAGAACCTTTACCTTTACGTCCTGTCCTTCCTTAAGAAATTCTTTGATGTCCTTTACAAAGCCGTTTGATACCTCTGAAATATGTACCATACCGCTTTTTCCGTCCGGAAGACTTACGAAAGCCCCGAAATTTGTAAGACCTGTAACTTTACCTTCATAAATTGCGCCAACTTCAAGCATAAAAAGACTGAATCCTCCTAAATTTATTCACCTTTATCAATCACCGTAAGATGAGTTGTAATATATCTTTTCACCGGGCTTACAATAGCCGTGCTCCTCACGGGCAATTTTTTCAAAGTAAGCCGCATGGTTTTCTTCTTTAAGGGTTTCGGAAATTTCAGCGCTTTCCGCACTTATTGAGGTAGCGAGACTTTCAACTTCATCTGCTTCACGGTCATAACCCGCAGCACGGACATAGTTGGACACGCACTGTGTAAAAAGCATCGTTGCAATAACAGTGCACAGGAAAATAATAAGAATTTGTACTATTTTAACTTCCTTTTTCTTTGCTTTCTTCGCTTCATTGAAACTTCTGACAGCCAAGCAAATTCACCCCTTAAAAAATTTAAGTGTACAAGTTATAATACACCTAATGACAATTATACTGATTTGTTTTTATTTTTCAAGAGGATTTTACCAATATTACCGAATTTTTTTGAAATTTTTTTATTCTTTTCTCTTTCTGATCTTTTTTTACTTATACTTTGTAAAAGCTTTTCTGAATTTTTCCTTAGCTTTTTAATCCCTTTACAAAACGGTTTTGTCAGAAAACGTATTACCTTTCGCATTGACAGGACATAATTCTTCCATTGTTTAAGTATATAAACACCGAAGGAAAAATGAAAAACTACCGCCGATACAAGCTCAGCAAAAATCAGATTAAATCTTACCTGCCCGGAATTGTAAAGCACCATAAAGAAAAATGAAACCGCAGACGCAGCAAGAAAAAAAGCCGTGTCAAAAAAAACGTATATGCACTTTTTCTCCCCGAACAGCATCCGGATAATACCGACGGCATCATAAAGAACACCCAGAAGCACGCCGCAGCCGATTGCTCTGAAGAAAACAGTTACCTGACTTATAAGAGGTTCAGAATAATTCATCGGAATACCTTTGACAAAAACGAGGCTCCCTTTGGCTGATTTTCAAGATAGACAAGAGATGATACCGTTCCGTCAATTGACAGCTCTCCCGTATCGGTGTTAAGTATACTTATATGAAGGCCCTCACCTTTTATTGTCAGCTCCCCGAAATCGGTATAGGCAGTAATAAGGTTTTCATCAAAGGAATCAACATCCTTTACTCCGCTTAATGTGAGCTGGCTTCTGTCCTTAAGTATAACGCTGTGGGGCATTCTTATTTTATTTTCGGTCATAAAAAAACCTCCTTCAGAAAAAGTTTATTCCTCAAGGAGATTTTATATTCTTGATAACAGATGCAATAAGCTCTTTTATTTAATTATTTCATACATAAGCCCTGCATCATTTTTTGTTGCGTGCTCAGTAACAACGAGCACACGTGCTTTCAGCAGATTTTCACCCATCTGTATTTCGATTACGTCGCCTACCTTAACATCATAGGATGCTCTTGCAATCTTTCCGTTAACGGTAACATGCTTCGCGTCGCATACTTCATTGGCTATTGTTCTGCGTTTTATAAGGCGTGACACCTTAAGATATTTGTCAAGTCTCATTTTATCACCTGAAGGCTTCCTTTTAAAAATTCAGGACTGTTCCGAAGAACAGTCCGAATGTGCTGAATTTCAACAATTATTTAACAGCGTTCTTGAGAGCTGCGCCTGCCTTAAAGGAAGGAATCTTAGCTGCTGCGATTTCGATAGCTTCGCCTGTCTTGGGGTTGTGACCTGTTCTTGCTGCTCTTTCCTTAACTTCGAATGTACCGAAGCCGATGAGCTGAACCTTGTCACCCTTAACAAGAGCTTCTTCGATAGAAGCGATAACTGCTGCGAGAGCCTTGTCAGCGTCCTTCTTTGAAATTTCTGCCTTTTCAGCAACTGCATTGATTAATTCAGTTTTATTCATTTTTGTTTTCCTCCAAAAATATAATTTATTTTTCCACGGGATTAATCCCGATTGGATACTAAGTTTTTCTTCGCCTGAAGCCAGAGCTTGTCCAATTCCTCAATGGTGGAATTTTTCATATCAATGTCTCCTTCAGCGGCAAGTCTTTCGACCTCTAAGAAGCGGGAAATAAATTTTTCCGTCGAAAGGTTGAGTGCTTCCTCAGCATCAACATCAATGAATCTTGCAATGTTGACACAGGAAAAGAGCACATCTCCGAACTCTTCGGTTATATCCCTCTGAACACCTGATTTAATTGCCTCTTTAAGCTCGGCAATTTCATTTTCAAGCGCCTCAAAGGCTCCGTCAGCCGTATCCCAGTCAAAGCCGGCTTTTTTTGCTTTTGACTGAATCTTCTGACCTCTCATAAGTGCAGGAAGCTCCTTGGGAACCTTCAGCATTGAAGAGCCCTGAGTTTTTTGTCCCTTGCTCTTACGCTTTATGTCGTCCCAGTTGCTGAGAACATCAGCTGTACCGCTAACCTTTACTTCACCGAAAACGTGAGGGTGGCGTTCAATAAGCTTTTTACATATTCCGTCACAGACATCGGAAAAATCAAAGGAACCGATTTCCTTTTCTATCTGTGCATGAAAGACAACCTGTAAAAGCACATCGCCCAGCTCTTCCTCAAGCAAGGTCTTGTCCTTTTTATTGATAGCCTCGATGACCTCATAGGTTTCCTCAATGAAATCCTTTTTTATGCTTTCGTGACTTTGCTCGGCATCCCAGGGACAACCTCCCGGACCGCGGAGAACAGCCATAATTGAAAGCAGATCATCAATGCTGTATCTGTCTTTGAAAGTAAAATTTTCCATATCCTTTACCTTATTGCTCCTATTTTACCCTAATAATCCAAATTTTGCAAGGACTTTTGCAATTTTTTCTCCTTTGGGAAGCATTTCTATGTCATCTTTCACAATTCCTTTAAGCAAAAGTATAGAAATTGCATAAAATACTGCTCCTACTCCCACTGCAAGAAGGGTTGTAAGACGGCTTTCGATAGCGAGAATGTCCACTAAAAGGTAGTTTGCACCCCACGCACCCACTCCGCACATAAGGGCAGCAAGGAAGGGTTTGAGGAAAACAGAGGTAAGATTTACCTTAACCTCAACTGTCTTTGTAAGAACATTGAAATTGATAAGCACCATTACAATATAGCATATTGTAGAGCTGATGCAGGCACCCTTGATATTGATTTGGGGATTTGCAATCATAATAAAATTCAGTGCAATTTTTATAACGGCACCGATGGACATAGTGACAATCGGCACCTTGGTTTTACCCACAGCCTGAAGCATATTCGTAAGAGGTGAAGCCAGAGCGAAAAGAGGGATGGCAAGTCCGTAAACGAACATCATCGGTGCAGCGGCGGGAGCAAATTCAGGATTGTTTCCGCCGTAAAGAAGGTCGAGTATAGGCTCGGAGAGAACTGCAATACCTATACCTGCCGGCATAGCAATAAGCATAGCCACACGCATAGCAGACTCTACACAGAGCTTGATGTCTCTTTTGTTCTTTGCCGTCCACGCCTTGGAAAGAACAGGAATAGCACTGATACCTAAAGTAAGAGTGATAGTCGGAATAAGATTTTTTATGTTGATTACAGAGCCGTGCATACCGTAAAGATAGGTAGCTATATTTTCGTCAAGGGTCTGTTCAACGGCAAGAGTTGAGCCGTACATTCCCTTGATTGTTTCAAGGCCGTTTTCAAGAGCAAGAGCCAATCGGCTTCTGATAGTAGTGTCATCAATAAGATTACTTATGTTAAGAACAAGAGACGATGCAGCTACAGGAATGGAAATTCTGAGAATACTGCTTCTGATGTTCCTGTTTGTATCGGCAGCCGGTGAATTTACAAGCTCCTCTCTTGTAAAGCCGAAGCCTCTTTTTCTGTATCTTATATAAAGATATACAAGTCCGAGAGCAGAGCCGAGTGTAACGCCCAAAATAGCAACAGCGGCACCGTAAGGATAAATCGCAGCCATTGCCTCAGCCTTATCGCTTACATCAACACCGAAAAGCTTCATTGCACCGTCAACGGCATTTTCCTCATAATAGGAAATTGCACCTTTCATAAACACATAGGTTGCGGAAAGACCGAAAATAAGCTTGACCGCCGCTTCTATGACCTGTGAAACACCTGTAGGTGTCATATTATTAAGTCCCTCATAGTAGCCTCTGAAGGAGGACATCATACAGCAGAAAAGCACACAGGGTGCAACAGAAAGAACACTTATGTAATTCATAGGTGCCTTTGCCGAATAAACGGAATAAGGCACAGCAATAGCCATAAGGATTACAGTGCCCATAAGACCTACGAAGAAGAACAGCTTCTGAGACACCTTGAAAATAGCCTTGGCATCATTTACTCTGCCAAGCTCCATATTCTGTGACACTAGCTTTGAAACAGCAACAGGAAGACCTGCCATTGAAATTGCATAAAGGGGTGTGTAAACGGCATAAGCACCCGTAAAATAACCGTAGCCCTCCGTACCGAGAAGGTTAGTCATCGGGATTTTATACACAGCACCGATTAATTTTACAACAATTGTTGCTATGGCAAGGACACCCGCCCCTGCAAGTAAAGACTGTTTTTTTCTTTCAGCCATTATTTATCATCTCTTTTCATTTTTTCTTTCAGCCGATAAATTCATTAAGAAGTGAGCCTTCGGGCACAGAAGCTTCTCCGAGAGACACAAATCTTGAAATCTTTTCTCTGAGTCTTTGTGCGTCCGGATAGTATATACTGTTTTTATCGGTTTTGTCAAGAACCTTCAGTCCCACATCCCTGAATGCACACACCTCATACGGGTGGATGGAATCAATTTTTATATCTGCTCTGTTCTCAAAGGGAAACAGATACCTGTCCTCACCCATTCTCACACCGTTCCACAGATAAAAGGTATTTTCAGGAGAGGAGTTACGGTGATGGTAGTCTCTTATCATACGGCGGAGAAGACGAAGATCTCTTCTTGACATAAATGACTCTTCACCGTCATATATACGGCTGGAAACACTGACATAAATTTTGATCATACGCTCATTTTCAAGCGGATCTGTTATAACAGGGTTAAGAGCGTGAAGACCTTCAACGATAATTATATCGTCCTGCTCCGCCACCGTTTCCACATAGTACTCTCTCTTTTTGGTTTTAAAGCTGAAGCGCGGAAGTCTGCATCTGCCCTCATTCATAAGAGAGCTGAGACATTCACCGATATAGTCCACATCAAGAGCCTTGACCGTTTCATAATCCACAGTACCGTCCTCAAAGGTATATATTTCACCGTGACTTCTGTAAAAGTCATCGAGAGAAATCATTTTTGCTTTTCTGCCCATAGCTTCTATGGCTTTTTTAAGAAGCTTTGAGGTAGTAGTCTTGCCCGAGGATGAGGGACCTGCCACCATAACAAGAGTTCTGCCCTTTTCAGCGCAGATTTTTTCCGCTGTTTCTTTGATTATATTCTGATATCTTTTTTCACTTTCCGAGATTATTTTTTCAGGTGTCTCTTTTGCAAGAAGATTAATTTCATCAACCGTTAATCTGTTCATACTATCACCCTTTAAAATATTTTCCGTAAAAAAGTCTGATTTGCTCTTTTCGCTTTATTATTTCATCAAATGAGCCGATATATTCATAGGGATATTTATAGTTGAAAACACGCTCAATTGAGCTGTCGTAAGGTGCCTTGAGCTTTGTTACCGCACCGGCTCCGACGGCAAAAACAGAGTGGATTTCTTCCATCATATAAACATTGTAAAGTCCCTCATAGCCTTTTTTTGCCCAGCCCACATTTTCAAGGTTGCCGAGACATTTGCTCTGACGGTACATGTAATAAGGTATGTACCCTGCATCGAGAAGTGATTTTTGGGTAAGAGAGAGCATATCTGAAGCAATCTCGCCCGAATTTGTGTCACGCTTTTCCGTAACTATTGTGGAAGAGCGTTTAAGTGCAAGGGTATGCACAGTTATGTTTTCGGGAGAAAAAGACAGAGCCTTACGGAGAGTTTCTCCGTAATTTTGCAGTGTATCTGTGGGAAGCCCTGCAATAAGATCCATATTTATGTTATCAAAGCCCTTTTCTCTTGCCTTAAGAAAGGCATCGACCGTCATCTGAGCCGTATGATTTCTGCCTATGGTTTTAAGCACATCATCGGAGAAGGTCTGGGGATTTATGCTGATGCGGGTTGCACCGCAATTTTTTATAACCTCAAGCTTTTCATAATCAACACTGTCAGGTCTGCCCGCCTCAATTGTATATTCACGGACAGAAGAAACAGGAAAGCTTTCACTGATGGCATCGGTCACCTTTTTAAGAAGCTCAGCAGACAGAGCCGTCGGTGTGCCGCCACCCATATAAATGCTTTCAAGAGTAAGACCGAGCTCCCTTGCAATATCGCCCGTAAGCCTTATCTCCTCACAAAGCTTTTCTACATAAGACGGCATCAGCTTCTTTGCACTCTCATTTGAATGAGAGATAAAAGAGCAGTAGCTGCATCTTGACGGACAGAAGGGAATTGAAATATAGAGAGAAAAAGATTTTTCAGTGTTTATTTCCATTAAGGGAGCTTCATTTTCAGCCACCATAAGAGCAAGGGCAGTTTTTTCTTCACTTACCTTAAGCTCATTTATGAAATACTGCTGCGCCCCTTCTTTGCCCATAGAGGAAACAAGCTTTGTCATAAGCTTTGCGGGTCTTACACCCGTAAGAATACCCCAGGGAGGAGTGTATGAGGTGTAGTCACAAAGAAGCTCAAAGAGCATTATTGCGCCCTTTCTTTCAAGAAAGCTTTCCACGTTTTCTCCCTCTTGCTTCAGATCAAAGGAAAACTCTTCTTCTCTGATAAGCTTCTCACCGGAAAAAGAAAGCTCAATTTTTATCTTACCACCCTCTGTTTCGAAAATGCAGTAGTCCTCCCCCTCCTGTGCAACCTCGGCACAGAGGAATTTTTCTTCGGGGAAAAAGACACGTAGCAAATTTTCCGTTTCGTAGTGATATGAATTATTTATATTAATTATCTGCATCTTATATACCTTTCATATAAGGATTATGCTTTCTTTCAAAATCCAGATCCGTTATTTCCTTGTGACCGGGATAAACATTATAAAAGCCCTCAAGATTTTTAAGGTTTCTGACAGATGCGGTCATATCCGCTTTATTTCCGCCGGGGAAATCCATTCTTCCGACATTCATACAGAAAAGAGTGTCACCCGTGAAAAGATGGTCACCTATGCAGTAGCAGACGCTTCCGACAGTATGACCGGGAGTATGCATAACCTTTATCTCACCGTCACCGAAGGGAAGTACGGATCTGTTTTCTACGGTCACATCCGCACTGAAAGAAGGCGTAATGAATCCGAACATATTTCCGAGACTCGCTTCGGAGCTTTCAAGGCAGTGGGCGTCAAGACGGTGAATGACAATCTTTCCGCCAAATCTTTTCTTAAGCTCGGGAACACCTAAAATATGGTCAAAATGACCGTGGGTAAGAAGAATATATTTAAGCTCCTTCACGCCTTCCTTTTCAAGCGCTTCCATAAACCTTCTGTCAAAGGAGCCCGGGTCAACAACCGCTGCATCGCCGTTTTCCGCAACAATAATAAAGCTGTTACACATAACAGTCGAGCCGGTACATAAGCTTACTTTTACATTCATAATCTGCACCCCTTTATTTTTTCTTCCATTCGTCTGTATTCATTATAATAGTTACAGGTCCGTCATTTATAAGCTCAACAGCCATATCGGCACCGAATACTCCCTTTGCAACCTTTTTAACTCCGTGTGATACAAGCTCGTCACAGAATTTTTCGTAAAGGTCATTGGCAATATCGGGATGGGCAGAGCCGATAAAAGACGGTCTTCTGCCGTGAGAAACATCGGCACAGAGAGTGAACTGAGAAACGACAAGAACCTCACCGTTCACCTGATCGAGAGAGAGATTCATTTTGTCGTTTTCATCAGTAAAAATTCTTATCTGCGCAACCTTCTTTGCAAGAAGTCTCATTTCTTCTTCCGTGTCACCCTCTACAACACCGAGAAGGACAAGAAAGCCCTGTCCTACCTCACCGGTGATATTTCCGTCTACGGTGACGGAAGCTCTTTTTACTCTTTGTATAACTGCTTTCATTTTATAAACCTGAACGCTCCGTTTCAAGAACGCCTTTAACCTTTTTTAGTTTTTCGCAAACGCTTCTCAGATGCTCTGCACCGTTTACGGTAATTGTCATATAAATAGTGCATCTTCCGTCACTTCCGTCCTTTGTGAAGATGGAATGAATCATAACGTGCATATTCGCAATAACTGCCGAAGTATCAGCAAGCATACCCATACGGTTCATGCAGGTAACGGCAAGGGTTACACGGTAGGAATTCTGTACCTTTCCGTCCCAGGAGGCATTTATCCACCTTTCAGGCTCTGCCGCCTTGGTAATATCTCTCGGAACATTGATACACTTTCTTGTGTGGATGGATACACCGTGTCCGCGGGTTATGAAGCCGATAATATCATCCCCGGGAAGCGGATCGCAGCAGCGTGAGAATTTAATAAGACAGTTGTCAATCCCCTCGATGATAATGCCGTCAGCACTCTTTGTCGTCTTTTTAGGCACAGGCTTGATTGCAACCTGTGCTTCGGGAGACATTTCCTTTACAAGCTTTGAATAATCATCCTTGATTCTCGGAATGATTTTATTGAGAGAAAGACCGCCGTATCCGATGGCCGCAAAGAATTCATCAACACTGTTGCAATGCTGCTTTTCGGCTATCTTGCCGAGAAATTCAAGCATCTGCTTTTCGGGAAGAATGATGTTATTACGCTTGAACTCACGCTCAACCTCAGCCTTGCCCTCAACGATATTTTCTTCTCTTCTTTCTTTCTTGAACCAGCCTCTGATTTTTGTTCTTGCAGAAGTAGTTTTTGCAATCTTTATCCAGTCTCTGCTTGGTCCCTTGCCCTGCTGTGAGGTAGTCAGGATCTCAATGATTTCACCGTTGTTTACCTTATGGTCAAGGGTGGTGATTCTGCCGTCAACCTTCGCACCGATCATCTTGTTTCCGACGGCAGAGTGAATGGCATAGGCAAAGTCAATAATACACGAGGCCATAGGAAGACTGATAACATCGCCCTTTGGAGTGAAGGCAAAGACCTCTTCGGGTATAAAGTCAGTTTTGATTGTCTTTACAATTTCTTCTACATCATCGCTTTCCTTCTGGCTTTCAAGCAGCTGTCTAATCCAGGAAAGTCTTTCTTCGAATTTAACCTTACCGCTCATACCGAGTTTATACTTCCAGTGAGCCGCAATACCGTATTCAGCGGTGTGGTGCATTTCCCAGGTTCTTATCTGAACCTCAAAGGGAACACCCGCCTTGCCGATAACGGTGGTATGAAGAGACTGATACATATTCGGCTTAGGTGTAGAAATATAGTCCTTGAATCTGCCGAGAATAGGATTGAACATGTCGTGAATAATACCCAGACAGCAGTAGCATTCATAAACAGATTCAACGATAAGCCTTACAGCGTAAATATCGTAAATTTCATCAATGGTTCTGTTTTGCATATATGTTTTACGGTAGATACCGTGAACACTCTTGATTCTGCCCTCAATACGGATATTGGGCACATCCTTACGGACTCTTTCATAAATTTCTTCTTTTATATTATCAAGAAAGCTTTGGCGGGATTCCACCTGCTTTTCAAGAGTTTTGGCTATTTCACCGTATGCAACCGGGTCAAGATAGCTGATTGCAAGGTCCTCAAGCTCCTCCTTGAAGGCACGGATACCGAGACGGTGAGCAATAGGAGCATATATTTCAAGGGTTTCTCTTGCTTTATATCTTTGTTTTTCCTCGGGCATAAATCTGAGAGTACGCATATTGTGGACACGGTCAGCAAGCTTTATTATAACAACACGGATGTCTCTGTACATAGCAAGAAACATCTTTCTGATATTTTCACTCTGCTGCTCCTCCTTACTTGCGGAAAGAGGAATCTGGCCAAGCTTTGTAACACCGTCAACAAGATGCTCCACATCCTTTCCGAACATTGCTCTGATTTCTTCGGATGTTGTGGGAGTATCTTCAACCACATCGTGCAGAAGTGCCGCACACACAGAGTCCGCATCCATACCCATATCTGCAAGAATACGTGCTACTGCAATGGGATGAATAATGTAAGGCTCACCCGAACGGCGGCGCTGCTGATTATGTGCTTCATCGGCAATGTTGAAGGCCTTCTGAATCTTTGCTATGTCTTCCTTGGTAAACGATTCTTTTACGCTGTCCAACAATTCTTCAAAGTCTTTATAATAATCCATTATTCTTCCACTCCCTTACAGATATTTTTTAATATGCATTATAATTCGTGAATCCTCAAGATTCACCTTTACCGAGCTGTCCTTTATACTGATTTTTCCGTCCTGCTTACTCAGTATACCAAGCTCACTGAGAACATCAATTGCCGTGAGCACTGCGCAGGCATTGCTTCCGTCGCCGCCCAGACGGTAACAGAGAACATCACTGTCAAAGGACCATTGTCCCACATTTCTTATATAGCGGTATACATCGGCAACGATTTGTCTTGACGGGAGAATGAAGGCAGCTTCCTTTGGTGAAAGCCTTTCCTTACGACGCATTTTTTCATAAAGACGGACGCTTTTAAGATATTTACCGTCATCAGTACCGGACATTCTTATATCTTTTATGTATATACTAACTCTTACCTGTCCCATATATTCATTTTTTTCAAGCTTTACGGCAAGGTCAAGACCGTCACCGACAGCATAGGGCAGCTCCTTTTCCGTAACACCGAAATAAAGGGCAGAAAATGAAGCGGTTCCCTTTCTGAAAGACAGTCTAAGATGCTTGCCTGAGCCTATTGGCTGAATTGAAGTCAGAGTGACACCGAAGAGTCCGAACACAGGCTGAGGATTGCCTGCACCGAAGGGCTCAAGTGCGGAAATTACCGAAAGAATATCAGCCGAAATAAATTCGGGCTTAAGTCTGCAGTCGAGCTCCGTTACGGGGAAAGGCATCTCAATTGTCTTTGCATAATCGGCAATAGCCTTTTTAAAGGCAGAAAGATTCTCGCTTTTCATTCCGAAGCCTGCGGCAAGCACATGACCGCCGTAGTGAGTGAGAAGATCCTTTGCGCTTGAAATTGCGTCATAAAGAGAAAAGCCTTCTATACTTCTGCCTGAGCCTTTTGCCTCTTTTCCGTCATCGGTTATAACAATACAGGGCTTTCCGTATTTGCTGACAAGACGTGAGGCAACGATGCCGATTACACCGCCGTGCCAGTTCTTTCCCGAAAAGACGAGCACCCTTTCACAAAGCATATCAGGGTTGTTTTTTATCTGCTCCTCTGCTTCGGCAGTTATCTTCTTTTCTATTTCCTGTCGGTCGTTATTGGATTTATCAACAGATTCGACAATAACACTGACTTCTCTTTCGTCCTCACCGAGAAGAAGTTCGAGAGCCTTTGAGGCGTGTGCCATTCTGCCGATGGAATTTATTCTCGGTACAAGAGAAAAAGCAACAGAGGTAGCGTTAAGGCTTTTTCCGTCAACACCCGCCTGTTTTTTCAGTGCAGAAACACCCATACAGGCTTCGCTGTTGATATAGCGGAGTCCGTGCTTTACTATAATACGGTTTTCACCCGTAAGAGGCACAATATCACCGATAGTTCCTATGGTTACAAGGTCGGAAAACATAGAAAGCATCTCTCCGTCCTCTGCACCTGAAAGAGCACAGATAACCTTGAAGGCTACGCCTACACCCGCCCATAGCTTATACGGACAGGAGCAATCATGTCGGTGAGGGTCAACAACGGCTTCGGCACGGGGTATTCTTTCCCCTGCCTTGTGGTGGTCGGTAATTACAAGCTCCATACCGAGCTCATAAATATACTCTGCCTCTTCAAAAGCAGAAATGCCGTTATCAACAGTAATAATAAGCTCGGCACCCTGATCTTTGAGTTTATTTATAGCTTCTTTATTAAGACCGTAGCCCTCACTGTTTCTGTCGGGGATATAGGTAATTATATCGCAGCCGTTCATTTCAAAGAAACGGTACATAAGCGCTGTGGAGGTTACACCGTCGGCATCATAGTCACCGTAAACGGCGATTCTTTCGCCCTCATCCATGGCACGGCTGATTCTTTCCACAGCCTTGTCCATATCCTTAAGCTCAAAAGGACTGATAAGAGAGGTGCTTTCGGAGAAAAACTCCGCAATTTCGCTCTCGTCGGTAATTCCTCTTGCAACAAGAAGCAAAGCCGCAAAGGGGTCTATCCCGTATTCTTCGGCTATATCGGATGCAAGCTCTTTATCAAGAGAAGATACCACCCATTTTTTACGGCTCATTTATCTCAGTCCTTTCTTAAATAATTTAATATTATATCACTTATTTAATTCTTTTTCAATATTTCTATCACAATGTCTGACAATTTCTTTTAGAAAAACTGCTCCGAATTTATTGAGCTTGTGCTCAGAAATACCTTCAATCTGCCTGAGCTGTTCCATATTCTTAGGCTTGTCCATAGCCATTTTCACAATTGCGCGGTCCGTCAGCACAGAATAGTCAGGAACTCCGCTTTTTTGTGCAAGAAGCTTACGGAGAGTTTTCAGTTTAAGAAGAAGCCTGATATCCACATCCGCAGCTGAGGATGAAGAAATCTTTTCGCTCTTTTCGGCAAATTTTCTCACCCTTTTTCCGTTCCACAATACATCGGCACATTTTTCTTCAAGATAAAGGCTTCCCGTTCGCTTTTCGGAAATATAGGCAAATTTAATGAAATGGTCAATGTGCTTTTCTATTTCACTTTCGGCACTGTCATTCATTGTGCCGAAGCTTTTAAGCTGATTATAATTTCTCGAAAGCACATGCTCTGTTTCATTGCCCTTAAGAATATCAATTATATTTTTCTTGTTTTCACTTTCCCTTACTCTCTTTATACAGGAAAAGATTTTCTGTGCGGGCACAGTAACATCAATGCTCATTTCACTACCGTTACAGCCTGAGCATCTGTTACATTTACCCTTGGTTCTTTCGCCGAAATAGCTTAAAATGTAATTTCTCAGACAGGTTGCGCCGGTGGAATAGTAAATCATTTTATCGAGCTTCTGAAGCCTCATCTGACGCAGTGCTTCGATTTCGCTGTCACTCAGATCAGGATTTTCCTCAGGGTTATCAATAAAATATTTCTGCATTCTTATATCTGAGGCACCGTAAAGAAGAACACAGTCTGCCTCATTTCCGTCTCTGCCCGCTCTGCCTGCCTCCTGGTAATAGCTTTCTATATCACCGGGCATATTATAATGAATCACAAAGGAAACATTCGATTTATCTATGCCCATGCCAAAGGCATTTGTAGCAATAATTATCTCTCTTTCATCATCGATGAAAAGATCCTGATTGGTTCTTCTTTCCTGTACGGTAAGACCCGCGTGATATTTGGTGACGCTGTATTTATCCTTGCGCAGTGTTTCATAAAGCTCGTCAACTGTCTTTCTTGATGAGCAGTAAACAATTCCGCTTCTTCCGGAATAAAGGTCAAGATAACGTCTGAGTGCTACAAGCTTGACCTTAGGTCGGACAACCTCAAAATAAAGGTTTTCTCTGTCAAAGCCCGTAACCACTCTTAGCGGATTTTCAAGACCGATAAGCTTTTCTATATCATCCCTTACTCTCTGTGTAGCTGTTGCAGTAAAGGCGGTGACAACAGGTCTTTTTTCAAGAGAGGAAATGAAGGTGCTTATATCAAGATAAGCTGTACGGAAATCGTGGCCCCAATGAGAAACACAGTGAGCCTCATCTATGCACAGCATAGAGATTTTAACTTTACTGCAGAAGTCGGTGAAAACAGGTGTCAGAAGTCTTTCAGGAGCTACATATATTATTTTATAGTAGCCCTGTGCAGCCTTTTCGTAAACCTTTTTCAGCTGTCTTTCGGAAAGAGAAGCATTAATATATGCACTTCTTACTCCGCATTGTGTAAGAGCATTCACCTGGTCCTTCATAAGAGAAATAAGAGGAGATATAACAAGGGTTATACCCTCAAGCATAAGGGCAGGCACCTGAAAGCAGATGGATTTACCAGCTCCCGTAGGCATAATGCCAATTACATCTCTCCCCTCGGAAATTGCATCAATCAGCTCCTCCTGTCCCTGACGGAACTGACTGTATCCGAAATATTTACTAAGTACTTCAAACTTATTCAAAAGGTTACCTCCCTGAGGCAAGCAGTTATTTTTATCTTGTTATATCAGAGAAAAAAGCGTTCCGATGCCCATTTTCTGATAGTTTTGCTTGAATAGCAGTAAAAGAAGAAGCAGGCTACGGCAAGCAAGGATGCACCGCAGATAATTCCGATCTCTGTGCCGTAAGTAAATACGGCAGAAAAATCAAAAATAATTCCGCTTGAAAGAAGCGCAAAGGAAAGAGCAAGGAAAACGAAAGCCGCTTTAAGAATAATATGCCTTTTTCTTCTGTACCAGAGCATATATGCAAGGACGCATATACTGCAGGACATTATAACAGGAAGCAGACATCCGACAAAAAGCTTCATATCCCCGTAAAGCCAAACGAAAACGAGAGCGTTAATGCATGCAAGCAAGCTGTCTGCCGCCCAGAGAATAAAAGGCAGAGGCTTTTTTGTGGCAAAGGGAAGAACAAAGGCTGACCAAAGGAAAAGAGCCCCCGAAAAAACACCGAGCGACCAGGGATGAGTCTTGAAAAGAGTCAGATTAAGTATACCGCACACAAGAACAGGTATAAGCATAACCGTTGTCACAATACCGAGAATAAGCTTCTTTCTTCCGTAAGGAGAAAGCTCGTCAGGCAGATGAATTTTCTCGGAAAAGGGATGAACTGCCTGCTTCTGCTCATCCTTGTTTTTATTCGGATTATATACGGTTGTACCGCAAAGAACACATTTACGGGCGCTGTCATCAAGCTCAACGCCGCAGTTTACGCAGTAAGACATTTTATTTCTCCTTTTTTATTAATCTCTGTTGCTTTCTATTTTCACGTGAACACCCATTTTTACAAGACGGGTGAAAAATTCTCTTTGTATATCTGTTTCCTCATAACAGCTTGAAAAGCCGAAGATAAGAGTATCACCCGTTGTCATTACGGAGCATCTTGCACCGTTGAGCTTACCGGCACCCGTATAAAAAATGTATTTTTCTATATGCTCATACATTTCCTCGGGGAGCTTAACAAGTCCGACATTGGAAAGCAGAATAGAGGTTTTCTGTTCAGCCGTAATAAGAAAGGTTATCGCCACGCCCAAGTCCTTTATCGGAAGAGGAAGAAGTCTTGCAACGGGATTTCTTTCGATTTTCATGTTATCCGTCATAAGAGAATTGATAAGCTTCGGGTCATTTGCAAGACGAAGCTGAAGAGACACTGAACGCAGAATTTCCTCGAAGGTGTATTCACCGAGATTAGGATTGATTCGCACAACAAGGCAAAGCACAAAATTTCTGAGTGTCTTTGAAGGAAATGCCTTGCGAAGATTAACGGGAACCTGTACGCTGATTTCCTTTTGCTTTTTCTTTTCTCTTTTTTGCTTGTGATAATGGATATCAATGAGAAGAGCCGTCAAAAACTCCGTAACCGTTGCCCCGTAGCTTTTTGCAATTTTGTGAAGCTCACTGAAGGACATAACACCGGTTATGTAATTTCTTTCGTGTCTCGGCAGACGGGTCTGCTTTGCGTGGTAAGCCCACTTGTCTCCACGGTCAAACTTTACCTTTGAGGAGGCATATTTACTGTAGGAATCTTCAAGCTCTTCCGCCTTGGGCTCTTCATTAACATCAAGAACAAACTCGTTGTGGGAAATAGTGTGACCCTTCAGACGCAGATATTCGGCTGCGAGAGTGGAAACAAAAATTACTGCTCCGTAGCCGTCACAAAGAGCGTGATAAACATCCACACATATTCTTCTTCCGTGATAATAGGTGCGGAAAAGGAAACCGTTGTTTTCCTTGAAATTGATTCTGTAGCATGGATTGTTGATATCGGGACAAACTAAAGGCTTTTCGGGATTTCTTTCAAAATAGTGCCAGAAAAATCCGTTCCTTATACGGACATTGAAGGAAGGTATTCTTCTGAGTGTCCTTTCAAGGGCCTTTTCAAGTGTTTCGGGGTCAACCTCCTGTTTAAGCTCAACGCCTAAGCGGAAAACATTTGACCATGTGTTCGAATTCTGACCCGGAAATATTTTTGCCGCATTGTCAAGCCTGAACCATTCAAAGGTATTCTTTCTCATAAGAGCTTCTCCTTTGTATATTAGATAAAATAGCTAAAATAGAAACATATAGCTCATTATACTATATCATCATCCGATTGACAATACCTAAAAATAAAATAAGTTGTTTACCGCAGTAAAAAAAGACAGATCTGTAAAAGTGAGATGGCGGCGGTTTCGCGGACGCGGCACAACCTGTCCCTACGGATACATCTGTTTTAATATTGCGGCGGGGTAGGGTCACCCCGCCCTGCTATAGTCGATTGTTAATCGGGCGGTGTATCGCTCACTATTTTCCGGAACCTTATACACCACTTTGCACTTAATGGTTGCCCCTACGATGTAAATATAATTAAAAGACAGGTTAACCATTACGGAAAACCTGTCTTTTTGTTTTTATCCGAGAGTATCCTCTCTCAGCCTGTCCATTCTTTCGTCAAGGTCGGCACTTATCTTGGCGCACTCGCTGAGCTCTTTCATCATTTCTTCGGTGAAGATATTATCCTTCTTGTATCTCATCTGATGCTCCAAGCTTGCCCAGAAGTCCATAGCAATGGTGCGAAGCTGAACCTCAACCTTCATATTTCTCTTTTCGTGAGCAAGAAAAATCGGAATAGAGATAATAAGATGCAGACTTCGGTAGCCGTTAGGCTTGGGATTTTTTATGTAATCCTTCATTTCGATAAGGGTTATGTCGTCCTGCTTAAGAAATGCATCCACCAGGGAATAAACATCACCGGGGAAGGAGCAGATCACACGGACACCCGCTATATCATTAAGATTTTCTTCTATTGCTTCCAGAGAAAAGGGAAGCTCTTTCCTTTCGAGCTTTTCTTTTATGCTCGAAAACTGCTTGAGTCTTGATTTAATACTGCTGATGGGATTTCTGTCGTGCTCGAGAGAGTATTCTGCATTGAGAACATTGAACTTGGTTTCAATTTCCATTATGGCACAGCGGTAATAGGTCATCAGCTTCATAAAATCATCAGACTGTTTTTTCACCCTTTCAGGGTCACAGTTATTAAGAAATGATGCGAACTCTCTTACTTCTCTTTCAGCTCTGGTTTTATCTGTCATTTTTACCACCTGTTATCTATAATGCAAAAGAGGCTGTCTGACAGCCCCTTTTTATTTTAGCCGTTAAGCATTTTGAATACCTTTTTGTTTGCGGGATAGATTTCCTTATATGCTGCAAACATCTTATCGTAAACGGGCTTGTTTGCCTCGTTGGGCTGGAATCTCTTTTCAGCGTCGATAAGAAGGTTAGCCTTACCGATACCGTCAATAACTCCAAGACCTACTGCAACCACAATAGCGGCACCTACAGCACCTACATTCTGAGGACTTGCAACAGTTTCAACTACTCTGCCTGTGATGTCAGCTAAAATCTGACTTGTGGAGTCGTTAAGAGCACCACCGCCTACGAAGCGGATAACATTTGATGTCTTTGTTTTCTTTTCGTGAGTTTCAAGCATCCAGCGCATATGCATACATACACCCTCAACAACAGCACGGATCATTTCGCTCTTACCTGTTTCGATGCTAAGGTTAAAGAACATTCCTCTTGAATTGGGGTCTTCAAAGGGGCAACGGTTACCGTGAAGCCAGGGAGTGAACATTACACCGTTTGAGCCTGCGGGAACCTGCTCGATAACAGATGAAAGATACTGATAAAGGTTAGTGAATTTGCTTTCCATATCCTCGGCTACATCTGTCTTTTTAAGGTAGATACCGATTTCGTCAAGTGCAAGATGATTCTTTACCCATTCGAGACACTTGCCTGCAGTTTCAAGCTCTGCAAAATAGTTATAATATCCGGGTCTTGCACCTACAACAGCGGCAATCATAGCGGAAGCGTCAACGATACTCTTGTCTACAACGGTGGAAACCCAGCCTGATGTACCCATATAGACGTGGGTTTCATTATTGTTAACAGCACCTGCACCCACACCGATGAGAGAAGCATCCATACCGCCGCCGAATACAAGTGTGCCTTCCTTAAGGCCTAATTCCTCGGCTGCCTTAGCTGTAAGACCGCCTACAGCGTCAGTTGACTTGATGATTTCGGGAAGATGATCCATATTAACCTTAAGGATTTTACAAACCTCAGGGCTCCATTTCTTCTTATGAATATCAAAAAGAAGTGTACCGAAGGCAGAGTCCTCAGTCATAACGAACTTGCCTGTCATACGGGCAATAAGTGCTTCCTTAACGTCAAGCCACTTATAAATCTTTTCATAGTTATCTGATTCATTATTCTTAACCCAGTTATATTTGAAAACGGGGTCCTTAACGGAAGCTGCTACTGCACCTGTTTTGGCAAGAGAAACTAAAAGCTTTGGAAGAGAAGCACCGGCAATCTGATGAAGGAAGCCGTGGTCCATAAGCTCCTTCTGTTCCTTTCTTGCTCTCTGGTCCATATAGCTGAAGGCACGGCGGATATGTCTGCCCTCTTTATTAACGAGAACAAGACCCTGTGCCTGTGAGCAGAAGGAAATACCGTCAACCTGTTCAGGCTTTATGTCAGTTTTGGAGAAAACTGCCTTAGTGGTATTTTTCATAGCCTCCCACCATTCGTCGGGATCCTGCTCTGCACCGCCGTCAGGCATAATGTAAAGCTCGTAGCCCTCATTGGCGTCAGCTAAAAGTTTGATAGTGTCACCGATTTCAAAAAGACAGGTTTTTACACCTGTGGTACCGATGTCGTAAGCGAGTGCGTATTTCATATTATACATCCTTTCGGGAATTATTTATGTTCTCAGTGCCGCCTTAACGAAGCGGAGAATATTTGCAATGACCTCTTCATCCTTTTCGAAAATATCTTCGCCTGAATAAATTTTAAAGCGTTCCTTATAGTAGTCACAGGCATATGTAAACTGAATGTTCATCAGTATGTTATCGACAAGATAAGCCGCCATACCCGGGTCAATGTCCTTACGGATTTCTCCCTGCGCCTGACCGTCGGCGATAACTCTTTTGTATGCCTCTGAGGTAAGCCCCTCCATCTGAGTGGCGACGGTTTTTGCCACAGCTGAATTAGTCTGGCTGATAACTACATTATAAAGCTTTATGAGAATATGGTCTCTTCGCGAGGACTCGATAGCGATACGGATAAGCTTTTCAAACTTTTCCATAATGGGTAGATCACTGACGATAACCTCTTCCATAACCGCCTCTAAGTTCTGTATGCCGTAATTTACGCTTGTAAGAAACAGATCTGTCTTCGTGTCGAAATACTTATAAAGCGAGCCGACACTGACCTGTGCCTTTTTGGCGATGGTATTTATGTTCGCATTTTCGAAGCCGTTACAGGCAAATTCATTTATCGCCACGGAAAGAATCTTATTTCTTTTTTCTTCGGAAATGTTATTGAAGGTAGGTTTACAGCAAAAGTCCAGATTTCCCATATATACTCCTGATTAAACTATTCTAAAGTACATTCTACCAATTTTAAGTAAAAAAAGCAAGTATAAAATAAGGGGTGAAAACTATGCAAGTTGCATAAAGAATTCGCAATGCACAATGCGCAATCGCGGAGAAGTATTCGGAAAGCAAGAAAAGATATTACGCCGATTAAACGATATTAATTGTATGGGCGCTGTGATCCCCGACACTTCGTGACAAAAGGATGCCAGTCTCCTGCAGGTAGAGATGGATCCAATAGGTTGACGGAGAGTTTTCTTAGTTTCCTATTTGTTATATCCGTAATCTCAAGCGGACTTTTGTGGTGAACTGATTGACAATGGTTTTACGGTGTGATAGTATTAAATTGAAAAGTGACGTGTCAATTATAACGGTCAGGAAACGTTATAAAATATATAACCGTACCTTGTGTTATTTGTAAGGGAGGTTAATGTGATGAAAAGATATTTAGGTTCATTTAACACTCTATATTTGGCTATAGTTTCTATTGTAATGATATTTTTGTTTCTGAGTTTAGGTATATTTATATATTTAGATGACAGTAGCATTTTGGTAAAATCTATTTCTATTGCTAATTTTTTAGGCGCTTTTATCCTTGTAATACTCATAATCAGAAAACGCGACATTCTTTTTTGTTGGGGAATATTTGATGAAAAAGGAATAGTTATAAGGCCTTTGTTAAAAAAATCATATCGTATAGATTATTCTAAATGTGCTGATGTAGGTATTGGAATCTTTTATGCAGGCAAAGGTGGAAATGGAGGCTTTGCTCATAGATATATTTATTTATCGTATGGTTATATCAGCAATGAACACAAATGTAACATAAATAGATTATTACCCTCAAATTCTTGTGTTAAAATCGGCTATAATAAAAAAACTTATGATTACCTTGTTAATGTAATGCCGTTAAAACAATCAAGAATGCTTACTAAAGATTATAATTTTATGAAAGAAAGAGGCTTAAAAAATTAATACAGTGGTATGAAAGGTTGCAAATATGCTTGAAAATTCCTTGTTTCGGAGATAAGATATGAATAAAATTAGTCGTGTTTTAAAAAATCCGCAAAAGAAGAAAGAGCTGTACAAAATCATTTTATATAATGCTATGACATTAATTCTCTTACTTCTTATGATTATCGATATTAGTTTAACAAAAACAAAAGTAGATGAAAACAATACATATGAAATAGTGGGCGTGGTTTCACAGATTGATAAACCGTATCAGAATCAAAAAAGTATACCGAAAATTATCGTTACAATAGGAAATACCGAGTGTAATCTGTTGGTACGCGGTATGTATAGAACTGCTGATTTACTAAATGAAATAAGAGTTGGTGCAAAAGTAACAGCAAAAATTACAGAGTTCAAAACTTTGGTACCAATCAACAGTTTGCGTGGCGAAAAAATTATAGTTGATTTGAGAGACGACGAAAAAACTTATTATGATATTGAGATTGATAATAAGTACAGAAAAATTGATGCTATTGGTATTTCTCTATTCTTCAGTATGTTATGGATCATTGTATTAGTTTTTTCCTTTTTGTATATAAGATTTATTTTATGACACGAATATAACACAAGGGATAGTTATCCGTCTTGATGGAAAGCTGATTAACAGGTGGCGGCATCCTTCGCCATTCATTCCCTCACATCTGAATAGCATTAAGTTAAGTACAGGTTTCACTTTGTTACCTGTGCTTTTTTGCGGACACAGGCCGTAGCCCTATGATTACACCAATTCGGTAGGGGCACAACGTATCGCGACCGATGAACCCTCTCCGTCAACCTTTCCTTAATATGACGTCAGCATAAGGGCTGATTTGACCTAATAATAACAAAGAGCTTTGAACTCTGCCTTCTGCAAAGATTTTTCACTTCGTTCAAAATGACATGCAAGGAGTACAGCAAAAAAAACGGTCAGGATACACCGTGTCCTTATGGTGTCGAGTATAAAAATGCTAACAATAATCTTGACTTTAATATTCAAATCGATATAATGAAAATAACAGGACTATATTTTACCGCAGACATAAAGGAGGAAGCATTATGTTTTCATTACAGTTTTTACAGCGCATTGAAAAATTCATTTTTGCTATTGTTCTTTTTATATCAGGTTTTATATACGGTGATGCACCGATTGAAATAAACCTCGACTATACTGTACCATCGGGTGTTTACGAATATCAGGCAGGCGACTCCGTGGAAATCTTAGTAAAATCGGAAAACGCTGGCCGTCCTTTTGAATACGCAGCCGCCGGAGATGATTATATAAACATTACTGTTTCCCGTAATGACGGCTCTTATGTTTGTCTTTATACAAGCAAGTGCGACAGTGATGTCAGCGTAGACGGATATTCTGTGTTACAAATAAAATCAAGCTACAAAAAAGAAGCCATTTTTAATTTTATTATTCTCGAAGATGCTCCGAAGGGCAGTTACAGCATCACAATTGACCAGTTCGGAATCAGAAAAACCTTTGAAAATGCCATAACCGTTAAATAAATAATTTGCCATCAAAAAAAGCACGGTCACCCGTGCTTTTTCTTATTTATTCAGAAATTAAATCCGCTGTAGCCCCAATGGTCGATTTCGCTGTACTTGACATAAAGTCTGCTTTTATCGATAGGAAGCTCACTGCAAATGATTTCAGTTATCTTCTCAGTAAGTGCATCGTAGCCGCTGTCACTTGCCTTACCGAAAAGCTCAATTTCGATTATTCCGCAGTCTTCATCAGTTCCCTTGAACCAGAGGTTTTTCTTGTCCTGAAAGTCAACCATAAGCCAGCTTTCGCTTTTACCGATAAGCTCAATGGCTTTACCGAATTTTTCTTTGAGAACGCTTTCCTTTTCCTTGGAGATTTCTACGGATGTTTTAGCTGTAATTAAAGGCATCTTATTTACCCTCCATCATTCTGTCCATAGCTGTGCTGTTCATCACGAAGCGGAGAACATTAGCGGCTGTTCTTTGCATTTCACCGAGAGTGATACCGCCTTCCTTACCGTAGGTGGCGAGAAGCGTGCCGTCAGGCTTTTTATTTTTGCCGGTTCTTCCTCCGCCGGGCATAAGCACGTCAACCTGAGCTCTTACCCTGTATGCCTGGTCTTCCATAATGGGAAACTCCTGGCTCTTTGACTTTCTCATCCACCAGTCGGTCATAACGTTGCCCTCATATCCCCATTCTTCTCTGAGAATAAGGGTGCAGAGCTCGTAGTTATAATGTCCCCATACACCGTTGATAAGGTTATAGGAGGTCATAATATTCTTTGGCTGTGCTTCCTTTACGCAGATTTCAAAGCCACGGAGATAGATTTCACGGAGTGCTCTTTCAGAAAGCCTTGAGTCGTTGCCGTTACGGTTGAACTCCTGATTGTTACATGCGTAATGCTTCGGACAGGCAGACTTGCCGTTTCTCTGCACACCTCTTACATAAGAGGCGGCAATTTTACCACAAAGATAGGGATCCTCGGAGAAGTATTCGAAGTTTCGTCCGCAAAGAGGTGTTCTGTGAATGTTCATACCCGGAGCAAGAAGAATATCTGAGCCGCGGTCAGCCATCTCTTCGCCCAATTTTGCAAGAAGCTCTTCGGTATATTCCTCATCAAAGGTTGCCGCTAAAAGAGTACCGATGGGAATGAGTGAACAGGAAGCAGAAAGTCTGATACCTGAGGGACCGTCAGTTGTTGTTGCAGCGGGGATGCCCTTGTCACGCATCGAGGGAAGAACACCGCCGAAGCAGCCCGCATTACCTGCCACACCAAGAGGACTGTTCATAATATAGTCTCCTCTTGAAATTGCTTCAAGCTCATCAAGACTGAGCTGTGCCACAAAGTCCTCCATGGACACTCTGCCCTCTTTTACATCAATAAGCTTATAGCCCTTATCCCCTGTCATTTCCTTACCCTCAGGGAGATTATCGGTAATAATCTGCTTAAGATCATATTCCTTTTTGAATACAGGCTTTTTGTCTATGTAGTATCTTCCGTCCTTCTTTGCGGCAGCTACAATTTCAAAATCCTCTCTCGGTGCGCCCACCTGTGAAAGCTGCTGATAAAGAATTGTTTCATCAGCAGTCCATTCGAAGACTCTTTCTGCATCTCTTACATTGTCACCCACTGCAAAGCCGTAGGTGCCCTTTTCGATTACATAAGCAGATTTATAACCTGTCTGCCCCTGCTCATCATAGGAGGAAAGAGAATACATTGAAACAAAAAGTGTAAGCTTTTCTTTTTTGCCCTTTGCGAGCACCTTTGTCTTTTTGAAAGCGCAAAGCTCACGGTAGGGATTACCTAAAACACCGCAAGGCTTTTCTACATAAATCTGCGGAGCATAAGCAGAGGCGTACTTGCCTTTATTCTTAACCTCAACGGTAAATTCAAAGCCCTCTTCCTTTTCCTCGGCAGAAACAAGCTTTGTTTCAAAATCGCCGTAAGTAAGGCCGAAGCCAAAGGGATACTGAACCGCATTTTTAGAGAAGGTTTCAAAATAGCGGTAGCCTACATAAACGTCTTCGGTATAGTTATTGTATTCCTTGTTACCGAAATCCTTTGCTGACGGGAACGACTCATACTCCTTTGCGATGGTTGCGGGAAGCTTACCTGAAGGTGATATTTTACCGCAGAGAAGGTCTGCCACGGCATTACCGCTTTCCATACCGCCCTGCCATACTATAAGAACAGCAGAAATCTTATCACCGAAGGCATCAAGGAAGCTCATATCCATAATACAGCCGATATTGAAAAGAACTACTGTCTTATCAAACTCTTTTGTAACCTTTCTGAGCATATCAAGCTCTTCATCGGTAGCATAGTAGCTGCCTTTTTCAAGAGCGTTTTCTCTGTCTTCACCGCTTGAACGGCCGATTACAACCACAGCCGTATCACCTGTGGCTCTCTTTACAAAGTCTTCACTTATCGGCATTTCAGGGTAAAATCTCGGCCAATGTCCCCAGAAGCCGTGGTCAATAAGGTTTCTGTCACACCACTTTTCATAAAACTCTGCTGTTTCCTCATCAAGAAGAAGCTTTTCACAGTTTCTGATACCGTCAATAAGATTAACGGCATAGGGCTTATTAACATCACCGCCCGATCCGTAGCCGGTGTAAAACCAATCCTTCTGCACTCTGCCGAAAAGGGAAACGGATGAGCCTTCCGCAAGAGGAAGAACACCGTCATTCTTAAGAAGAACGGCACCCTGTGCGGCGGCATTTCTTACAATTTCAGGCATACCGGGAGTGATGATTTTCTCTGCAACACTTCTCTGCTGCTCCGCCTGTGAAAGGGAATTGATCTTTGTGTAAACCTTTCCTACAACGGAAAAGGCCGCATCTTTAATTTTGCTCATAAATTTTTCTCCTTTAATTATTTAACGATTTTCATATATTTGCTTGAATTTGTGTCGGTTTATCTCATTGACAATAACCGATACAAATGTGATTCCCACGCAGATGCCTGCTGCCACCTGAAGCATTGAAATCAGTTCCTTATCAAAGCCTTCCATATTGCTGGTAACAAAATTATAGGTAGTATAATAAAGTCTGCCGCCCGGAATAAGGGCAATTACCGAACAAGCCAGAATAGGTGTTGTAGGTGCCTTCATAACTCTTGCCATAATTTCCGCATAAACAGTAGCAACAAGCGAGGGAACAAAATTCTGAACAAAGAGATTATCCGTCAGCTCCTTGCACACCGCATAAACAAAAACCACAAGAGCACCGCCCACTGCACAGCAGAAGACTCTGCTCTTATTAGACTTAAAAAGAATAGAAAAGCCTACAGTTCCGATAACTCCCGAAAAAAGAAGGGTAAAAAGCTCTTTCATATCCATTTCTCACACCCCCAGAAGTCCCGAAATATAAATAGGTATTGCAAAGCCGAAGGCAATGGAAAGGGCAAGAATCACAGATTCAAGAAGACGCAGTATGCCTGACATCAAGTCTCCGCAAAGCATTTCCCTTACGGAGTTTGTCATCATAAGACCGGGAATGAGCAGCATTATATTGCCTATCATAATCATATCTGCGTTACTTCCGAAGCCGAAACGCACAAAAACAAGAGCAAGAGTGCCCGAAAGCACCGAGGTCAGTGCCGTAAAGAAAAGACGGCTCGCGCCCGTTACCTTTATAAAGGAATTGAGAAGGTAAATCATTACGGAAATTGGCATGGTTGCAATGCCATCCATAACCGTTCCGCCGAAAAATACGGCAAAGCCCGCTGAACCCAGCATATATCCGAAAAGGGCAATCGGATTGAAGATTCTTGATGGCACCATAATTTTTTCAAGCTCTGCCCTCGCCTCTTCCGTATCTGGCTTTTCAGCGCAGATTTTTCGGGAAAGAGCATTGAGATGCTCAAGCTTATCAAAGTTGATTGAATAGGAATATATACGCCTTGTCTGTGTGTGTGTTCTTCCGTTTTCATCAGCTACCGTAGCGGTAATCATTGAGACCACAGAAAAAACCTCCGTGCTTTTCATACCGTAGGCATAGCCTATACGAATAATGGTTTCTTCAACTCTGTTCATCTCAGCACCGCATTTAATCATGCTTTTACCAAGATCCAGAGCAAGGCTCAGAACCTTTTCTGTTTGATTTCTTTCGTTGTCAGTGTTCATATTTTCCCTCTTTACACGCATTATTAAAGCATTGTGTATCGTTGTAATTATAATACTGAGGAGAGACAAAAGTCAAGGTGTATTCGTAAAGGAAGTGTTAATTAGAAAGAGACAGGCTGAAAAACATCACTCAGGCTTACGGAATGTATGAAAATAAAAAAAAGAAGCCTTCCAATAGAAAGCCTCATTACACTTTGTAAATTTTATAATGTCACGTCTGACTATATTTTAGGATTAAGTGATGATAAAATTCGATAACCGTTCATTTTATGCATGTAAAGTGAGCGGTTATTTTTTTCGGTCACGACCCGTCGTGACCCTACGAACCTCTCCGTCACGCAAAACGTGACAGTTCTCCTTTCAGGCGAGGCAAACAGACTGAGAGGTGACAAAAAAAGACTCCCACCGGAGTGAGAGTCTCAGTTTTTGTGAAATTGTTCGAATTAGTCGTTGATAGCGATAACAACGCCTGAACCAACTGTACGGCCACCTTCACGGATAGCGAAACGAAGGCCTTCTTCGATAGCGATTTCTGTGATAAGTTCAACGTCCATTTCAACGTTATCACCAGGCATACACATTTCTGTGCCTTCGGGAAGGCTGATGATACCTGTAACGTCAGTTGTTCTGAAGTAGAACTGAGGACGATAGTTGTTGAAGAAAGGAGTATGACGTCCGCCTTCATCCTTATTAAGAACGTAAACCTGACCACGGAACTTTGTGTGGGGGTGGATTGAGCCGGGCTTTGCAAGAACCTGACCACGTTCGATTTCTGTTCTCTGGATACCACGAAGAAGAGCACCGATGTTATCGCCTGCTTCTGCATAGTCGAGGATCTTTCTGAACATTTCGATACCGGTACATACAGTCTTTCTCTTTTCTTCTGTAAGACCAACGATTTCAAGTTCTTCACCAGTCTTGAGCTGACCTCTTTCAACTCTACCTGTTGCAACAGTACCACGACCTGTGATGGTGAATACGTCTTCAACGGGCATAAGGAAGGGAAGGTCTGCCTTACGGTCGGGAGTGGGGATGTAGCTGTCAACTGCAGCCATGAGTTCCCAGATGGGAGCAAGCTCAGGAGCAGCTGTTTCTGTACCAGCATATTCGAGAGCCTTGAGAGCTGAACCCTTGATGATGGGTGTATCATCGCCGGGGAATTCATATTCGTCAAGAGTTTCTCTGATTTCCATTTCAACGAGTTCGAGAAGTTCTTCGTCGTCAACCTGGTCAACCTTGTTCATGAATACGATGATGTAGGGAACGCCAACCTGACGAGCAAGAAGAAGGTGTTCTTTTGTCTGAGCCATGGGGCCGTCTGTAGAAGCGATAACAAGGATAGCACCGTCCATCTGTGCAGCACCTGTGATCATGTTCTTGATGTAGTCGGCGTGGCCCGGGCAGTCAACGTGAGCGTAGTGACGTGTTTCTGTCTCGTACTCAACGTGAGCTGTGTTGATTGTGATACC